>JAZSHU010000003.1:0-31353 GCA_045533455.1 Acutalibacteraceae bacterium | reverse complement strand
GCTTGTTTCGGGGTCAAATATGCAGGAATAAAACGGGTCGGGAGTGTTTTCGTCAATGTTGAACCATTGCTGAATCGCTACATACTGACGGGTTTTAAGTTTAGGGAAAAACGTGCGCCTTACAATGGAATTTGCGCCGTCTGCACCAACGATATATTTGCTTGTGACGGTAAATTCATCGCCGTTTTCAGCTTTGCACACTGCCTCAAAGCCGTCGCTTATTTTTTTACAGCCCGTAAGCCTTGCTTTAACAATTTCAACGTTGCCGCCGCTTTGGGAAACCATCCATTTATCGAATTTATCACGGTCAACATTGATATACATTCGCTGATATCTTCTTACAAGACCCGTTTTCATATCAATGGTACGAACCGAAAAAATCTGAGGGTCAACAAGAATTTCCTTGGGCAGAGTAAGCTCAAAGCTTGCAAGAGCTTTCTGCGCATCGGGTGCAAGCAGACCGCCGCAGGGCTTGGGGTTAACCGTGCCGTCAAGCAAAAGAATTTTCATATCTTTGGGTGCAGTCATGGCGAAGGCCGCGCCTGCCGGTCCGGCACCGCAAACAACTATATCGAACTTCCTCATAGTTTTTCCTTTCTTGCACAATCTGACAAATTATACTGTAAAGCTATGATACACTTTATTGCCTTTTGTGTCAATGCGGTCAAAACCCAATAATCACTTGATTTTTTTTATCGAATATTGTAATATATTAGAAAAATACTGATAAAGGAATGAAATTATGTCCGATTTCAGATATAAAGTTTCGGTTGTTATCCCGGTTTATAATTGCGAAGAATATCTTAAAGGCTGTGTTGAAAGCCTGATGAATCAGTCTATGGACAAGAGTGATTTTGAAATCATTTTTATCAATGACGGTTCATCCGATAACGGCGGTGAAATTTGCGAAAGAGCTGCCGAGGAATATCAGAATATAGTTTATTTTGCAAAGGAAAACGGCGGTGTTTCCAGTGCGAGAAATAAAGGCATAGAGCTGGCACAGGGTAAGTATATCTTCTTCCTTGATGCGGATGACACTCTTACCGATGATACACTTAAAAGTGTTTACGAATTCTTCGAAGAACACTATGATGAAACCGACCTTGTAACGTACAAAATCGTGCCTTACCGCAACGGCAAAGCTCTCGGTGTGCATTACAGATACCGTGTGTTGAAAGAGTCGGGTATTTATGACCTTAACGAAGGTGACAATTGCTACATAGCGCAATCCACAATGAATATTTGTGTCAAAAACAAAACAGACGGTTCGGATATTCTGTTTGACACAAAGCTTAAATTCCATGAGGACCAGAAATATATTTTTACAACCCTGAAAGAAAAGATGACTATCGGTTACTGTGCAGGCCCCGAATACCGTTATCTGCGCAGACCGGGTGCTGCAACAAGCTCCATAAGCAACGCTTACTACATATTCGAAGATACGATGAATATGTGGGAAACTTTCTTCAATATGTATCCCGAAAACGAAGTTCCCGCTTACCTTCAGGCTTTTTATCTTCATGATATTACCTGGAAAAGTACCTCGGATGTGCTTCTGCCTTATCATTACACCGCAGAGGAGTTTGAAAAGGCAGTTTCCAGAATTAAAGCGCTTATAAACAGAATTGACGATGAGGTTATCATCAAACGTCCTGCAATGGACCTTTATCATAAGCACTTTCTTCTCAGACTCAAAGGCAGCAAAAATATCAGCCTTGATTGCGGTGATGAACTTTCGCTTTCTTTCAAAGGTGAAGAAATCTATCACGCAAAAAAAGTAACTGCAGTTGTCAATAAATTCGGTGTTTCAAACGGTATGCTCAATATGGATGCTTTTCTCAAATCACCTGTATTTATGTATACCGATATGCCCGAACTCAATATTATCTGTGACGGCAAAAGGCATAAGGTTGAACTGACTCATTCCGAGCACGAGCAGTATCACGCAGGCATTAAAACGGCTGTTTTCTGGCGCTTCAGACTTAACCTTGACGTAAGCAATGTGAAGACATTTGAACTTGAAGTTGTAATCAACGGCAAGCCTTATAAAATCGGTTACTATTACGGACATCACATACCTCTGCAAAGGGGAAAAAAGAAAAGGGTGTTCTTTAACGGCGGTAAGTGTTACAGAGAGAAAGACGGAGTTTTTGAGATTCTTTCGGATAAATTCCACGGCGGATATCTCTATATGACCGTGGTTGCTTTGTTCAATCTTATTTATTATCTCAGAATCAATCCGCGTATAATATTCTACCGTGCATTGGGTCATTTTTATAAGCTGAAAAAAGAAAGAGTGTGGCTTTATCTTGACCGATACGGGGTTTATGACAATGCCTACGACCAATTCAAACACGATATAAAAATCAACGACGGTGTAAAGCGTCTTTATGTGCTCAACGAATGTGACCGAGATACATTGAATGAAAAGTTTGAACCTGATGAACAGAAAAATGTAATCTGGTTCGGTTCAAGAAAGCATAAGGGTTATTATTTCAGCTGTGAAAAACTGATAACCTCATTCTCAAATCTTTCAAATGTTTGTCCTTTCGGAGCAGGTCCCATGCGTTGGTATTCCGACCTTGCTCAGTATGAGCTTGTTTATCTTCAACACGGACTTCTTCACGCAACTCTCAAAAATATGTATTCAAAAGAGCGTTGCATCATCGATAAAGTTGTTGTTTCAAGCGGATTTGAGGTTGAGAATTTTACAAAGAATTACGGCTATGACGAAAGCGACCTCATAAAGAGCGGTATGCCCCGATATGACTTTATGCAGGCAGGCGGAGAAAAGAAAAACAGAATTGTTTTTTCACCGTCGTGGAGAAGCAATCTCATAGGTCCCCTTGTCAATAACAGCCGTGTTGAGCTGAGAAATGCTTTTCTTAATTCTGCGTTTTACAAAGAAATAAATGCTGTTCTCAATTCTGAAAAGCTGAACGGACTTCTTGAAAAATATGACCTTTACTTAGATTTCAAGAATCACCCTATATTCAAATGCTACAATGATTTGTTTGAGGTGGCAAGCGACAGAATATGCCTTGACGGATTTGATACAAAAATGGATGAATACCGCCTTATGATAACGGATTATTCGTCGATTGTTTTTGATTCGGTTTATCTGAACTGTCCCGTTATATATTTTGTGCCGGATTATGATATGTTCAAGGCAGGTGTTTCTCACGGTTACAGAAAGCTTGATTTACCTATGGAAGAAGGTTTCGGACCTTTTACTCAAACGGCAGACGAGCTTATTGAACAGCTTGAAATATGTATCAAAAATAATTTTGAGCCTCAGGAACCCTATAAGAGCAGAATGGACGGCTTCTTCCTTTATAAGGATAACAACTGCCGAGAAAGAATTTATAACGCAATAAAATAAGAAAAAAGGCTGTGATATGATGTCACAGCCTTGCTTTTGTTCGCCCCCGGCAAGCCGTGGGGTACTATCTGTTTTTATAACCACTGAAATATATCTGAAAAACACTTGCGACAAAAAGACAACGGAATGTCAAAACAATGGAGCCGAATAAAGATTTTTTGAAATTAGACTGTTTGTTAAATGTGACTATTGAAAAAATTTTATTTTTCGCTAATATATATATTATTTGTGAAAAAAGGAGATTGAGACAGATAATGAAAAAGTTTATTGCTTTTATACTGAGTCTGACTATACTTTTAACCGGAGTTTTATGCATAGCCCCGATTTCTTTTGCGACGGTTGACGGGGCTGATATCCCTGTTGTTCATGTCGTCGGAACCGGCGAAGAAATTTATCGCAAAGACGAAAACGGAAATGTTGAACAGCTTTTTCCGTTTCAGATTCCCGACGGATACATAGAAGAAAAAGCAGAGATATTTCTTCCGGTTTTTGCTGAAGCGTTTTTCACTCAGCAGTGGGATGAATTCTGCGACGTCCTCTATGAATGCGTTATTCCGATTCTCAGCAAGCCTGCATTGAATAAAAACGGTGAAGTGGATGACGGCAGTTATATTGGCTGGAGTTGGTCGCGCGAAACTCTCGCAGATAAAAAGGTAAACGGAAAATACGGTGTAACAGAATACATTTTTGAATATGACTGGCGCTTGTCTCCGCTTACAATTGCAGACACACTTCATAAATATATCGAAGATGTAATGTATGTAACCGGCGCCGAAGAAGTTGCTCTTTACGGCAGATGCCTCGGCTCAAACATTGTTGCCGCTTATATGCAGAAATATGATGGCGAGCATGTCAGTGAGGTAATTCACTATGCCAGCGCTTTTTATGGTGCAACTCAGTGCAGCAGGCTTTTTACGGGCGAGCTTTTCTTGCATCCCGATGGAATTAACAGATATATATATGATGTTGATCTGAACACGGAGTTATATATTACGGAGTTTATTCAGGCTTTTGTTACACTGATGAACAAAACCTACGGTCTTGATATTGTAAGCTGGGCTGTTGAAAATGTTTTAGAGGATATTTATCTTGACATATTCCCGAGAATTCTTATTGAAAGCTACGGCTCATTTCCCGGATATTGGAGTATGGTCAGCATAGATGATTTTGACAAAGCGATGGAAACTGTTTTTTACGGTTCCGACCTTACCGAATATGCAGGACTTATTGAAAAGATTGAAACATACCGCAACACTGTTCAGCTCACTTTTGAGGATACCGTTAAGGCTCAGGAAGAAAAGGGGATTGAATTTTCAAATATTGTTAAATACGGAATGCAGAGTGTTCCCATTACAAAGAATTCCGATGATTTATCCGATGCTACTGTAACGGTAAAAGAAAGCGGCTTCGGTGCAACGGCAACACTCACGGCAGAAACATTTTCAGACGAATATGTATTTAATGCGATTGAAAATCAAACAGTAAAATATATTTCTCCTGACCGACAAATTGACGCTTCAACATGTTTATCTCCCGATACAACATGGTTTATAAAAAATTTGTATCACAAAGACTTTCCTTCGTGTGTTAACGGTCTTGTCAGTGATATTGTTAATAATGAAGGTTTTACTGTTGACAGCAGCTCCGAATATCCTCAGTACCTCGTATATAACGAAAGTGACAATACAATTTTGCCTATGACAAGTGAGAATTTGAATACCACGGAAAGATGGGAAGTTTCCTACTTTGAGGCACTTTGGAAATTTTTAAAAAATTTATTTCTCATTATAAAAAATCAATTTGTCGTTTAACAAAAACTAAGAGAGATATCAACCGATATCTCTCTTAAACTTTTATCAGAGTGTTTTAACTGCTTTTTCCAACGCATCAAGATTTTCTTTCGTTGTTGCCCAGCTTGAGCAGAAACGCACCGCGCTTCTGCCGTTACCCATAGAACACCAATAATCATAAGTGAAATCTTTTGAAAGAATTTCAAGTTCACTGTCGGGTAAAATGGGGAATTGCTGATTTGTTTTTGAGTCGGAAAGAAATTCATAGCCGCAATCAGCGAAAATATCGTGTATGCGTTTTGCACAGTTGATAGCGTGCTTTGAAATTTCAAAGTAAAGTCCGTTTTCAAAAAGCACCTCAAACTGAATGCCCAGAAGTCTGCCTTTTGCAAGGAGTCCGCCTTTCTGCTTTATAAAATAGCGGAAATCCTTTTTCAGATTATTGTTGTTTATGACAAGTGCCTCACCGAACAGAGCACCGACTTTTGTTCCGCCGATATAGAATATATCGCAGTTTGCTGAGATATCTGCAAGTGTCATATCACATCCGTCGGAAGCAAGGCCGTAACCCATTCTTGCACCGTCGATATAAAGAGGAACACCGCTTTTCTTGCATACGGAATAAATATCTGCGAGTTCTTGCTTTGTGTAAAGCGTACCGCATTCCGTGGGGTATGAAATATAAACCATTCCGGGCTGTACCATATGCTCACGGTTAAGGTCGTTTGTGTGAGAGGTCAGGTATTCGTCAACAACTTTTGCGGTAAGCTTTCCGTCGGTACAGGGGATTGATAAAACCTTGTGCCCCGTTGCTTCAATGGCACCGCTTTCGTGAACATTTATATGACCGGTTTCCGCACTTATAACTCCCTGATGAGGGCGTAATGCTGCACAAATCACGGTTGTGTTTGTCTGCGTACCGCCAACAAGAAAATGAACATCACTGTCAGGGGAATTGCAGGCTTTCTTTATCAGTTCAGCCGCGTTTTGGCAGTGGTCGTCACACCCGTAACCGATTGTCTGCTCGAAATTGGTTTCGGTAAGTCTTTTCAGTATTTCGGGATGCGCACCTTCAAGGTAATCACATTCAAATCTTATCATTCTGTTTCACCTTCATTTTCTTTTCGCTTATTATTCCGATAAGGCATACTGCTGCTGCACAGCCGCAGACACCCAGCATAATGAGGAATACCGCATTCCAGCCGCTTGACTGTGCAACCGCACCAAGGGAATAGGAGGTAACCGTACTGCCCACATAGCAGAATGTATTGAGAAGACCTGCTGCAAAACCGGCGTTGAGCAGTCTGCGGTAATCAAGGGCAAACATACTTGTGATTACGTTGTTTATCATTGCCATTCCGCAGGCAACACAGACAAAGCAAAGCATGACGGCAATAATGCTGTGTATTTTCAAAGAAAGAAGAATTCCGCCGCAAAGAAGCGCCGAGAAGGTGTAGAAGATAAAATTCATACCTGCGTGAGAGGGGATTTTTTCGTGAACCTTCTTTGCAATTGCGGCGCCCATTGTTGAAACCATAGGCAGGAATAAGGTGAGAAGAATTGAGAATGATTGAGATACACCGAATTCTTCATAAAGCACGGAAGGCACCCAGGTATTGATGCCGTCTTTTATGAAACCGTTGGCAATGCCCGCAAATGCGGTGATAAAGAGTGCCAGTAAAACAATCTTCGGCGTTTTGATTTTTTCACTCTTTTCCGTTTCGGTTTGTTCAAGCTTCTGAGGTGCTTTGCCGAAAAGAGTGAGCCATACAAAAGCACTGATAACAAGCACGATGCTTGCAACGTAGAAAACAGCCTGCCATGTGCCGAAGTTTACCGAAAGCGAAGATATGCCGTAGGCAATGAGTGTGCCTATTGCCACGGTAGTGCTCATAGCCAGGATTGCTTTGGGTAATTTTTTATCCGAAACATAGTCAGAAAGAGTTTTGATAAGTGTGCTCCATAAAACGGATTGCACGATGCCGTTACCCATCCAGATAAATTTCATTGCGGAAATGTTTCCCGTCACAGGCATAAGCAGGTTGAAAATCGCAGAGCAAATCAGCGAAATAAATATCATTATCCTTGCGTTGTATTTTTTTGAAAGTATGCCGTTTACAAGCTGCCCTGCACCGTATGCAAAGAAAAAGAATGAACTTACAAGACCTGCATCCGCTTTGGTAACTCCCAAATCGGAAATAATCGCAACTATGGATGCGTTGAAGTTGAGTCTTCCCACATAAGCGGCAGTGTATGCCAGCCAGCATATAAATATAATCTTACTTTCTTTTTTTGCTTGAATTTTACTTTCCATAAAATATTCCTCTCTTCCAAACCGATAGTCTATCACTTTTGCCCGATTTGGTCAAGTTGAATTTGCACTTTTTGTAGACAGTTACATTGACAGAAACCGAAAAAAAGGGTATAATTAACGTATCCTGACATAAGGTAATTTCCGAGTGAAAGGTGCATAAAAACCTGAATATTGAAATTACGGTTGAACTGCGCCTTTTTTCGGGTGCGGTTTAATTTTTTATACGGAGTGTTTGATTATGGAAAAAAGAATTGCGGTTATCGGAATAATTGTTGAAAACAGAGATTCCGTCGAAAAGCTTAATTCACTGCTTCACGAATTCGGCGATTGTATTGTGGGCAGAATGGGTCTGCCTTATAAGGAGCGAAACCTGAGCATTGTCAGTATTGCCGTTGATGCACAGCAGGATGTTATTGCCGAGCTTTCGGGTAAAATCGGTAAGCTTGACGGAATAAGCGTCAAAACCGCATATTCAAACAAGATTTTCAATGATTGAATTAATTAATAAACTTGAAAAAAACCGCACGCTGACTCTCGATGAGTATGAAACCCTTATTGTTGACAGGAACGAAGAATATGCCCGTATACTTGCGGAAAAAGCCTTTGAAACAAAGCAGAAAATCTACGGAAAATCCGTTTTTATCAGAGGTCTTATCGAAATAAGCAACTTCTGTAAAAACGACTGCCTTTACTGCGGCATACGGCGCAGCAACAGAAAATGCGACAGGTACAGACTCACAAAAGAACAGATTTTATCCTGCTGCGATGAAGGATATCCCTTGGGATTCCGCACCTTTGTGCTGCAGGGCGGCGAGGATTCTCATTTTACGGATGACTTCATATGTTCAACCGTCGAAGAAATAAAACGCAGATATCCCGACTGCGCTGTTACGCTTTCTCTCGGGGAAAGAAGCCGTGAAAGCTATCAGAGACTTTTTGACTCGGGTGCAGACAGATATCTTCTCCGCCACGAAACGGCAGATAAAGAGCATTACGAAAAACTTCATCCTGCGGAACTGTCGTTTGATAACCGTATGGAATGCCTGAAAAATCTCAAGGATATCGGTTTCCAGACGGGCTGCGGTTTTATGGTAGGTTCGCCATATCAGACAGCACGTACACTTGCGAAGGATTTGAAGTTTATCGAACAGTTTAAACCCGAAATGTGCGGTATAGGGCCGTTTTTGCCTCACAGAGATACACCTTTTGCAGAGGAAAGTGCAGGCTCGGTTGAGCTTACCTGTTTTCTTCTTTCAATCGTAAGGCTTATGTTGCCCTCTGTTCTTTTGCCCTCCACAACGGCATTGGGTACGGCAGATTCATTTGGCAGGGAAAAAGGTGTACTTGCAGGTGCAAATGTAGTGATGCCCAATCTTTCACCCTCGGATGTCAAGGGTAAATATGAACTCTACAACAATAAACTCACAGGCGGTGCGGAAGCAGCCGAAAACAAGGCTGAACTTGAACGCCGTATGGAAAGCATAGGCTGCAAAATCGTCACGGACAGAGGCGATCATATCAAGATATAATTATCTGACGGGAAGCAAAGCTGACCCTAAGAAAGGAAGTAATGTTATGGCAATTTATAATCCCAAATCACTTAAAGCGGAAGAATTTATCAACAACGAAGAAATTCTTGCTACTCTCGAATATGCAGAGCAAAACAAAAACAACGCAGAACTCATTGACAGTATTCTTGAAAAAGCAAGACCCAAGAAAACTGCAGAGGGTACTGTTTGCGCAGGTCTTAATCACAGAGAGGCATCGGTGCTTCTTGCATGTGAAATTCCCGAAAAAATTGAAGCTATGTATAAGCTTGCAGAGGAAATCAAGCTTGCATTCTACGGCAACAGAATTGTTATGTTTGCCCCTCTTTATCTTTCAAACTACTGTGTAAACGGCTGTGTTTACTGCCGTTATCACCTTAAAAACAAGCATATTGCACGCAAAAAACTGACTCAGGAAGAGATTGCCCGTGAGGTAATCGCTTTGCAGGATATGGGCCACAAGCGTCTTGCTATTGAAGCAGGCGAAGACCCCGTGAATAATCCCATTGAGTACATCCTCGAAAGCATAAAAACCATTTATTCCATTAACCACAAAAACGGTGCAATCCGCAGGGTTAATGTGAATATTGCCGCAACAACCGTTGAGAATTACCGCAAGCTCAAGGATGCAGGTATAGGCACATACATTCTTTTTCAGGAAACCTACCATAAAGAAAGCTATCTCAAGCTTCATCCCACAGGCCCCAAGCACGATTATGACTACCACACCGAAGCTATGGACAGAGCTATGGAAGGCGGCATTGACGATGTAGGTCTGGGTGTGCTTTTCGGTCTTGAACTTTACAAGTATGAATTTGCAGGTCTGCTTATGCACGCCGAACACCTTGAAGCAGTTCACGGCGTAGGACCTCATACAATCAGTGTTCCCAGACTCAAAAGGGCAGATGATATTGACCCCGATACCTTTGATAACGGTATTTCAGACGACCTTTTTGAAAAGCTTATTGCCTGCATAAGAATTGCTGTTCCTTATACGGGAATGATTATTTCCACAAGAGAATCCGAGCAGGTGAGAGGCAGAGCGCTCAGGCTTGGTATTTCGCAAATCAGCGGTGCTTCCAGAACTTCCGTCGGCGGTTATACCGAGGAAGAAAGACCGCATGATTCCGAACAGTTTGATGTTTCCGACCAGAGAACCCTTGATGAGGTTGTGCGCTGGCTAATTGAAATGAAGCATATACCTTCATTCTGCACTGCCTGTTACCGTGAAGGAAGAACGGGCGACAGATTTATGATGCTTTGCAAAAACGGTCAGATTCTTAATTGCTGTCATCCCAATGCACTTATGACACTTACCGAGTATCTTGTTGACTACGCAAGCGATGCGACGAAGAAAATCGGTTATGAGATGATAAGTGATGAGCTTAATAAAATCCCCGGTGCAAAGGTCAGAGCCATTGCGGAAAAGAATATTGAGGATATCAAAGCCTCAAACCGCAGAGATTTCAGATTCTGAGGTGATTTGTGAATGAGTCTTAATGCCACACCTTCGTCGGAAAGACTTCATATTGGCTTTTTCGGTTTGCGTAATGCAGGCAAATCAAGCCTTGTCAATGCAGTGACGGGACAGGCACTGTCACTTGTTTCCGATGTCAAAGGTACGACAACAGACCCTGTAAAAAAAGCAATGGAGCTTCTTCCTCTCGGTCCCGTGGTAATCATCGATACCCCCGGTATTGATGATGAGGGAGAACTTGGGGAAATGCGTGTGAAAAGAGCCGTGCAGGCGCTTAATTATACCGATATAGCCGTGCTTTGCGTTGACGCAACCAAGGGTCTGCAACCATATGACACGGAGCTTATTGAACGTTTCAAAAAGAAAAACATAAAATATATTGTTGCTTATAACAAATCCGACTTGCTTGAAAGTGTTCCCGAGGCAGGGGAAAACGAAATTTATGTCAGTGCCGTAAAAGGCACAAACATAAACGAGCTTAAAGAAATGACAGGCAGACTGATGAAAGACCGTGAAAACGGCAGAAAAATCGTGGCAGACCTTGTTGGAATAGGCGATGTTGCCGTGCTTGTTGTTCCCATTGATGAATCCGCCCCCAAGGGCAGACTGATTCTTCCTCAGCAGCAGGTGATAAGGGAGCTTATCGAAAACGGAGCGATGGCGGTTGTATGCCGCGATACTGAACTTGAAGTAACCCTTTCATCGCTTGCGTGTAAGCCCAAGCTTGTCATAACCGATTCGCAGGTGTTTGAAAAGGTTTCGGCGGTACTGCCCGATGACATTCCGCTTACATCATTTTCTATTCTTTTTGCCCGTTATAAAGGCGATCTTTCGTCTGTTGTACGCGGTGCATTTCAGCTTGATAAACTCAGTGACGGAGATAAAATCCTTATTTCCGAGGGCTGTACCCATCACAGACAGTGCAACGATATCGGCACGGTGAAAATACCCGGCTGGATAAATAAATACACAGGCAAAGCCCTTGAATTTGAGTTTACAAGCGGGGGAGAGTTCCCCGAGGATTTGTCGGAATATAAATTGATTGTTCACTGCGGCGGCTGTATGCTCAATGCCCGTGAAATGCAGTACAGAACGGGCTTTGCGGCAGATTTGGATGTGCCCATGACGAATTACGGTATTGCAATTGCTCATATGCACGGCATTCTCAGGCGCAGTGTTGAACTTTTTCCCGAAGTTCTGAAAGAGCTTTGCTGATATTGGAGAGATGAAAATGGAAAGAAGATATTCTCTTGATATGACCAACGGTCCGTTCTTAAAGAAAATACTGATATTTTCCGTTCCGCTTATGCTGACGGGTCTTTTGCAGCTTGCCTATAATTCTGCCGATATTATTGTTGTAGGCAGGTTTGTCGGCAAAGAGGCACTTGCCGCCGTTGGCTCAACAGGTTCGCTGGTCAACCTTTTTCTCAATGTTTTTCTCGGCCTTTCAATGGGTGCGGGTGTTATGGTTGCAAGGCACATAGGTGAGAGAGATGAAAAAACCGTTCACGAATGTGTCCATACGGCTATGCTTATGAGCGTTATATGCGGCTTTTTTATAGGCGCGGTAGGTTTTTTTGCATCTCCGCTTATGCTCAGACTTATGGGTGTGCCCGATGATGTAATCGAGCTTGCAACTCTTTATCTGCGAATTTATTTTATGGGCTCGCCGGGACTTCTTGCCTATAATTTCGGTGCTTCAATAATAAGAGCAACGGGCGATACAAAAAGACCCCTTTACATACTCACATTTTCAGGTCTTGTGAATGTAATACTCAATCTTGTTCTGATTATTTTCTTCAAAATGGGCGTAAGCGGTGTTGCAATAGCAACAATTGTTTCGCAGTATCTTTCGGCGATATTTATTGTGATTTATCTTATGAGAATGCCCAACGCCTGCCGTCTTGTTATCGGTAAGCTGAAAATTTACAAAGACGAACTTAAAAGTATAATCCGTCTTGGTCTGCCTGCAGGTGTGCAGAATTCTCTTTTCTCCGTTTCAAATGTTATTATTCAGTCAACGGTGAATTCTTTCGGTTCCGTTGCTATGGCAGGTATTGCCGCAGGTTCAAACTTTGATTCCTATGTTTACACCTGCACAAATGCCGTGGCACAGACAACAATGACTTTTACTTCACAGAATATGGGCGCAAAAAAATATTCCAACATCGGCAGAGTTTACCGCCATTGCATTTTGATTACTCTTGTTGTGGGCATAGGTATGGGCTCTGTGGGATGTATATTCGGTGATTGGATTGTAAGTCTGTTTTCCGATGACCCGCAGGTTATTGAAATCGGTGCACAGCGTCTTGCACTGATTATGCCTTTCTATTTCTTCTGCTCCCTTATGGATGTTGCCGCAAGCCAGATAAGAGGAATGGGCAAATCCTTCGAGCCTATGATTGTTTCTCTTGTAGGTGCCTGCGGAATCAGATTGTTCTGGATTTATTTCATTCTGCCCCTGAACAGAACGCTTATGTTCCTTTATTGGGCTTATCCCGTATCCTGGGCGGTTACTTTTTTCGCGCAGTTTGCGATGTATTTTGTTTTGAAAAAGAGAATGATGAAAACTGTTGCAAACGAAGAATAAATCAAAGCTATACAAATCGTTCTGAATGTTATATAATCTACCTATAAAATGAAGGAGAGGTATTTATAAATGATTGGTTTTATCAAAGGCTTTCTTTCGGTGCTTCTTTCGGTGCTGAATATTTTTACTTTCCCCATCTGGGGTAACTATGCAGGCAAATTCGAACCCATTGATGCAGATAATTGCAGGCTGAACTTTGCGGCGATTTCGGATATTCATATGAAGGATGACGGATTTCGCTCGTTTATGCTGGGCTTCGCTCTTGACGACATGGAAAATTCAGACAGTGAGCTTGATGCCCTTGTTTGTTCGGGTGACCTTACCGACCACGGCTATGCCGAGGAATGGGAAGCGCTTGTTGATGCTTTTGAAGGCTACACACCTGCAAAGAATATAATTCTTGCTCAGGGTAATCACGACACCTGGACCGAGGATGAAGGCTATAACCTTGCAAGAGAATATTTCATTAAATATTCCGAGGAAATTACCGGCAGAAAGATTGAAAACGAATATTACTCAACTCAGGTGAACGGCTATACATTTATCGTTCTTGCCAGTGAGTATGATCATACAGATATGTACATAAGCCCCGAACAGCTTGCCTGGCTTGAGGTTGAAATGGCAAAGGCAGCCGCAGACGGAAAGCCGATTTTTGTTATCAGCCATTGGCCCGTAAACGGTTCGCACGGTCTTCCCGAATCCTGGGGTGACGACGAGTATGAGCCCGATGAAGGCGGTATGGGTGACCAGTCCGATGCGGTTGAAGCGATTCTTAAAAAGTATAAAAATGTATTTCTTATCAGCGGTCACATTCACCTTGGCTTTAAAAACGCTGAGCAGATTGGCAAATATGATTACGCAAGTGTCGAATCCGACGGCTCGTTCCACAGCGTTAATCTGCCTGCGTATATGTATGTAAACGGTGCAGGACGGATATCCAACGGCACGGGTTATCAGTTTGAAGTTTATGATGACAGAGTAGAGCTTCGTGCAAGAAGCTACTCCGCAAGTGCATGGTATACCGATTACAACTACACAATCCCCCTTGTATAAAAGGAAACACGGAGTGTCAACCTTTCGGAAGATACTCCGTGTATTTTTTTTACATTATTAAATCGGTAACCAGTGCGGCACCGCAGGCTGAAAGTGCAACTACCGTAAGCGGCAGTCTGAAATATGCCAGCACAACCGCAACAACCGTACCTGCAACGGCGGTAACCGTGTTGCCCGTGGAATAAAAGATTGAGGGGAAGGTCATTGCACTGAGTACTGCATAAGGTATGTAGTAAAGAACGCTCTGAATGAACCTTGATTTGATTTTCTTTTTGAATAGCGTAAAAGGAATCATTCGTATAAGGTAGGTAACGCCGGCCATAACGGCTATATAAAGTATCATTGTCATTTTTCCTCAGCCTCCGTTTCTGCAAGATTAATGGGGAAGAGGAGTGCACCGATAACGGCGGCGGCGACGGCACTTATGATAATGGCAAAGCCCGATGAAAGTGCAGGAAAAATGAATTTACAGCCGATGCTGAATACTGCGGCAAGGCAGATAACAATCAAGTCCTTTCTGCTTGCCCTTGCGGCAGGAACAATAATTGCAATAAACATTCCGTAAAGCAGAATCCCCATAGCTGCTGTCAGGGTTGAGGGTAAGCCAAGACCCGCAAGCGCACCTGCGGCAGTGCCGCCTGTCCATCCCATTGAAGCAATCAGAATAAGACCGTACATATATGAGGGAACAAGCTTTTCCGTCTGCGAAGATGCCACGGCAAATATCTCATCGGTAATTCCGAATGAGGCCATCATTCTGTGGGAAGTGGTAAATTTA
The DNA here is from genome assembly GCA_045533455.1 of Acutalibacteraceae bacterium. Taxonomy (GTDB): domain Bacteria; phylum Bacillota; class Clostridia; order Oscillospirales; family Acutalibacteraceae; genus CAG-177. The sequence continues at coordinate 16,422 of JAZSHU010000003.1, read as the reverse complement.
TCCGACAGCTTCTGCGAAAGAGAAAGCCCCATAAGAGAATAACGGAGATTTATAACAAACTGTGTCAGTGCCATTTCAACAAGTGTTCCGCCTGCGGCGATAATGCCTACACCTGCCGCCTGACCTGCCGAGGTTAGATTTGTCAGTGATATGATTATTGCCTGCAAAGCGGTCAGACCCGATTGCACCGACATAATTCCGAAACCGAATGAAACGGAAAAATAACCCAGTGCAATAGGTATGCCGTCTGACAGACCTTTTTTAAACGGTGATTTCAAAACAATAACTTCCTTTCCTGCGTAACAAGAAATTATTCTAACACCGATAAGATTAAATTTCAATATGTTAAAAAGAAAAAACCCGACCGTGTCATACTAAACGGTCGGGTTGCAGTTGATTTTATTTGCCGAGATCTTCAGCGATTTCTGCAAATACCTTCATAATGGAGGAACCTGCATATTTACCGAGTGAAATCATTTCCTGATAGTGGTCGCCGAGAAGCGCCATTGTGTAGTCGTTATCGGGAACAACATAGCCGATTGCATCGTTGAAAAGACCGAAGCAGATTGTGTCTTCACCAAAGAGTTCGTAGATGCTTTCGCATTCGAAATCCTTGCCTGTGAATGAGCCCTCTGCTGTGAGTGAGTCACCGCCGCAAATGATGTCCTGAACGATTTCGCCGGGCATAAGAGCAATCTTAACGCCGCCGATTTCCATATAGCCAACTTCTGCGAAGATGTAGTACTTAAGACCTTCCTTGCAAACCGTGTAGTTAACAAGGTTAAGCTTACCTACAAGCTGGATGAGGGGATTGGTAACCTGAATCTTGGCTTCTTTGATGATAATGTTGAGGTTGGGCTCAACAACTGTTTCTTCAACCTTTTCCCAATTCTCATACCAGAGTGTGTAATTCTCGCCGCCGATAGCCATTTCTTCTTCCATTTTTGCTTTTTCAGCGGGTGTCATATTTGCCTTGATTTCTTCAACTGTATTTGTGAGGTTGAGAGCGATGTTTGCAATTTCATAGCCGTAGCGCTCGGTTTCTTCGTATCTGCGTTCTGTGGGAACACCGTCACTTGCGGGGCCTCTGCCTTCGTAGATACCGGCAATAGCGCCGTTGAAGAACATAAAGTTATAGCCTTTTTCTTCAAGTCTTTTACCGAGATAGTAGATGTAGTCGCCTGAAAGGTCTCTGCCGTTATCAACATCGTCAACAGGAAGACCTGCAACGTCGGGGTGAGCTGCAATATTAACGATCATTGTAGGAGTTACATTTTCGTCATCGGGAGTGAATACAAACCTTGCAAGCTCATCGATAAGTGATGTTGACTGGCTTCTGTTCTTGTTGTTGAAGTATGAATTTTCTTCATCGCCGATTTCCTTCACTGCATATGTCATTGTGCCGGGAACCATTGATTCAACAGCCTGCTTCATTGCATTTGCAACTGTGGCATAAACAAAATTCATATACTCCTGGTCTGCGCCTCTTTCCTTCTCAATGAAGGGGAGGTAAGAGAGAGCAAGATTCTTGAAGAGTTTGGAGAAAAGGTTTGTCCAGAGACCCTGTGTGTCGATACAGCTGTGAGTGTGAGTTGATGATACGTTGATTGTGTCAAACTTCACATCGGGCATAAGCTTAACGAGAGCTGCGCGGATTTCTTTGATATCACCGTTTGAGAAACCGATGCAGTCAATGTTTGCAAAAACAGAAACGTTCTTGTTTGCTCCGTCTTTAACTGCAATGATTCTTACCTGCATATCGTCGATGATATATTCAATTTCATTGGACATGCCGTTGTTGGGGTCGATAAAGCCGCCAAGATAGTAACCTGATTTTACATGATCGTCTTCGTTTTTAACGGCTTCTCTGAGTGCGTCGGGAATAAGTGAAGCCTTTGCGTGACCGAGATACCACTTTGCATCATCTGCGGCTGTTTCATTCCATTCCTCTGTGCCTGCATAGAAGTTGTCTGTGTTGCGGTCTGCAACTTTAACAAAATCGGGGCTGTCAGGAACAATTGCGTTAAGTCCGCCTACAAGGGCTGTGAAGATAACTTCAACAAGACCGAGACCTACTTTTTCAAGTGTTTTTCCAATATCTGCTGCCGATGCGGTAACTGTTGATGCGGCACCGCCGAAGATAAGGGTGAACACAAGAAGGATGCTTACAATTTTTGTTGCAATCTTTTTCATGTTTGATTTCTCCTTGCTTTTTTGTTGCTTTAAAAGCAACTTGATTTATATATGTTACCACTTTTTTTATGCAGTGTAAAGAGTTTTTTGTGCAAATTTCAAAAAAACACCACTTTGACCGCTATGAATCCAAAATTGAATAAAATTTCAGTTTGAAGTGTTGAAAAATACTTTTGATTGGTTTATAATATTTTAAATATAATTTGAAAGGTGGGAGAGAATTGAAAGGTCAGAAACGCATAGCGGCAATACATGATGTTTCAGGTATAGGCAAATGTTCGCTGACTGCTGCAATCCCCATTCTTTCAGCCGCAGGTCACGAGGCTGCGGTTATGCCCACTGCGGTGCTTTCAACTCATACGGGCGATATTACAGGCTTCACTTACAGAGACCTGACCGGTGATCTTGCACCGTTTATAAACCATTGGAAAAGTCTGGGCGTAAGCTTTGACGGCATTTACAGCGGATATCTGGGTTCCGAACGGCAGATTGATATAGTCTGCAAGTTCATTGATGAATTCAGGAATGAAAATACCGTCGTCATTGTTGACCCTGCAATGGCAGACGGCGGCAGAATGTATACCAATTTCGACCTTGCATTTGCCCGTGAAATGGCTGAGCTTTGCAGAAAAGCGGATATTATCGTGCCCAACATCACCGAAGCGGTCTTTCTCCTCGGTGAAGAATATGTTGCTCCCCCTTACAGCAAAGAGTACATTGAAGATATAATGAAGCGACTGCTTGATTTCGGGCCTGAAACGGTTGTTCTTACGGGTGTAGCTTTTGATGAAGATAAAATCGGATGTGGTGTATACCTTAAAAACGGTGAAACTTTTTATGCATTTTCCGACCATTACCCAGGCACCTATTACGGCACTGGAGATATATTTGCATCTGCACTGACAGGTGCATACCTCAAAGGCAAGGATATTTTTGAGAGTGCAAAGCTTGCCCTTGAATTTACCTGCGGCGCAATAAAGAGAACATACGAGGCACAGACCGATACACGGCTCGGAGTCAATTTTGAGCAGGGTCTGGGTGAATACATAAAGAATCTGGGAGGATTTTAAAATGAGCTTAGCTGACAAAATATTTATCGATACCTGCAAGGATATTCTTCAGAACGGTTTCTGGGATACAGAGCTTGATGTCAGACCCAGATGGGAAGACGGTACGCCTGCCCATACCGTGAAAAAATTCGGCGTTGTCAACAGATACGATTTAAGCAAGGAATTTCCTGCACAGACAATCAGAAAAACATTTATCCGTTCCGCTGTTGATGAGCTTCTCTGGATATGGCAGAAAAAGTCGAACAATATAAATGACCTTGGCAGCCATGTATGGGATTCCTGGGCTGACGAAAACGGCAGTATCGGTAAAGCCTACGGCTATCAGCTCGGTGTGAAGCACCATTACAGAGAAGGGGATATGGACCAGGTTGACAGAGTGCTCTACGACCTTAAACACAACCCTCAGAGCCGAAGAATCATCACCAACATCTATGTTCATCAGGATCTGAACGAAATGGCGCTTTACCCTTGTGCTTACAGCATGACCTTCAATACATCAGGTAATAAGCTGAATGCAATTCTCAATCAGCGTTCTCAGGATATGCTTGCTGCAAACGCCTGGAATGTTGCTCAGTATGCCGCACTTGTTCATATGATGGCTCAGGTCAGCGGTCTTGAAGCAGGTGAGTTCGTTCACGTTATTGCGGATGCTCATATTTATGACCGCCACGTTCCCATTATTGAGGAGCTTATAAGCCGTGATCCCTACGACGCACCCGAGTTTGTGATGAATAAAAGCATCACTGATTTTTATGATTTTACAAAGAATGATTTCTCACTTGAGAACTATAAATACCACGATTTCAGCGAGAAAATTCCCGTTGCAATCTGATTGCAGAGGTATAAATAATGAAAGCTATTGTCAATGTTGATAAAAACTGGGGTATCGGTCTGGGTGATGCTCTTATCAATCACATTCCTGCAGATATGAAATTTTTTAAGGCAAAAACCACCGGGAATGTTGTTGTTATGGGGCGTTCCACGTTTTTGACCTTTCCGGGTCCCAAGGCACTTCCCAACAGAGTAAACATCGTGCTGACCACAGATAAAAGCTGGAATGCACCTGATGTGATTGTTTGTCATTCTCTTGAAGAGCTTGAAACACAGCTTGAAAGATACGATACGGATACCGTGTATGTCATCGGCGGTATGTCTGTTTATAATCAGCTTGTTCCGCTTTGCGATACAGCCTATGTAACAAAGGTTGAAACCGCAAAGCCTGCCGATAAATTCTTTCCTGATCTTGACGCAGATGCTTCGTGGGAGGTTACCGAGGAAGGCGAAGAGCAGGACCATAACGGAGTAAAGTTCAGATTCGTGACATACGAAAAAAAGAAATAAGCAAACAGTAAAATATTTTTTATCAATTATCTGAAAGGGGAGATTGTTCTTTGGATGCTGTTCAGTATAAATGTCCCAACTGTGGCGGAGGATTGAAGTTCGACGCTCAAAAGCAGGATTTTATCTGTGAATACTGTGATTCTGTATTCAAAGAGCAGGATTTCTTTGTCAAGGATGAACTGCTTGAAAACGATAATCCCGAGCCGAAGCCGGAGGAAAATACGGAATTTGAAAATGCGGTTCTTTATTCCTGCCCGAGCTGCGGTGCTCAGGTAATTACAGATGAAACAACCGCTGCAACAACCTGTTATTATTGCTCAAATCCCGTTGTGCTTTCGGGCAGACTCAGCGGCGAAGTGAAACCTGATTTTATCATTCCGTTCAAAATCGATAAAAAAGGTGCCGTTGAAAAATTCAAAGAAATGTGCGGCAAAAGGAAGTTTTTGCCCAAGGATTTTATAGCTCAGTCACATCTTGAAGAAATCAAAGGCGTATACTTTCCTTATTGGTATATTGACTGCGAAACAAACGGAAGTATCAACGCAACCTCAAAGCAGGTCAGAACCTGGGTTGTTGGCGATTTTCAGCACACCGAAACAACAGTCCGCGGTCATTTCAGGCAAGGAGATATGCAGATACGCAATATGCCTGAAGCGGCACTTAAAGGTAAAGACAGAGATATAATGCGTTATGTTTGCCCGTTCAATTCAGCAGATTTTGTTCCTTTTTCAATGTCATATCTTTCCGGTTTTTTTGCCGAGAAGCGAAATGTTGAAAGCAATGATATTGAACAGGGCGTAGTTCAGAAAATAAAGCATTTTTCCGAGGAAAAGCTTGAAAGATCAATAGAAGTTCCCAATGTTTCTGTGAAAGACAGCTCAATCAGCGTAGGCAATCTCAGATGGAGCTACAATCTGCTGCCCGTGTGGGTGCTGAACTATAAGCATAACGAAAAAAGTTATATTTACGCACTCAACGGACAGACGGGCAAGGTTTACGGTGAATTACCTGTTTGCCGCAAGAAGCTTGCAGGTCTGTTTGCCGGCGTTGCCGCAGGAGCATCGCTGATTATATCGCTTGCGGGGGTGTTTCTGTTTTGAAAAAGATAATTTCACTCTCACTTGCAGTGTTTTTGTTCGCTTCATTTTCAGTTTTGGCATTTGCTTACGAAAGTAAGGTTGAGGACAATGCAAATCTTTTTACACCCGATGAGTATGCACAGATAGTGTTTGAAGCAGAAGATTTTTCGTCATCAAAAGATATTTCACTTGCAATTCTTACCATAGACTACGCTCAGGGTTTATCCAGCGAAGAATATGCCAATGATTACATAGACAACCTCATCGACGGCGAAGGCTGGAATGAAGACTCTATGCTTTTCCTCATTGATATGGATAACCGCAATGTGTGGATATCCACAACGGGCAGGGCAGAAGAAATCTATTACGACGTTGATTCCGTGATTGACGGCGGTTACGGTTATCTTGTAAACGGAGAGTACGGCCGGTGTATTCTCGGTATGATTGATGTTGCAAAAAATGTAACATACAATCCTGATGAAGAAGGAGAGATCATTGAAGAACATTACATCTACTTTCCCGAAGATGTTTTTGAAGATGAAAGGTATAACGAGGAAAACATTGATTATACTGTTCAGCGTTCCGTCGGCATAACGGACATTTTAATCTACATAATTGCAGGTCTGGGTATAGGCGGTATATCTGTATTTGCCGTTAAAAGCAGGTATAAGAATTTCGGCAAAGGCGATGAATTTGATACCGACGATGTTTTTCTGAATCTTACCGGTTCAAACGATACGGTTATCAGCCGTAATGTTATAACAACAAAAATTCCGAAAAACAACAATCACCACCGTACCGGCGGCGGAGGCTTTTCGGGCGGTGCAAGACCTTCGGGTGGCGGCAGAAGCCACGGCGGCGGAGGCAGAGGATTTTAAAAAGGAGGACAAAATATGGGAAACATATGGCATGATGTCAGCCCCAAGCGAATAACCCCCGAAGATTTTATGGCGGTTATCGAAATCACAAAGGGAAGTAAGAAAAAATATGAACTTGATAAAGAAACCGGTTTTCTTATGCTTGACCGTATTCTTTATACATCAACTCATTATCCCGCAAATTACGGATTTATCCCAAGAACCTACGGCGACGACGGTGACCCTCTTGATGTTGTTGTAATCTGCAGTGAGAAAATCGATCCCATGACTCTTGTACGCTGTTATCCCATAGGCGTTATTACCATGAAGGACAGCGGAAAGCTTGACGAAAAGATTATTTCCATTCCTTTCAATGACCCCAACTACAACAGCTACAAGGATATCAGCGAGCTTCCCAATCACGTTTTTGATGAAATGAAGCATTTCTTCAAGGTATACAAAAACCTGGAAGATAAGGAAACTGTTGTTGATGAAGTGCGCAACAGAGAGGCTGCTGTGGATATAATCAACAAAAGTATCAACAATTATGTTACTGAATTTTGTCGATAAGTTTTGATTTTATATCTTTACATTTTAATCGGCTTATTGTAAAATACTTTTTATATACTCGGCAGTGAAATTCAGCCGAAACTTACAGAAGGAGTGAATCAAATGGCCATTTATTGTCAGGAGCCCTCAAGAACATTCAGTGAATATCTTCTTATTCCGGGCTACACATCAAGGGAATGCATCCCCGCAAACGTAAATCTCAGAACACCTCTTGTTAAGTTCAGAAAGGGCGAAGAAGAATGCCCCCTGAGCCTCAACATTCCCCTTGTTTCTGCAATTATGCAGTCTGTATCAAACGATACTCTTGCCATTGCACTTGCCAAGGAAGGCGGCGTTTCTTTCATCTACGGCTCACAGAGCATTGAAGACGAAGCTGCTATGGTTGCGAGAGTAAAGAGCTATAAAGCAGGCTTTGTTGTAAGCGACTCAAACCTCAGACCCGATTCAACTCTTGCTGAGGTGCTTGACCTTATCGAAATGACAGGTCACAGCACAATGGCTGTTACAGATAACGGCGGTGCCAACGGTAAGCTTCTCGGTGTTGTAACCGGCAGAGATTACAGAGTCAGCAGAATGGAGCTTGATACTCCCGTATCATCATTTATGACTCCTCTTGAAAAGCTTGTAACCGCACCTGAAACCACAACTCTCAAAGAGGCGAATGACATCATCTGGGATAATAAGCTTAACTCACTTCCCATTGTTGATAAAAACGGCAACCTTCTCTATTTTGTGTTCCGTAAGGACTATTCACAGCATAAGGATAATCCTCAGGAGCTTCTTGATGCAAACAAGAGCTACATCGTAGGCGCAGGTATCAATACTCTCGACTATGAAAAGCGTGTACCTGCACTTGTTGAAGCAGGTGCAGATGTTCTTTGCATCGACTCATCGGAAGGCTACACCGTATGGCAGGAGCAGACTCTTGCTTTCATTCGCGAAAAGTACGGTGATAAGGTTAAGGTTGGCGCAGGTAACGTTGTTGACCGTGAAGGCTTCCTTTTCCTTGCAAAAGCAGGCGCAGACTTTGTTAAGGTCGGTATCGGCGGCGGTTCAATCTGTATCACCCGTGAAACAAAGGGTATAGGCAGAGGTCAGGCAACTGCACTTATCGAAGTTGCTGCAGCAAGAGATGAGTATTATAAGGAAACCGGCATTTACGTTCCCACCTGCCCAGACGGCGGTATCGTTCACGATTATCATATGACTCTTGCACTTGCAATGGGTGCAGACTTCCTTATGCTCGGCAGATATTTTGCCCGTTTTGACGAAGACCCCACAAACAAGCTTCTTGTTTACGGTGTTTATGTTAAAGAATACTGGGGTGAAGGCTCCAACAGAGCAAGAAACTGGCAGAGATATGACCTTGGCGGCAAAGCAAAGCTCAGCTTTGAAGAAGGCGTTGACTCATATGTAACCTATGCAGGTTCACTCAGCGATAACGTTGCAAAGAGCCTTTATAAGGTTAAGTCAACAATGTGCAACGTAGGTGTGCTCAATATTCCTGACCTTCAGAGGGATGCAAAGCTCACCGTTGTTTCCGCAACAAGTATTGTTGAGGGCGGTTATCACGACGTTACACTTAAGTCATCGGTTACCGGCGGCAGATAATTAAAAATGTTCAGCGGTGCTTCAGGTAAGCACCGCTTTTTTTATAATGTTAACATTCATTGCTTGCCGCAACGGTTGATTTTTGCTATAATAGGTCTCAGGAGGCGAGTGTATGCTTAGCGAAAACATAAAGAATCTGAGAAAAGAAAAAGGTATGTCACAGGAAGAACTTGCCGCAAAGCTTAATGTAGTAAGGCAGACCGTGTCAAAATGGGAGCAGAATTTATCCGTTCCCGATTCCGAAATGCTTATAAAAATTGCAGAGGTCTTTGATGTTCCCGTCAGCAGAATTCTCGGCGAAACCGTTGAAGAAACAGACACAAAAACCGAGCTTGAAAAAATATCTCAGAAGCTTGAAAACCTTAATTCACTTATGGCTGAACGGAATATGAGAAGCCGTAAAATATGGATGGTTATTACCGCAATATGCACTATGATAATTGCGGCGGTATTGCTTGTTTTTGCCGTAATCTTTCTGCGTATGCTGGTTTTGACAATAAGCCCTTCGTCGTCCGTTGCGATTATCGGCGGTGCAGACGGACCCACTGCAATTACGGTTGCATCGTCAGGTGGTTGGTTTGAAGTCGCTTTTATGATTCTGCTGTCCGTTGCACTTTTTATAACTGCGGCAATTCTTATCCGAAAAACAAAAAAATAATACTTGATTTTTGAGTCCTGTTAGGCTATAATAGAAAAGCTGATTTGCCGATGTGATGGAATTGGCAGACGTGACGGACTCAAAATCCGTTGGTAGCGATACCGTGCGGGTTCGACCCCCGCCATCGGCACCATAAATTTGCCCCAATGGCATTTATGCCGTTTGGGGTTATTTTTTTACGAGGAGATTGAATAGACAGATTAATTTTTCTGATGAAAGAAGAATAAAACTGAATGCGGTTGTGTAATTTATTCAATATTTATGCAGAAAAATCTCAAAAGTATTGCAATATGTAAAAAAATAGTTTATAATAAAACAACAATCAGATTCCGATATGTGAATAATCAACAGTCGGATGACACAGGAGGTAAATTATGAAGAAAAAGTTGGCAATCGTTCTTTCACTGGTTTTGGTTTTTGCAACTCTCTTTATGACCGCTTGCGGCGGCACCACAGAAGACCCCAAAGAGCCCGCTGATGCACAGCAGGTAATCAGCAAGGTTAAGGTTGGTACAGGCGGCAACACAGGTACATACTACGCTTTCACAACTGCTGCTTGTCAGCTCCTCGGAACCGATACATACAGCTTTGAAGTGCTTTCAACAGGCGGTTCACAGGCTAATATCGAGGGTATCGAAGACGGCGACTATCAGATGGCTATTGTTCAGAACGATGTTATGAACTATGCTTATGAAGGCTCAAACGGCTTCAACGGTCAGATTCAGTCATTCTCAGCAATCGGCTGTGTATATCCCGAAGTTTGCCAGGTTATTGCTACAAAGGCATCAGGCATCAAGACAGTTGCAGACCTTAAAGGCAAGAATGTTGCAGTCGGCGACGTAGGCTCAGGTGTTTACTACAACGCAACTCAGATTCTTGCAGCTGCAGGTATTGATATTGATAAGGATATCAACAAGACTGCTGCTTCATTCGGTGATTCCGCAACTCAGCTCAAAGACGGTTCAATCGATGCCGCTTTCATCACTGCAGGTACACCCACAACAGCTATCACAGAGCTCGCAACCTCAACAGAAGTTGTTGCTGTTGACCTTGGCGAAGATGTAATCGCAAAGCTTATGACCGATTACCCCTTCTATGCAAAGTATGAAATGACAGAAAAAGATTATGATTTCATCGCTGAGCCCGTTAACACAGTTGCTATTATGGCAACATTCGTTGTAACAAACGATATGAGTGAAGAGCAGGCTTATCAGATTACAAAAGACCTTTGGGAAAAGCAGGCTGATATAGCTGTTGCACACGCAAAGGGTAAAGAAATGAATACAGATATAGCAGCTTCCGCTATCGGTAATGTTCCTCTCCATCCCGGTGCAGAGAAATATTATAAGGAAGCAGGTATAATCGCATAACCTTCGCTGAATTTGAAAAATGCCGCGATTTTAACGATTGCGGCATTTTTTGTTAGTAAAAATAATTAAGAAAGGGGAATAATGCATTGAGTGAAGCAATAAAAAATGACGCTGAACTTGAAGTTGTTGATTCTCAGGCGATAATGCAGGAGTTTGACCGAGAAAGCAACACAAGAGTTTTCACGGGTTGGAGAAAGAAAATAATAACAGCCCTTATGGCGGCATTCAGCCTCTATATGATTGCCATGGCTTTGGTTTTTCCCACCGCAACCAAATATACAAAGCTTACAACCTTTATGGCATTTATCGTATTTATCGGCTTTTTGATTTTCCCTGCATATAAAGCCCAGACAAAGAAAATTAACCATGTTCCTTTTTATGATATAATTCTTGCAGTTGCGGGTTCAGGATGTTTCCTTTACTACACAATTTTCCAGGAAGATATCATAATGATGAGCAAGCGTATCGGAACGTTGCAGATGATTGTTGCACTTGTTGCGATATTGTTGCTTGTTGAGCTTGTCAGAAGGGCGGTTGGTTTGCCCATAATTTTTGTTGCGGGTGCATTTGTGATTTATGCCGCAGTAAAAGCATATATGGATAATCCGAACACGGCATTCCGAAATCTCATGTACGGATTATTTTACGATGTTTCAAACGGCTTGTTCTCAACACCTGTATACGTTTGCACAACATTTATCGTTCTCTTCATAATTCTTGGTGCTCTGCTTGAAAAAACAGGCATCGGTACATTTTTTGTTGACCTTGCAAACTCCGTCGCAGGTTCATCAGTAGGCGGTCCTGCAAAGGTTGCGGTTATTTCAAGTGCTCTTGAAGGTATGTATTCGGGTTCATCGGTTGCCAATACAGTCGGCAGCGGTTCCATTACAATACCAATGATGAAAAAGACCGGTTATAAACCCGAGTTTGCTGCGGCGGTTGAAGCGGCGGCTTCCACTGGTGGTCAGATAATGCCCCCCATTATGGGTGCGGCGGCATTCCTTATGTCAGAAATGACGGAAGTTCCTTATTCGAAAATTGCGGTTGCGGCAATTCTGCCTGCATTCCTTTATTTTATGGGAATTTTCCTTATGATTCATTTTGAGGCTAAAAAACTTGGTCTCAAAGGTCTTCCCAAGGACGCTATCCCCAACTTCTTCAAGCTTATTTTAAAGAACGGATATCTTCTTCTTCCTATCGTAGTTCTCGTTATCTGCATGAACTATTTCAGTGCAGGCGTATCGGCTTGCTTTGCTATACTTGTTTCACTTATAGTAAGCCTTGTGCCTCACGAAATAAGCAAGAAAACAGCATGGAGATTCATTCTTCCTGTTATTCCCGTTGCAGTTACTCTCGGTATATGGCTTCCTGTAGGCGCAAAGAATATGCAGATTGCTGTTTTTGCCGGTATGATAGTATGTGCTTTGCTTTCATTTGTATCAAAGAATCACGCACCTCTTGATCCCGAAACCGTTATCGGTTCACTTGAAAACGGTGCCAAGAATACAGTCGGTGTTGCAGCCGCTTGCGGAATGGCCGGTCTTATTTCGGGCGTTGTAACAATGACGGCACTTGGTCAGCTTCTTATCAACACTCTTGTTCCCATCGCTGAAAACAGCACATTCCTTGCGTTGGTTCTTACGATGCTTTGCTGTATTGTTCTCGGTATGGGTGTTCCCACAACGGCAAACTATGTTATTATGGCAACGATTACGGCACCTATTCTTATTAAGATGGGTATTCCCGTTCTTGCGGCCCATATGTTTGTTTTCTATTTCGGTATTGTTGCCGATATCACACCTCCCGTTGCACTTGCGGCGTATGCAGGTTCGGCTATTGCCAAGTCCAATCCGCTTAAAACAGGTGTTACAGCCACTCGTCTTGCAATCACGGCGTTCATTGTTCCTTATATCTTTGCTTACAGCCCTCAGATGCTTATCGGCATAGATATGGGAGTGCATACACCTTGGTATGATATTGTTCTCCTTGTCATAACAGCCATTTGCGGAATTTATATTATTTCCGCAGGCATGGAAGGCTATATGTTCAAAGAAATGCCCGTATGGGAAAGAATTATGGCTTTGGCAGGCGGTTTGCTTATGATTATTCCCGGCTGGCAGACCGACATTGCCGGTGTTGCATTGATGGTTTTGGTTATACTTCTTCAGAAGATTGGTCAGAAGCGAGAAAAAAGCAAAAATATTTCCAAAGCAGCATAACTGTATAAAGAAACTCCGAGCTTTTGTCTCGGAGTTTTTTTGCATTACAGAAATTAAATTAAAAAAATTGAAATATTCGGGCAAAAAACCGTACTTATGGATGAGGGACCTCACAGGAAAGGAGAATTTCTATGAATGATGCATCAATTATTGAACTTTACTGGAACAGAAATGAAAATGCCATAGAAGAAACTCACAAAAAGTACGGCAGTCTGTGCAGTCGAGTGTCGCTTAACATTGTCAACAGTGTGCCCGATGCGGAGGAATGTATCAACGATTCCTATCTGACAGTGTGGAATTCCATTCCACATGACAGACCCGAATATTTTTCTGCCTACCTTTGCAGGATTGTGAGAAATCTTTCTTTGAAACGCCTTGAATATAATACCGCTCTGAAACGAAAACCCGAGCTTGTCGCATCCTTTGATGAGCTTGAAGGCTGTATTTCCGTGACGGATACTCCTGAGAATACCTTTGATGCCAAGCTTCTCGGCAAGGCAATAAGTGATTTTCTTTATTCACAGAATGAGCAAAACAGGAATATATTCATAAGACGTTATTGGTATTTTGATTCCGTCAAAAAGATTTCGGAGGATTACGGAATAAAAGAGGAAAAAATTTCAGTGTTACTGTTCCGTATGAGAAAGAAACTGAAAAAACATCTTGAAAAGGAGGGCTTCGGAGTATGAACATAATGGTTGAAGCCATGGGCTTTATTGATGATGAACTCATTGAAAACGCCGCCGACTTAAAAGTGAATTACAAAAAGAATTACACTAAATATTTAGCCGCGGCAGCAGCACTTGTTGCGGTGTTTGTATCAGCATTTGCAGGAATAAAATTCATTTCATCAAGACCGCCGGAACCTGCACCTAACCCTGCGACAACGGACCTTTTCGGTGCAGCAGGGGATTCGGGCGGTTCAGATAAGTACACGGGTGATTATATATTCATAACCGAAGGGTACCGTATATCCGATGAGGAAATAAGAGATTATGTTGAAACGCATAAATACAATATGATAGGCGCAATAGCCGCCGAATACGGTGATTTTGAGTCGGAGTACAAAATATTTGTTAAAGGTTACAGGCACATAAATCTCGGCGCAGTTAACACACTTAAAATGAATTTTGTTGACTTGCCCATAATGCGGGGCGATAAAATAATTGCTTTTGCAACCCTTTATGAGTATAAAGGCGAACTCCGCAACGACCTTTCGGTGAGGGGAGTGGGCATTGATGAAATAGCGGATATCTTCAATGAAAATCCCGATGATGAGCTTGTTTTCCTTTACTACGGAATGAGAGAAATCGTTGTTGCACCCTCAAACCGTATTTACAGCATCGGCAGTGCCTCGGAAGCAAGCCTTGGTCTGGATTACAGCATTGATTATTACGGTAATTATAAGACAGAATATAATACATTTTCCTTAGATGATCTGAAAAACAAATCCAATTATATTACTGTTGTACCTTTACCCGAAGAAAGAGTGACGGGTTATATACAGGAAGAACCCGAGGAACCGATAACAAACCGTGAAGGAGAGGAATTGGTTGCCACAACCAAAGCGGTAAATATTACTGTTGAAGATATTCTGTCAAAAAAGATTGTTTCGGTTGAATGGGGTAACAGCTATGATTTGCTTATGAATAAACCATTCAAAAAAACAACGTATGAACAGTCAGAACAGATTGTTCAGATTATATCGGAAATGGAACCTGCTGCTGTGGATGAAGTGAAAATTTTCTACGGCGGAGGATGGATAGCAAGGCTGAATTATTCCGACGGAACATATGCACTTGTATGTGTGCGTGGTGAAAATCAGATTGTCTTTGAAAATGCAGAGGGGATAAGCCCTGTTTACGAAGATTTATCGGGTAATGCAACCGAGCTTGAAAATTATCTCATAAGTCTTGTTGAATAAATAAACTCCCGTGAAACTCATCTGAATTTCACGGGAGCAAATTTTTTATTTAAGTCTTTCGGCAATCATTTCTTTAACGGTATCGATTACCTTTTCAACCTCAACCTTGATGCTTACGCTCTTATCTCTTGTTACGATTTCGCATACGCCTTCTTTAAGGTTTCTGGGGCTTACGATAACTCTTACGGGAACACCGAGAAGGTCAGCGTCTGAGAACATTGCACCGGGACGGATGTTTCTGTCATCGTAGATAACTTCCATTCTGTCATCCAGCATCTTCTGATAGAGGTCATCGGATACACCCTTGCATTCCTCATCGTCGGCTCTCAGACAGCAAATCTGAACGTGCCAGGGGGCAATGCTCATGGGCCATATGGGGCCGTATTCATCGTGGTGTGCTTCACATACCGAAGCTGCAAGTCTTCCTACGCCGATGCCGTAGCAGCCCATAATGGGATACTGAAGGTTGCCTTCGCTGTCAAGATACTGCATACCCATTGATTTTGTGTACTTAGTGCCCAGCTGGAAGATGTTACCGACCTCGATACCCCTTGAAATCGAGATAGCGTGCTTGCCGCACTTAGGGCAGATGCCGCCTTCCTTGATTTTTGCAAGGTCGATATATTCAACTTCACCGATATCACGGCTGATTTTAAGTCCAGTATAATGATGGTCTGCCTGATTTGCACCACAGGAGAGATTGTGGGTGTTTTCAAGTGATTTATCAAAGAGAACAGTGAACTTTTCTCTGTCCATACCGTAGGGACCGATAAAGCCTGCGAAAAGTCCGCAGTCATCGGTGATTATTGCAGGGTGAACTGCTTCGCCCAGATAGTTGGTAAGCTTTGTTTCGTTGATATCAAGGTCGCCGCGAACGAAGATAACAACATACTCATCGGTCATATTCTTCTGATATACAACAGCCTTGAGGCTCTTCTTAGCGTCTGCTTTAAGGAAGTCACATACATCCTCAATTGTATGCTGGTCGGGAGTGTAAACCTTTGTAAGTTCTTCGCTTACATCGTCGTGCATGGGCTCAATGATGCTTTCTGCGGCTTCCATATTTGCTCTGTAATCGCATTCGGAGCAAACAGCGATTGAATCTTCGCCGATGGGGGAGAGAAGCATATATTCGTGAGAGATGCTGCCGCCCATCATACCGGAGTCTGATGCTACGGTGATAACCTCGGGAATGCCTGCTCTTGCAAAAATGCGCTCATATGCCTTGTAGCAGATATCATAGTATCTTTCAAGATCTTCCTGTGATGTGTGGAATGAATATGCATCCTTCATTGTGAATTCACGGACTCTGATAAGACCGCCTCTCGGTCTTGCTTCGTCACGGAACTTGGTCTGAACCTGATAAATCATGAAGGGATATCTTGTGTATGTATTGGCGTATTCACGAACGAGCTGAAGAGCCGCTTCTTCATGAGTCATGCCGAGAACCATGGGAGCATCGTTTCTGTCCTTGAATCTCATGAGCTCGCTGCCGATGCTTTCGTATCTGCCGCTTTCGTTCCAGAGAGA
>JAZSHU010000008.1:0-11235 GCA_045533455.1 Acutalibacteraceae bacterium | reverse complement strand
CCCTGCGCTGGATGATAGCCATTTTTGTTTCGATATCAGGCGGCTGAATATCCGCGATAAGGCCCCCCTCGAATCTGTTCTTGAGACGGTCCTCAAGGACCTCGATATCCTTCGGTGTGCTGTCCGAGGTCAGAACAATCTGTTTGCCCGCCTGAGTGAGAGCATTGAAGGTATGGAAGAATTCTTCCTGAGTGGAGGTCTTGCCCGCAATGAACTGAATATCGTCTACGAGAAGAACATCGCAGTTTCTGTATTTTTCGTGGATTTCGCTCATTTTGCCCTTGTTGATGCCCGTAACGATGAGGTTAACGAATTCTTCGCCTCTCGTGAAAATAATGTCGGCATCGGGATTCTTTGCGAGAATTGCGGTGCTGATTGCTCGGAGAAGATGGGTTTTGCCCAGACCCGAGTTACCGTAGATGAACAGCGGGTTATATGCAACGCCCGGAGCCGCCGCAACCGCTTGAGCAGCCGCGTGAGCAAATCTGTTTGAAGGACCGACAACGAAGGTTTCAAAAGTGTTCTGCTCGATGCTGAGCGTGGAGCTTGTTTTTTCTTCGCTGTTTTTCTGTGCTTTAGCCGCAGCTTCCTCGGGGTCAATGAGTTCAACGCCGATTTCAAAACCCAACACCGCCTTGAACGCATCCTTGAGTTCACCGTAAAACTGCTGCTCGATTATCTTTTTCATAAAATTGCTGACGGCGATTTCTGCTTTTGTGCCGTCAAAGCTGAGAATGTTCAGAGGTTTGAACCATATATCGAATATGACTTCCCCGACATTCATCTTCAGGTGTTGACACACCAGTTGCCACATATCCTTTACGGATTCCATTAATTAACAACCTTCCTCTTTATAATACTGTTATAATTTATCCTGCCAATGCATACAGCACCGTGCAACCGCTTTAAACGATACTATCGCATTTTAATGATAATGATACATTATGAGTATATCATACGGATTCGCTTTTTTCAAGCAGAAATTTTTCCGGACAAAGCACGTGTTTTTTAACTTAATTAAAAAAATTGTTGACATTCCGACCCAAGCTGTTATATAATGTGTATTCCGAGGGGTATTTTACCCTTATTTAGTTATGCCCGATAATCGGTTATCCGCATAAAGCGGCTGCCGGTTAAATTAATCCAAAAGTGAAACGGAGGTTAGAAAAATGAAAAGAACTTACCAGCCCAAAAAGCGTCATCGCAAGATGGAGCATGGCTTCCGCAAGAGAATGGCTGACAGAAACGGCCGCAAGGTTCTTGCTCGTCGCAGAGCAAAGGGCAGAAAGCAGCTCACTTACTAATCCTTGAATAAAAAAGGAAATGGTGAAGATGCAGAAACCGGTAACCTTAAAGCAGAACACCGAATTCCACCGTGCCTACGGCAGGGGTAAGGTGAAAGCCTCCCCGTCAATCGTGACCTATGTTGTCAAAAACAGAGGTCAGGGTATCCGTATGGGCATTACTGCCGCAAAAAAACTTGGCAGTGCAGTTGAGAGAAACAGATGCCGCCGCATCATAAGGGCGGCATTCTCCTCAATTTACCCTCAGTGTTCGGGAAATTACGACATTGTGTTCGTTGCAAGGTTCAGAACCAAAAAGCTCAGAAGCAGCGACCTTGAACCCGTTATGAGAAGTCATCTGACGGAGCTTGGCGTTGTAAGTGACAGTGTGGGGGCTGATTTTTGATGAAAAAATTTTTGCTTTCCGCAATACGTTTTTACCAAAGGCGTATTTCCCCGCTGTTACCCCCTATGTGCAGGTACTATCCCACCTGCTCACACTATGCCGTAGAGGCAATTCAGGTTCACGGAGCATTCCGGGGGACCCTTTTAACTTTATTCAGATTAATGAGGTGCAACATACTTTTCCCCGGCGGATACGACCCGGTACCGCCTAAAAAGCACCGCCGTTCGGAGGACAAAAAATGACCGGTCTTTATGAAATTCTCGGCGTACCTTTCGGATTTATTCTCAGATTCATCTATGATACGGTAGGCATGGGTAACTATGCCATCGCTATTGTTTTGCTGACTTTATTTGCAAGAATCCTTATGATTCCTTCATCAATCAGCCAGCAGAAGGGTATGGTCAAGACACAGCGAATGCAGGCAAAGCTTCGCAGAATTCAAACTAAATACGCAGGAAATCAGCAGAAAATTCAGGAAGAAACCAATGCTCTTTATCAGAGAGAGGGATTTAATCCCATGGGCGCAGGCTGTGCACCCATGCTTGTTCAGTTTGTTCTTCTTTTCGGTCTTATCGGCGCTATCTATTATCCTCTGAGCAACTTCCTTTACGACAGCGAAATTACAAAGGAAGAAATTGCACTGCTCACAAAAGCAGTTCAGGATCTTGGTCTTGCGGGTAACACCAAGAGCGCTCATCTTGTTGAGCTTATTATCATCCAGAATATTGAATCCTTGCAGAGTGTTGCAGGTGTAAGCGAAGCTGCAATCAACGCCATCAAGGGCATTAATTTCGATTTCTTCGGTCTTTTCTCATTGGGCGATGTGCCTATGAATCACAAGGGACTTCACATTATCTGGGCAATTCCCGTGCTTTCATTTGTTTCATCAATGGCAACGGGTCTTTACTCACAGATAAAGCAGAAGAAACAGAATCCCGCTATGGCAAGCAACTTTATGATGACAGGCTGTATGACCCTGGGTATGCCTTTGTTCTCACTCTACTTTGTTGTCAATTATCCTGCAGGTATCGGTATTTATTGGATTGCATCCAGTATTTTCGGTCTTATTTCAACAGTTATTATCGGACAGATTTATAACCCCAAAAAGATGCTTGCAAAGCTTATGGTCGACGAAACGGTAGCACGCCGTTCAAGAGAAAATAACCTGAAGCAGACTGTTGAAAAAAAAGAGAAGAACAACTAACACATTCAGGTGGTGAAACATTTTGATAAAAGAAGCATTCGGTACAGGTGCTACTATTGAAGAAGCAAAAGACGCTGCATTGAAGGCGCTTAACGCTCCCGAAGATGCAGATATTAAATATGAAGTTCTGGAACAGCCCAAGGCAAAGCTTTTCGGTATTTTCGGCGGTTCATCCGCAAAGGTAAAGGTAAGCTATGAAGCAGAGGACGAGCCCGTTGCTGAGCCCGCTCCCGTTGAAGAAAAGGCTGCTCCCGCAGCCAAAAAGATGGTTGCTGTTGAGGACGGTTCATTTGACAAAGCAAAGGATTACATCCTTACAATTCTTAAAAATCTCGGTGTTGAAGAAGCTGAGATTACAGTTGAAGCAGATGACGAAGAAGTTCGTTTCTCAATCAGCTGCGGCGACGATTACGGTTCGGTAATCGGCAGAAGAGGCGAAACGCTTGACGCTATTCAGTATCTTACACGCCTTGTTATCAACAGAGGCAACGAAGAGTTCAAGAGAGTTTCAATTAACGTAGGCAATTACAGAGAGAAGAGAGAAAATACTCTCCGTTCACTTGCACGCAAGAATGCGGCAAAGGTAAGAAAGTACGGCAGAAATGTTGTTCTTGAGCCTATGAATCCCTATGAAAGAAGAATTATTCACACAACCGTTCAGGAAATTGAAGGCGTTACCTCACATTCAGTAGGCAGCGACAGCGACAGAAAGGTTGTTATTACCCTTGAAGAAGGCGTTAAGCCCACAAACGGCGGCGGCTACAACAACAGAGGTCGCGGCGGTTACAACAAGGGCGGCAGAGGCGGCTACCGCGGCGGTAACAGAGGCGGCTACAACAACAGACGCAATGATTCCGATGCACCCGCAGCACCTGCAAGAGCACCCCGCTCAGACTCAGCAGGTTCACTCTACGGAAAGATTGAAATCAACAAAGACTAAAAAATCAAGCGTACGGTTTGACCGTACGCTTTTTTTATTTGCTTATAAGGTAATCAATTGCTCTGAGATAACCGTCAAACCCCAGCCCGATAAAGGCTTTCTCGCATGCCATACCTGCATATGAAATCTGCCTGAAAGGTTCTCGGGTGCTTATATCGGAAATGTGTACCTCAACCGCAGGTAATCCAACAGCCTTCAGTGCATCAAGAATTGCAATGCTTGTGTGAGTATAGGCGGCGGGATTTATGATTATTCCGTCAACCTCATCGCGGTACGCTTCATGGATGGCATCAACAATGGCACCTTCGTGATTTGACTGGAAAAGCTCAACCTCAACGCCTTTTTGGGCTGCGTAATCAAGAATGATTGAGCAGAGATTTTCATAGGAATTGCTTCCGTATATATCAGGCTCTCTTGTGCCCAGCATATTCAGATTGGGGCCGTTTATTACAAGGATATGCATTCTGAAATCCTCCTTACAGTTATTTCGGGGTCAGGGTCAACCTTAACGGTAAAATCTGCCGTTTCTTCGTAATACGGCAGTCTTTGTTCAAGTATTTTGTGAAGAGCTTCGGTATTTTTTGAAAGTGGTCTGCCTTCCGTTGCAAGCGTGTCGGGGTCTGAGTCAAGGAAAATCACCGTGGAGTTTTCACGCAGTGCAATGCGGTTTTCTTCACGAAGGATTGCACCGCCGCCTGTGGCGATTATTTTGCCCGAAAGCTTTCCTGCATTGCGGACCGCTTCTGTTTCACGGCTTCGGAATTCATTTTCACCGTATTTTTCAAAAATATGCGGAATGGTTTCACCTGAATTTTCAACAACAAGTGTGTCTGTGTCAATATATTCTCTGCCCGTGATTTGTGACAGAAGGGCGGCACAGGTGGATTTTCCGCATCCGGGCATACCGATAAGAACAATATTTTTCTGATTTGAAATTATTTCTGAATAAACCTCATCAATACACGAAAGGGGAATGCTTTCTCCCGTAAATATTTCCGCACTCCGCAAAGCCTGGGCAACAAGCATATAAAGACCGTTTATGCAATCAATGCCGAGTTTCTGAGCATCAAGCAGAAAAGCCGTGCGAGCAGGGTTATATATAAGGTCAAGAGCTTTTTGGCATTTGGTGAATTTTGAAAGGTCAACAAGCCTTTCGCCGTTGTCGGGGTACATTCCTACGGGTGTAGTGTTGACGATTATATCCGCATCATAGTGTCGGCTGATGTTTGAATAATTATTCTCTCCGCTTCGGGAAACCGTAACGATTTCTCCGGCACCACCGTCACGGGCAACGTGATAAACCGTGCGGCTTGCACCGCCGTTGCCAAGAATAAGCACTTTTTTGTTTTTGAAATCACAGCCGCACTTCTTTGCCATATAATCAAAGCCGAAGTAATCCGTGTTATCGCCGTAAAGAGTACCGTCGGCACAACGGATAACCGTATTTACACTGCCGATTTTTTCTGCGGTTTCGGAGCGTCGGTCACAGCGATTGAATGCCTCAATTTTATAGGGAATGGTAACATTGAAGCCTTTCAGACGGGTATCCGCAAAAAAACTGTCAAGGTTTTCGGGCTCAGTGGGATAAAGCTTATATTCATAGTCACGAAGAAGTGCGTGAATCTGCGGCGAAAGCGAATGTCCCAGCTTCCTGCCTAAAAGTCCGTACATTTTCAGCCCTCCGTATAGCTTCCCAGATAACTGAATTGCTCCGCATCGTGTTCAAGCTCGTTGAGAAGCACACGCAGATTTTCCGAATATACGGAAGCGTCAATATCGAAATAAAACATAAATTCAAAGTTTGTACCGGGCAGGGGGCGGCTTTCCAGCTTGGTCATATTCAGCCCCAGAGCCGCAAAGCCCGAAATTACGTTATAGAGTGAACCGGGCTTGTGGGGAAGGGTCATCATTATGCTGGTTTTGTTGGCGCCTGCATAAATTTCAAGCTTTTTGGATATGCAGATAAAACGGGTGTAGTTATTATCCGTATTCTGAATTCCGTTTTTGAGAACGGAAAGACCGTAAAGCTCGGCACAGTCTTTTGAGCCTATGGCGGCACAGTCGGTTCTGCCGCTTTCGGCAACCATTTTTGCCGCTGCTGCGGTATTTTCGCAAACGGTTACTTTAACTCCAAGCTTTGCAAGGTAATCACTGCACTGATTCAGAGCCTGTTCGTGGGAAAAAATCTCTTTTACATCTTCAAGTTTAACTTCACGGGGAGCAAGGAGTGTGTGACCTATAAAAAGTTTAAGACTGTGGGTAATGTAGAATTTATATTTGTTCATCAGGTCATAGACCTTGTTGACTGAGCCTGCGGTGCTGTTTTCAACGGGCAGAATACCGTAGCGGCATAAACCGCTGTCAACAGCTTTGAAAACATCCTCAAAGCCCGAAAAATACATAATCGACGGGTAAGCAAACATTTTGTCGCAGGCATACTGTGAATATGCACCTTCAACGCCTTGGCAGGCAACGGTTGCTCTTTCGGGCATTGGTAAGGGTTCCCCTGCGGTTGCTTCTTCAATCATTTTTGAAAAATCCGACTGAGGATAAATAATCCTTTTCTGGTAAGAACGGCTCAGCTCAAAAAGCGTCTGATAAAGGGTTTTTGTGTAGCTTTGAAGATCTTCGGGTACGCTGTCTGTAACGTTGTTGATAATTTCCCTTTCACGCTGACGATTGAAAACGGGAACGCCGTTTTCCTGTTTGTATCTGCCTACCTCAGCGGCGGTTTCCATTCTTTCTTTGAAGAGTTTCACAAGCTCCTTGTCTATGCCGTCTATTTTATTTCTAAGTTCATTCAAATCCATTTTTTAACCTCATCCCAAAAGAAAATCCGCAACGGCTATCGCCGCCGCTGCTTCAACACAGGGCACTGCTCTGTGCACAATGCAGGGGTCATGTCTGCCGCCGATAACAAGGCTTTCTTCAATGCCCGTTTCGGTGTTGACCGTCTGCTGTTCAATGCCTATGGAAGGCGTAGGCTTTACGGCACATCTGAAAACAAGGGGCATACCCGATGTTATTCCGCCCAGAATACCGCCGTGGTTGTTGGTGACGGTTGAAATTCTGCCGTTTTCGGTCTTGAAAGGGTCATTATTTTTACTGCCTCTCAGGGTACTTCCCTCAAATCCCGAACCGAATTCAATGCCTTTGATTGCAGGAATACCGAATACCGCCGAAGCAATTTTGTTTTCCATACCGTCAAATATAGGGTCGCCTATGCCTGCGGGCAAGCCGATAACGGCGCATTCGATTGTGCCGCCTACGGAATCACCCTGAGCCTTGGCATCATAAATTTCTTTTCTCATAAGTTCACCCTGCTTTTCGTCAATAACGGGAAACGGTTTTGAAATCAAGGTGTCAAAATCATTTTCATTAACATTAACAGGGTCAAAGCGGCTGTCGCACACCTTGCCGACTGATGAAATGTGTGCACCTATACGGACGCCTTTTTCTTCAAGCATCTGCATACACACCGCACCTGCAAAGCAAAGGGGAGCAGTAAGTCTGCCGCTGAAATTGCCGCCGCCTCTCACGTCATTGAAGCCGCCGTGCTTCATCATTGCGGCAAAGTCGCTGTGAGAAGGTCTGGGAAGTGTGCGGAGTTTTGAATAATCCCCCGAGCGTGTGTCAGTGTTTTCGATGATTGCACACAAAGGTGCACCGCAGGTAACGTTATCAATAACACCGGAAATGATTTTTACGGCATCCGCTTCTTTTCGGGGGGTTGAAAGATCGTTGTTGCCGGGGGCACGCCTTGCCATAAATGCTGCGGTTTTCTCTGTATCAATCTTAAAGCCTGCAGGCAGACCGTCAATCACAACACCCATTGCCTCAGAGTGTGACTGACCGAAAATTGTTATTTTAATATTGTTTCCGAAATTACAGGACATAGGCTTTACCTCCCAGCTTGTTATAATCATCGAAAAATCCGGGGTAAGATTTGTTGACGGCTTCAGCGTTGCGTATAATTACGTCGCCCTTGCATCTGCAAGCGGCAACTGCCGCCGCCATTGCGATTCTGTGGTCGTTGAACGAATCGGTTTCACCGCCGTCGAGAGTATTTTTACCGTTTATTATAAGACCGTCGGCGGTTTCCGTAACTTCACCGCCCAGAGAGCGGAGCATAGCCGCAGTGGTCATTATTCTGTCGCTTTCTTTTATGCGGAGTCTTTCTCCGTTGTAAATCACCGTTTCACCTTCTGCGGTTGCGGCGAGTGCGGCAATAACGGGCACGGCATCGGGAATATCTGACGCATCAATTTCACAGCCGTGAAGTTGAGATAAGTCTGCCCTGAAACTGCCGTTGGTTTCAAAAATCTTCGCACCCATATTTTTCAGCACGGTGATTATTTCCTTATCACCCTGAGCAGACAATGGGTCAAGACCCGTAATTTCTGCACCCATGCACAAAGGAAATGCGGCGTTTGACCAATCAGCCTCAACCGTGAAGTTGCATCCCGAGAGAGGGCTTGAATTTATATAAAATGTATTGTTTTCTTCTTTGATGTCTGCACCGAAGGTGCGAAGCACTTGCAGAGTTATGTCAATATAGGGTCTTGACTGCACGGGGGGAATAAGATTTATTTTTCCGCCGCCGAGGAAGGAAAGAGCAATAAGCAGACCCGTTACAAACTGAGAGCTTACATCGCCTCTGAGAGTAAATTCACCCTGAGAAATGTGTCCCGATACGGCAAGCGGAAATTCGTCCGATATGAGTGCACCGTTGCGGATTAATTCTTCTTTCAGAGGTGAAAGCGGTCTTTCGGGAAGTCTGCCCGAAGCGTGAATACGGGTTTTTGTTCCCAGTGCACAGATAACGGGCAGAAGGAAACGCAGGGTTGAACCGCTTTCGTTGCAGTTTATAACGGCGGAATCAGCAGGCTTTTCAATGGGAGTTACGGAATAAACCGAGCCCTTTATTTCAATGCCTGCTCCAAGATTTTCAAGGCAGTTAACCGTTGCCTCGATATCCGCAGAGGTTGTGTTTATTCTGATTTCACTTTGACCCTTTGCAAGTGCGGCACAGATAAGCGCCCTGTGTGCAAAGGATTTTGAGGCAATGCCCTCAATACTGCCCGAAATGGGGGCAGGAGTGATTCTGATATCCATTATCTGTACTCCGCTACTTTGTATAAATCCTCAACGGGGATTTTTTTCAGGATGCATTCGCCGATTTTCTTCGGCACAACAAAATTGATACAGCCGCCGCTTCGTTTTTTATCCGAAAGTGCGGCATCTGCAAGGTCTTTGGGTGAAAATTCACATTCAACGGGAAGACCGTTGTTTTTGTTTGCGTTTATAATTGCTTCGGTGCAGTCCTCATCCCCCCAACCGAGGGCAAATGAAGCCTTTGCCGCAATAACCATACCTATTGCAACGGCACTGCCGTGAGCAATCCCGAAGTTACTGCATTTTTCAACGGAATGAGCCATGGTATGACCGAAATTGAGAAGCTGTCTGTTGCCGCAGTCAAACTCATCCTTTGCAACAACATCACGTTTAAGCTCAACGCACCGTGCAATAATTTTCTCTATATCCGATTTTACATCTCCGCTCTGCACTTTGTCAAATAATTCTTTGTCGAAAATTACGCCGTATTTGATAACCTCCGCCATGCCGTTTGCAAACTCGCATTCGGGCAGAGTTGAAAGGGTATCCGTATCGCAAAGCACAAGTGAAGGCTGATAAAATGCACCTGCAAGGTTTTTGCCTGCGGTGAGATTTACGGCGGTTTTGCCGCCTACGGAGGAGTCAACTGCCGCAAGAAGTGTTGTGGGCACCTGAACAAAAGGGATACCTCTGAGGAAAAGCGATGAGGCAAGACCTGTCATATCACCCGTAACACCGCCGCCCAGTGCAACGGCAAAATCGCTGCGTGTAATTCGGTTTTCGGCGGCAAATTCAAGAAGTTCAAACAAGGTTTCTTTACTTTTTGAATCCTCGCCTGCGGTGAAAACGAACTCAAGTGTATCTATACCTGCACTTTCAAGGCTTGACTTGGTTTTTTCAAGCCAGAGGGGTGCAACATTGCTGTCGGTAACGATTAATGCCCTGCCTTTGCCGAAAAGGGAAGCGCATCTTTCACCAAGAGAAGACAGAATACCGCCGCCGATAACAACATCATATTCTTTTGAAGCGTTGACTCTGATAGTTTCCATAATCTGACCTACTTTGCCTGTTTTTTGCTGTCCGTACCCTCTTTGAGCAGGGCAACAAGACCTTCTTTGTCATTATTTTTTAATGCTGTACTGTATTCGCTGAGCCTTTCTACGAGAAAATCAATTTCTTCGCAAAGGTTATCCTTGTTTTCAAAGAAAAGCTCTGTCCACATTGCTTCATTAAGCTTTGAAACACGGGTCAGGTCTCTGTAACTGCCTGCGGAAAAACCTTTCTGCCTGACTGCCGTACGGCTTTTGACATATGCGTTTGAAATTATGTGAGGAAGCTGTGATGTGAACGCTATTACTTTATCATGTTCTTCGGCAGTTGTAAAGTTAATTGCACCGAAACCTGCATCGTTAAGTACATTTCTCAGCATTTCAAGAATTCGTATATCTGTATTTTCCTTGGGAGTAACAATCATTGTGGCGTTTTTGAAAAGATTTCCTCTGGATGCGTTGAAGCCTGAAAACTGAGTGCCTGCCATGGGATGTGCGCCGATAAAGATAAAGCCGTTTTCTTCCGCAAGCTTTTCGCAGGGAGCGCAGATGGGTCTTTTGACACCGCCGCAATCTGTGACTATTGCACCTTTCTTAATTCCTGACGCATTTTCTTTCATGAATTCCACGGTTGCCTGCGGATAGAGTGCAATAAAAATCATATCCATTGTGCCGATGTTGTCACTGTTCATTTCATCTTTTATCGCACCCACCATTTTTGCCGCAAGCAGTGAGCTTCTGTTACGGTCAAGACCGAAAACCTCGTGGTTGCCGCTGTCTGTAAGTGCTCTTGCAAGGGAGCCTCCGATAAGCCCCAGACCGACTATACCGATTCTCATAAAATCACCTTAAAACTTTGTCATTATTTCTCTGATTGCGTTTGCTTCTTTCACAACCTTTGCGAATTCTTCGGGGCGGAGTGCCTGAGGACCGTCGCAGAGTGCGTGTGCAGGGTCGTTGTGAACTTCAATCATAAGTCCGTCGGCACCTGCCGCAACCGCCGCAAGAGCAAGGGGTCTGACCATTCTTGCCATGCCTGCCGCATGGCTGGGGTCTGCAATAACGGGGAGGTGAGTTTTTTCTTTAAGAAGGGCAATGGCGGAAATATCCATTGTGTTTCTTGTGTAATGCTCAAAGGTTCTTATGCCTCGTTCACAGAGCATAACCTTGTTGTTGCCGCCTGCCATAATGTATTCCTCAATAATAAGAAGCTCTTCCATTGTGGCGGCAAGACCTCT
>JAZSHU010000042.1:0-2612 GCA_045533455.1 Acutalibacteraceae bacterium | reverse complement strand
GTATATATAGTTGGTTTTTTGTTTTTCATAGACTTATCTCACGCTGTCAAAAATTTCATAGAAGTTCGAGATAAATGCTGTTGCGGCACCCTTGCCATATGAGATAAGGCACCATGTATCGCTGTCATAGTCTTCTCTTTCCTCGTTATACTGGATGCCGGCAAGGCAGAAGTTGGCGGGGTTTGCAACGTAGCCTGCCGCGTCATTCATAAGGTCCATAACGATAATATCTTCGCCCGTATACTCTCTTACGGGGACAAGTTCAAAGCCTTCTGCACCCTTACCTCCGAAAACAAGCTCGCCAAAGGTTTCACCGGGGCTCATATAAACCTTCATTTCATCGCCGATTTCAAGATAACCCACTTCGGAAACGGTGTAGTATCTGCTGAAATTATCTTTGAGAATAAAGTTATCGGCAACGGATGTTTTGCCGAGAAGAACAATAATGTTGTTTTCAATCTGCATGGTGAACTGCTTATGTTTTATGTTAAGAACAGGCTTAACTTCTTTTGCGGGAACGGTTTCAAGACCTTCATACCATACTGTGTATCTGCCCTGACCCTTATATTTTGCAATATCAAGTCTGTCCCCGGTCTCTTCGTTAAGCTTTATTCTTTCTTCCTCGGTCATATTCATTCCGAGAAGGATATATGCCATTTCGTAGCCGTAACGGACCGACGTATAATGTGCATTGCCGGGGAATTCGTCAACACCGTCGCCTGTGTTATATCTTCCTGAGGTGACCGTTGAAACGTTACCCTGAAGGAAAATGAAGTTGTATCCCGCATCATTCATTACCATCTCTGCACTCCAGATGAAGTCGGGAGAGAATTTTTTATCAAAGGAGAGCTTCTTTTCGGGATCTGCGTTTGCCCAGTCGTAGCTTGCGGATTCGGGGTGGCAGCCGAAGGTCGCAATGATTGTGGGAGTTTTATCTGCATCCGAAGGCTTGAATTCGAGCTTATAAATGTTAGGGTCAAGAGAAATGGGTGCAGTCCTGTCGATAAAATAATCCCCTGCTTCAATTTCCGAATAGTAGAGCTTACCCTCCGTCATATCTGCAAGTGCATCCTCAACGGCTTTCTTTGAACCGTTGACAACAGACTCAATAAATGAACGCTCAACGCCGTATTTCACGTTGCGTGTAATCTTGCTGAATGAGTTGTTGATGATGCAGCCGATGGGGTCGGTCCATACGCCCTGGGAGTCGATACCCGTATGTATATGAGTGCAGGAAACGTTGATGCTGACAATGTTATATTCCTTTGCAAGGTCTTTGAGACCCTCGCGCACCTGTCTTACGTCTGCATTGGCAAAGCCTATTGCATCAAGTGCAATAAACACAACGTTACCTCTGCCCGAGCCGTCATTCATAACAACAGCCCTTACCATAAGGTCTTCCTCATTTCCGTCCTCATCGGTATACATTTCGTTGCCGAAAATATAGGGGACATACGCACCCTTGGCATACTTTTTTTCACCGAAATCAGAAGGAAGTACGGAAGCCTTACCGTAGCCGAGACTCCACACTTTTTTACCCTGAGGCTCATCAATGAAGGTTTCTGTTCCTTCATAAAAATTATCATATTCATCAATATCAAACTTCTCATAATCGGCAACCGCCGCCGAATCGGGAATAATCAATTTAAGCACGGTGCCGAGAAAATCGTTTATGACAAAATTGCTAAGACCGTTGACAAATCTGCCAAATCTGATTTTTGAATCTGTTTCGTCATTTGACTGAGCATCAGTAACATAATCCATAACGGAATCATAGCTTGTCTGACTATCTGCCGCCGCATAAACCGAAGGCATCATAATGCAGATAACCAACAAAAGCGAAATAACCGTCATAAGCATTTTCTTCATAAATCAAAACCTCTTTCCGTAACAAAGTGCTGTTGTTATTTCAATATTAACATCATCACAATAGAAAGTAAATAATTTTTTGTGCAATATTTCAACGCATCTGTTGCAAAAACGGTCTTTATCCCCCGTCAGAACCGTTTTTTCACACTTGAACGCACAAAAAAGAAACAGACAACATCTTAAAAATGTTGCCTGCTGAACATTTATCTCATGTCAGATAAATCCGTGTAGTCTGTGCTATATCTCAAATCTTCAATTTGTTACGGAATTTTTTCCTTATTAAACTATTAAATCCATTGAAATAAAATGCTTATACTGCAAGAACTGCTTCGTATGTAATCTCTTTGCTGTGACCGTCAAGCCAACGGTAATTGCGGGTAAATTTCATAGTTCGTACGGGCCAGATGTTCTTAACCATCTGACCGCCTACAGAACCTGCTTCCTTGGAAGTGAGGTCGCCGTTGTAACCCTGCTTAAGGTTAACGCCAACTTCTCTTGCAGCTTCCATCTTGAACTGGTCAAGAGCAGCTCTTGCCTGAGGAACAACTGAATTATTCTTTGACATTTCGTTTACACCCCTTCAAATTCAATTTGCGTTTGCCTTATTATTGTTGCAATCATTCAGGGGTTTATTAATGTTAATTTTTTGATTAATTTGAAAGTTTTGAACAAGAAAACCGCCTCACAAAAGTGAAACGGTTTATAATAACGGGAATCAGATTATGTACTGAGTTTATTATGCG
>JAZSHU010000062.1:0-6742 GCA_045533455.1 Acutalibacteraceae bacterium | reverse complement strand
TTCTTTTAATTCAAGTATTTCTTTTTCATAATCCTTTATGTGTCGATAACTTCTGGGCATAAAAATTCCTCCTATGGTAGTTCTTTAATTCTACCATAGGAGGGTGTTTTTTTCATTGTCCGTTTTTTACGGACCTGTTCAAAAAAATCCGTAGGCTTTTTTTATTTTATAAAATTGTTTTTATCGTCAACAAATCCCACACACCGTGTCTTTACGGAATAAGGTGCGTCAAAATAATTATCTGTCACAACAGCCTCTTTCATATATTCAAGAAGAATCAAGTGGCTTCCCATTGGCGGATTATCAAATTTATTGCCGGTTACGGTAAGCTTGCCGTGAACATATTCCGATGAGCTTTCATCCATAACCTTTGGGGTGCAACGGATTACGGGCGAGCCCTCCCACATTGCGGCATATTCACAGCAGGAAACAACATTGTTCCGAAAAGTGATATCTGTTGTGTATCCCGACTCAAACCAGAAGTTGCAATCATCTTCAATAAGAAGTGCAGGACCCCACAGCTTTTCAAAACGGTTGTTTTCAATAATGATCTCACCTCGGGTCGTGCAGAGAATTCCTCTGCCCGATGTAGGTCCGAAATCACAATTTCTCACATAAAGATTGGGAGTCCACGACTTATTTTCAACAACATCCTTGCAAAGCTCAACAGAGGGTACTTCTCCGTCAATTTTCAGCCTGATATCGGTGTTGTTTATTCTTTCATAGGATATTACCTTGGCACTTGCATAGGGTATAAGCGTATCCCACTTTATAAAATCCAGTTCATCCCCTGCCTCAAATGCCTGAAAGCCCCAGCTTTCGGGATGCATAAAACGCACGGTAATATTTTTTCCGTTAATATCAATAATCTGCAGATGTGTGCCGTGAACATTCACATAATCATCGTGAGCACCGCCTGCCTTGCAGGAATCAATAATCAAATTGCCTCTGCAGCCTGAAAACTGAAAGAAATCTGCAGTACTTGCAACCGTTCTGCCTTCCTTTGGTGTGAAATCACAGTTTTTAAAGGTTACATTTTCGCAGAACTGAGATACCATACCCAAACCGTGCATAAACATAACTCTGCAATTTTCAAAAACGAGGTTTTTACAGCGTTCAAAAAAACTGCCGGTTCTGTCGCGTACAATGCTTCTTGACTGAATAACACTTCCCGCGGGCAGATCAACATCCTTATTTTTCAAGCGGACTTTCAACGTAAATTCATCGAGCATTTCCGCACTTTCAAGTGTAAGATTATTGCGGCTGAAATCTCGGTTAAGCTTTGTTTCGGGATTGTGAAGCTTTGTATAACGCTTATTTGCCGTGCAGCCGTGTTCCCAATAGGGCTTGCCGTCCAAGCCTGTTTCACCGTGCCAGATAATCTCGTTGCCCTCAAGTCTGAAAAGACATTCTTCATTGATTCTGAAAACACATTCACCGTCGTCATTTGAAACAACAGTAAATTCAGCCATCGTAGGGCAGGCATAATCGATACACAGATTTTTTACGGTTATATTTTCGCACCTGTCAAACAGAAGCGGCGTCATTTTGCCGTGGACAAGTAAGGTTGCTCCATTGCCGTCAATAACGATATTCTTTTTTTCTTTGAGATATATTGCCGTACAGTGCAGACCTTCGGGGTTTTCATCCTGCTTTGCAGTATTGGAGCAATAATATCCCCTTAGCTCATAAGCGTCATCCTGACGGACATCGTAGACACGGTTTTTTTGAAGAATAACCGTATCTCCGCTGTTAACATTTAAAAATATTCTGCTTAATTCGTTCATTTTTCAATAAGTTCAAGAATTTTAGCCTTAGGCATTGCACCCACAGCCTGATTTGTGAGTTTTCCGTTTTTGATTACCGCAAGCATAGGAATGCTTGAAACGGCAAACGCCTGCGCAAGCTCAGGTTCATTATCAACATTGATTTTACCAACAACATACTGAGAATTTTCCTCTGCGATTTCATCCACAATTGGTGAAACCATACGGCAAGGACCGCACCAGTCGGCATAGAAATCAATGAGTACGGGCTTATCCGTAGCTATTATCTGTTCGAAATTCATTTTGGTGATGCTTATTACAGACATAATGTTATCCTTTCTTACTTCAATTAAAAATAAGGGCTGACCGCAAAAACGGTCGGCCCTCTTGTTATTAAAGGTTATAGTACTTGTCAAACTCTGCAGGATGAGGAATAGCTGAAAGCTGACGACATTCTTCTCTCTTTCCGTTGATGAAGTTCTTGATAAGCTCAACGGGGAATACGCCGCCTTCGGTAAGGAATTCGTAGTCTGCTTCAAGTGCATCAAGTGCTTCTTCAAGTGATACGGGAAGATGTGAAAGTTTTGCCTTCTCTTCATCGCTGAGGTGATAGAGGTTAACGTCGTAGGGACCCCAACCGTTTGCGTGAGGATCAATCTTATTCTTAACACCGTCAAGACCTGCCATAAGGATTGCTGCATAGCAGAAATAGGGGTTGCAGGTTGCATCGGGATTACGAAGCTCAAATCTGCGCTTATCGGGGCTCTTTGCGTATGCGGGAATACGGATAACCGCACTTCTGTTTGAGGTTGCGTAACCAACAGTTACGGGAGCCTCGAAGCCGGGAATAAGACGCTTGAAGGAGTTGGTGCTGGGGTTTGTAATAGCACAGAGTGCACCGATATGCTTGAGCAAACCGCCCATGAAATAATGAGCTGTTTCGCTAAGGTGTGAATAACCGTTATCATCTGAGAATACAGGCTCACCATCCTTGAAAAGAAGCATATGGACATGCATACCGCTGCCTGCTTCGCCGTAGATGGGCTTGGGCATAAATGTTGCTGTTTTGCCGTATTTGAGCGCTGTGTTGTGAATGATGTATTTAATCATCATTGATGCATCTGCCATATGAACAACTTCACCAAGCTGGGGTTCGATTTCATACTGACCTGATGCGGCAACTTCGGGATGATGATAGTTGATTTCAATGCCTGCATCCTTCATATGCATGCACATTTCACTGCGGCATTCGTAGGATGTGTCAAAAGGCTTTGCGATGTGATAGTTCTTCTGCTTGGGAACAACAACGCCGAGGCCTTCGTTACCTGAATTCCAGTATGACTGTGTGGCATCTACGGTAGCACCGATATGTTTGCCTTCAACATTCCATGTAACTTCGTCGAAAAGATAGAACTCAAACTCGGGCAAAATCTTCATTTCATCGGCTACACCGCTGTTTTTCATATATTCAACAGCCGCCTTGATGATGTTTCTGGGATACTGTGCAAGAGGACGGTTTTCGGGAGTATCGATTATCATTGCGTTACCTGTCATTGACAGAGTGGGAATAGCACAGAAGGGATCGATAACTGCTGTATCGGGGTCGGGAATGAACACCATATCGCTCTTTTCAACAACTGCGTAGCCGTAGTTTGAAGCGTCAAAGCCGATACCGCTCTTCATTGTATCTTCGGAAAAGTTTTCGGCAGGGATGGTAACGTGACGGTACTGGCCATTGATGTCTACCATCTTGAAGTCTACCATTTTTATGCCGTTTTCTTTGATAATTGTCAGAATATCCTGAATTGATTTTGCCAAGGGAATCACTCCTTTTAAAAATATACGGTTAAAGTATAGCAATTTTTTGCTTTTTCGTCAATAGAACCGAAAAAATTTAATCCTTATTTTTAAAATTGATTTTCGGCAGAATATTTCAGTAAAATTTTTGTGAATTATTACCTTACGCAGAGTGCATAATATCTGCAAAGGAGGAATAAAAAATGTTCAGAAAAATTATTTCAGTTGCACTTGCGGTTGTTATTTCCGCCTGTGTTTTTACCGCTTGCAGCGGCAAAACCGACAACGGCGGCACCCAGGCAGGCAACAATACACAGGCGGTAAAGGAAATCCGTTATCTCAACTTTAAACCCGAAATTGCCGAAGTATATGAACGCATTTCCGATGCTTACGAAAAAGAAACAGGCATAAAGCTGATTGTGGAAACCGCCGCTTCGGGCACATACGAATCTACTCTCACAGCCAGAATGGCAACAGACGAGGCACCCGATATTTTTCAGGTCAACGGCCCTATCGGCTACGCATCCTGGGCGGATTACTGTGCAGATTTAAGCGGCACGGAACTTTACAAACACCTTAAAGACAAGTCCCTTGCCATAACATCGGGCGGAAAGGTTTACGGCATTCCTTATGTTGTTGAAGGCTACGGAATCATTTGCAATAAAAAGATTCTTGATGCTTATTTTGCACTTCCCGACAAAAAAACCGATATCCGTTCAATTGACGAAATTACTAACTTTTCAGTATTTAAAACAGTTGTTGAGGATATGCAGGCAAACCGTGAAAAGCTTGGCATCAGCGGTGTTTTTGCCTCTACTTCACTGAAAACAGGCGAAGATTGGCGTTGGCAGACTCACCTTATGAATATCCCCGTTACACTTGAATTCCGTGATAAAAACATTGACCTGACAGGTGAAGGCTACAAAGAAATCGATTTCAGATACGCCCAGAATTTCAAAAACATTTTTGATCTTTATATCAACAACTCCGTAACCGATAAAAAACAGCTCGGCACGGTTGATGTTACCGCCTCAATGGCAGAATTTGCTCTTGGTAAATGTGCAATGGTTCAGAACGGAAACTGGGGTGCATCACAGATTCTGGGCGTTACAGGCAACAAGGTTGATGCTGAGGATATCATTTTTCTGCCGATTTATATGGGAATTGACGGAGAAGAAAAAACAGGCATCTGCATCGGCACCGAAAACTTCATATGCATCAACACAAAATCTTCATCCGCAAAGCAGAAAGCTGCCGCAGACTTCCTTTATTGGCTTTTCAGTTCCGAAACGGGGAAAAATTATGTAACGGAAGAACTTGGATTCATTTCTCCTTTTGATACCTTTGCCGAAGATGAAGTTCCCGATGACCCGCTTGCAAGAGAAGTCGTAAGGTGGATGAACAAAGACGATATTGAAAACATCCCCTGGAATTTCACTGTGTTCCCGAGCACAGGGTATAAAGACGCACTGGGTGCCGCACTTCTGAAATACGCTCAGGGCACATTAAGCTGGGAAGAAGTTAAAAAGATTGCCGTTGATGAATGGAAAAACGAGTTCGGGGCATAATCACAAGGGGGATATTTCCCCTTTGTGACTGTGATACACGGAGTTGATTCTATGCATAAAAGCCTGAGAAAATATTTCCCCGTTTTTCTTGTGCCTGCACTTGCCGCTCTGGCAGTTTCGTTTCTCATTCCGTTTGTAATGGGAATGTACCTTTCTTTTACGGAATTCAAAACGGTAAATGACAGTGTATGGGTAGGCATAGAAAATTATATCAGAATTTTTACAACAGACAAAACATTTCTGAATTCTCTGTGGCTCACCGTTAAATTCACATTTGTATCGGTAATCACCATAAATATACTCGCCTTTTCCATCGCTTTACTGCTGACAAAAGGACTTAAAGGCACCAACTTCTTCCGCACGGTATTCTTTATGCCCAACCTCATAGGCGGAATCGTTCTGGGTCATATATGGAGCCTTATCATCAACGGTGTTCTGGGCTATTTCGGCGTTGATATTACGTATAAAAGCGAATACGGTTTCTGGGGACTTGTTATTCTTATGAACTGGCAGCTTATCGGATATATGATGATTATTTATATTGCAGGCATTCAGAATATTCCCGATGAGCTTAATGAGGCCGCCGCCATTGACGGTGCCTCCCCTGCCCAGACTCTTTTTCGCATAACAATACCCATGGTAATGCCCTCGGTCACCATATGCGGTTTCCTTACGCTTACAAACTCATTCAAAATATTTGACCAGAATCTTGCACTTAACGGAAAATCCGCAGACACATCTCTGCTTGCACTTGATATATACAAAACCTTTTATGACCATACGGGGCTTAAACTGCCTCAATGGCACGGCACGGGTCAGGCAAAAGCCGTTTTATTTTTTCTGCTTGTTGCGGTTATTGCTTTTATACAGCTCCGTGCAACAAGACAAAGGGAGATTGAGCATTGATGAAAGCAAAAACAAAAGGAAGAAACGTGGCAATTTACATTCTGCTTTTTCTGCTTGCTGCAGTATTCCTTGCTCCCGTATTTATCATACTGCTTAATTCCGTGAAAACCAATTTCTATATTTCGGAAGAACCTTTTTCAATTCCTACGGGGGAAGCGTATGCAGGATTTAAAAACTTTGTAAAAGGATTTACCCAATCCGAATTTGCAAAAGCTTTTGCAAATTCACTGATTATCACCGTTTTTTCCGTTGCAGGCATTGTTTTGCTCACTTCTATGGCAGCTTGGTATATCGTCAGAATAAAAAACCGATTCACCAAGGTAATATATTACCTTTTTGTTTTCAGTATGATAGTGCCTTTTCAGATGGTAATGTACACCGTTACCTATCTGGTATTTGAACTTAAGCTCAATAATCTTCCCGGTATTATACTGACTTATCTGGGCTTCGGGTCGGGTCTTTCTGTTTTTATGTTCAGCGGTTTTATCAAAAGCATACCCACAGAAATCGAAGAAGCTGCAACCATTGACGGTTGCAGCCCCCTGAAAACATTTTTTCTTATTGTTTTTCCCATTCTCAAACCCACCACAATAACCGTTGCCATTCTCAACTCAATGTGGATATGGAACGACTATCTTCTCCC
This sequence comes from Acutalibacteraceae bacterium, assembly GCA_045533455.1. Classification (GTDB taxonomy): domain Bacteria; phylum Bacillota; class Clostridia; order Oscillospirales; family Acutalibacteraceae; genus CAG-177. The sequence continues at coordinate 62 of JAZSHU010000062.1, read as the reverse complement.
CTATCTTATACTCGGTTCGGGTAAAAACAGAACCCTGCCCGTTGCGGTGCAGATGGCTCTTA
>JAZSHU010000033.1:0-33415 GCA_045533455.1 Acutalibacteraceae bacterium | reverse complement strand
CCCGCTTCTTACGGTATGACAGATACTATGGGCCGTATGCACTCAGACGCACAGTTTGCAGGTTCTTCATCAGTTCCCGCTCACGTTGAGATGATGGGTCTTATCGGTGCAGGTAACAACCCCATGGTTGGTATGACAGTTGCTTGTGCAGTTGATATTGAAGAAGCAATGAACAAATAATTAAACTAAAATGAGCCTGTCCGACGGACAGGCTTGTGGTTTTTTGAAAGAAGGATATTGTTATGTCAAAAGTACTTGTTGAAACATCAGCTCGTCACGTTCACGTTTCAAGAGAAGACCTTGATATTCTTTTCGGTGAAGGCTACGAGCTTACAAATAAAAAAGACCTTTCACAGCCCGGTCAGTTCGCTTGCGAAGAAAGAGTAGCGGTTGTCGGTGACAAGGGCAGCTTCCCCGCTGTTTCAATTCTCGGACCCGTCCGTCCCGCAACTCAGGTTGAGCTTTCGCTCACAGACGCAAGAAGTATTGGCGTCGTTGCTCCCGTAAGAGAGAGCGGCGACATCGCTTCAACAGGCTGCTGCAAGCTTGTCGGCCCCAAGGGTGAAGTAACAATCGATTGCGGCGTTATCTCCGCAAAAAGACACATCCACGCTACTCCCGCCGATGCAGAAAAGTACGGTCTTGAGGACAAGCAGATTGTCTGCGTTAAGGTTGAATCAGACGGCAGAAGCCTTATTTTTGACGATGTTGTTGTAAGAGTTAACCCCAACTTTGCACTTGCAATGCACATCGATACAGACGAATCCAATGCCGCAGGCGCAAAGCCCGGCATGATGGGTGAAATTCTTTAATCGGACATAACCAAAGGCAGACTTTCGGGTCTGCCTTTTTAAATGCAAAATGCAAAGTGGTAAGTGCAAAGTGAATGGTGGGCGCTGCCCACACCCAATTTTAATTGTGTAGCAAATACAATCGGAGCGAAGCGACCCTTAACTTTGCACTTTGCCCTTTGCACTTTGCACTTTGCACTCCGAGTCAATGTATCCCGGACAATCCGTTTTTATCTGTTGAAGCCTGTGATTTTTCCGCAGGCTATTTTTTCGCCTGCATCCCCCGAGGGTTGGGTTGTAAAATCGTCACGCCTGCGATGCAATACAATTTCCTTGCCCATAACCTCACGCACATCAAACCGCTCCGTCAGAAAAGCTGCCCAGCCGCTGTTCTTTTCAACAAAAATCGGGGGCATATCCCCTGCGTGATAAGGATGTGCGGTGTTTGCAGGGTTATAGTGTGCACCTGTTTCAGGGTCATGAATATGCATGGCAAGAATATTTCCGCAGCCGAAATCATCGGGAATTCCTTCTACGGAAACAACGGCAAAAACTCCTGCTTGTGAGGAATACAGCAAGAGTGTGCCGTGAACAGACGGGTATTTTTCGCAGCCGCAGATTTGTGCTGCCGCAGCCGGTGATGAGCGTGAAAGAAAATCCAGAATCCGCCTTGAACGGCAATTATAAGTATACATAAAATCTCTCCTTTGAATTCATTTTATGCATCGGAATTGCTTTTTGATAAAATGCAGATTTTCAAATCTGTTAACAATCAGCTATAATTCTGTTAAATTTTATCTTATATGATAACTATATCCGTTGAAATTTTTCGGCATATAATGTTTATGAAAAGGCAAAAACCTCCGTGCGAAAAAATATATTGCAAGTGGGGGAAAAATAGTGTATAATGTTTTAAATATGATTATAATGGGTGTAGTGCCGACAGAGGAGAAATTCAGATGATGTGTGCCTATTTTGATAACAGTGCAACAACGGCGCCTTGCTGTGAAGCAGTCAGTGCCGTTGCGGATGCAATGACAAAATGCTGGGGCAACCCGTCATCCCTTCACAGAGTGGGCAACGAAGCCAAAGCATTGCTTGATGAATCGAGGGAGGCAATCGCCTCAAAGCTTTCCTGCAAACCGGAAGAAATTTTCTTCACATCGGGCGGTACGGAAAGCAATAACCTTGCCCTTTTCGGAGCCGCATATCAGATGAGGCGTATGGGCAGAAGAATTGTTTCAACAAGCATTGAGCACTCCAGCATTGACGACACCCTTAACCGCCTTGAAGCCGAAGGCTTTGAGGTCATCAGACTTAAGGTTGACAGCTACGGCAGAATAAACGAAAAAGACCTTTATTCTGCGGTTAATTCAAATACAATTCTCATTTCAATGATGATGGTCAATAACGAGGTGGGTACGGTTATGCCCGTGCAGGCGGCAAAGCGTGCGGCAATGATGGCACGCTCACCTGCCCTTATCCACTGCGATGCGGTGCAGGCATTCGGTAAAATGCCGCTTAAACCTGCTGCACTGGGCGTTGACCTTATGACGGTAAGCTCCCACAAAATTCACGGACCCAAGGGCGTAGGTGCGATTTATATACGCAAGGGCGTAAAAATCAAGCCCCGTACCTTCGGCGGCGAGCAGGAAATGAAAATCAGACCCGGTACAGAGGCTATGCCTGCCATTGCAGGTTTTGCGGCGGCGGCAAGAGCTTTGCCTGACCCTCAGAAGGAGCTGGAGCATATCAGAATGCTCAGGGATTATATGGTTTCAAAGCTTGAAGCTATGGGAGATATCGTTATCAACTCCCCTCCCGACGCACTCCCCTATGTGACCAATATTTCGGTGCTCGGCATAAAATCCGAGCCTATGCTCAACTTCCTTTCGGATAAGGGCATATGCGTTTCAAGCGGCTCGGCTTGTTCAAAGGGTAAAAAGAGCCACGTGCTTATGCAGATGGGTCTTGACCGCAGAAGGCTTGACAGTCCTCTGCGTATCAGCTTTTCAAGATTCACCACAATTCAGGAAATTGATGCACTTCTGCTTGGCATAGCGGAAGGGAAAAAGATAATCAGGTCGGCAGACTGAAAAAACGGAGAGAAAAATGAAGGAAATAATTCTTATCAAAAACGGAGAGCTTGCACTCAAAGGTCTTAACAGAAGAACTTTTGAGGATATGCTCGTAAAAAATATGCGCCGCAGACTTGAAAGCGCAGGCAAATTCAAATTTACCATTGCTCAGTCAACAATTATTGCAGAGCCCGAAAACGAAAATGTTGATATGGACGAAGCGATTGAGCGTGTGGGTAAGGTTTTCGGTATTGCAGGCTTTTCGAGAGCCGCTGCGGTTGAAAAGGATATGGAAACCATACTGAGAAGCGCCGAAGAATATCTGGCTCCCCAGCTTCTCGGTATCAGAAGCTTCAAGGTTGAGGCAAAGCGTTCAGATAAAAAATTTCCCCTTACTTCCCCTGAAATCTGCAGGGAAACAGGCGGATATCTGCTTCGTAAGTTCCCCCACCTTATTGTTGATGTCCATAACCCCGATATGGTCGTTACCGTTGAAATCAGAGATACCCACGCTTATATTCACGGCAAGCAGATAAAGGGTGCAGGCGGTATGCCCACAGGCTCCGCAGGCAGAGCCGCCGTGCTTATTTCGGGCGGTATTGACAGCCCCGTTGCCGCATATATGATGGCAAAGAGAGGTCTTGAACTTATTGCGGTTCATTTTGCGTCTCCCCCCTACACCAGCGAAAGAGCAGAGCAGAAGGTTCATTCACTTCTTAAGCAGGTCAGCAAGTATTCGGGAAGAATAACTCTCTGGGTTGTACCCTTTACGGAAATTCAGGAGCTTATCAAGGATAACTGTCCCGAAGATATATTTACCGTCATTATGCGCCGCATGATGATGAGAGTATCTCAGATTATCGCAACAAGAGATAAGGCAGGTGCACTTATCACGGGCGAAAGCGTAGGTCAGGTTGCAAGCCAGACAATGCCTGCCATTGCCTGCACTGATGCTGTCTGCGAAATGCCCGTTTTCCGTCCTCTCATCGGTATGGACAAGGACGAGGTTGTTGCAATTTCAAGAAAAATCGAAACCTTTGATATATCAATTCTTCCCTATGAGGATTGCTGTACGGTATTCACACCCAAGCATCCCAAAACAAAGCCCACTCTCGACTATGTTGAGGAGTGTGAAAAGGCACTTGATGTTGACAGACTTGTTGAGGAAGCCGCAAAGAACGCAAGGTTTGTACCCATAAGCGCTTATTAATTGAAAGGAGAAAAGGAAATGTCTGTTTGCGAAATACTTTCCGTAGGTACGGAAATACTTCTTGGTGATATTCTTAACACAAATTCAAGATATCTTTCCCTTGAGCTTGCAAAGCTGGGCATTTCCGTTCTCAGACATACAACCGTAGGCGACAATGCCGAAAGGCTTGCCGCCGCACTGAAAACCGCACTTGAAAGAAGCGATATCGTTATCGCAACGGGAGGTCTGGGCCCTACTCAGGATGACATCACAAGGGATGTCTGCTGTGAGGTTATGGGCTGTGAAACGGAATTAAGCTCCCCGATTGCGGAGAAAATCAAGGCATATTTTGATTCAAAGAATATTGAGATGCCTGAAAGCAATCTCAGGCAGGCTTATGTGCCCAAGGGTCAGACCGTGTTTGAGAATAACAACGGTACCGCACCGGGCATAGGCATAAAGAAAGACGGTAAATGTGTTGTCATTCTTCCCGGTCCGCCTTATGAAATGGCACCTATGTATCAGGAGAGTGTTGTGCCCTTCCTCAGCGAATATTCCGAGGGTGCTATTGTGTCACACACCGTAAGAACAATGGGTATCGGCGAAAGCGCAATGGCTGAAATCTGTGCCGATTTGCTTGAAAATGAAAATCCTACCGTTGCACCCTATGCCAAAAAAGGCGAGGCGCTTCTCCGTGTAACCGCAAAGGCAGAGAATACTGACGAAGCGGAAAAGCTTTGCAGACCCGTTATTGACGAAATAAAATCAAGGCTTGGCGGCTATGTATACGGAATTGACAGCGAAAGCATAGAAGAAAAAGTTGTTCAGCTTCTTAAAGAGAAAAAATTGACCGTAGCCACGGCTGAAAGCTGTACCGCAGGCTATATTTCCAAAAGAATAACAGATATTTCCGGTGCAAGCAGTGTTTTCGGCTGCGGTGCGGTAACTTATTCCAATGAAATCAAGCATAAATTACTTGGTGTAAAAACAGAAACCCTTGAAAAATACGGCGCTGTCAGCGAGCAGACCGCAAGAGAAATGGCGGCAGGTATACGCCGTGTATCAGGTGCGGATATAGGCATTGCCGTAACAGGTATTGCAGGTCCCGGCAGTGACGGAACAAGCAAGCCCGTGGGTTTAAGCTATGTTGCTCTCGATGCGGAGGGTGTGCAGGTTTGCGAAAAAGTCGAAACCGGCAGAAATGACAGAGAATATAACCGCTATGTTACGGGGTCCCGTGCCCTGAACCTGGCGAGAAAATATTTGGAGGATAAATAAGAATGAATAAAAAGGTTGCTGTAATACTTACGGCGGTTTTTGCGGCAGTTGCCGTGCTTCTGACCGTGCTTTCCGTTGTGAATTTCACAAAGATATCCGATGAAGGAATTATTGACGAAAAAACGGCAGGATTGATTCTTGCCGACGGTGTTGAGGCGGATTCCGCAAGTGCAGAGCTTGACGGCGTTAAGTCGAATGCAATGAAGGCTCAGACTCAGTACCCCGAAGGCATTCTTGAAGAGCTGAAGCAGGCATATGCAATCAACAATGACCTTGCTGGCTGGCTTTCAATTCCCGGCACGGAAATGGATACCGCAGTGCTTCTCGGTGACGACAACGACTATTACCTCAAAAAAGATTTCTATAAGAAGACTACTTACGAAACATCGGCGGATAACTACGGCAACATTTATCTCGATTACCGCTGTCTGCCCGACAATCTTTCAAGGAATATGGTTATTCACGGTCATACAACAGGTAAATCCGACGGTGTTCCCAAGCAGGCATTCCGTTCACTCTATGATTACAGAGATAAAAACCACTTTATCAAAAATCCCATCATCAAATACAAAACGCTGACAGGTGAATATACTTACAAAATCTGTGCGGTTTTCCTTTCAAACACACAGCCCAAGGACGATAACGGTTACTTCTTCAACTATATCTACCCCGATATGGGCGAAAACAATATGGTTGGCTACATTGAGCAGGTAAATCAGCGCAAGCTTTACGAAACGGGTGTTTCACTCGAACCCACCGATAAGGTAATCACACTTTCAACCTGTATTTACGATTACGGCAAGAATGTTGATACAAGGCTTGTTGTGGTTGGCAGACTTCTTCACGAAGGCGAAAGTGAAGCAATCGACGCTTCACTTGTCAAGGATAACCCCGATTACCGCAGACCTCAGGTGTGGTACAACGCAAAGGGCAAAACCAATCCCTACAAGGGTGCCGAAAAATGGCAGCCCAGCCCCAACTGATTTGAAAACGATCTGAAATTCAGTATAAATACGGAGGAAATGTTATGGCAAACGATAACGAAAAGAAGCCTTCATCTCTGCCCGAGGGCATAAGCTCAATAACAGATGATGAAGCGATAACCGAAATCAATCTTACCGATTTTCTTGAAGAAAGCTCCAAAGCGGCACCCCTTTTTGAGGGCTTCCATGAGGATATCGAAAACACCGAAAAGAGCATTGAAAGCGAGCTTCAGAGCCTTTACGACGATATTGTGGGCAGCGGTCCCGAAATCATTGTGCCCAAGCCTATGTCCGTGCTGACCGCAAGTGAGGCGGAGCCTGCAAAAATCGCACTTTCAGACCCTCAGATTCCCGATGACGGTGCGGCGGCAACCCTTGATGATTTGTGGATGAATCCCGAAGATTATTATGACGAAGAAATTCCCGTGGTTTCTCTTGACGAGGACGAGCCCGATGTTTATGAAGTGTCGGAGCCTGAAGTTATTGAAGAAGAAATAACCGAATCCGAGGCTGAGCCCGAAACAGGTGCGGATGCCGCAAAGGACGATATTTTCAGTATGATCGATATGCTGAAAGCGGATTCTGACGGCGAGACGGGCTTTGGCGATATACTTTCCGAAATCGAAGCAAACGAAGGTATTGCAACAGTTGATACGGAGCTTTCCGTTGCCGCAAGCCTTGTTACCGACCCTGCCGCTTATGAGGCAGACGATACCGTATGGGATCTTCCCGAAGAAGAAACGGCAGAAGCTGTTCCCGAAGCGCCTGCAGACACAGTTCCTTCAACCGGGAACGCAGTTGATACCGACAGTGATGAGTTTCAGAGAGAGCTTGCAATTCTTCTGGGCGATGAAGTGCCTGAGGTGCAGCCCGAAGCACCTGCCGGCTTTGTGATTGATGTGCCCGATGACGGCAATGACTACGAAGCAGCGGCAGCTCAGCCCGAAAAGCTTTATGAGCCCGAACCCATGAGCAGCGGAATCACTTATATGACCGAAGAAGAATTCGAGGCAAAGGAAGCCGAGAAAAAAGCGAAAAGCAAGAAAGAAAAGAAGGAAGAAAAAGAAGAAAAGCCCGAAAGCAAGGCGGCAGGCATTGTCAGAAAGGTTGTTCTTGCAATTTCCGCAATCACCATTGTTGTGTGTTCCGCAATCATCGTCAACACATATATTGTTCAGCCCCTTATGTTCCGCAAAACCGCACAGCAGGTTGCAGACCAGATGAGCGAAAACATCAGCCAGCACGACCAGACCGCAGTTGTTGATTCACGCCTTGAAAGCGAATTCCCCGGTGTTGATTTCCCTGAAGGTATGCTTGCAAAGTACGGTCAGCTTTACGCGGCAAATAAAGACCTGAGAGGCTGGGTTTCAATAGACGGTCTTGATATCAACTTCCCCGTAGCACAGGGTATTGATAACGATTATTACCTTGAAAAAGATATTTACGGCAAATACACAATGTACGGTGTGCCCTTCTTTGATTACAGAATGACCGATTTCCGCAACCTTCACAGAAACAATGTTATCTACGGTCACAATATGCGTTCCGATGACTATATTTTCGGCAATCTTGAAAATTACCGTACCATTGACGGATTCAAAACCGCACCCGTTATTGAATGTAACACCATTTACGGCGATTACACATGGTTTGTTTATGCCGTATTTATCACGAACTCAGACCCCAAGGATGATAACGGTTATCTTTTCCCCTATAACTTTATTGATATTTCCACAGCCAAGTTTGAGGGCTACATTGATGAAATTGATAAGCGTAAGCTTTACACAACAGGTGTTGACATCAATGTAAGCGATAAGATTCTGACCCTTTCAACCTGCTGCTACGACTTCAATGAGGCAAGACTTGTTGTTGTTGCCAGACTTAAACGTGACGGTGAAAGTGTCAGCGTGGATACCTCAAAGGCAATCGAAAATCCCAATCCCAAATTCCCTCAGGCATACTATGACGCAAACAAGAAAGCGGTTAATCCCTATGCACAGGATGCCCGCTGGTGATTTCACTTCATAACAGAGTAAACAGAAACGGAGTTTTAATATGAAAAGAAAGGTGAGCTTGTGTACCCTTTGTGCCGATTCGGTGCAAAACGGGTCTGCATATATCGAGCAAAAACTCAGGCAGTTTTATCCCGATACATCCTCTGCGGATTACGGTGATTCTGCGTCTTTTGCCGAAGCTGTTGCAAAATGTGCCTGCGAGGGCGGCATTATTGTTGCGGCTGCGCCTGTTTCAATGTTTCTCGGTGCAAAACTCCGTTTGCTCAAACTCTTCTCTTCAAAAATTGTCAGAAACAGCGCCATAATTTCCGCATTGCAGGGTAATCTTCCCGAAGATTCCAAAGAAAAAGATATTCACTGTGCAGTGCCCGAAAAATCAAAGGTTTTTGTTTCCTCAGACGGACTTTATTCCGCTTTTGCCAAGGAGCTGGGCGAGGGTCTTGTTGTGGTTATGCCTCTTGAAGAAGAAAGAGCAGCGGCGGTATTTGCCGCAGGTCTCGAAGCTTTTTTCATAAAGGCATTTCCCGTTGTAAAACCCAAAAAATCAGCTATGGAGCAGGTGAAAGAAAGCGTGAGTGCCGTTATTGACAGCGGCAAAACCGTTGCGGTTTCACCCTGCGGCAGTGCAAAGGCACTCCTTTCCGTAATCACCGCAGTGCCCGACAGCGAAGAAGCCTTTATCCCCGATTCAACCGTGAAAGAAGCAGTCGAAGGCGAAAGTGCCGAAGATTTTATAACCCGGAGTGCAAAGCTTTCAAAAGAAACAACCCAAGCAGATTTCGGTGTATCGATTTCTGATATTAACAGCACCGAGAACGGTGAGGAATATGTGACTGTCTGCGTTGCGGATTCCGAAAGAGCAAGGGCTGCAAGAGTTTTTGCCCTTCCCGGTGAAGGCAGAAAACAGCTCGTTGCGGCGGCAGTGATAAAGCTTTGTTCAATGCTTGAAGAAGTGTCGGGTGCGGCAGGTCTTATACCTCCCGTTATACCCGAAAAGAAAAACAGTAAGAAAACAGCCCTTATAATAGCTGTATGTGCGGTTGCACTTGCGGCGGTAATCTGCCTTATTGCGGCGATTGTTATGGGCAGTCAGTATTCAAAGGCATCCTATGCGGATGCAGGTAATCAGAATATAGCGGAAGAATCCACCTTTGCCGATGCGGAGAACGAATATTACGGAGGAAGCGGACTTGAAGGCGAGGATATGGAACTTATAATAATTCCCGAAGAGACAACATTCCCGTCAACCGAAAGTGTAACTTCCGTAACCCTTACCGAAAAAGTGACAAATCTGCTGACCACACTTGCCGCAACGGTTAAAACAACCAAGGCAACCACTACGGAAAAGCCCTCAACAACCACAACCAAGGCGGCAATTACCACCACAACCAAAGCAACCACTACCGAAAAACCCACAACAACAAAGCCCGTCACAACAACTCAGAAGCCTGCTGAAACAACAACTCAGAAGCCCTCCGAGGGTACAACGGGTGCAGTGGGCGGCAAGTTTGTATTCAAGGTTTACGGCTACGGCCACGGTGTGGGTATGAGCCAGCACGGAGCCCTTGAAATGGCGAAAAACGGCAAAACCTATGAGCAGATTCTGACTCATTATTTCCCGGGCACAACAATAAAAGAAGATACCGCAACACCCGAAACAGTTAACTACGGCGGTGCGGATATCCCTATTATCGAATATATCTGTAAAACTACGAAAAAAGAAATGGGTTACAGCAGTGCAGGCAAAGAAGCGGTGAAAGCCCAGATGGCGGCGATTTACACCTATGCAAAGCACAACAACTTTGTTGTGAAATCAAGCCAGCACGCATATGATTCGGGCTTTGCCTTTGAAGGCACCGAGATTCACAAGACCTGCCTTGAATATCTGGGAATGGTAACAGTCGAGGACAAGCCCGTTGCAAAGTATGTTGATTATAACGGTACTGTGGCAAATACGGTTTATTTTTCAACATCCGCAGGTAAAACCGCAGCTGCATCCACCGTATGGACGGCAAATTCATATCCCTACCTTGCAGGCGGTGTTTCAAGCCCCGAAAATCCCAATCCTTCGGAATTCGAAATTTCCGCAGAGGATTTCAGAAAGCTTGCTGAATCCTATAACAGCGGAATTGTTCTTGGTGATAATCCTGCCCAATGGATAACCGTTGTTGAACACGATAAATGCATAAGTGACAGCTGCGGCTATGTTACCTCCATAAAGGTGGGCAACGCCCAGATGAAGGGTAACGCCTTCCGCACAGGGCTTATGAATTACAAAATCCGTTCACATTGCTTTACGGTTACATATGTTGCATAAACAGAAATTGAAAACGGATTGCAAAGGTAAATTTCTTTGCAATCCGTTTTTTTATATTTCTTCCGCAACGGCAGTTATAACAGTCATGTCGTCGAATCTTTCGCCGCAGCGGCGTCTTGCGGAATCAACGATATCCTGAGAAAATCCGCTTGCATCCGCCTTGCCGAAGGCTTTGATTTCATCTTTAATCCAGCCGTTTCCGCAGCCCAGAATACCGTCGCTGACCATGACGAGGGCATCACCGCCGTGAAGCTTCAGACTGTATTTGTTAAACTTCACCTTGCTGAGAATACCCAGTGGCGTGGAGGAAATTTCAACCATTCGGATTCTTCCCTGATTTGTGTAAAATGAAGGTGCGGCACCTGCCTTATAAATCACGGTGTTTCCGTCAAAAAGATCGATTTCTGCCACATCGAGAGTGGAAAGGGATTCGTCGTCGGATTTTACCGAAAGTGCGGAATTTGTTATGCTCAGAGCCGAATCAAGACTGACGCCTGCCCTTATGAGCCTTGAAAAAAGCTCAACGGTCATGGTCGAATCTATTGCTGCCCTGCCGCCCGTGCCCATACCGTCGCTGAGGATGATATATGCCTTTGAATCGGTCTGAAAGCATTCAAAATAATCACCGCAAAGCTTCTGATTTCCGCAGCTTGCGGCGGCAGAGCCTATGCGGATTTTAAAAAGCTCCCTGCGGAGAAAAACAAGCTCCTTGCCCTCGGAAAGTATTTTGATTTTCGGGGGATTCAGCATCACTTCAAGTTCCTTTGAAAGTGCGGCGGTAAGCTGCGAAAGGCTTGTGGAGGGCGGTATTTCTTCAACGGTGCAGGTCAGCCTGAGCGCACCCGAGAGGGGCTGGATACAGCTTGTTTTTATTACGGCGAAACCGTATTCCGAAAGCACTCTTACGGCACATTTTTCTTTGCCGAAAAGTATCTGTGCACCCTTGCTCAGATCCTCCGAAAGCTCACGCAGAAGGACTGCCGTCCAATCAAACTGACCGCAGGCAAGGGCTCTGTTCCGTGCGGAATTTGCCTGTAATGCGTTGACGGCATTCCTTGTGGCATATATTCTGTTGAAGCTGTCTGCAAGTCTTGGTACACAGGGACATTTCATATTGAAATCTGCGGAAAAATCCTCTGCCCCTATTTCATTCCCTGCCGCAAGCTTTTCAAGAACGGCGGCAAAATCCCCTTCTTCGGGGCAGAAAGTATCTTTGAGACGGCACTGAGAGCAGACCCTTTCACGGACACGCATACAAACCATAACATCGCTTGCGGGAGAAAGAGCCTCTATGCCCTTTGAAACGTTTGCAACGCACTCTGAAACCGAGCCCACCGCCTTTGCTGTTTCCATAAGTCTTTCTCCTGCGGAGCCGAATTCAAAGTCTATTCTTTGGGTTTTGGGGTTAAGAATGTTGCTTCTGATCCGCGAAAGCTTTGCCTTGGGAATGACGGCGAAAATAAAAGCAGCCGATGCCGCTTCCGCAAAAACGCACAATCCTTCGTTTGTGCCGTCAAGCAGGGCGGCGATTCCCGATGTAAGTGTAAAGACAAGGGCACAGACAAGCTGACCCTGTTTTGAAAAAATTCCCGATAAAAGACCGCATATTCCGTAGCATATGCTCAATGCAACGCCCGTGCCCGATACCGCAATGCATCCGCCCACCGCAATGCCTGCAATACTGCCTCCCGAGCGACTGAAAAGATAGGCGGCGGTGAGTATTACGAAACAGCCGAAGAATCTTGCGGGACGGAAGCCCATAAGACTCAGCTCCGATGAGCCTAAAAGCAGGGTGCACAGGCTTGCCACAATGCAAACAAGGCTGTGATTATCCAGCATATAGGGGCTTCGTTTGTTTCTGATACATTCGGCAGTGCCGGAATAGAAGGTTACCGAAGCGGCACACAGCAGGCTTGTGCAGATGATGAGCATAAAATCCGCCATATTCGGCAATTCCGCAAGCATAACTCCCACGGAGCATAAAAAATGAAGGGCAAAAACCGTAACGGAAAGTATAAGACGGCGGTTTTTACGCAGATTGGTTCTGTCCATAATGAATACGGTGCCCGTGATTGCCGCAACGGGAATGATTGCACAGAGCATCTCCCCTGCAGAAAGACGCAGTGTGCCGCCCAGAATACCTCCTGCAGCCACACACAGCAGTTCAACTCCCGTGCAGGCGGCACAAAGACCGATGCTCAGCGGTATTCTGACAGAAAAAAGTCCCGCACCCGAAAGAATGAAGCTGCTTACAAAATAAAGAGCGCAGGTAAGTATTTTAACTCCCCTTTCCCAGAGAAGATCGGCAGAGTCCTCGGCGGATATAATCTTTGGTTTTTCCATTGTTTTTTCAGTCCTTTCCTTTAATATCTACATTTTATATTCACCAAAAAGCAAATACTGTCAGTTACTGAACGGAAAACTCATAAATTTTCAGGATTTTTCTGTAAAAATATTAATAATACTGTTCATTTTTATTTTTTTATGATATAATAAACCGAATATAGTAAAATCAGGAGGAGTCTGCTCAATGGAAATGCAAAATGAAAAGCAGGGTCTTATAATAGGAAGAAATGCCGTTGCCGAGGCACTCAAGAGCGGCAGAGCGATTGACTGTCTGCTTGTTGCCAAGGGTGAAAGAGGCGGCTCCGTAGGCAAAATTATCGGTCAGTGCCGTGACAGAGGCATTGTTGTGAAAGAAACCGATAAAAGAAAATTGGATAAAATCTGCGAGGGCGAGAATCATCAGGGCGTTGCCGCATGGGCGGCGGTGCATGAGTATTCTTCCATTGAAGATATACTTGCCAATGCTCAAAGCAAGGGCGAAGAGCCTTTTGTAATCATCTGCGATGAAATTGAAGACCCTCATAATCTGGGTGCAATAATAAGAACGGCGGATGCCTGCGGTGCTCACGGAATAATCATTCCCAAGCGCAGAGGTGTTGCGCTGACTTATGCGGTAGGCAAGGTTTCCGCAGGTGCGGTTGAATATGTGCCCGTTGCAAGGGTATCAAATCTGCCCAATACCATTGAGGAGCTTAAAGAAAAGGGCTTCTGGGTTTACGGTGCCGATATGGACGGTAAACGCTGGGATGAGCAGGATTATTCGGGCAAGGTAGCCCTTGTGGTCGGTTCGGAAGGCAAAGGCGTAAGCCGTCTGGTCAGAGAAAAATGCGATTTTGTGGTTTCTCTGCCCATGAAAGGAAAAATAAACTCCCTCAACGCTTCGGTAGCGGCGGGAATTTTAATGTATGAAATTGCGAAAAACAGGTAGGTGAATGAATTGAGCGATTATCTGAACAACACTTCGGGCAACGAAATAGACGAAATTCTTGCTCAGGTCAGAAATTCAAATCAGACTACGGAAGAAGAGCCTTCTAAAACCTGGTCGTTGGATGATATTGACAGGCTGATTGCTCAGTCCAACGGCGAGGAATATGTGCCTGCACCCAAAAAGGAACCAACGCCTGCGGAGGATTTTGAAAGAATTCTCAGCCGTGAGTTTGATACGGGAATCTTTACCGTAAGACCTATGGCCGAAATGCCTTCAAAGCCCGAAATGCAGGATATTTCTTCAACCTCAGGCGAGGATGAGGTTGACGGTCAGGAAACCTTTTTTGACGGTGCGGAGGAAGAGGCGTTTGACGAAGCTCTGTTTGAAATTGAGACGGTTATAGTGCCTGAAGATATTCCTCAGCCTCACGCTATGTTTGCATGGCAGGAGACCGAAAAGGAACCCGAGAAGCCTGAAGAAAAAGGTCCTTCGGAAATAAAGATGTTCTATGAGGGCGAAACAGCGGCGGCGGATTTCTTTGCTCAGAAGCAGGAAGAAAAGAAGGAATCCGAAAATAAAATAGATTACAGAACCCGTTTCTTTGAAACACTGAAAATTGAAAATACCATTGAAATAGAGCCTGTGCAGACGGGCCCCGTTGACAGGTCAGGTATAGTGGTGCAGAAATCGGGCGAGCAGGCAGATGGCGGCCTTGAAGCTATGCCCAGAGTTCTTGCCGCAGAGGATGCAAAAAATCTTGACGATGAGAAAACCCGTATAATGGAAGCTGTGGGCAGGGCTGAAAAGAAGATGTCCGAGGCAGGAAACGATGTTGAGGGTCAGATAATGCTGACGGGCTTTGAGGATATTCCTGAGGAAACCTTACCCGAGCACAGCCACGAAATCGATGTTGAGGTTCAGCTTTCCGAAAAGCGTAAGCAGAGAGCAAAAAATTTCAAGCTGATTGATGCGCTTGACCTTGACGAAGATTTTGACGGCGATTTTGAAGCACCTCCCGAAGACAGAGAAAAGCAGGAAAAACAGCGCAAGAAAAGAGAAAAGAAACAGATTCGTGCGGCGGCAGAGGAAAAGGCCGTTGCGAAGGAATATGAATCACCTGCGGAACGTTCCTCAATGCATACACTTCTTACCGAAAGAAGTGCCAAGGCAACAAAGGGACTTATTATTGCGGGTGCGGTTGAGCTTCTTGTAATCATAATTAACCTTATCCCCTTGCTTGCCGAAAAGCTTGCCCTTGAAACCGAGGTTTTCGTTGCAGGTTCAGCACCTATGTGTGTTATCAATGCGGTGCTTATCATTGCGGCGGCGGCAGTGAACAACGTCCGTTTTGTTGACGGACTTATCGGTATATTCAAGAAGAATATTACGGCAGATACGGCAGTGAGCCTTTCGCTTGCAATTGCTCTTGTTCAGAATATGCTGGCAGCATTTATCGGCGGCAACGAGGTGGCAACAACCGTATTTTCCGCGGCAGCGGTAGGTGCGGTGCTTATAAGCAAAATTGCCGAAAAGATGGATGCACAGCGTACTCTCTCAAACTTTGAGGTCTGCGTTTATAAATACGAACATAATATGTATGCGGTTCATCCTTTTGAGAATGAATCCGAAATTTTTGAGCTTGGCAGAGGTCTTATGATGGGCAATGCGGATTTGCTTTATTCATCAAAAGTTGCCTTCCCTTCGGAGTTTATGAAAAATTCCGAAGCCGACGCCACGGATAAAAAACTCATTCGTATCCTTATTCCTGCCGCATTGGGTGCGGCGGCGGTTGCGGCAATAGCCGCAGGTATTGTGGAAAAGAGCATTATGGCGGCATTTTCGGCATTTGCAGGCACTTTCTGCATCTGCTCACCCGTGCTTGCCTCAATTATTCCCGCATTCATCGCAAGAATTGCAAATCACGAGCTTAATACAACAGGCACAATGATTTCCGGCGTTGCGGCGGCAGAAGAAACAGCAGGTGCAAATGCTGTTGTTATGGACTGCGCCGATATATTTGACCGTTCACAGTGCACAATGCACGGTATGAAGGATTTCAAGACAATCAGAATCGATGATGTTCTTCTTTATGCGGCGGCGCTTGTGATTAAATCGGGCGGACCTCTCAGAGAAAGCTTTGAGCAGGTTGTTGACGGTAAACCCGACCTTCTTCCTCCCGTAAAGGAGCTTGTGTATGAAGATAAGCTGGGTATTTCCGCAAGAATTCACGGACAGAAGGTACTTCTGGGCAACAGGAATCTGCTTATAAACCATAGCGTCGAAATGCCCGAAGGCATTTCCGAGGATAAGTATACTCACAGCGGCAGAAAGGTTATGTACCTTGCGGTTGCAGGCAAGCTGGCGGCGCTCTTTGTTGTCAGCTATGCGGTTGATAAAAACCTTGAGCCCTATTTCAAGCTTCTTGAAAGCAACGGAATTCAGGTGCTTGTAAGAACAAACGACGTCAATGTTACAGAGGTGCTTATTTCAAAAAGCTTCGGTCTGCCTCAGGAAACCTTTAAAATTCTTTCATCCGTTGCAGGTAAGCTTTTCAAGCGCAGAAGAGATGCTGTCTGTGACAGACTGCCTGCAAAAATCGTTCACGACGGCACGGCATTTTCAATGCTCAGGGCAGTTGCGGCATCCTGCAGCATAACCTCTCAGGCAAAGCTGGGCTCCGTGCTTCAGATTATTCTCAGTGCCGTTGGATTTGTTCTGAGCCTTGTACTTTACTGTACGGCAAACGGCCCTGCTTTCAACGGAATTACGGCGGCAATCTTCCTTGCATTGGGCTTTGCAGTGTCCGCAGGCATACTGTTTTTGCGTAAAATCAAATAAATTTTCAAAAAACGCTTGACAAACCCGAGGGTTTGGGTTAAAATAGCTTGCACAATAAAGCAGAGCAGGTTTAGCTCTCACCTTCCGGGGAATGTCCTGAGTCGGTCAATAGTTTCTTTTTAATCGGGCTTTTGCGCCCGTATGAAGCGTTGATTATGCGAGGTCAGGGATTCCTGCCCTCGCTTTTTATTATCACGTTGGAGGTGCTTTAACATCAGCAGCAAAGAACAGCAAATCAATGAGGAAATCCGTGACAAAGAGGTAAGAGTTGTTACAGATGACGGCGAGCAGCTGGGCATTATGTCCGCAGCAGAGGCTCTCAAAATTGCCGAAAGCAAAAATCTTGACCTTGTTAAGATTGCCCCCATGGCAAAACCGCCCGTATGCAAAATTATGGACTACGGCAAGTTCCGATTTGAAAAGGCAAAGAAAGAGAAAGAAGCAAAGAAGAATCAGAAAACAATCGAGATTAAAGAAATCAGACTTTCTCTTAACATTGATACCCACGATTTTGATACAAAAATCAACCACGCACGCAAGTTTATTGCGGCGGGCAACAAAGTTAAGGTTTCCATTCGTTTCAGAGGCCGTGAAATGGCTCATCCCGAGCTTGGTCTTACCATTATGAAACGCTGTGCGGAGGCTATGGCTGATTGCGCAGGTATCGAAAAGCCCGCTAAACTTGAGGGCAGACAGATGCTGATGTTCCTGGCTCCCAAAAGCTCAAAGTAAAAATGTTTTAAATTTCTAAGGAGGAAATACCAATGCCTAAAATCAAGACTCACAGTGGCGCAAAGAAGCGCTTCAAGCTTTCAAAGAACGGCAAGCCCATGCGTGCCCATGCTTACAAATCACACATTCTCAACAAGAAGAACACAAAGCGTAAGAGAAATCTTCGCAAGACAACCGTTGCTGACGTTACAAACTGCAAGCAGATCAAGCGTCTTGTTCCTTACAAATAATTCAGGAACTTTGTAAACAACCATCACAGATAAGATTAACGGAGGATATTTAAAATGGCACGTATTAAAGGCGCTATAATGACTCGTAAGAGAAGAAATAAGGTACTCAGACTCGCTAAGGGCTACTACGGCTCAAAGAGCACACTTTTCAAGACAGCTAAGCAGGCTGTTATGAAGAGCGGCAACTATGCATACATCGGCAGAAAGCAGAAGAAGAGAGATTTCCGCCGTCTTTGGATTACCCGTATTTCAGCTGCTTGCCAGGCAAACGGCATGAACTACTCAACATTCATCAACGGTCTCAAGAAGGCAGAAATCAGCCTTAACAGAAAGATGCTTGCTGAAATCGCAGTTTCAGATCCCGCAGCTTTCACTGCACTTACCGAAAAGGCAAAGGCAGCTCTCAACTAATCATAGAGTTTATCATCAGAGATGTGGCGTTTTGTTACATCTCTGATTGTGCTTATTAAGCCTGTGTTTATCACGGGTATATTGTGTTTTTTCAGCGGATTTTTCCGCTTTTTTTCGACAAAAAACAACATATAAAAGGTATCAAATATTTAAACAATATAGTGTGAAAATATTATGGAAAAGATAACCTCGAGAAGTAACGAAAAAATAAAATATGCCGTCCGTCTTGGAGAAAGTGCTTCGCTCCGAAAAGAGGCAGGGGAATTTTTTCTCGAAGGCGCACGGCTTTGCTTTGACGCCGCACAGACAGGCGTTGAAATAAAGCAAGCGTTTTTCACAGCAAAGGCAATGTGGAAGTATGAAGATTATGTGAAAGAAATAACCGAAAGGTGTACCGAATGCTACGAAATCGGTGCCGAGGTTTCACAGAAGCTCTCCGATACTGAAAATGCTCAGGGTGTATTCTGCATCTGCTCAATGAAGCAAAAAAGTGAAAAGCTGAGCCTTAATCCCGCAGGCAAATATATCGCTCTCGAAAATCTGCAGGATCCCTCAAATCTGGGTGCGGTATGCAGAAGCGTTGAGGCAATCGGTCTTGACGGCCTTATTGTCAGCGGCGGCTGCGATATCTATAACCCCAAGGCACTCAGGGCGGCGATGGGCTCATCTCTGAGAATGGATGTTACCGTATGCGACGATCTTGGCGAAATTCTTGAACTTGCACACAGCCTTGGAATGCAGACCCTTGCTTCCGTGCCGAAGAATACGGCAACAGATATCCGTCAGGTTTCAATGGACGGCGGCGTGATTTGTTGCGTAGGCAACGAAGGTAACGGACTTTCCGAAAAAACCATCGGTCAGTGCACAAAGCAGGTGGTTATCCCCATGAGCGGCAGGGCAGAATCTTTTAACGCATCTGCGGCGGCGGCAATTCTCGCCTGGGAGCTGAAAAGATGAACGATTACCGTAAATACTGGATATGGCTTGCCACGGTGCTTGGCCCTGCGGTAAGGACAGACGAAATTCTGGGAGCTTTTCCCGAGCCTCATAAGGCATTTGAAGCAAGTGACAGCGAGAGAATGCTGTCAGGTGTTCTGAGTAAAGGTCAGCTTGAGAAAATGAGAACTGTTTCTATGGATACGGCAGTTCATTATATGAATCTTTGCAAAAAGAACGGTTGGGAAATCATAACCCCCGATTGCGAAAATTATCCTCAGAGCCTTAAAAAGCTTACGGATATTCCTCTTGCACTTTATGTTGACGGCAATCTCGATTGCATCAGGGATAAGGTGACAATCGGTGTGGTGGGAACAAGAAATCCCTGCTACGAAAGCATAGCCATTGCACGCAATATCAGCGGCGAGCTTACAAAGGCTGGCGCTGTGGTTATAAGCGGCGGAGCTTTGGGAATTGACAGTGCGGCTCACGAAGCGGCTCTTGCCCAAGGCGGCAAAACCGTCTGTGTTCTGGGCTGCGGATTGGGTACGGATTATCTCAGGGCAAACGAGGCAATGCGCCGCGAAATCAGCAAAAACGGTGCGGTTATCAGTGAGTTTGCTCCTTTTACTCCCGCATCACGCAGAACCTTCCCTCAGCGAAACCGTATCATATCGGGTCTGAGTATGGGTGTGCTTGTTGTTGAAGCAGGCGAAAAAAGCGGTTCGCTTATTACCGCAAAGCACGCAAATGAGCAGGGCAAAGAAGTTTTTGCAATTCCAGGCAGTGTGCTTTCAACGGCTTATATGGGTGCCAACAGCCTTATCCGTGACGGTGCCAAGGCAGTGGGAAGCGCAAAGGATATTCTTACGCCCTATGCAGTAATGTATCCCGACCGACTTTGTCTTGACGGTCTTTCGGGTCCCGCAAAGGAAGAAATACCTTCTGCTTCCGAAAAAAGCAAGCCCGTTAAGGTTAAGAAGGAATGTCCCGAAGGGTTTGACCCCGACTGTGCGGCAGTTTATAATCTTTTCGGAGAAGAACCCGTGCATCCCGACGAAATATGTGCGGAAACGGGTTTTCCGCTTTCAAAGGTCATATCCGTGCTTATGCAGCTTGAAATCAGTGATTATATCGAACAAACCGAAGGTAAAAATTATATTTTGAAATAAACAGGAGAAAACCGATGTCGAAGCTTATTATAGTTGAGTCGCCTGCAAAGGCGAACACAATCAAAAAATATCTGGGCAAGGACTTTGATGTTGTTGCTTCAAAGGGCCACATCAGAGATTTGCCTGCGGCAAAGCTCAGCGTTGACGTAAAGAATAACTTTGCTCCCAAATATGCACTTATCAAGGGCAAGGAAAAGCTTGTCAAGGAGCTTAAAGAAAAGGTTGAGGCAAGCGAAGCAGTTTATCTGGCAGCCGACCCTGACCGTGAATGAGAAGCAATTTCATGGCACCTTGCAACGGTTCTCGGTCTTGACCTTAACAAAGAAAACCGTGTAACATTCAACGAAATTACAAAGACGGGTATTGCAAGCGGTATGGCAAATCCCAAGAAGGTCAATGTTGATCTTGTAAATGCTCAGCAGGCAAGACGTGTGCTTGACAGACTTGTGGGTTACAGACTCAGCCCCTTTGTTTCACAGAAAATCAGAAGAGGTCTTTCCGCAGGCCGAGTTCAGAGCGTTGCCGTTAGACTCATTGTTGACCGTGAAGAAGAAATAAATGCTTTCAATCCCGAAGAATATTGGATAATCGATGCAAAGCTTGCCACTGCACAGAGAAGAACATTCACCGCAACCCTTTATTCCGATGAAAAGGGAAAAATCAAAATCGAAAACGGCGAGCAGGCAAATTATTATCTTGCAAGGCTTGACGGTGCAGAGTATGAAGTGAAGTCCGTCAAAAAGGGTACAAGAAAAAAGAATCCCGCACCACCCTTCATCACTTCAACCCTTCAGCAGGAGGCTTCAAGAAAGCTTGGCTTCCAGGCTGAAAGGACAATGAAAACTGCTCAGGAGCTTTATGAAGGTGTTAATGTTCAGGGTATGGGAATGACGGGTCTTATCACCTATATGAGAACAGACTCGCTCCGCATTTCGGAGGAAGCAAGAGCAGCGGCAAAGGATTATATATCAAATACCTTCGGCAGCGAATATATTCCCGAAAAGCCCGTATATTATAAATCAAGAGCAAATGCTCAGGACGGTCACGAAGCAATCAGACCTTCAATTCCGTCACTTACACCCGAACAGGTGAAGTCAAGCCTTACAAGTGACCAGTATAAGCTTTATAACCTTATCTGGAAACGCTTTATGGCAAGCCTTATGGCAAGCTGTGTTCAGAACACAGTAAAGGCAGAAATCCTTGCTTCAAAGGACGGCAACGAAAAGGAATTCTGCATCTTTACCGCAGCAGGCTATTCCGTTAAGTTTGACGGTTTTACAAAGCTTTATGAGCTTCCCGATGACGACACCGAAAAGGGCGTACTGCCCGAATTCAGGGCAGAGGAAAAGCTGAAGCTCCGTGAGCTTAATTCAAATCAGCATTTCACCCAGCCCCCCGCACGCTACACCGAAGCTTCACTTATCAAAGAGCTTGAAGAAAACGGCGTGGGCAGACCCAGCACATATGCAACAATACTTTCAACAATCATCAAAAAGAGCTATGTTCAGAGAAAGGCAAAGCAGCTTGTGCCTACAGAGCTGGGCTGTGCCGTAACGGGTCTTCTCAAAGACAAATTCCCCAAGATAGTCAACACAAAGTTTACCGCACAGATGGAAATTAATCTTGACCGTGTGGGCAGCGGCGAAGAAGACTATGTGAGAATGCTTGATGAATTCTACACGGATTTTGAAAAGAATCTTGACAAGGCAAAGGTTGAGATGAAGAATGTCAAAATCCAGCTTGAGGAGGATACAACCGATATTCCCTGCGACAAGTGCGGCAGAATGATGGTTATCAAAACCGGCAGATACGGCAGATTCCTTGCCTGCCCCGGTTATCCCGAATGCAAGAATGCAAAGCCCCTTGTTATCAACACCGGTGCAAGATGTCCCGTTTGCGGCGGCGAGATAATCGAAAGAAAGTCAAAGAAGGGTCATGTATTCTACGGCTGCGGAAGCTGGCCCAAGTGTAACTTTATGAGCTGGGATCCTCCTGCCGATGAAAACTGTCCTCAGTGCGGCAAGGCACTGTTCAGAAAGAAGACAGGAAAGCTTGTTTGTATGACAGAAGGCTGCGGCTATGAAAAATCCGCAGGCGGAAAGAAAAAGAACAATGGATAAAGTTAAAATAATCGGCGGCGGCTTTGCAGGTGCAGAGGCGGCGTGGCAGCTTGCAAACAGAGGCATCGAGGTTGAGCTTTACGAAATGAAGCCCGTTAAGTTTTCCCCTGCCCACAGCGGCGAGGGTCTTGCGGAGCTTGTTTGCTCAAACTCATTCAAGGCTATGCGTCCGGGCTGTGCCGCAGGTATGCTTAAAGCCGAAATGGAGCTTATGGGTTCCCTTTGCGTTGATTGTGCAAAGGCAACGGCTGTGCCTGCAGGCGGCGCTCTGGCGGTAGACAGAGATAAATTTTCCGCACTTGTAACGGAAAAAATTCTTTCACGCAAAGAGATAACCCTTATCAGAGAAGAGGTTACGGAAATCCCCGAGGGCTATGTGATTATTGCTGCAGGCCCTCTGGCTTCCGAGAGCCTCAGCGAAAAAATAAAGGAGCTTTGCGGCGGAAACCTCAGCTTTTTCGATGCGGCGGCACCTATTATAACCGCAGAAAGCATTGACCTTGAAAATGCTTTTATGCAGTCAAGGTATGACAGAGGCGAGCCCGATGATTATATAAACTGCCCGCTTAACAAAGAAGAATACGAAGCGTTTTACGAAGCACTTGTCAATGCGGAGGTTGCTCCGACTCACGAATTTGATAAGCGCAAGGGCGTTTATGAGGGCTGTATGCCTATTGAGGTTATGGCGTCAAGAGGGCACGACACAATCCGTTTCGGTCCCATGAAGCCGTCGGGTCTTACCAATCCCAAAACGGGTCACAGACCCTGGGCAAACCTCCAGCTTCGCAAGGAGAACAAAGACGGTACAATGTATAACCTTGTGGGCTTTCAGACAAATCTTAAATTCTCCGAGCAGAAAAGGGTGTTTTCAATGATACCCGCACTTGCAAATGCGGAGTTTGTGCGTTACGGTGTAATGCACCGTAACACATTTATCGATTCACCCCGACTTCTGGGCAGTGATTTCGGCTTCAAGGCAAGGGAAGGTCTGTATTTTGCAGGTCAGATAACCGGCGTTGAAGGTTATATGGAATCAGCCGCTTCGGGAATTCTTGCAGGCATAAATGCGGCAAATAAAATTCTGGGCAAAGGAGAATTTCTTCCCTCAGAGCTTACAATGACGGGAGCACTTGCCCGATATATCAGCGACGCAAGTATAAAGAATTTTCAGCCTATGGGCGCATCCTTCGGGCTGCTGCCTGCCCTTGATGAAAAAATCAGGGATAAAAAGCTCAGGTATGAAGCACTTGCGGAGCGTGGTTTGAAACAGCTTAAAATTCAGCTTGAAATTGAATAATATAAACGGTTTCACAATCCTACGGAGGAATGTTTTATGATTGAAAAAGTTATTTCACTGATTTGCGAAGAATTGGGCTATGATGATGATGCCATAACGGAAAACACAGAGCTCAGCGAGCTTGTTGAAGACGGAGTTGAGCTTGACGAAATTATCCGCATAATCGAAGGCGAATTTTATGTTGACCTGAGTGAAGAACTCAGCGGCGATGTGACGGTAGGTCAGGTTGCCGGAATGCTTGAATAAATCACAAAAACGGAAAGGGGTTTTGAAATGAGCGATAATCTTGTGCAGTTGCAGAAAAACCTAGGCTATGAGTTCAAGGATATTTCTCTGCTCAAAACTGCACTTACCCATTCATCCTACGCAAACGAAAAGAACGACGGAACACAGTGTAACGAAAGGCTGGAATTTCTGGGAGATTCCATTCTGGGCTTTGTTTCCGCAAAATATTTTTACACCACCTTTGACTGGCCCGAGGGTGAGTTGACAAAGCACAGGGCGGCAAAGGTATGCGAAAATGCCCTTTGCACCTTTGCCAGAGAGCTTGGCATCGGCCCTGCACTTCGTCTGGGCAAGGGCGAAGTCAGAATGGGCGGTGCAGACAGACCGTCAATTCTTGCAGATGCCTTTGAGGCTGTCCTTGCTGCGGTTTTCCTTGACGGAGGACTTGACGAAGCGTCAAAAATCGTGCTCAGATTCATTCCCCGTCAGGACGGTTTTGAAAAAGCAAGGGATTATAAAACCACTTTGCAGGAGGTTGTTCAGCGTAACCGTGAGGAGCACGTTGTATATGTGCTGACAGATTCCAGCGGACCCGACCACGCAAAGGTTTTCACCGTTGAGGTGCACCTTAACAGCAATGTTATCGGCAGGGGCACGGGCAAAAGCAAGAAGCTTGCGGAGCAGCAGGCGGCAAAGGAAGCCCTTGCGCTGATGGGAATAAAATGAAGCATATAAATGTTGCACTTTTTGTGGTGCATAAGGGCTGCCCTCATATGTGTTCATTCTGCAATCAGAGAAGCATTTCGGGCAGTCATAAGGATATAACCCCCGACGATGTTCATTCTGCCGTAAGAATTGCAGTTGAATCCCTGAGTAGAAATCAGGCGGCAGGGGGAGAAATAGCATTTTTCGGCGGAAGCTTCACCATGGTAGAGCGTGAATATATGCTTTCACTTCTTGAAGCGGCTTACGGGTATGTTGAAAAAGGCATATTCAAGGGCATAAGAATTTCCACAAGACCCGACGGCATTGATGGCGAAATTTGCGGAATTCTGAAGAAATACGGCGTAACCGCAGTTGAGCTTGGGGCACAGAGTCTTGACGACAGGGTGCTGATGCTCAATGAGAGAGGTCATACCGCAGAGCAGGTTGAAAATGCCTGCAGAATGCTTAAAGAATACGGCTTTGAGGTCGGTTTGCAGATGATGACGGGGCTTTACGGCTCCGAGGATGCGGACAGCCTTGAAACCGCAGAAAAAATAGTTGACCTTGCACCTGCAACAGTGAGGGTTTATCCCACGGTTGTGCTGAAAGGCACACGGCTTTATGAGCTTATGAAAAGCGGTGAGTTTACGCCGAAGGGCATTGACGAAACCGTTGAACTTTGTGCAAGGCTTATTGAAATGTTTGAAAATGCAGGCATAAAGGTTATCAGAGTGGGGCTTCATTCCGGCGGCGGAGTTGAGGAGGGTTATGCAGGCGGTGCATACCATCCCGCACTCAGGGAGCTTTGCGAAGGCAGGCTCTACTATAACCGTGCATCTCTGCTGCTTGAAAAATATGAAGGCGGCAGATATATTCTGGGTGTAAATCCCAAAGAAATTTCCAAAATGACAGGGCAGAAGAAAGAAAATCTTATCAGACTTCGTGAAAAAGGCTATGAATGTACCGTAAAAGGTATTGACGGACTTTCAAAATACGAGGTTGAAATACATAAAGGTTAGGTATTCAGATGATATTAAAATCTCTTGAAATGCAAGGCTTCAAATCCTTCCCCGACAAGACAGTGCTTGAATTCGGGAAAGGCATAACGGCAGTTGTAGGCCCCAACGGTTCGGGTAAAAGTAATATTTCCGATGCCGTGCGCTGGGTATTGGGCGAGCAGTCAACCAAAACCCTCAGAGGTGCAAAAATGGAGGATGTTATCTTCGGCGGTACAAGCCAGCGTAAGGCTCTGGGCTATGCCGAGGTTACCCTGCGTCTTGACAACACCGACAGAGGTCTTAACAGCGATAAGGACGATGTTTCCGTAACAAGAAGATACTACCGCTCAGGCGACAGTGAATACAAAATCAACGGTGAAGTCTGCCGTCTGCGTGATATTCACGAGCTGTTTATGGATACGGGTCTGGGCAGAGACGGTTATTCAATGGTCGGTCAGGGCAGAATTGCGGACCTTGTATCCGCACGTTCAACTCAGCGCCGTGATATGCTTGAAGAAGCCGCAGGTATCTCCCATTTCCGTTACAGACGTGCGGATGCAAACCGCAGGCTCGACCAGGCGGAGGAGAATCTTGTAAGACTCCGTGATATTCTTGCGGAGCTTGAAAGCAGAATAGGCCCCCTTAAAACCCAGAGCGAAAAAGCAATGAAATTCCTTGCCCTTGCCGATGAAAAGAAAACGCTTGAAATCGGTTTGTGGCTTCATACAATAGAAAAATCAAAAAACGGTCTGCGTGAGCAGGAGCATAAGCTTTCCGTTGCCGCTTCACAGTATGAGCAGACGGAAAACGCACTTGTTGATATTATTGCACAGATTGAGCAGGCAATCAGCGAGGGTCAGGCAATAACTCTTGAAATTGAGCGTCTGCGTGAAAGCATTTCCGCAAGTGAAGAAGAAGCAACTGCCATTGACGGTAAAATCGCCGTTGAACGCAACACTATTGAGCATAACGAGCAGACTGTTGAAAGAATTACCGGCGATATGGGCGACAGTGAGGCTTCAAAGGTTGAAATTGATGCACAGATTGAGCAGGCTCAATCAGATATTGCCGAAAAGGAAAAAAATGTTGCCGAAAAGAAGGCTGACCTTGAAGCAGAGCTGAAAAAGCTTACGGAGCTTATGGGTCAGAATACTGAAAACAGCGAAAAGGCCCGTGAAATCAACGAAGAAATTACCGCGCTTACTCTCAGGCTTGCAGACCTGCGTGTTGAAAAATCGACTGCTGAATCCGCGAGACATGAGCTCAGCGAAAGAATAAACAACATAAACGGAGTTGTGGAGTCGAGAGGCGGAGTTGTTACCGCACTTGAAAAAGAAAAATCCGATGCACAGCTTGAACTTGACCGTCTTAATGCGGTTGCCGCAGAGCACGAAAATGCCCTTGAAGGTTACAGAATGATTATCGGAACCCGTGCCGATAAGGTTGAAAGGGTCAGAAAAGAGCTTGAAAACCTGAATCTTGACATTTATCAGAAAAATGCAAGAATCAAGATGCTTGACGACCTTGAAAAGAATCTTGACGGTTATGCAGGCAGTGTTCAGAAGGTTATTAAAGAAGCCAAAAGAGGTGCGCTCAGAGGTATCCACGGCACTTTGTCACAGCTTATTTCAACTCCCGGTGAATATGCGGTTGCGGTTGAAACCGCCCTTGGTGCCGCAATTCAGAATATTGTTACCGATAACGAAAATACCGCAAAGCTTGCAATTAATTTCCTTAAGGAAAACCGTGCAGGCAGAGCAACCTTCCTGCCTCTGACTTCGGTTAAATCAAGACCCTTCACCGAAAACGGTCTTGAAAAATGCGAAGGCTTTGTTGATATGGCAGACAAGCTTCTTGAATACGACAGTAAGTATGCCGAAATCATCGGTTCACTTCTCGGCAGAACCGCAGTTGTTGATAATATTGATAACGGCATTGCCATGGCAAAGAAGTATTCATATCGTTTCAAGATTGTTACCCTTGACGGTCAGGTGCTTAACGCAGGCGGTTCGATGACCGGCGGTTCGCGCGGTTCAGGTTCGGGCTTCCTGAGCAGAACAACGGAAATCGAAGCACTCAAAGAGAAGGTTGCGGCACTTGAAAAACAGCTTGCCGAAAAGGAAGAGTCCCACAAGAATCTTTCCGAGGAGCTTGCACTTGTTCAGGCAGAGCTTGACGCAAGCGAGGCAGAGCTTATCAAGGCTCAGGAAGATATTATCCGTGCCGAAAGTGCACTTAATCTTATCAAAGACAGATATAACGCCGCGAAGGGTCATATTGATGAGCTTGAAGCGGAAAAAGAGCGTGCGGCGGCAAGAATTGCAGAATCCGAAGCCACCGAAAAGAAGGCTCAGAGTGAGATTGAAACCGTTACCGCAAGGATTGAGGAGTTTAATTCTCAGCTCAGCGGACTCAATGCGGAAAAAGAAACTCTGGATAAGCTTCGTGAGGATTCCGCAGAGGTGCAGAATGCACTGAATCTTGAAATTGTTTCACTCTGCAAGGATATTGAGGCGGATAACGAAATTATTGCAGGTTGTCTTGAACGCAAGGAAAGCTTTAACCGCCGTGAAGATAAGCTTAACGAGGAAATTGCGGAAATCAGACGTGAGAATGAAGAAATTCTTGCAAGGATTGCGGATTTCGAAGCTCAGGCGGCGGCACTGCGTGAAAATTCCGTGAAGACCCGTGAAAAGATTGAACAGCTTATGGAAAAGCGTGTTCAGTGTGAGGCTCAGAGCACTTCGCTGCGTACAAAAGAGCGTGAAATGACCACCGAGCGTGAAAAGCTGGGCGGCGAGCTTGCAAGGCTTGAAGAGCGCAGGGATTCAATGCAGCGTGAGCTTGAAACCGCACAGAACAAGCTTTATGACGAATATCAGCTTTCTCTGCGTGAGGCGGCTGA
Organism: Acutalibacteraceae bacterium; assembly: GCA_045533455.1. Classification (GTDB taxonomy): domain Bacteria; phylum Bacillota; class Clostridia; order Oscillospirales; family Acutalibacteraceae; genus CAG-177. The sequence goes on along the minus strand of JAZSHU010000033.1, from coordinate 4,921 downwards.
AATGAACATAGTTCTTGACGATATTCCAAAGGCACAGCGTACCTTGCAGGAAATCAAGAACAAAATCCGTGCACTGGGCAGTGTCAACGTAGGTGCTGTTGAAGAATATAAGGAAGTATCCGAAAGGTATGAATATATGAGCGGTCAGATCGGAGATATCGAAAAAGCCCGTGAAGAGCTCATCAAGATGATTGAAGAGCTGACGGGTAAAATGGCTGAAAGATTCAGGGAGCAGTTCAGACGAATCAACAACCATTTCGGTGAAACCTTCAAAGATCTGTTTGACGGCGGTAAGGCGGAGCTTGTGCTTGAAGATCCTCAGGATGTGCTTGAATGTGCCATCAACATCAGGGTTCAGCCCCCCGGCAAGAATGTTCAGAATATTGACCTGCTTTCGGGCGGTGAAAAGGGTCTTGCGGCTATTGCGCTTCTGTTTGCAATTCTCAAAGTCACACCCGCACCCTTCTGTATCTTCGACGAGGTTGAAGCGGCGCTTGACGATGTTAACGTAAGCCGTTATGCTTCTTATGTAAGAGAAATGACGGGCAGCACTCAGTTCATTCTTATTACCCACAGACGAGGCACTATGGACGAAGCAGATATGCTTTACGGCGTAACCATGCAGGAAAAGGGCGTTTCAAAGCTTCTTGAACTGAAAACCGCCGAAATGGCAAAAAAACTGGGTCTTGAATAAGACACTGTTACAAAAGTGTCCGAAATAAAGGCAGTTGTGTCTTGCAAAAAATTTTTACTATGTTATAATTAATATGTATACTATAACAGAGCGGCAAAACCGCTTAAAGGGAGGATATAAAATGTCAAATCACGGTATTATCAATTACCCCGATGCGCAGGCTGTTCAGAAGCAGCTTGACGAACTTATCAAAAAGCCTATTCATTCAATCAGTCCCGAAGCACTCAAGAAGTACGAAGCAGAGTATTTTGATGCTAAGTGCGCAAAGTCAAAGGCAATGATTGAAGAAGCAAAGCAGGTTATCCCCGGCGGCGTTCAGCACAACCTTGCTTTCAACTATCCGTTCCCCCTTGTTTTCACAAAGGCAGACGGCGCATATCTTTATGATATCGACGGCAATCAGTATTATGACTTCCTTCAGGCAGGCGGCCCCACAGTTCTGGGCAGCAATCCTCCCGCAGTCCGTGAAAAGGTTATTGAACTCCTCAACACCTGCGGTCCTTCAACCGGTCTTTTCCACGAGTATGAGTATAAGCTCGGCAAGAAGATTGCTGATCTTATTCCTTCGGTTGATATGTTCCGTATGCTTGGTTCAGGTACAGAAGCTTGTATGACAGCTATCCGTGTTGCACGTCTTGCAACAGGTAAGAAAAAGATTCTTAAAATGGGCGGTGCATACCACGGCTGGTCGGATCAGCTCGGTTACAGCATCCGTGTTCCCGGTTCAAAGTTCACTCAGGCTCCCGGTGTTCCTCTGTTCTGCTTCAAGGATACAGACGAATTCTTCCCCGGCGACCTCAATGACCTTGAAAGAAAGCTCAAGGCTAACCGTCTTAAGGGCGGCACAGCAGCAGTTATGCTTGAACCCGTTGGTCCCGAAAGCGGTACAAGACCCGTTGACAAGAACTTCTGCAAGGGCGTTGAAGCTCTCTGCCGCAAGTACGGCGCACTCCTTATCTTCGACGAAGTTGTTACAGCATTCCGCGTAAGCATGAGCGGTGCTCAGGGTTACTTCGGCGTTTCACCTGACCTTACCGTATTCGGCAAGGTTATGGCAGGCGGTTACCCCGGCGCAGGCGGTCTCGGCGGTAAGAAGGAATATATGAAGCACCTGGGTTCAGGTCTTGACGGTGACGGCAAGAAGATCAAGAAGGCATTCTGCGGCGGTACAATGACCGCTAACCCCCTCAGCTGTATTGCAGGTTACACAATGCTTGAAGAAATGGAAAAAGCTGATGCTTGCTACAAGGCAGCCCAGATGGGTGACAGACTCACAGCAGGTCTTCAGGAAATCATCAAGAAGAGAAATCTTCCCTGCGTTGCCTTCAATCAGGGTCCAATCTGCCATCTTGAAACAGTCGGTACAATGAACTTCGCAATCAACTGGTGCAAACCCTGGGGCATTCCCAAGGTTCTTGATGAAACCTCAAAGCGCAAGAAGGTAATGACTCACATGGGTGCTGCTTATATGGCAGAAGGCCTTGTAACTCTTGCAGGCAGCCGTCTCTACACAAGTGCTGCATACACAGAAGAAATGATTGACGATGCAGTTGCAAGATTCGACAAAGTATTCGAAAACATCGTTTGCATTGAAAAATAATTCCGAAAGGACCGCATTATGGACGTTTTAACAGCAAAAAAACTTGTTATAGAAGCAGGCGAAAGGCTTGTTGAAACAGGTCTTATCGCAAGAACATGGGGTAACGTAAGCTGCCGTGTTGACGATAAAACCTTCGTTATCACACCCAGCGGAAAGCCCTACATAGGTCTTACACCCGACGATATTGTTGAGGTTGCAATCAATACCCTCGAATGGGGCGGCAACGTTAAACCTTCATCGGAAAAGGGTATTCACGCCGAAGTTTATAAGGAATTCCCCGAAGCAAACTTCGTTATTCATACCCATCAGAAGGTAGCATCTGCAATAAGTGCCCTTTCAAACGGCATTGAAAAGGTTGCGGGAGAAGCTGCAAAGCTTATCGGCAATGTAATCCATCTCGGCGGTTACGGTCTGCCCGGCACAAAGAAGCTCAGAAAGGGTGTTACCAATGCTCTCCGCCTCAGCCCTTCAAAGGCAGTTATTATGGCTCACCATGGTGCGCTTTGCTTTGGTAAGGACAGCGAAGAGGCTTTTCAGGTTGCAAATATGCTTGAAAACACATGCTCAGAGTATATTCTTGCAGCTGCAAAAGAGAAGTTTGGCATAAACTCAGACAATCTGAACGACTTCTGTTCGGAAATGGCTGACAAGCTTACAAATTCACAAAAAACTGTTGAAATTGATGAATCTTTGCTGTATAATAGTACCTGCAACAGAGAAAGCGGAGAGATTCTGTTCACCAATAAGGCGGACGGCTCCGAGATTTCAATGGACCTTAACGGTGCATCGGCAGCTATCGGCGAGCTTGCAAAGGTTGCTCTTGCCCATAAGGATATTTATGAGAAATACCCTGCATTCAATTATATAATTCACAATACTTCAAGTGAGGTTGTTGCCGTTTCAAGACTTGGCAAGACTATGAAACCTCTGCTTGATGACTTTGCTCAGATTTGCGGACCCACCGTTAAATGCACGGTTCCCGAAAAGTGTGTAAAGGCACTTAAAAACAAGAACGCAGTGCTCATCAAGGATATGGGTGCTCTCTGCTGCGGTGCCAACGAAGGTGACGCACAGGCGGTTGATATGATTATGAGCAAGAGTGCACTTACCCTGCTTACGGCAAAGACCTTCGGCAAGGTTAAGTCCATCAACCCCGTCGAAGCCTGGATTATGAGAATAGTTTATACTCTCAAATATTCAAAGCAGGCGGAGAAATAATTAATTTAAACCACTACCATCTTTTGTCCCCCCCGTTTTATACGAGAAAAATCCGAGGCCAACCGCCTCGGCTTTTTCTTTATACGGCAAACAAAAAGCGGATTGCAACTGCAATCCGCTCTCTTTATCTGTAATTTTATATTCTGTGGCCGTCCTTGAATTTCACTTTACCAAGGAAGGGGATTTTTACGAAACCGTCAAATTCATCGCCGTCAAAGGTGATTGAAAGCTCAATATCCTTGCCGGGAAGAAGGCTGGTCTGAACAACAGCATTGATTGTGTCGTCATCTTCTTCGATTTTCTTGATGTCGATATCGGGTACGGTTACACCGGGAACTTCAAGCTCAAAGCCGTATTCACCGTTGTTATCAAATACATTTATTTTTGCTTCGCCTGAAAAAAACATTGTGTTAACATTGCAGGCCCATTTGCCTAAACCTATCATTTCGGTCAGACTCCTTTCATAATGGAAGTGAGTTTATCTTACCATAATTATACGGATATAGCAAGCTTTTTAAGCAAAAACCCGGTTCAATTAATTTTTTCAGAAAAATATTTTCTGTATTTTGGGTCGTAATATAACTAAGACCACAGTATATTGTAGCATAAATTATATTATATATACATTTTATATATATGCTTTTTGGCAGTGACATCAATTCACTGCAGTAAAGCGTCAAAACCCTTGATATCATTGGGATTGAGGGCTCTGAAAATTTCAAAAAAATATGAAAAAAACTATTGACATATAAAAATCCTTGTGTTATTATACTAAGGCACGGGTTTCGGTCAAAGGGGTAATTATGCCCGGAATCAGCCGCAAACCATTGCAGATATGCGTTGATGCAGGAGGTGGCCGCTCACCGAAGCGGGAAATTTCTGCGGAGTATGTCCGATTTTAAACCGGGCGAATTGTGTCCTTGCGAAAGGTCTGCCGTTCCCGGGCAGCCTTGTTGCGGGATACCTATGTGCAAATGAGCGAAAGCTTTCCCGGAAATATGTTTTTCCGGTTTTTAAATCGGACGGGTTGAAACACCCGGGTCGGTTTTCACGAATTTGCAATTCACAGCCCGCCAAATTCTAAGGAGTAGCTCACATGGCAGTTAAGGGAAAGATCAGAATCAGACTCAAAGGCTACGACCACAGCCTTGTTGACAAGGCAGCGGAAAAGATTGTTGAAACAGCTAAGAGAACAGGCGCTCAGGTATCAGGTCCCGTTCCCCTTCCCACAGAGAAGGAAGGTGTAACAATCCTTCGTGCTGTTCACAAGTATAAGGACAGCAGAGAGCAGTTTGAGCAGAGAACACACAAAAGGCTTATCGACATCATCAGACCCTCAGCTAAAACAGTTGAAGCTCTGACAGGTCTTGAGCTTCCCGCAGGCGTTGAAATCGAAATCAAACTTTAAT
>JAZSHU010000067.1:0-39390 GCA_045533455.1 Acutalibacteraceae bacterium | reverse complement strand
AGAATCCAACTAAAAACAAAACTGACTCCGCTTGAAAAACGAAGTCAGTATGTCGCTTAATTAAATATTTCCGCCATAGGGGCCTTTTTGTGCTGTCCGCACAATTTGGGGCAGTTCAGTCAAAGGGGGACTTTTTGTTTTATCCCAGATCGGGTGTATCATCAAGAACACATACGGAATTTTCAAAGCCTTCCAGTTCAAGAACAACAATTTCGTTCTTGCCTTCTCTGAGGAAGGGTGCAGGGATATAGGCGGAACGCTGAGGTCCTACCTCCCAGTGTCTTGAAAGAACTTTATTATTAACTATAATGATACCTTTTTTAAATGTGGGAAGCTTGATGAAGGTATCGCATCTTTCATCGATTTCGATTTCTGCTTTCAGAAGAACGGGTGCGCCGTCAAAGGGTGCAACTCCTTCTTTGAAATCAACCTTTGAAACATCGTCAAGGGGCAGAGGGTAATTCTTCCAGTGGTAAACAAAGTTGTTGCCGAAGCCGATGCCCTGAGTGATACCCTTTGCATCCTTAAGCTTTGCGCCGTAGTTTACTCTGCCCATATTTTCAACAAGCACCGCAAGCTCCGCCCCCTCAGCCTCAACGGAAATTGAGTTAACGGGCTCCTTGTCGTTTCTGTACTGAATTCCCACGAATTCGCCGTTTTTGTAGATATAGCCTCTGTCGTGAACATCCTGAAGTCTTACCTTCTGCTCGTCACGGGGACCTCTTACAAAAGCTTTGTAAAGAACAAAGCCGTAACCCTGATTCAGCTTTTCCATTGTCAGAGGCATAACGGATTCAACGGGAGTTGAAAGCACATCAAGGTTATCAAAAAGCTTTGCACTGTGTGTGAACTTAACTTCGCCGTAATTCTTTTTCTTTATGGGGTCGGGAAGCTTCACATCGGGAATGGGTGCATATTTTGAAATAACTTCTCTGAATTTGAAATATTTCTCGGTAAGCTCGCCGTTTTCGTTAACGGGCGCATCATCATCATAGCTTGAAATTGTGGGCTCATAGAAATCATAATCGTTTGCGCCGTTCATATAGCCGAAGTTTGTGCCGCCGTGGAACATATAAGCCGAAAGGCTTGCACCCATTGAAAGGATTTCGTCCATTGCATCTGCCGCATCCTGCGGGTCACGGCTGTGGTGTTCTTCTGTCCAGTGGTCAAACCAGCCGTTCCAGAATTCGGTGCACATAAGGGGTCCGTCGGGCTGATATTCTCTGAGCCTTGCAAACTGCTCTGCCGCCCTTGAACCGAAGTTTGCGGTTTTATGAATTTCGGGCACGGTGCCTGCGGTAAGCATCTGATATTCCGCACCGTCAGATGTGAAGAGAGGCACATCAACACCTCTGTCCTTCAGACCCTTTGCAAGGTAGCGGATGTATTCGCTGTCGTCACCGTAGCTGCCGTATTCATTCTCAACCTGAACAAGAATCACGTTGCCGCCTTTGGTAATCTGACGGCTTGCGATACGGGGAATAAAATCATCAAAGAAACGGTCAACCGCTGCAAGGTAATCCTTATCCATACAGCGAAGTGCCATTGAATCGTTTTTGAGAAGCCACCAGGGCAGACCGCCGAAATCCCACTCCGAGCAGATATAGGGACCGGGACGGACAATAGCATAAAGACCAAGCTCAGCGGCGATATCAAGAAAACGCTCGATATCAAGCATTCCGCTGTAATCAAACTTGCCTTCGTAAGGCTCGTGAAGATTCCATGCAACATAGGTTTCAACCGTGTTGAAGCCGCAGGCTTTCAGCTTAAGAAGCCTGTCATACCAATAATCCTCAGGCACTCTGAAATAATGGATTGCACCTGCAATAACTCTGAAGGGCTTGCCGTCAAGCTTAAAGCCGTCTTTTTCAATGGTAAATACACTCATATTCATTCTCCTTAATCGGGTAATTCTTCTCTTTCATAGGGAAATTCGCTGAAAACTTCAAACTTCTTTGCACGCATCCACAGTGAGGGATTGACCTTGACTGTGAAACCGCAGCCGTTGGGTGTCAGCCACTCGTGCATAGGGTATTCGGGGATGCCGTAAGCGGCAAGGATTGTCATAATAACACCGCCGTGGGTTACGATTGCCGCAGAGGTTGTGCCTGTTTTCATAAGACCTTCCGCAACCTTCTCAAAGGTTTCGCACACTCTTTTTGCAAAATCCTCGTTGCTTTCGCCGTAGGGAGGGCGTACGCCCTTTTCGCCTGCAAGCCAGCGTGAAAATTCTTCATATTTTTCAAGCTGTTCAGCGGTTTTATTTTCAAATTCGCCGAAGTTGTATTCGATAAAGCCGTCAATTACGATGGGCTTGTTGTCGGGGTAAAGTATCTCCGCGGTCTTTGTGCATCTTTTCAGCGGACTTGTGAAAAGTGCCTCCACGGGAGGGTAAATAAGCTCGTCCTTCATCTGAGCAAGCTGTGTCTTGCCGTCTTCGCTGAGTTCAACATTGGTGTGACCTATGTATCTGCCTTCCAGTGTTTCATCGGTAAGACCGTTTCTGATTAAGTGAATGGTATAGGATTTCATTTTTCCTCCAAAAATGGGTTTTGATTTTTGTGAAAATTCACAATATACTTTTTGTATATTCTTATGTATAATATTTAATACTTTTTGTTGATAAGAGGTATTTTATGGATAGAAATTTTTCGGTTATACTCAGTGAGCTGAGAAAAGAAAAGGGGCTCAGCCAGAAAGAAGCTGCCGCAAAGCTTGGCATTTCTCAGGCGCTGCTCTCACACTATGAAAAAGGTATAAGAGAATGCGGTCACAGCTTTCTGATGAGAGTTGCTGATTTTTACGATGTAACCTGCGATTACCTGCTTGGCAGAACTACGGAAAGAAACGATTTTCAGTTCATCGCATCAAATGTCCTTATGCTCAATGACGATTATTCGCCCACAAGCAAAACCTGCATCAAGGCTGCGATGATTCTCCGTGAAGCCATGAATGACAGCGAAAAGCTGACAGGTACAAGATTCGATCTGCTTCTTGCCATCGGAATTTACAGACTGCTTCTTATTCAGGCATATGCAGGCAATGTTCCCAAGAGCTGGGCAGGCAGAGCTTATGCAGACGGCAAAATCATCTGCAACCCCACTTATCTTAACATAATCGACGCCGCAAACTACAATGCGTTCAATATCACACCGTCAAAAAATCCCGTTCCCGACGAGCCTGTGCCTGAGGCAATAGAAACCCTTGTAAAAATGGCAGAGGATTTCATTTTTAACTCGGTAACAAAGGATATTCCGCCCATACCTCTTGAATTTATAAAATAACCGATTTAAGGGACTGTTGAAAAACAGTCCCTTGTTTTTTACATCAATTCTTCATAAAGCTTGATATATTCTCTTGCCGAGCGACCCCAGCTGTTGTCGCATTTAAGGGCTCTTTCAACAAGCTTGTTCCAGCCTTCTTTATCCGCATATGCGGCAAGGGAGCGTCTGATTGCATCAAGCATATCATAAGCATCATAGCTCTTGAAGGTGAAGCCGTTGCCCTTACCGTCGCCGCTGTCGGTGATTGTATCTTTAAGACCGCCTGTTTCTCTGACGATGGGCACTGTGCCGTAACGCAGAGCAACCATCTGTGAAAGACCGCAGGGCTCACTCTTTGAGGGCATAAGGAAAAGGTCACAGCCTGCATAAATCTTTCTTGCAAGGTCGGGAATGAAGCCGATTCTCAGACCAACCTTCTCGGGGAATGCTGCTGCAAGCTCCTTGAAGAAGGATTCATATTCCCAGTCACCTGAGCCGAGAACGGCAAGCTGTAAATCGGTGGTTTCAAGAAGTTCCCACATAATACGCTTAACAAGGTCAAGACCCTTGTGGGCAACAAGCCTTGAAACAATGCCCATAACGGGTGTATCCGCATTTACGGGCAGACCGAAAAGCTCCTGCAAGGCAGCTTTGTTTTTTGCCTTTGCGGAATAATCCTTGGCGCTGTAGTTATAGAAAATATCCTTATCGGTTTCGGGGTCATAGTTGATTGTGTCAATACCGTTGAGGATGCCGCTGAGCTTACCGCTTCTCTCTTTGAGAATGGGGTCAAGACCGTGGCTGAACCAGGGGTCAAGAATTTCGCCTGCATAGGTGTTGCTTACGGTTGTTACCTTGTTTGCACACTCAATGCCGCCTTTCATAAGGTTGACGCAGCCGCCGAAATCAAGCAGTGATGCGTGCTCCTCGCCCAGACCGAACACATCGCCCAGAATATCTCTGCCGTATTTGCCCTGATATTGAATATTGTGAATGGTAAACACTGTTTTGATGCCTGTGTAACCTTCTCTGTTTGCGAAATATGTTGAATAGTAAACGGGTACAAGGGCAGTCTGCCAGTCATTGCAGTGAATTATATCGGGCTTGAAGTCGATATAGGGCAGAATTTCAAGCACTGCACGGGAGAAGAATGCAAATCTCTCGCCGTCGTCATAGTGACCGTAAAAGCTGTTGCGCTTGAAATAATATTCGTTATCTATGAGGTAGTAAATAACGCCGCCTGCCTTTGCCTCGAAAATGCCGCAATACTGTCTGCGCCATGAAACAGGCACCATGATGCTTGTTATAAACTTCATATTTGCACGCATTTCGTCACTGATTGTGCCGTAAAGAGGCATAACCACTCTGCAGGCAACCTTACGTCTTCTCAGAGCCTGAGGCAATGAGCCTGCAACGTCTGCAAGACCGCCGCTGGCGGCAAAGGGAAGCGCTTCGCTTGATGCATAAAGTACCTTCATATTATCAAATCCTTTCTGTCAGCTTAAAAGAACCGACGTATAGTATTGACCTTCGTATTTGACAACACCCACACCTATCTGCGTTGTTTCTTCGCTCATTATCTTATCCCTGTTTGCGGCGGCTACCTGCTGATAAACGGGATTTCCGCCGTATTTGGTGATAAGGGTATATGCGTTGCCGTTACCCTTGCCGTAAATATCGGGCAGTGCAAGCGCCATACTGTTCGTTCTTGCAGATGCTTTAAGCGTGGTTGTATGAGCAAGCGGTTCAAGACCCTGCTCCTTGCGGTCCGCATTAATCTGGTCAACAATCGCCTGAGCAAGAGCATCGTCACGCTTGACCTCAGTCTGGATGAGAGGTGCCCTTGTTGTACCCTCCTGAGTGTTCTCGCTCCATATATCGGGACCCTTTGTTGTGGTTTCGATATATGTGACAACCTCGGTTACGGGATTTCCGCTGACATCCGTCTGCACAGCTCCGTCAGGGTCCGTAACAGCTACGGCTGAGGTTTTGGGCTCTGCCGTAGTAGGCTGAGTAAGGCTGTTTTCCGCAATGGTGTAAGTAACAACCTCGGTTACGGGCGTTCCGTCGTCATTGAACTGAGGAATTCCGTTGGGGTCGGTAAGATGAACAAAGCTTGACTGCTCAACATACTTAACCGTGGTTGCTTTGGTTGTGGTGGGTTTCGGTTTTTTTGTGGGGTAACGGTGGTTTGACGACACCTTGGGTCTTGCGTATTTGGTAACCATTGTTATGAATTCGATTTCACCCTGCTCGTTAGTTTCGCTGACAACGATGATTTCGGATTCGATAACGGTCTGGGGCTGAGTCAGCGAACGGGTATCAACAATTCCCGTTTCAATCAGCACCACAAATACAACAAGCACCAGCGCCAGCGCCGCTATTGCACCTGTAACAATATTTTTCTTGGACATCAGATTTCACACTTTCTCAGATTACGATTCCCTTTCCGATATATACGGGATAATTTTCTGCGCCGCAGAGCATTTTGCCGGGCTTGACCACGGCGGATTTATCAATAATCACGCACTGCAGAGTTGAGTTTTCACCCACAAAGCCGTTCTGCATAACGATTGAATTCTTGATTTTTGCACCCTTTTCAACGGTTACGCCGCGGAAGAGAATTGAATTTTCAACCTCACCCTGAATGTTGCAGCCGTCTGCAATAAGTGAGTTCTTCACATTCGCACCGATGCCGTAAACAGAGGGCACTCTGTCGCTTGTCTTGGTGTAAACGGGTCTTTCGGGAGTGAACAGAGCCTTTCTGAAATCAGCCTTGAGAAGCTCCATGCTGATATCGTAATAAGCCTGAAGCGAGCTGAGCACTCTTACAAAACCTGTTTCTTCATAGCCGTAAACTCTGAGATGGTTGATATTCTTTGAAACAATGGTTTCAAAATCGTCAATCTGTGCACTGTGTGCTTCGTGAAGAAGTCTTTCAAGCAGAGTTCTTCTGATAACCATTATTTTGAGTGAGTAATTTACGTTTCCGCTGAAGCAATCGATGATTCCCGTATCAACAACCTTGCCGTTTTCGTCAAGGATAAGCTCCGTGCCGTTTTCGATTGCGGGAGGATTGCCCTTTGCATATGCAATGGTTATGTCTGCATCCTTTGAAACATGAGCCTTGATAAGCTTTTCATAATCCGTATTGCACACAACGTTGCAATCGGTAAGAAGAACGTGGTCCTTGCCGGACTTTGTTATGTAGCTGATTGAGCCGTAAAGGGCATCCGCCTTGCCGTGGGTCATACCCGTTGAAGGAGTATTGAAGGGAGGAAGAAGGGTCATGCCTTCTCTTTTTCTTGAAAGGTCCCAGGGCTTGCCCGTACCGATATGGTCCATAAGTGAACGGTAGTTGCTCTTTGTGATAACGCCTACCTGAGGAATACCTGCATTAACCATATTTGAAAGCGGGAAGTCAATAAGACGGTAACGTGCGGCAAAGGGTATTGAACCCATTGTTCTCAGAGCGGTAAGCTCGGGAAGAACTTCATCATAGGCATTTGAAAAGATAATGCCGAGAACATTTTTGATTGACATTATTCCGCACCTCCTACATCGCTGTCTGTCATAGTATCGGGAGCAATTTTTGCGCCCTTGCCGATTGTGACGCCGTTGCCGATAACGGCTACGCCCCAATCCTTGATATCTGCCATATTTTCAGGGCTTTCGCCTACAACCGCACCTTCTTCGATAACCGCATTTTCGGCAACTATCGAATACTGAACAACGGCACCCTTTTTGATTACCGTGCCGGGCATAACGATTGAATATTTGACCTCTGCGCCTTCTTCAACGGTTACGTTTGCAAAAAGAACGGAGAAATCGATTGAGCCTTCGATTTCACAGCCCTCGGTTACCATTGAGTTTTCAACCTTTGCGTTTGCGCCTACATAGTGAGGAGGTGCAACGGGTGTGCGTGAATAAATCTTCCAGCTGTCATCGTTAAGGTCAAGGTCAACCTTGGGATTAAGCAGGTCAAGGTTTGCATCCCAGAGGCTGCTGATTGTTCCTACATCCTTCCAGTAGCCGTCAAACTGATAGGCAAACATTCTCTCGCCTGCACTGTGCATTGCAGGAATAACGTCGTGACCGAAGTCGTTGCCGCTGCCTTCCTTTGCCTCATCTTCAATGAGGTATTTTCTCAGTTTCTTCCAGTTGAATATGTAAACGCCCATTGAAGCCTTGTTGCTTCTGGGGTTCTTGGGTTTTTCTTCAAACTCGCTGATTGAACCGTCGTCATTGACAATCATAAGACCGAAACGGCTTGCCTCTTCCCAGGGAACTTCAAGCATTGCGATGGTGCAGTCTGCATTCTTTTCCTTATGGAAATCAAGCATCTTTGAATAATCCATCTTGTAAATATGGTCACCCGAAAGAATGAGAACATATTCGGGGTCATATCTTTCGATGAAATTGATGTTCTGATAAATTGCGTTTGCGGTACCCTTATACCATTCCGTGCCCTTAATCTGCTGATAGGGTGAAAGAATGTGAACGCCGCCGTTGGCACGGTCAAGGTCCCAGGGCTGACCGTTGCCGATATAGTCATTCAGTTCAAGGGGCTGATACTGGGTAAGAACACCCACGGTATAGATGCCTGAATTGACACAGTTTGAAAGAGGGAAATCGATGATGCGGTATTTGCCGCCGTAGGGTACGGCAGGCTTTGCAATGTTTTTGGTCAGAATGCCCAGACGGCTTCCCTGACCGCCTGCAAGAAGCATTGCAATACATTCGGGTTTAACTGCCATGAAAGGGTCCTCCTTTTATTTTGAATTGGTTTTTCTTGATGTGTTTTTTATGAACATACAGCTTAATCCCTCGATGTCGAGTTCTATGCTGTAATCATATCCGTGCATGGGTTCTTTTTTTGCCTTCACCGAACCGACGGTGCTTTCTCCCCTGCCGCCGAATTCAGGCAGTGCCGAGCTGAAAACAACTCTGTAAGTTCCTGCCTTCGGAACACCTATGCGGTATTTCTGCCTTGTAACGTTGGTGAAATTGCAGACCGATATGACTTCCTTGCCTTCCGCATCACGTCTGAGATAAGCCACAACGGAATTATCCCTGTCATCGCTGACAATCCAGTTGAAGCCCTCCCAACCGTAGTCAATCTGCCACAGAGGCGGATTTTTGAGGTAAAATGCATTAAGTGCCGCAACGTAATTCTTAAGCTGACGGTGGGCATCGTAGCCCAGCAGAAGCCAGTCAAGAGGCTGCTTGTAATTCCATTCGATGAACTGACCGAATTCCGAGCCCATAAACAGAAGCTTTTTGCCGGGATGGGACATCATATAGCCCAGGAAAGAACGCATACCCGCAAATTTTTCTTCGTAGCTGCCGGGCATTTTATTAATCAGAGAGCATTTACCGTGAACAACCTCGTCGTGGGAAATGGGCAGCACGAAATTTTCCGAAAAAGCATAGAAGAAAGAGAAGGTCAGTTTGTCGTGGTGATGCTTTCTGTAGATGCCGTCCATCGAAAAATACTTGAGGCAGTCGTTCATCCAGCCCATATTCCATTTGAAGTTAAAGCCCAAACCGCCCATATAAGTCGGCTTTGAAACCATGGGCCATGCCGTGCTTTCCTCCGCAATCATAAGCACATCGCCGTATTCCCTGAAAATGCTTTCGTTAAGCTTTCTGAGGAAGGCAACCGCTTCAAGGTTTTCTCTGCCTCCGTCAACGTTGGGTATCCACTCACCGTCCTTGCGGCAGTAATCCAGATAAAGCATAGACGCAACCGCATCAACACGCAAGCCGTCGATATGGTATTTATCAATCCAGAACATTGCACTTGAAACAAGAAAGCTCTGAACCTCGTTTCTGCCGTAATCAAAAACTCTGGTGCCCCATTCGTAATGCTCACCCTTCTTAGGGTCTGCATATTCGTAGAGAGGTCCGCCGTCAAACTCGTAAAGGCCATAGGCATCCTTTGGAAAATGGGCAGGCACCCAGTCGAGAATGATGCCAATGTCTTCGCTGTGGGCCTTGTCTACAAAATACGCAAAATCCTCGGGAGTACCGTAGCGTGAGGTAGGAGCAAAATAGCCCGTTACCTGGTAACCCCAGGAGCCGTCAAAGGGATGCTCCGTAACGGGAAGAAGCTCAATATGAGTGTAGCCCATTTCTTTGACGTAGGGCACAAGCTCATCTGCAAGCTCCCGATAGGTGAGAGGATTACCGTCATCGTGCATACGCCACGAGCCTGCGTGAACTTCATATATATTGACGGGCGAAGCGTAAATATCCTTCGCCTTTCTCTTTTTCAGCCAGCTTTTGTCCGTCCATTCAAATTCGGGCAAGCCGTAAAATTTGGAGGCGGTGTCGGGCCGTGTTTCCGTATGGAAAGCATAAGGGTCACTCTTATAAATCAGCCTGCCGTCACGGGTTTTTATCTGAAATTTATATGAATCGTAAACGTTTACGTTGCACACCGTACATTCCCATACACCCACGCTTATTTTCTCCATAGGTGCACTGCCGGGCTGCCAGCCGTTGAAATCACCGCCGACGCCTACCCACTCCGCATTGGGTGCCCATACTCTGAAGGTAACGGAACCGTCACCGTTGCCGTGAGCACCGAGAAATTCATATGCTTTTGCGTTGGTACCCTGATGAAAAAGGTAAAGAGGTATGCTGTTTTTACTCTGCATATGCCGAACTCCTCCATTTTTATATAAACATATTATAACAAGTATATTTTTCATTTTCAAGTGCGTATCAAGAATAATAGTACCAAAATTTCATACAAAATATACAACAGATTGCCCATAAAGGTTACAATTCTGTCACTTTCGTTGACAAATCGGCATTTCTTTGTTATCATTATTTAGGTTTACTTACGAAAAGGAGAGTCTTAAGATGATAAGTTCAGACAATCTTTGTATGAGTTGTATGAGAGAGATAGGCGAGAAAAAGCAGTGTCCCTATTGCGGATACCACGTTGACTCTGCTCAGATTCCGCCCTATCTGCCCGTGAGAACGGTTATTTCCAACCGTTATCTGGTGGGTAAAATGCTTGAATACAACGGTGAAGGTGCTACATACATCGGCTGGGATCTTACCGAACGCAAGGCCGTCAAAATCAGAGAATTCATTCCCGATTCCTTCACCACGAGAACAACTTCAAATCTTACTCTGCAGGTTATGAGAGGCAGTGAAAACGTGTTTCTCGAGCTTCGCCAGAGCTTCGTTGAGCTGTGGACAAAGCTTGCAAGGCTCAAAGGTCTTTCGGCACTTATAAGCGTTACGGACGTTGTAAACGATTACGGCACCTCCTATGCAATCTACGACCATTTTGAAGGCATTTCACTTCGCGATTTCCTTCTTCGCAGTAAAACGGGCTATGTTTCGTGGGAAAAGGCAAGAACTCTGCTTATGCCCATTCTTTCAACCCTGGGCACACTTCATTCCTCGGGCATCATCCACAGAGGAATATCCCCTTCAACCCTCATTATCGGCCCTGACGGAAAAATAAAAATCACAGGCTTCTGCACAGGCGCCGCAAGAAATTCAAGAAGCGACCTCAACAGCCAGCTTTACGACGGATATGCCGCCATTGAGCAGTACGGCTTTGACGGAGGTCAGGGCACCTGGACGGATATCTATGCCTTTGCCGCCGTGCTTTACCGCACGCTTATCGGCAGCGACCCCATTTCCGCAAAAGAAAGAATGAGCAACGATAAGCTTATGGTGCCCGGCAAATTTGCAGAGGCACTGCCTGCTTACGTCATAAACGGTCTCATCAACGCCCTTCAGATTCTGCCGGAAGACAGAACAAGAACGGTTGAGCAGCTCCGTGCCGAGCTTTCGGCATCACCTGCGGCGGCATCCGCATCCGGCGGTTATCAGAAGCCCGTGCCTCCTGCAGCACCCTCGGGCACCGCAAAATCTCAGGCTAAGCCCACCCGCACCGCCGAACCCGGGCGCGAAACCGCAAAGTCGCAGAAAACCGACCTTGCAGACGGCAAAAAAACAATAATTCTTACTGCGGCAATCAGCCTTGCAGTGGGAATGATTATATTCGCAATTCTCATTTTCGGACCTCTGCGTGACCGTGTGAACTTCCTCAATAACGGAAACACCGACAGCACAATCACCACCTCTCAGGGTGAGCTTGTTGAGGTGCCCGGTTTCACAGACAGACTTTTCCTTGACATTTCATCAAACCCCGTTTTCACAAAGAACTTTGTCTTTATTGACGAGTATGTTTACGACAGCGAGGTTGATGTGGGATACATTGTAAACCAGAGCATAAAGGCAGGCGAAATGGTGCCCGCAGGCACAAAAATCACCCTTTATGTTAGCAAGGGCGAAGAGGAGATTATTCTTCCCGATGTTACGGGCTCCGATTACGAGGAGGCAAGGCTTCGTCTTGAAGAACTGGGATTTGTATGCAAAATAAGTGAAAGAAACGACAGTGCATACAGACCCAACGAAGTAATTTCAATGTCGCCCGTTGCGGAAAAAGCATACGCCAAGGGTTCAACCGTTTTCCTTATTGTCAACATTGTTGAGCCTGAAACCGTTACGGACGAATACGGCAACATCATCGAAACAGAAGCAGAAGAAGAATCGTCCGAAGAAGAAATTTTTTGATTTTACGGGCGGCCTTACGGGGTCGCCCTGAATTTTAATTTATGAAGCTTACTTTTCCCGACTATTATAAAAGATTTGCCTGCATTGCGGATAAATGCACCGACACCTGCTGCAAGGGCTGGGATATTGTAATTGACGGCGAAAGCCTTGAATACTACAGAAACCTCGGCGGAGATTACGGCAAAAAAATCCGCAGTCTGATTACCGTTGACGAAGACGGCGACAGTATTTTTGTTTCGGAAAACGGCAGATGTCCCTTCCTGCTCGATGACGGTCTGTGTGATATGTACATCAATCTGGGTCACGGCTGTCTTTCACGGACCTGCCGCATCTTCCCCAGATTCACAAACTCCTTCGGCTTCAGGGCCGAAAAAGGTCTTTTTCTCTCCTGCCCCGAGGCGGCAAGGCTGATTTTTGAAAGCAGTGATTCCGTCACATTCATAACGGAAGATGCTGATGACCGTATGGTGCCCGCAGATTTCGATAACGAGCTGTATTTTACACTGCTTGAAGTCCGAAAAACGGCGATAAATATACTTCAGAACAGAAAATTTTCCGCAACCGAAAGACTTTGTGCCTTTCTGCGGTATGCGGAGCTTGTGCAGGAATTCATTGTCCTTTTTGAATATGAAGGTACGGAAAATATAAATGCCGGTTTGTTCTTCGAGAAAAAAGCTGAATATTCACCTGCCCGTGCAAAGCGTGCACTTAAAGGAATTTTCAAATTTTTCGGCTCGATGGAATTTATAAATTCCGATTACCCGTCATTTCTTTCAGCCGCCGAAGCGGTTGATATGCAAAGCTTTCCGGCTGACGATATATTGATTGAGCATCTGGCGGTATATTTTGTTCACCGCTATTTCATCACCGCCGCCTATGACGGCAGATTGCTTGAAAAAGCAATTCTCGGTGTTCTGTGCACAATAGTGATTATG
The DNA here is from genome assembly GCA_045533455.1 of Acutalibacteraceae bacterium. Taxonomy (GTDB): domain Bacteria; phylum Bacillota; class Clostridia; order Oscillospirales; family Acutalibacteraceae; genus CAG-177. The sequence goes on along the minus strand of JAZSHU010000067.1, from coordinate 26,585 downwards.
AGGATTTCGGCTCTCGGTAACGAAGATTTTCAGACTGCGGCACAGAAATTTTCAAAGGAGATTGAACACTCCGCATTGAATATGGAAATCCTGCAAAAAGCTATCAGAAAAAGCCGCTGTTTCAGCGTTGAAAATTTAATAAATATCCTTTCGGAAAAGGAGAAATAAAATGAAATACTGTAACTATGTCAACACAAAACAGGGCAGCAAATCCGTTCACCGTTATTCAAACGGCAACACTCTGCCCCTTGTCCAGCTCCCCTTCGGTATGACTGCATTTGCACCCCAGACCGTTGAAGGAAACATCAGATGGTACTATCATCCCGACAGCCGCAGCTTTGAAGGTCTCAGGCTTACCCATCAGCCCTCTCCCTGGATTGCGGATTACGGTGCACTGATATTTATGCCACAGAACAAACTTCTCGGCGGCTTTGACGGTGAGGACCGCTGGTCAGGCTTCCGCCCCGAGGAGGCGGTGCTGACTCCCTATTTTCTCAAATACCGCCTTCTTCGTTCAAAATGCGACCTTGAAGTTACTCCCACAGAGAGAGGCGCAGTAATCAGAGTTGCTTTCGACGAAGACGGCGATAATTATTTTTCCGTGCTTCCCGTCAAAGGAATGTGCAGCTACCGTTTCGATGAAAAAACAAACACACTCTATGCATCAACGGATATGCATATGAGCGGCGAAGCTGTAAAATTTAAAAACTATGTTGTGCTTCAATTCCCCGAAGGCAGTGTCAATGCTGAAAAAACACTTGTCAGCAACGACGATAAATTCAGAAACGGCACAAAATGCAGAGGCAAAAAAGCAGGCATCCACATTTACCTTAATGAAAAAGTTACGGAAATCAAGCTTGCCTCATCATACATAAGCTTCAATCAGGCACTTTTAAACCTTGAAACCGAGCTTTCGGGCAAAAACTTCAAGGATGTCAAGGCTTTTGCAGAGGATATGTGGGAAAGCTACCTTTCAAGAGTTAAAATTGAAACCAAGGATAAGAAGCTTCTCAAGACCTTCTATTCCTGTATGTACCGTGCATTCCTCTACCCCCACAAATGCCACGAATACGATAAAAACGGCAACGCAATTCACTATTGCCCCCACGACGGCTCGGTGAAAAACGGCGTAAGATATACGGACAACGGCTTCTGGGATACTTACCGCACGGTTTACCCCTTCTTTGCCCTTGTTGCAAAGGACGAGCTCCGTGAAATGCTTGTTGCCTTCATCAATGAATATAAGGAAAGCGGCTGGCTGCCCAGATGGCTTTCAATCGGTGAATGCGGCTGTATGCCCAGCACCCTCATCGATGCGGTTATCTGCGACGGTGCTGTAAAAGGCTTCATCGATAACGACCTGCTTGAAGTTGCCCTTGAAGGTATGATAAAGCATTCCGTAACCAACGCACCTGCACGCCGCTTCGGCAGAAACGGTGCGGAAGAATACTGCAAGCTGGGTTACGTTTCATACGAAACCGAAAAAGAAAGCGTAAATCTTACCCTTGATGCGGCTTACGGCGACTGGTGTATTGCGGAAATCGCAAAAATCCTCGGTAAAGCGAATATTGAAAAAGAATACAGAAAGCGTGCACTTAACTATAAAAACCTTTTCGACCCCGAAAGCGGCTTTATGCGTGCCAAGGATAAAAAAGGTAATTTCAGACCCGGTTTTGTGCCCGAAGGCTGGGGCAGGGATTACACCGAAGGCAGTGCCTGGCAGAATTCATTTGCAGTGCCCCACGACATTGACGGCCTTGCAGAGCTTTACGGCGGCAAGGACAAGCTGATTGCAAAAATCGACGAGCTTTTTGCAACTCCTCCCCACTACGAAATCATCGGATATGGCTGTGAAATCCACGAAATTACCGAAATGGCGGCTGTTGATTTCGGTCAGTGCGGCATGAACAATCAGCCCTCCTTCCACATTCCCTACATTTACTCCGCACTGGGCGATGTTGAAAAATCCGCATATTGGGTAAAAGAAATCTGCAACAAGCTTTTCTCATATGAAGATGACGGCTTCCCCGGTGACGAAGATAACGGCACCACCGCAATCTGGTATATTTTCGGCGTTCTCGGACTTTACCCCTTCTGCCCCGGCAGACCCGAATATGTCAAGGGCATAAAGCAGGTTGACAAAGCATTCATCGGCGGAAAAGAGCTTGATGTGAATAAATTTGACGGCAATAAAATTCAGTATAAAGACCTTATTTAAGGAAGGAGAAAAAAATGGACAGATATCTTATTATCAACGCAGACGATTTCGGTATGTGCAGAGGTGCAAACCTTGCGGTTATGGACCTTATGAAAGACCCAAACAGTGCACTTACCTCAACAACGGTTATGACCCCCTGTGCCTGGGCACCCGAGGCCTGCCAATTCGCCGCTGAAAATCCCGACCTTGCAATCGGCGTTCACCTTACATTCACAAGCGAATGGTCAAAATACCGCTGGGCACCCGTAAACTCAAAGAACACGGATTCTCTCCGTGACGAAGAAGGCTTTATGTGGCACGAAAGCGATCAGGTCGAAAATAATGTTGACATTGACGAGGTTGAAGGCGAAATCAGAGCACAGATTGAACGCTGCAAGAAGCTGGGTCTTGTTACCCCCTCACACCTTGACAACCATATGGGCTCACTTTACGGCATCGAAACAGGCCGCTTTGAGCTTCTTCAGAAAACACTTGAGCTTGCAGGCGAATACGGTCTGCCCTTCCGTCTGCCCGGCCACATCACAGACGAAATGATGGGCAACTCAATGCTTGAAATCAATGTTGACAAAAGTATGATTGAAATGGTATTCGGCAAAATTGTTGAATTTGCAAACGCTATGGGCGTCGCAATCCCCGATTACCTTATCCCCAATGAATGGGGCGGCCCTCAGGATGAAAGCTACGAGAATTTCAGAGAATATCTCTATGACCTCTATGCAAACTTCCCCGAAGGCATAACCGAAACCTACCTTCATCCCTCGCTTGAAACCGATGACCTCAAAGGCACATCAGGCTGCTGGAACCGCAGAGTATGGGAATACAGAGTTATGAAAGACCCTGCAACAAAGCAGCACATCGAGGCTCACGGCATCAAGCTTATCAACTACCGTGACCTTGCGGCAATGAAGAAATAAAAAAAACGAAACGGCACAACGGTTTTTACCGCTGTGCCGCCTTTTTTATTTGAAAGCTACATATCTGTAAGTCGTACCGAGATTGTTAAGTGACGGGTAACACTCCGAAACTCCTTCGGTTGTTGAGCTTTTTGCCCTGAAACCCTTATCTGTGAGTTCAATGCCCAGAGTTGCACCTTCGCTGAAACCCACACCGCAGTAAGCGGTGCTTTTGCCCGTCTGGGTGTTTGTTGTCATCAGAGGCATACCGTTGACCATAACAATGATAACGCTGGGCTTGAAGCCAAGGGTAACCGATTGTGTGCCGCCTGTTCCGATATACGAACCCGTGATGAAGGGAGTATCAAGAAAATCCTTTTGTGAAGGAGAAATGTGGATATCCTCATTGCGTATATGCGTGCCGCAAAGCAAATCCTTTGACAGGAACGAAGGAAAATCAAGGCTCGATGTTGCCGCAGGGCAGAGGGATGCATTGACCGTTGCCCACGCCGTAAGCACAAAGGCATCCGTATCTCTGTCGGACACAACGGATTCACAGCCCGAATTGAGAATATCAAGCCCCGAAGCAAAGGTCAGGCAGTCAATGATATCCGTAAACGCACTGTGGCACGCCTCACCGCCCCACGAATAGGGAGCGTGAATTGAAAGCCTGAGCCTGATTCTTGCCTGCCTGCAATATTCGTTTTCAACAAGCACGCCCTCATCGTTTTCGGTAAATGAATCAACAATTTCCATTCCCTCAATACCTACGGCAACGGTGGTGTGCTTCAGAGGAATTGCCTTTTTCACCGCAGGGAATTCCGTAAGAAATCTTATTTCGGAAAGCTCCTCTCTCGTTTTAAGCCAGTCAACGATATTTGCGGGCAGTGCACTTATTTCACTCATAAATCACACCTCATTCCGTTTCAACCATAACACGGATAATCGCCCATATATAAAACGGGTTTTCGCCGTTATAAACCTTTTCGGCACGGTCAATTCTGTATTTTTCGCCAAGACAGTAAATATATGAACCGTCTGCGGCGGCAGTCAGGTCAGGGTCGGGAGGGCCTATGTAGAGATAATGTCCCTGTGAATTGTAACCGATTTCCGTGTTGACACCGTAAAGGTACATTTTATTCTTGTATCTCAGAGGGCTGATAAAAGCTCTTGTTTCAATTTTTTCGCCGTCCTTTGACACAAACGAGGCAGGTCTGCCGTAATGCCTGAAAACAGGTTCAATATTCATATGCTCACCTGCCCGAAGAAAAATCCGTCATCCTTAAGCAGGGGCAATGCCGCAAGCATTGCCGCCGCTTTTTCTTTTTCCGCCTGCTCAATAAGTGCGTTGGGCGAAACGCTGACGGTTACGTCGCCTGCCTTGAAGGAGGTCATGCCCTCTGCGGAATGCATATTCCTTATGCAAAGGCGGTGATTTACCATTGCCGCCGCAAGGTTTATGAGCCTGACGTCGGAATGCTCTGCCGAGGCTTTCACACGGGGCATAAGCTCCCTTGCCGCCGCAGTGCAGAGAGGAGCAAGCTCCTCATCCGTACCTTGTGGCGAATAATATTCCTTCAGAGCAGAAAGAATGCTCAGACAGTCAATCAAATCAAATCCCTCCGTTAAACGGAAAGCACCTTTGATGCACCGTCAAAAATCTTTGCAAAGCCTGCGGTGCAGCTGATAACCGCACGCTCAAGCTGACGGTCAATGAGCTTGTCATATTCCGTCATAATATCGCCTACCTTAACCATTTCAAGTGCCGCTGTCTTATCGATACCGATAAGCTTGCCTTCACCTACCGAAGCGGATTTGAGAAGCTTTGCGCCGAGAGGAGTAATCATATCGCCGCTTCCGTGGAAGTTAAGACCTGCAGCCGCATCCCTGAACTGCTCCATGTTGAGCATCTGTGCCGTAACCGCAGGGTCGGCAATGATGGTGTTAAGCTCGTAAGGGTCAAAACCGTTCCAGAAATTCACAAGGTCAGCGTAAGTAAGTGTGCCTGACTGAGCGCAGCTCACAATCTCTGCCGCATTGCCGCTGCCGTCGCCGTTTTCAATAACGCCGATGGCATCCTTGAGAAGTGTTCTTGCAATGTATGCACCGATCTGTCTGAGAGTTACGGTGAAAAGATCAAGACGCTGGAAGCGGATTGCCTCATATGACGCAACAAGGCTTCTGCCTCTCTTTCTGAGGCTTACAAGATTCTCCTTTGTGTGAACAGTGGTTTCGGGAATAAACGCACCCTCCTTCACAACCTTAAGCTCCTTCTCATCCTCTGTGGGAATCGAAGTGATTGAACGGTAATCCATACCGTCGATAACCGTTGTTGAGGCAACGATATCCGAAAGAATATCTGCCTGTTCAAGACCCTGTCTTACGGCTCTTGAAATGTATTCGGGAAAAAGCACTGCGCTGTCGGAATTCTTGAAGAACTTATCAACAACGTCGCTTGAAGGTCCGCCTACCTTGATGCCGAAGCGTTTAAGCTGACGCTGGTATGCGTCAAGACCTTCCATAGATGTACCCTTATAATTTTCGGTAGGGTCAATGCTTTCAAGTGCCTTTGTGAAGTTACCCGATGCATAAAGACCCTTTTCCAGTCTGATATTATCAAAATTAGCCATTTTTATTCCTCCTTACATAATGAATGTTACGGTTGAAGCTGTTTCGTCAACTGCAACAACAAGATATTCTCTGCCCTCGGCACCTGACTTTACGCCTTCACCGTCACTGACGAGATTTGCGTAGCCTGCCTCAACAGAGCCGCTGAGCTTAGCGGTTACCGCACCGCTGAGCTGTACGCTCGCATAGCCGCCGCTGCATTCGTTTGCAATGCCGCAGAAAGCTTCGCCGTCGGCACAGGCTGTAACAGTGCCCGAACCGTTCATCTTAACGGGTGTACCCTTTGCAATTTCTTCATTTGCCTTAAAAGTTGCGGTGTTTTCGTTAAAACCGCCGAATGATACTGACATAAATTATCCTCCTTAAAGTTTCACTTTATATTTTGTAGACGGAATTTTCGCCGTCGTTTGTGATTTCGCCAACCTCAAGCTGTCTTACGACGGGCAGGCTTTTCTGTGCATTTTCTTTGAATGCATTATGCATTTCACGCAGGGATTTAAGCGTAAGAGATTTGCAGATTTCTTCAATTGCCTCACCCTTCATTTCGGGAATAACCGTTGCGGCGCAGCGGATGATACCGTCTTCAAGCTCCTGTCTTATTTCCTTTGCGATTTCCGCAAGTTCTTCACTTTCCCGTGAGGGGTCGAAGCTTTTGACGATACCTGCATTCTTCTGTGCAGGCACTGCAACAAATGACCATTCGTAGGCATCCGCAGGGTCATTGAGAAGGTAACAGCAAAGCTTACCGCCGTAAACCTTACCCTTTCTGTGTTCACAGCCCTGAGTTTTGATATCCTTGCCGCAGATTGAACATTTTATCTCCTTAACGCTGCAGCCGACACTGGTTTCCTTTTTGATACCTGCATCGATTTCCGCAATAAGGTCCTTGTTCTTTTCGGTTCTGACCGTATAAGCCTTGGCAAGGATATATGTATAAACCTCGCCGTCGGCAGTCTTACGGGTTTCATCGGTCATAACCTCTGCGGCATAAATTCTTGCCGTCTGGTCCTTGCTTTTCATATTGTGGTCAAAGATACCCGTTTTGCCCACAAAAAGCTCTGCCAGCTTATGAAGTGACTCAACAGTGAATTTTTCGTTATCCCTGTCAATTTCGTTGTCGCAGAGAATAAGCGAAAATGTGTAAAGCTCCTCTCTGCTCAGTTTCTTTCTTGCAAACCGTCCGATAAGTTCAAGTTCCTCATCGGGCAGAATATTGTTTTCCTTTTCCGTGTTCATTCACCTCTCCTTATTTTTTCTGCCTGAGCTCTGTAAAGCTCGGCTCTGCTCAGCTCAACCTCATCCTGCAGGGTAATTTCATCCCACACAACTCTTGCCGTGCAGGAATATCCTCTGCTTCTGAGATAAGCGGTACAGATTTTTCTGATTACCGGCGTAAGAATACGTCTGTATGCCTCAAGCTCGCTTGTAAGCACATCTGCCTGCTGTGCACTCATACGCTCCGTGCTTGACCAGGAAAGCCCCAGCATAAAGGGAGGCAATCCCGTTTTTGCAACAATCTGTTCAAGCATCTGTCTGACGGGTACGTTGCTGTCCAGAATCTGATTATCCGCACCGATAACCTTAATCTGCACATCGCCCACAGCCACAAAATCCCTGACCTCGGAGCCGCTCTGCATTGCCTCGCCCCATTCCCTTGCAACCTGCATTGCTCTGTCTTTTGCATAAGCTCTGTCCATCGCATCGTTTTTGGGGTTATAGGTAACCGCAAATCTCAGATTGCCCACTCTCTCCCAGTTGGCACCGATGCTCTCGAAAATCTTAAGCAGAACCGAACTTACAAAGGGCAGACCCTTGAGCATTGAGCAGCCCGTCAGCGCACCGGGTTCGGGATTAAGAACGCTGAGAAGGCACATTTCAGGGCGTGCCACCTTTTGCAGTTCCGTGCCGTTGCGTATAAAAATATCAACATCAAAGCCGTTTTTATTTCTTTTAAGCTCAATGCAGTCAAGTGACGCATTAAAAAGACCTCTGGGCACACCGTCGGAATCCGTAACAATTTCGCCCAGTGCGGTGCCGCAGGTCAGAAGCTGCTCAAAATAGCTTTCAATAAACGCACTCATCCCCTGACGGTTGCCGCCTACGGGCACTGAAAGAATGAATTCCTCAAGCTCAGCCTGAGCCGCCTTGCTGTCACATTCAACCGTAAATCCGCCCGTAAGACGCACAAGCTTGAACACTGCCGCATCAATAACGGGCACTGCCTCACGAAGGGCGTAATAGAGCCTGTTCTGAGGCGGAGCAAGGGGCACATATCCGTCAAGAATACCGAAGGGCTTTGCCTGGGTATTCTGCGTTACGGGTGCCGAAATTCTTGATGCTTTTCTTTTTCCGAATACAGCCATTTCTTCTCCTCCTTTCATCGCCTTTTTGCCGCAAGGGCGAAAAATCCGCCGTCATCTTCTTCCGTAAGCACGGTTGAAACAAAATAACGGATATCGTCCATTGCGTGGTCATTTTCTTTTCTGACAGAATCCTTTGCACTGCTTTCTTCCCATCGGTAAAGCCCGAATTCACGGATTGTATCCTTACACGACGGCGAAAACAGAATTTTTCTCTCCTTAAGGCAATCCGAAACACGGCGGATTCCGTCAATAACATCATTCTTTGCAGGGATAACCCTGAATCTGCCGCCGCGCCTTATGCATTCCATAAAGCTTGCCGCAGACGGGTCAACGATAACGGCTTCAACGGGCAGATTTTCCGCAAGCTCACACAAGGCTTCGTAATGCTCGCTGTCGGTTTTCTGCCTGCCCTCGGTGCGTGAATTAAAGTAGTATTCTCTGATTCTGTACCACCTGCCGCCGTTTTCTCCCCACAAGCCGAAAGAAGAAGGATTGACCGTGCCGTAATCGCAGGAAACATAATATCTGCCAAAGGTATCGGGCGGCTGAACAACGTGGCTTTCCTGCGAAAACATAGGATAAACACTGCCCTGCGCCGCTACCCACCTGCCGAGAACGAATCTTTCATAGAATGCACCCGAATAAAGCTTTTCGTATCTTCTGATAACCGCAGGTGTAAGCGACGGATTATCGCTCATTTCAAAGTGAAGATAAAAGCAGTTTTTCTCCTCACGCTTTTTTATCCACTCCTCGTGAAACCAGTGCATGGGATGCTCGGGGTTGCAGTTGAACCAAAATTTTGACCCCTCTACCGAACACCTTGCCAATGCCTGCTCCACAAATGAACGGGGCATCAGGGTAACCTCATCAAAAAGCACGCCTGCAAGAGTCATACCCTGAATGAGCGCCGCCGAGCCCTCGTCCTTACCGCCGAAAAGATAAAATCTGTTGGTAACTCCTTTAAAGGTTATCTCCACAAGATTTCTCGAATACTTTTCCCCGCACTCAAAGCCAAGCTCACGGAGTACAGGCAGCATAACCGTAACAACATTGCGGCGTAACGAAGCGATTGTTTTGCCGCAAAGGGCAAAGGAACGGTCCGAAAATTCCGAAAAAGCCCATGTGACAAAAGAAACGGACATACACATTGTTTTGCCCGAGCGCACCGCACCGTCGCAGATTATTGCGTCACGGTCTGCATAGGGGCTTTGAGGCAGCCACCAGCAAAGCGCCTTCATCTGTTTGGGAGAAAAGGGTGTAAAAACCTGCTTTTTGCTCACTCCTCATCCTCCCGTGAAAGCATTTTTGCACCCTCGGCAAGTGCCTGAACAAAGCTGCTCTGAGTGTTTTCTTCGCCCGTACCCAGCTTTTCAAGACGTTCAAGGGCTTTAAGTCTGTCAAAAAATTTGATTTCAAGTCCGCCGCCCTTGGGGCGCTTGATATCCGACACGTTGAAAAGGTCCAGCTTTTCGATTTCTTCCGCCGACATCGTTTCTTCGCAAAGCATAAGCTTCAGTGCATCCGCAACGGAGCCGAAGGCAAGGCGGCGAAGACCCTTTTCAACCTCCGATGAAGCGGCTCTTTTTTCTTTTTCAAGTCTTGCAATTTCATTTCTTATTTCTTCTCTGGCAAGGAGCCTTGCGGCACTTCTGCGAGGCGCAACAACAAAGCCTGCCCTTGCGGCACAGCCTCTTGCGTCACCGTCTTCGGCATAATAAGAACAGAAAAGCCGTTCTTTATCGGTCATAACATTCATCTCCTTTCCGAAAGGGATTGCTCATAATCCCCTTCAACCTAAGTTCAAACTGCCGCTTTTTTTGACCTGTTCAGGTGAAAAAATCTGAAAATCCATTCCGTATTACCGTGCAAATTCTCCCGATTTCGCCCGTATTCACCCATATATCGCCGTTTTTCTCTGTTTTTGCACAATATTTTTACTTTTTGAATTTTTTTGCATTTTTGCTTGACTTGTTGCGATTTTGGGTATAAGATTAATGGGTAGAAAAAATTTTTGAAGTGTGGTGAAAATCATGGCAAGTTCCGATATACCCAACCCCCGAAGTAGATACATAACCTTAATTTCTGCCGCACAGTCGGAACTGCGCCCAAAGTGATTTCACAACAAATCGCTTTTCTTTGGTTGCATCCCCTTTGCGGTAATCCGCGAAAGGAGATGCTTTTTTTATGGAAAATTTTGAAATTCTGCTTGAACAGATAATTGAGCTTGCTGAAAAAGGCGAGATTTCCGCACTGCGTGAAATGCTCAGTGAAATCAACGTTGTTGACGTTGCTCTGCTTATCGAGGAGCTTGAAACAAAAAACAAACTCAGAACCTTCCGTGTTCTTCCCAAGGATATATCTGCGGAGGTTTTCTCATACCTTGAACCCGAAACTCAGGCTGAGCTTGTACGCTCAATTACAGACGCCGAGCTTGAACGTCTGCTTGACGAAATGTTTCTTGACGATACGGTTGACTTCCTTGAAGAAGTTCCTGCAAGCGTTGTAACCCGTGTTCTTGCACATTCAGACCCCGAAACAAGAAAGCTGATTAACCGCTTCCTCAAATATCCCGAAGACTGTGCGGGAAGCCTTATGACCATTGAAATGGTTCACCTGCGTACAAGTCTTACGGCGGCGGAAGCTATCGATAAAATAAGAAAAACAGGCGTAGACAAAGAAACCGTCTACACCTGCTACTGTATTGACCGTGAGCATCACCTTCTGGGAAGCATCCCCCTGCTTTCGCTTCTGCTTTGCGAGCAGGATACCCTTGTGGGCGATATTATGGAGGACGATGCACAGCTTATTTCCGTCAACACTCACGACGACCGTGAATATGTTGCGGATATAGTTAAAAAGTACGACCTTCTCAGCGTACCCGTTGTTGATAACGAAAACCGCCTTGTAGGCATTATCACCGTTGACGATATCGTTGACGTTATCGAAGAAGAAACCACCGAGGACTTTGAGAAGATGGCTTTGCTTGCCCCTTCAGATGACGAATATTTGAAAACAGGTGTTTTCAAGCTTGCCAAAAACAGAATTCTGTGGCTGCTTATCCTTATGATTTCAGGCACCTTCACGGGAAAAATCATTGAAGGCTACGAAACCCTGCTTGCAGGCTTTGTTGCACTGACGGCGTCAATGCCTATGCTTATGGGTACGGGCGGTAACGCAGGCAGCCAGGTTTCAACACTTATCATCCGCGGTCTTGCAGTCGGCGAAATCGAAATAAAGGATTACCTTAAAATCGTTTTCAAGGAGCTGAGAGTTGCTTCAATCTGCGGTGCCGTGCTTGCGGCGGCAAACATACTGAGAATGTATCTTTTCAGCGAAGGCACATTCCAGGTATTCCTTGTAGTTTCAATTGCAATGTTCTGTGCAATAGTTGTGGCAAAACTTATCGGCTGTTCACTGCCCATTTTCGCAAAAATCGTCAAGCTTGACCCTGCACTTATGGCAGGTCCCATGATAGCGACTCTGGTTGATATCGTTACCCTGGTCATCTATTTCGGACTTGCAAAACTGTTTTTAATCTGATTTTTAAAGGACGGCTTCGGCTGTCCTTTTTTGATTTGACCGCGGACAGCCGCAAGGGCAGTCCCTGCGTTTGTTGACTAACAAAAAGATAAATGATATTATATAAACGGATAAAATATGTTTCAAAAATGAAATGTAAACCCGACTTTACACTGTTTTTTACGGATTTTTGCCAAATGTCCACCAAAGTTGGTTGAAGAAACCGCCTTTCGGGGCTATAATTCGGAGCAAGGAGGACGAAAACAACTATGAATATATCCGAGAAAATATTAAAATTAAGAAAAGAAAAGGGATTGTCGCAGGAAGCCTTTGCGGAAAAGCTGGGCGTATCAAGACAGTCCGTTTCAAAATGGGAATCAAGCGGTGCTTTGCCCGATATAGATAAAATCATTGCAATGAGCGAGCTTTTCGGTGTTTCCACGGATTATCTTTTGAAGGATGAGCTTCCCGAAGCTGAAGAAGCTCCCGTAACCGAAGACGAAGAAACGGCTGAAGCCGATGTTGAACCTTCCGAAGAACCCGTTGAAACCGTTCCCGAAACCAAACCAAAGAATAAATGGATGAAAATTGCCGCAATAATCCTTGTTATTGCCATAGCCTTTACCGCCGTAGCCCTGCCCACATATTACGGCGGTGTGAAAAATCTGTGGTATGAAGCAAACGGCGGCAAGCTGAGCTATCCCTATGTTCTTGTTCACGGTCTGGGCGGCTGGGGTGACGGTAACAGCATAAACGACGTTGCTCAGTATTGGGGCGGCGGAAATTCAGACCTGAAAAAAGTGTTGGAGGCAGAAGGGTACGAGGTATATACCCCCGGTGTGGGTCCCGTTTCAAGTGCATGGGACAGAGCCTGCGAGCTTTATGCACAGCTTGCCGGCACACGGGTTGACTACGGCGAAGCCCATTCAAAAGAACACAATCACAACCGATACGGCAGAACCTATACCGAACCCCTTGTTGCAAACTGGGGCATGAAAATGAACGGCGGTCAGACCGTAAAAATAAACCTTGTGGGTCATTCCTTCGGCGGTGCAACGGTAAGACTTCTTGCGTCACTTCTCGAATACGGCAGTGAAGCTGAAATTCAGGCAAGCGGAGATGATACCTCGCCTCTTTTCACAGGCGGCAAAGGCAATTATGTTCACTCCGTGACCACACTTTGTGCTCCTCACAACGGCTCATCACTGACGGAAGTGCTCAACACTCTCGGAAGCACCGTGGGAGTTTCAGATACAACGGATATGCTTATGACCCTATGCTTCGGAGTTGCAGGCATTGCGGCACCTGTTGAGGGTATTTACGATTTCCGTCTTGACCACTTCGGCATTGATAAAATAGACCCCCAAAGCGCCATTGCTGCGGTAACGGCTTCAGGTAACGACCACGCCGCATATGACCTTTCGCCCGACGGTGCGGCAGAGCTTAACAAAGAAATAAAAACCGTTGAAGGCATATATTATTTTTCATACGCTTACAGCACAACCCAGCAGGGCAAAATTCTGGGCAAGCAGGTGCCTCTGACCTCAACTCTGCCCATACTTTCACCCTTTGCGCTGGCAATGGGTCAGTACAAGGGCACAACCGCAGGCGGAATAGAAATTGATGATTCATGGCAGGAAAACGACGGACTCGTAAATGTTGTTTCCGCAAGATATCCCACGGGCGAGGAATATATGTCCCTGCCCGAAAACCCCGAAGATATCAGCCGAGGCATATGGAATGTTGCACCCAAGCGCACAGGCGACCACGGCACGGTTATCGGTCTTAATGCCAAGGCAGGCAAAACAAAGGAATTTTATATTGAGCTGTTCACTATGATTGACAGCCTTGAAAGGTAATCTTTTTCAGTCTGAAACCGTCCATTTTCATTTTCGAAAATGAGAATTGCAGCGTACGAAAACCAGAATTCACATATATGAAAATCAGAATTCAGGAATTCTGAAAATCAGACCCTAGTTATAATAATAAAGAACTATAATAATCTCAGTTATACTAATCCATCTACACCGCGGATTGAAGACGGAATGAAGGGTTTGAGAGCATATATTTCTATATATTTTATTTATATATTACATTTCACCAAAAAAGGCCGCTTTTTGCGGTCTTTTTTAGTTGCGGATTGCATTGATTTTTTACATATTTTAGGGTATCATATAAAAGTAAAAATTTATAATGCGGGAGTTTTGGATATGATGAAGAACACAGACAAAACCATGGAAAAAATCGTTGCTCTCTGCAAGGGCAGAGGCTTCATTTTTGCAGGCAGCGAAATCTACGGCGGCCTTGCAAACACATGGGATTACGGCCCTCTCGGTGCAAGAATGAAAAACAACGTCAAGGACACATGGCGCAAGCGTTTCATTCAGGAAAGAAAGAACAGCTACGAGGTTGACGCCGATATTCTCATGCATCGCAGAGTATGGGAAGCAAGCGGCCACGTTGCCAGCTTCTCAGACCCCCTTCTTGACTGTAAGGAGTGCAAAATGCGTCACAGAGCCGATAACCTTATCGACGACTTTGACCCCGAAGCACACGCAGACGGCATGACAAAGGAAGAAATGTTTGAGTATATCAAGGCTCATTCAATTCCCTGCCCCAAGTGCGGTAAGCACAACTTCACAGGCATCAGAGAATTCAACCTGATGTTCCAGACATTCAGAGGCGTTACAAACGACAGCAAAAGCGTTATCTATCTCCGCCCCGAAAACGCTCAGGGTGAATACGTTAACTACCTCAACGTTCAGAGAACAATGAGAGCAAAGCTTCCTTTCAGCATCGGTCAGATAGGTAAGGCTTTCAGAAACGAAATCACACCCGGTAACTTCACTTTCAGAACAATCGAGTTTGAGCAGATGGAGTTCCAGACCTTCTGCAAGGAAGGCACAGATACCGAGCTTTACGATTACTTCAAGGAATACGGTATGAAGTATTATCAGGACCTTGGCATCAAGGCTGAAAACCTTCGTTACCACGACCACGAAAAGCTTGCTCACTACGCAAAGGCTGCCTGCGATATCGAGTTCCTCTTCCCCTTCGGCTGGGGCGAAATCAACGGCACACATAACAGAACCAACTTCGACCTTACAAGACATCAGGAATACAGCGGTCAGAAGATGGATTATCTCGACCCCGAAACCAACGAGAAGTACATCCCCTACATCAACAAATCAACCTACGGTCTTGACAGAACAGTGCTTGCACTTCTCTGTGAAGCTTATGATGAAGAGGTTATTGACGCTGAAAAGAACGACACAAGAGTTGTTCTTCACCTCAGCCCCGCAATCGCACCCTTCAAGGCAGCGGTTCTTCCCCTTTCAAAGAAGCTTTCACCCGATGCACTCAAGGTTTACGAAAAGCTGCAGAAGAAGTTCATGGTTGACTTCGACGAAACAGGCTCAATCGGCAAGCGTTACCGCCGTGAGGACGAAATCGGCACACCCATCTGCATCACCTTCGACTTTGATTCACTTGAAGACAACTGCGTAACCGTGCGTGACCGTGATACAATGCAGCAGGAGCGTATTTCAATCGATGCTCTTGAAGATTACATTGCCGCACGTGTCAATTTCTAATCAGTAGATAATTTCCAATTAAAAGAAAGGAATTTGAGTTTTTATGAAAGTTAATTTCACGGAAACAGTGCTCAGAGACGCCAACCAGTCACTTATCGCAACCAGAATGCCCTTCAAGGATTTCAAGCCCATTCTTGAAAAGCTTGACAAGGCAGGCTACTACTCACTGGAATGCTGGGGCGGAGCAACATTTGACTCCTGCCTGCGTTACCTTGATGAAGATCCCTGGGAGAGACTCAGAAACATCAAGAAGGCTTGCCCCAACACAAAGCTTCAGATGCTCCTCAGAGGTCAGAACCTTCTGGGCTACAAACATTACCCCGATGACGTTGTCCGTATGTTCATCAGAAAGAGCGTTGAAAACGGCATCGACATCATCAGAATTTTTGACGCACTCAACGACGTACGCAACATTGAAGTAGCAGTTGACGAAACCCTCAAATGCGGTGCACACGCTTCGGGTACAATCTGCTACACAATCAGCCCCATCCACAACCTTGACAACTACGTTAAGCTTGCAAAGCAGATTGAAGCTCTCGGCGTTCAGTCAATCTGCGTTAAGGATATGGCAGGCATTATGAGCCCCAAGGAAGGCTATGACCTTGTTAAGGCTCTCAAAGCAAATGTAAAAGTTCCCATCGTTGTTCATACACACTCAACAACAGGTCTGGGCTTTATGACACTTCTCAAATGCGTTGAGGCAGGTGCGGATGTTATCGACTCCGCAATTTCCTGCTTCTCAGGCGGTACATCACAGCCTGCAACCGAAACTCTCGTATACACTCTCAAGCAGTACGGCTACGAGGTTGACGTTGACGAAAACGTATGCAAGGAAATCAACGATTTCTTCAAGCCCATCCGTGCAAAGGCACTCGAAAGCGGTCTTCTCAACCCCGTTGTTATGGGCACACAGACCGACGCTCTTATCTATCAGATTCCCGGCGGTATGCTTTCAAACCTTGTTGCTCAGCTTACTGCACAGAAGAAGCTGGACAAGCTTGATGAGGTTCTTCTCGAAACTCCCAGAGTACGTGAAGACCTGGGCTATCCTCCCCTTGTTACTCCCATGAGCCAGATGGTAGGCGTTCAGGCAACTGCCAACGTGCTTGCAGGCGAAAGATACAAGAACATCTCCAAGGAAGTAAAGAGCTACATCAAGGGCGAATACGGTCAGGCACCCGGCAAGGTAAGCAAAGAACTCCAGAAGCTTGTTCTCGGTGACGAAGAACCCTTCACAGGCAGATTTGCAGATACCCTTGCACCCGGCCTTGACGAAGCAAAAGAATATCTTGGTGACAAAGCAAAGAGCATGGAGGATGTTCTTTCATACATCGCATTCCCTGCTCAGGCAGAAGCTTTCTTCGAGAAGCGTGAAGCAAAGAAGAACAGCACATTCACCTACACAATCACAAGAATTGACTGAGGAAGATAAATATGTTTGCAGATAAATTAGAACTGACAATGTCAGAAACAATGCTGGTTGCAGTTGCAGGCATCACCGTGGTTCTTCTTGAACTTGCAATTCTTGCAGTCCTCATTGTTTTTCTTTCGAAAATTTTCAGAGCCATTGAAGGCAAGCTCAATTCATCGGCTGATGCAGCTCCCCAGGCAGCACCCGTTGCAGCATCTGCAGCACCTGTTGCACCTGCCGCTCCCGTTGCAGCAGCTCCCGCAGCTGTTGCGGTTGCAGGCGGTATTCAGCTTATTGATGTTGACGAGCCCACAGCGGCAGTTGTTATGGCAATCACAAGCGACAAAACAGGCATTCCCCTTGAAAAGCTCAGCTTCAGGTCAATCAGACGCATCCCCGGCCCTGAGCTTATTAATGTAGACGAGCCCACAGCGGCAGCCATTATGGCAATCATCAGCGATGAAAGCGGTATTCCGCTTGAAAGACTCAGCTTCAAATCAATCAAAAAAGTGGAGGAATAATCATTATGAAATACGTTGTAAATCTTAACGGTAAAGCATACGAAGTAGAGGTTGAAGAAACCGAAGCAGTTATCACAAACGTTGCCGCAGCTACTGTTGCAACAACAGCACCCGTTGCTGCTCCCGCTCCCGTTGCAGCACCCGCACCCACAGCAGCTCCTGCTCCCGAGGCAGCTCCCGCACCCGCACCCGTTGCAGCTGCTCCCGCAGACGGCACAAAGATTGCTGCTCCCATGCCCGGCACAATCCTTGCTGTTAACACAGCAGTAGGCTCATCAGTTAACGCAGGCGATGTTATCATCATTCTCGAAGCTATGAAGATGGAAAACGAAATCGTTGCTCCCTGCGCAGGTACAGTTAAGCAGATTCTTGTATCAAAGGGTTCAACCGTTGATACAGACGAAGTTCTTGCTGTTATCGGCTAATATCTGAGGAGGATTCTCCGGAATGGAATTTATTAAAGATATTGCTCTCGGAATATGGGAGAATTCAGGTTTTTCCATGCTCTTCACTCAGGAAGGCGGCTGGAAATACGCCGTAATGATTCTTGTGGCTTTCATATTCCTTTATCTCGCTATCGCAAAGAAATTCGAGCCCCTTCTTCTCGTGCCCATTGCATTCGGCATTCTGCTTGCAAATATGCCCGGCGCAGGTATGATGGCAGACCCCACAGGCATTATGGACACCTCAAACATTGTTGAAGGCGCACATTGGTATGACTCGGGCGTTCTCAGGCTGATTTACGCAGGTGTAAAAAGTTCAATCTTCCCCTGCCTTATCTTCCTGGGTATCGGTGCAATGACAGACTTCGGTCCTCTGCTTGCAAACCCCGTCAGCCTTCTTCTCGGCGCGGCGGCACAGCTTGGTATTTATGTTGCATTTGTTGTGGCAATCCTTCTCGGTTTCACACCTCAGGAAGCCGCTTCAATCGCAATCATCGGCGGCGCAGACGGCCCCACGGCAATCCTTGTTGCCTCAAAGCTTGCAGGTCATCTGCTTGCACCCATCGCACTTGCCGCATATTCTTATATGGCGCTTATCCCCATCATTCAGCCTCCTCTTATGAAGCTTCTCACCACAAAGAAGGAACGAGAGGTTGAAATGAAGCAGCTCCGCAAGGTAAGCAAGGTTGAAAAGATAATATTCCCCATTGTTGTGTTTGTTATCGTTGCTCTCCTGCTTCCCGACGCAGCTCCCCTTATCGGTATGCTTATGTTCGGCAACCTGCTTAAAGAATGCGGCGTTACCGACAGACTCAGCGACACCGCACAGAACGCACTTACCAACATCGTTACAATTATGCTTGGTGTTACCGTAGGTGCAACCGCAAACGGCGTTGACTTCATTCAAACAAAGACCCTTCTCATTGTTGTTCTCGGTCTTTGTGCGTTTGCATTCTCAACCGTAGGCGGCATACTTCTCGGCAAGCTGCTTTACGTTGTTACAGGCGGTAAAATCAACCCCCTTATCGGTGCGGCAGGCGTTTCGGCCGTACCCATGGCAGCCCGTGTTGCTCAGGCAGAAGGCAGAAAGTATAACCCCACAAACTTCCTTCTTATGCACGCAATGGGTCCCAACGTTGCAGGTGTTATCGGCTCTGCAGTTGCAGCAGGCTTCCTGCTTCTTATGTTCCAGAAATAAAAATCAGCGGCTTGCAAGATGCAGGCCGCTTTTGTTTTGGGTTTTATTTTATTTGAAAAGATTAAAAATAAACTCTCCGATAGCCGATATGTAAAGAGGAATATCGCTGAGAAAAGCAAGTATTACAAGCATATTTTTACCTCCTTCTCAATCTTATTTCATATTTATTATACACCGTTATTTCCGCAACTGCAACGGTCATCTCCTGTTGTTTGTATAATCAACCTTGACTTTTGCAATGTAAAGTGATAAAATCCTGTTATTCCGAAAAAAGGTGATATTTATGACAGGTACATTGGTCAATGCCGCCTCGGTTATAATCGGCGGACTTATAGGAATACTTCTCAAAAAAGGAATAAAAGAAAGTTATACCCTGAGCATCAACAAGGCGCTGGGTCTTGCGGTGCTGATTATCGGCATAAACGGCGTTATTGCCAATATGTTCACATACGACGGCGGTAAGCTTTCAAGCAGCGGCGAGCTTCTGCTTGTTGTCTTTCTTGTAATCGGCACATTCATCGGCGAACTTCTCAGGCTTGACGACCGCTTCTGCAAATTCTGTAAAGGAATTGAAAGCAAATTCAAATCCGACGGCTTTGCTTCGGGCTTCATTAACGGCACCGTACTTTTCTGTGTAGGTGCAATGGCAATAGTAGGCTCAATCAATGACGGTCTTGCCGGCGACAGCTCTGTTTTGCTTGTGAAAAGTGCACTTGACTTTGTTAATGCGGTTATTTTCGGTGCAACTCTGGGCTACGGAGTTATTTTCACCTTCATTCCCATCCTGATTTACCAAGGCGGAATTTCACTGCTTGCAGGCTCTCTCAGCGGCATACTTCAGGGTGAGCTTCTTGAACAGATATGTATGGTTGGTTATGCAATCATAATGGCAATAGGGCTGAATTTTCTGCTTAAAGATAAATTCAAGACCCTTAATATGGTGCCTGCCCTGCTGTTGCCCGTTGCATATCATTACATTTTAATTCTGATAAATTACATCAAAGCATAAAATTTTGCGGTATCTTCCACACGAAAGATACCGCAGTTTTTTTAGAAGTTTTCGTTGTTCTTCTTCTTGTTCTGAGAATTGTTCTGGTTGTTCTTGTTCTGCTGGTTGTTCTGCTGGCTGTTCTGCTGATTGTTCTGAGCGTTGTTGTTCTGCTTGTTCTGATTCTGCTGATTGTTCTTATCCATTTTAAAAGACTCCTTTTAAATTATATGAACTCTCGGTTCAATCATATTATAACCGTCTGTTCGACTAATATTTATTGACAAAAAATTTTACCGATGTTAAAATTTAGAAGTTAAATAACTCGGACTCCATATGGTTCTGAAAGGTGTTTTTATGATTTATTATTTTTCGGGCACAGGCAATTCACGCCACGCCGCACAGGTTATTGCAGAAAAGCTGAATGATACGGCTTGCGATATTGTTGAGGTTATGAAAAGCAACAGCTTCGGCAGTAAAAACGACGAAATTACGGGCTTCGTTTTCCCCGTTTATTTCTGGGGTCTGCCCGAAATCGTAAAACGTTTTGCATCCATGCCTCAGGTTAAAAATTCACTTGGCAGATATGTTTTCACGGTCATCACCTGCGGTGCCAACACAGGCACTGCGGATAAAATGCTTGAAAAAGCTCTGGGCAGAAAGCTTAATTATTCCTTTTCATTGAAAATGCCCGATAATTATGTTGTTATGTATGACCCATGCACCAAGGAAAAGGCTCAGAAATATCTCCGTCACGCAGACCGTGAGCTTGAAACGGTATGCACCGATATAGGTGCAAGGAAACAGGGAATATGCGGTGCCGTCGGCGGAAAGCTGAACAGTGCTTTTGTATCTTTGCTTTACAATCCTTTCAGAAACACAAAAAAATTCCATGCGGATGAAAAATGCATTTCCTGCGGCCTTTGCGAAAAGCTCTGCCCCGAAAACGCAATAAAAATCATCGACGGCAAACCCGTATGGACAAAGAAAAAATGTCAGCACTGCACCGCCTGCATCAACCGCTGCCCCGTTTCGTCAATCCAATACGGCAAGGCAACCGAAACAAGGGGCAGGTATAATTATTACACCGCCGTTGACGGCGAATAAAAAACAATATATAATGTAATTATAAACCCATTGGAGGATTTGAAATGATAGTTAAGAATTTGTTCGGAAATACGGCAGACGGCAAGCAGGTTGACTGCTACACAATAAGAAATTCAAGCGAAACCGCAGTTGATATCATCACCTACGGTGCAACGGTAAACAGCATTTATGCTGCGGATAAAAACGGAATTTTTGCAGATGTGCTTGCAGGTTTCGATAATATTGACGGTCACGAAAACCATTCTGATTATGAAGGAATGACCGTGGGCAGATACGCCAACAGAATTGCAGAAGGCAAATTTTCCATCGACGGTGTTGAATACAATGTTGAGAAAAACGAAAAAGGCATCACCTGTCTCCACGGCGGTGGCGAGCTTTCAACCGCAATCTGGAAGGCTATGATTATTGACGATAACTCCCTTGAAATGACCTACACAAGCCCCGACGGTGCAATGGGCTTCCCCGGCAAGGTGGATTTCAGAGTTGTATTCACCCTTCACGAGGATAATGCGCTGAAAATCGAATATTATGCCGTCAGCGATAAAAAGACGGTTATCAACATGACAAACCACGCATATTTCAACCTTGCAGGCAAGGGCAATGTGCTTGACCATATTCTGCAGATTAATGCGGATGCATACACTCCCATTGATGAAAACAGCATTCCCACAGGTGAAATCAGACCCGTTGAGGGCACACCCTTTGATTTCAGACAGCCCAAGGCTATCGGCAGGGATATCGCTGCCAAAGATGACCAGCTTGCAATTGGCAAAGGATATGACCACAACTTCTGCCTTAACGACGGTGACGGCCCTGCCGCAACGGCTTATGACCCCGAAAGCGGCAGAATGCTTGAAGTTTTCACAGACCTTTGCGGTGTTCAGCTTTACACAGGCAACTTCCTTGACGGCACAATCATCGGCAAGGGCGGCAAGCCCCTTGTTCAGCACGCAGGCTTCTGCCTGGAAACACAGTATTATCCCAACACACCCAATATGCCCGAATTTCCTCAGTGCACTTTTGATGCAGGACAGAAATTCTATTCCTGCACCGTTTTCAGATTTTCTGTTAAATAATTGTTCATTATTTGCGGCATAATGTAACAGTTTATTTTATAGCAATTCATAAATTTGTTAAAAATCGGTGTATAATTATAATTGTAGACCATATTAAACGGAGGGGACTATTATGGCAGCAGAAAGAATTCTTGTTGTTGATGACGACAATAACATTTGCGAGCTTTTAAGACTTTATCTTGAAAAAGAAGGCTATGACGTTATCCTTGCCCACAACGGTGGTGAGGCAGTCAAAATGTTCCAGGAGCTTTCACCCGACCTTATGATTCTTGATATTATGCTTCCCGTTCTTGACGGCTGGCAGGTATGCCGTGAGGTCAGAAAGTTCTCGGACAAGCCTATCATTATGCTTACCGCAAAGGGCGAAACCTTCGATAAGGTGCTGGGTTTCGAGCTTGGTGCAGACGATTACGTTGTAAAACCCTTTGAGGCAAAAGAGGTTATGGCAAGAGTGAAGGCAGTGCTCCGCAGAAGCGGTTCAACCGAAAAGACCGACGTTAAGGAAGTGCGCTACGACAAGCTTGTTATCAACCTTACAAACTATGAGCTTCAGGTTGACGGCAAAAAGATTGACACACCTCCCAAAGAGCTTGAACTCATTTATCACCTTGCAAGCAATCCCAACAGAGTTTTCACCAGAGACCAGCTTCTCGACGAGGTATGGGGCTTTGATTACTACGGCGATTCAAGAACCGTTGACGTTCACGTAAAGCGTCTTCGCGAAAAGCTTGAAGGCGTATCTGATAAATGGGAGCTCAAAACCGTTTGGAGCGTAGGCTACAAATTCGGTACTATGGATTGATAAGGTGTTTGAAATGAAAAAAAGAAAAGCCTCAGGACTTTTCCGCAAATATTTTCTTGTTACAATTTCAATAATCCTTGCAAGCTTCGTCTTTTTAGGCGGAGCTCTCTTGCTTTTTGTTTCAAAGCTGTGGATGGACGAAAAAACCGCACTTCTTGAAGAAAACACCCTCAGCGTTGCCCAGAATACGGCGGCGGTGCTTGGCTCAGATTATCTGGGCGAAAGCGGCAGAGGCTCGGTAATCGTTATCTGTAACACACTTCACCAGATTTCAAATGCTATTGACGCCGATGTCTTTATCACCAACACCGACGGTCAGGTTGTTTACTGCAAAGAAATCCTGCAATCGAATATGGCACTTTACACAGGCAACTGCATGGTACATAATTCTTATTCCGTACCTGCCGACACAATGGCAAACGCATTGAAATCAACGGTTTCAACAACGGGCACTCTGGGCGGTGCACTGAGCGACGCCCACTTTATCGTAAGCTCACCCGTTATCGTTAACGGCAAAACCGTTGCGGTTGTTTTCTCAACCCAATCCGTCATTGACGGTCTGACACCCTATGTCGCAGGTATTCTTCGAGTATTTTCCGCGGCAACCCTTTTTGCCTTTGCAATGGCATTCCTGCTTGTTTATCTTGTTTCTCTCAGGCTTACAAGACCGCTTCGTGAAATGAGTGCGGCTGCAAAGCAGTATGCAACCGGCGATTTTTCAAAGCGAGTGCCCATACGCTCGGGAATTCACATACTGGGTCACGATGAAACCGACGAGCTGATTCAGGCATTCAACTCAATGGCTCAGGCGCTTGCAACCCTTGAAATAAGCAGAAGAAGTTTTGTTGCCAATGTTTCGCATGAGCTTAAAACTCCCATGACTACCATTGGCGGCTTTATTGACGGCATTCTTGACGGCACAATCGAGCCTGAAAAAGAAACCCAATATCTGAAAATCGTTTCCGATGAAGTCAAACGCCTGT
Organism: Acutalibacteraceae bacterium; assembly: GCA_045533455.1. Taxonomy (GTDB): domain Bacteria; phylum Bacillota; class Clostridia; order Oscillospirales; family Acutalibacteraceae; genus CAG-177. The sequence goes on along the minus strand of JAZSHU010000067.1, from coordinate 2,842 downwards.
CAAGGCTTGTTACGGGAATGCTTAATATGAGCAAAATCGAAGCAGGCGAGCTTGAGCTGAAACCCGTAAGCTTCGATATTTCCGAAATGATTTTCCGTACGTTGCTCAGCTTTGAACAGATTATCGATAAAAAGCACATCGAAATCAAGGGTCTGGATTCCTTTGAAAGCAACAGCATTGTTGCGGATAAGGATATGATAAATCAGGTTGTGTATAACCTTATTGATAACGCGGTCAAATTCACTCCCGAAGGCGGATATATTGAGGTTGCCTCAAAATCCGATACGGAAAAAGCAATTATCCGCATACGCAACAGCGGTATGGGTATACCAAGCGATGAAATTGACAAAATATTTGAGAGATTCTATAAAATCGATAAATCCAGAAGCTACGATGTAAAGGGTGCAGGTATGGGTCTTTACATTGTAAAAACCATTATTGAGCTTCACGGCGGCAACATTGTTGCACGAAGCGAGCCCGGTCAGTATGCGGAATTTATATTCCAACTGCCATTGATTTAACAAATATTTACCCCGCGTTCAAAATATATTAAAATTCTTTATTTACAATAAAAGCACAGACAATACACATCGGAGGTTAACCCTATGAGTGACGAATACATCAGAAACAATCTGCCCGAAGAAAAACTTCCCGTAACCGAAGCAGAAGAAGCCGTTCCTGCCGAAGAAAATGAAATCCGCGAGGAACAGCCCGTTGAGGAAGTTGCTTTGGAGGAAAATCCGGTTGAAGATACTGCAGAGAAAGAAACCCCTGCCGTTGAAACGGACGAAAAGATTCCGCCCGAAAACCCTGTATACGCTCAGCAGCCCTATACCAACACTCCCAATTACGGCTATAATCAGGGCAGCTATCCTCCCCCCTCATACGGCAGAACAACGGTTAATCCCAATCCCGTATATGCACCCGCACCTCAGCCTCCCAAAAAGGAAAGAAAGGGTCTGAGAATTTTTGCAGCCTGCCTTGCACTTGTTATTGTGTTTGCGTTGGGCTTCGGCGTTGCATCAATCAGAAAAGAAAATAACGGCGGCAACATTTCCGCATCTGACGGCAAAGATAAAAACACAGACGGTCCTCAGCTTAACATCAACGAATCTCCCGTTACGCCTACCGCCGCTTCCGTTGACGGTGCACTGACCACAGCACAGATTGCTGAAAAGGTCAAGCCCTCCATTGTAGGTATCGTTGTTTACACTCAGCGTTCAAATTCATCCGCAGGCGAAGGCACGGGCGTTATTATGGGCGAGGATAAATCAGGCAAATACACCTACATCGTCACCTGTGCCCATGTTATCAGTGATGCAGGTATTCAGGTAAGGGTTCAGACCGAAAACGGCACCGCATACGATGCTGAAATTGTAGGTATAGACACCAGAACAGACCTTGGCGTGCTTAAAATCAAGGCAAAGGGTCTGCCTGCCGCAGAATTCGGCGATTCAAACGCACTGAGAGTCGGCGACAGTGTTTATGCAATCGGCAACCCCGGCGGCGTAGAATTTTTCGGTTCATTCACAGGAGGTTTTGTTTCGGCTATTGACAGACCCGTAAGCAGTGAAATCGGCTACACAATGAAGTGTATCCAGCACGATGCGGCTATCAATCCCGGTAACTCAGGCGGTGCGCTTGTAAATGTTTACGGTCAGGTTATCGGCATAAACTCTCAGAAAATTGCGGCAACCGACTATGAAGGTATGGGCTTTGCAATTCCCACAACTGCCGCAAAGCCAATCATTGACGACCTTATCGCATATAACTATGTACCCAACAGACCCAAGCTGGGCATAACCTATTATCCCGTAAGCTCAAGCGCACAGTACAGTATGATTGCACAAATCAAGGGTCTGCCCGCAGGCACACTCATCATCAACGAAATCAGCCCCGACAGCTCCCTTGCAAATACGGAAGTAAGGCAGTACGATATGATTACCGCCGTCAACGGCAAGGCACTGACCACTGCCGATATACTTCTTGAAAAGATTGATAACGGCAAGGTAGGCGACAAAATGACCCTTTCAATCTGCAGAGTCAACGGCGATTATTCCATTGAGGAATTTGATGTTGAAATCACGCTTGTTGAGGATAAGGGCGGCTCAGAACCTGTAACCACAACCCAGAGCTATATTGACCCCTTTGAATATTTCAACCAGTTTGGTTATTGATTAAACAAAGCAAAAGCCCCGTACCAATCGGTACGGGGCAATTTTATTATGTCTTCTGAGGTTTATTTGCTGTACTTGCCTCTCTTCACATAATGTGTGTGAAGAACTTCGTGTGCAACGTGGCTGCCGGGCTTCTCAAAATACTCGGCATACACTGCCTTAACAGCTTCGTTTTCGTGTGACTTTCTTACGGGAAGATTTGCATCTGCCTCATAAAGTGCCTTGCCTCTGATGCCCTTAAGGTCAACAAAGTTACGAACGCTTGCGGGCTGTACGGGCTGACCGCCGCCGTTTACGCAGCCGCCGGGGCAAGCCATAATTTCAACAAACTGGTAATCTGCTGTGCCTGCCTTAACCTTTTCCATAACAGCCTGAGCATTCTTAAGGCCGCTTGCAGCGCAAACCTTGATTTCCTTGCCTGCGATGGTATAGGTAGCTTCCTTGATACCGTCAGTACCTCTTACCTCTGTGAACTCAACAGCCTTGAGTTCTTCGCCTGTAAGAACTTCATAAGCAGTTCTGAGAGCAGCTTCCATAACGCCGCCTGTTGCACCGAAGATAACGCCTGCGCCTGAGCCTTCGCCGAGGGGATTATCATATTCTTCGTCGGGAAGCGCGATGACGGAGTAACCAACGGTTTCAATCATTCTGCCGAGCTCACGGGT
>JAZSHU010000015.1:0-49922 GCA_045533455.1 Acutalibacteraceae bacterium | reverse complement strand
CAACTCCTTGGCCCACAGAACGACATGGCTACGATCCGACTTATATGACTGTTCTTGCGCAGAGCGCCTCGGCGTGGAAGATTACCTTCAATCCCAGCGAGTTTGCAAAATTCCCCGATGCGGCAAAGGAGATTGTTTTCGATACTCTTCCCGAAATCCTCGGGATTGAGAGAGAAACTCTCGAAGAAAAAGCGGCTCTGACGGGCTATAATAACCTTACGCTTGTCGAAAAAGTGGAAAAAGATATCCGCGATAAGGTGCTCGAATTTGTAAAAGAGCCCTATGAATCGGGTAAAAAGGGCGAAAAGGCAGTTTATTATTCAAGCGCGATTATGGTCGAGGATGACGTCAAGCGATATTTCCCGTATTCAACTCTTGCTTCGCAGATTCTCGGATGTGTCGGTACGGATAACGACGGTCTTTCAGGACTTGAATCGAAATATAATGACATTTTAAAGGGTATCGACGGAAGGCTTATTTCCACAAAAGCGAATAACACGGTTATCGAGAGTATTGCTTATCAGACTCTCTATGAGCCTACACAGGGCACGGGACTTGTGCTGACTATTGACGAAACGATTCAGCGTTACCTCGAGGAAGCACTCAGCGAGTGCTACGAGACGAGCAACTGTCTTTCAGCGACAGGCATAGTAATGGATGTTGATACGGGCGCAATTCTTGCAATGTCAAGTCAGGCAAGCTTTGATTCAAATGACCCCTACAACATTTACGATACAAGAACCGTTGAAAAGCTCAACGAGATTGAGGACGAAGCGGAGCGCAAAAAGGCTTATACAACCGCTATGTATCAGCAGTGGAGAAACCGCGGTGTTTCTGACCTCTATGACCCCGGCTCGGTTTTCAAGGTCATTACAATGGCGGCAGGACTTGAGGAAAACGTTGTCGAATATGACGAAACCTTCAACTGCGGCGGTTCAATACAGATTATGGACAGACACTATTGGTGTCACAACCATTCGGGTCACGGCACACAGACACTTACGCAGGGACTTATGAATTCCTGCAACCCGTATTTCATCACAATCGGTCAGCGACTCGGTGTCGAGACCTTCTATAAGTACTTTGAAGCATTCGGCTTTACCGAAAAAACAGGTATTGACCTCGGCGCGGAGGCTTTACCGAAAGCGGGCATCAACTACCACTCACTTAAGAGTATGACAAAGGTTAATCTTGCCAGCTCCTCCTTCGGTCAGTCCTTCCAGGCTTCACCCATTCAGGTGCTTAACGCAATCAATGCCGTTGTCAATGACGGTAAGCTTATGCAGCCGTACATTGTTGCAAAAACTCTTGATGCTGACGGCAACGTAATCAGCGAGACAAAACCGACGGTAAAGCGTCAGGTTATCTCCGAATCGACGTCGGATAAGATTATTGCTTCAATGGAGCAGGTTTCGACCGCAGGCACTGCGAAGAATTCCTATGTTGCAGGCTACCGTGTTGCAGGTAAAACGGGTACATCACAGAAAATCGGTACGGCTCAGGGCGAGTATGTCGCATCATTCGGATGCTTTGCACCTGCCGATGATCCCGAAATTGCAATGCTTATTCTTGTTGACGAGCCTGTAGGTCAGATTAACGCCGGACAGATTTGTACTCCCGTTGCTGCTCAGGTTACCGAAAAAACTCTTAAATATATGGGCGTCGAAAGGCAGTATACCGATAAGGAAATTGCACTTCTCGATACCAACGCACCCAACCTTGTAGGCACTGAAATCGGCGATGCCAAGGAAATGCTTACTCAGGAGGGCTTTGAGGTAAAAACCGTAGGCAAGGGTGATGTTGTTGTGAGCCAGGTGCCTGCATATAATCAGAGTATGCCCAAGGACGGCATTATCGTGCTTTATACAGAGGCGGATGCGGAAAGAGTTACCGTAACCGTGCCCGATCTTAAACTTATGACGGTATCCCAGGCAAATAATGCAGCGGTTGCCGCAGGTCTTAACATTAAAATTTCAGGTAATGCACTCAACGCATCCGAGCTTGTTTCATATGACCAGAGCCTTGAAGCAGGCACAGAGGTTGAATGCGGTAAAACCGTGACGGTATATTTCAAATCTAACACGGGAGTAGACGACTACGCAAGTCAGGAGTAGTGACACGGAGGACAAAAGATGAAACTCAGCGAAATAATTAAGGATATGGGTATTACGGCGGCTTTTGAGGATAAGGAAGTTGCTTTCATTACCGATAACTCTGCAAAGATTGGTGAAGGCTGCATATTCGTATGTATTGAAGGCAAGCGTTTTGACGGCCACACCAAGGCGGCGGAAGCACTTGAAAAGGGTGCGGCTGCGGTTGTTGTGCAGAAGGATATGGGTCTTCCCAATCAGATTCTTGTTGAAAACACAAGAAGTGCCTATGCATATATCTGTGCCGCATTTTACGGTCATCCCGAAAGAAGACTTAAAATTATCGGCGTAACAGGAACAAACGGCAAAACAACAACCTGCTTTATCATCAAATCCGTTCTTGACGGTATGGGTCACAAAACAGGTCTTATCGGTACTGTCAAAAATATTGTAGGCGATAAGGAATACGAAGCTTCGCTGACAACACCCGATTGCAACGACCTTTTTGCACTGTTCAAGGAAATGGCAGATTACGGTTGTGAATACTGCGTTATGGAGGTTTCATCTCAGGCACTTGACCAGCGCCGTGTTGACGGCATTCATTTTGATGCCGCAATATTCACAAACCTTACTCAGGACCATCTTGATTATCACGGTACTTTTGAAGCTTATAAAGCGGCAAAGCATATGCTGTTTGAAAATTCATCACTTGCAGTTGTCAACATTGACGATGAAAGTGCGGAGTATATGCTTGAAGGCACAAATTGCAGAAACGTAACCTTCTCAATCAACAGTGATAAATGCGATTACTCCGCAAAGAATATCAGAATTTCCGCTTCGGGAGTCAAATATGAGCTTCTGGGCACAGGCGGAATAGGCAGAATTCATTTTGGCGTACCCGGTAAATTTTCTGTTTATAATTCAATGGGTGCGGCGGCTTGCCTTGTTGAAATGGGTATGGATTTCAAGGCTGTGCTTGATTCACTTGTTGCCTGCAAGGGTATTCCCGGCAGAATGGAAGTTGTTCCCACAGATACACCCTACACGGTAATCATTGACTATGCACATACGCCCGACGGACTTGAAAATGTGCTTGGCTGTGTGCGTGAAATCACCGAGGGCAGAGTTATTACCGTTTTCGGCTGCGGCGGTGACAGAGATAAAACAAAGCGCCCTATCATGGGCGAAATTGCCGCAAGGCTTTCGGATGTTGCGGTTGTAACCTCCGATAATCCCAGAAGCGAAGACCCTCAAACGATTATTGAAGATATAACCGCGGGAATCGGCAAGCACGATTCAAAGATTATTGTGGATATTGACAGAATGAGTGCAATCGGAAAGGCACTTGAAATTGCCCGTGAGGGAGATGTTGTTGTGCTTGCAGGTAAGGGTCAGGAAACCTATCAGATACTTGCAAGCGGCAAAATTCACTTTGATGAGCGTGAGGTAGTTGCAAAAATTCTTTCCGAAAAGGCGGCAAAATAAATGAAATCAATGACTTTTAAAGATGCGGCAAAGGCGGTTGGCTCAGAGTCAAAGCTGTCGGGCGGCTTCAATACGGTTTGCACCGATACAAGAAAAATAACCGAGGGCTGTTTGTTTATTGCCATTAAGGGCGAAAATTTTGACGGTCACGATTTTGCCGTGAAAGCGGTTGAATGCGGTGCGGCGGCGGTTATTGCCGAAAAGGACTGCGGTCTTGAGGAAAGGCAGATTCTTGTTGAAAGCACAAGGCAGGCACTGCTTGACCTTGCAGGTTATTACAGAAGTCTGTTCAGTATACCCGTTATCGGCGTTACGGGAAGTGTTGGCAAAACAACAACAAAAGAAATGATTCACACCGTAATGTCATCAAAATACAACACCCTTAAAAATGAGGGTAATCTCAATAACGAAATCGGTGTACCCCTGACGCTTTTCAGGCTTGACATTACTCACGAAGCAGCTGTCATTGAAATGGGAATGAGTGATTTCGGAGAAATTTCACGCATTACCAAAGCGGTCAGACCCGATGTTGCCGTTATTTCAAATATCGGCGTTTCACATATTGAAAATCTGGGCTCACGGGAAGGCATACTCCGTGCAAAGCTTGAAATTCTTGAAGGAATGAAGGCGGATGCACCCGTTATTCTCAATGCGGATGACGATATGCTTGTTACTGTCAGACCCGGTGCACATCCCGTTATTTATTACGGAATCGAAAACGAAAAATCAATGTTTAAGGCATTAGAAATAACCTCCAGAGAGGCTGAAACCGAGCTTGCCGTCGGTTTCAGCGGCGGCTCGGCTTCGGTGAGCCTGCCCTATCCGGGCCGTCATAATGTCTATAACTCTCTTGCCTCTGTTGCGGCAGGCAGTCTTTTCGGCATTGAAGCGGCTGATGCCCTTGAAGCGCTGAAAAATTATGTGCCCGCAGGTATGAGACAGAGAATCAATAAAATGCACGGCATAACCTTTATTGAAGATTGCTACAACGCAAGTCCCGATTCTCAGGCGGCGGCGCTTGCAGTGCTCGGCGGAATGAACGCCAAAAGAAAAATTGCCGTTATCGGTGATATGCTTGAGCTTGGCAGTGTGAGCCGCGATGCTCACTACGGAGTTGGTACCAAAGCGGCTGAAAATAAGGTTGATGCTGTGTTTACTTACGGTGAACGCTCCCTTGAAACCGCAAAGGGTGCAAGGGATGGCGGAGTTGCCGATGTGAGAAGCTTTGACGATAAGCAGAAGCTTTCCGCTTTTCTTGCGGAATATCTTGAAGAGGGAGATGCTGTTCTTTTCAAGGCAAGCAGGGGAATGAAGCTTGAGGATGTAATTCATTCCGTTTATGAAACTATCAAAAAATGATTTTTGAAAGGAAAAACCTTTTATGAATGTTGCCGTTGCCGTGATAACCGCATTTGTTGCGGCGCTTGTCATTACTGCGGTTTCGGGCTTTGTTCTGATACCGTGGCTTCGGCAGTTTCAGTTCGGTCTGCCCGTTTCATATGCCGATAAAAAGCTTTACGGTAAGGGCAATGTTCCTACGGCAGGCGGAATAATGCTTGCCCTCGGTACGGTATCGGCAGTTCTGATTACGGTGCTGACCGATAAGCTTATGGGCGGTGATATCGCCGCTTCGGGCAGTTTGGTTCCTCAGGAAATGTACACGAAGCTGTGGAGCGGTGTCATTACGGCACTTGCCTTCGGCTTCATCGGCTTTATTGACGATTATTTCAGATTCGCAGCAAACGGGAATTCGGGTCTTACAATAAAACAGAAATCCCTTTTGCTGGTTCTTACGGCAACCGCATACCTTACAAGCCTTTATATGGGTATGCAGGGCGCACCTTTTATGTTTGTTCCTTTCATCGGGAACATTGAACCCGGATTTTTTTACTGGATATTCGGTATTATCTTTATTTACGGTGCAGTGAATTCTGCCGATGTAACAGATGGTGTTGACGGTTTGTCTTCGGGCATATCCGCAACGGCGGCAATATCTTTGGGTGTTATTGCGGCACTCAAAGGTCTTTTCGGTTTTTCTGCTGCAGCGGCGGCACTTGCAGGTGCCTGCATCGGCTTTCTGCTGTGGAATAAAAATCCTGCAAAAATACATTCGGGTAAAACGGGAAGTTTGTTTCTGGGTGGTATGACGGTTGCTCTTGCATATGCGCTGAACTGTCCGCTGATACTTCTTCTTTCGTGTGTTTCGTATTTCATTGAAGGGCTTTCCGTTGCCGCTCAGGTTGTGTATTTCAAAGCGACGGGCGGAAAACTGTTGCTTAAAACCGCACCCCTTCACCGCCATATGCAGATGTGCGGTAAAAGTCACAAGAAAATAAGCCTGACCCTGACGGTCATTAACATCCTCGGCGGCGCTTCGGCGGTTGCCGTTATGTATTACGGAGGATATATATTAAGATGAAGCTGGATGCAAAAAAAGAGTTTAAAGCTCATTTCGGCATATTCAATGTTATTGCCGACGTATTCACGGGCAGAAGGAAAATCAAGGATTTGTTCAATGCAAATCCTATGGATATAACCTTCCTTGCCCTTGTTATTGCCGTGCTTACAATCGGCATAATAATGATGTTTTCCGCAAGCTATGTAAATGCGTGGTATGATTCAAGCCCCACGGTTGACCACGACCCTTATTACTACATCAAAAATCAGGCACTTTTTGCGGTGATCGGTGTTGCGCTGATGATTGGCGTATCCTTTGTGAGACCCGATGTGTTCAGGCAGGCATCAACGCTTATAGCCGTAATTTCACTTCTTCTGTTGGTTTACGTTCTTATCAATCCCTATGTGATTCCGGGCAAAGAGGAGTTCAAGCGTTGGATGTGGGTGCCGGGTATCGGCTCCTTCCAACCGTCTGAAATTGCAAAGCTTGCAATAGTTATGCTCCTTGCTTTCAGCATGGAGCGTTACCATAAGCTTATCGAAGAAAAATGGTGGATGATTGTTCCCTATGTGGGCGTAGTTCTTGTTTTTTGTGCCCTTGTTTATGCCGAAAATCACGTTTCGGGTACGGTGCTTATGTTCGGCATCGGCGTTGCAACAATTTATTTCGGCGGTGTGCGTATTCATAAGCTGGTATATGTGGCAGTGATTGCGGCACTTGTTATAGGTGTTATAGTTATTGCACTGAATGCGGAAAAAATTCTTGAAGGCTACGCTAGCCAGCGAATCAGCGTTTGGCTGAAGCTTCTGGGCGGCGAAGATCTTACAACCAAAGAGAAGCAGGGCTCGGGCTGGCAGAGTCTTCAGTCACTTTATGCCATCGGTTCAGGCGGACTTTTCGGTCTCGGTTTCGGCAACTCAAAGCAAAAGCATATGTATATTCCCGAACCGCAGAACGATTTTGTGTTTGCAGTTGTGTGTGAAGAACTTGGCTTCATAAGAGCGATGCTCATTATTCTGCTGTTTATTCTTCTTGTTGCAAGAGGATTTGTTATAGGTCTCAGAGCAAAATCAAGGTATGAAGCTATGCTTGCCATGGGTATCAGCTTTCAGGTAGGTTTGCAGGCGGCACTGAATATTGCCGTTGTAACCGCAACAATACCCAATACGGGCATAAGCCTGCCGTTTTTCAGCTATGGCGGTACATCCCTTGTTATGCTGCTTCTGGAAATGGGCGTAGTTCTTGCAATATCAAGAAACGGTGAAAGGAAGAAGAAAAATGCTTGAAAATAAAAAAATTCTTATTGCCGCAGGCGGTACGGGCGGCCATATAAACCCCGCTCTCGGCACTGCAGGTTATATCAAAGAGCAGAATCCCACGGCTCAGATTGCCTTTGTAGGCACTGCAGATAAAATGGAGGCAAGGCTTGTGCCTCAGGCAGGCTATGAGCTTAAAACCATTGAAATCAGCGGATTCCGGCGAAGCTTTTCACCCGATGCAATAAAGCATAATATCGGCACCGTCAAAAAACTTCTGAAATCTTCTTCACAGATTAAAAAGATAATCAAAGAATATAAGCCCGACCTTGTAATCGGTTTCGGCGGTTATGTAAGCGGTCCCGTGCTCAGAGTTGCGGCAAAGATGGGTATTCCCACTGCAATTCACGAGCAGAATGCATATCCCGGCGTTGCAAATAAAGCTGTTGCGGGTCAGGTGGACAGAGTTATGCTTACCGCAAAGCAGGCAGAGCAGTATATGAAGCCGAAAAATCCTTGCGTTGTAACGGGTCTGCCCATAAGAGGAGATATCCTTAAAGCGGACAGAGATTTTGCCCGTGCGGAGCTTAACCTTGGCAACAAGCCCCTTATTCTTTCAATGGGCGGAAGCCTTGGTGCAAAGCCCGTCAACGATGCTATGCTTGGCGTTATTCTCAACAAGTATAAGGATAACGATTGCGTATTTCTTCACGCAACGGGTAAGGGCGGCGATTGGTTTACTCAGGAGCTTCAAAAGGCAGGCGTTGACCTTAAAGCAAATCCCCACATAAGAGTGGTTGAATATATTGATATTCCAAAATGTCTGCCTGCGGCTGACCTTGTTGTATGCCGCTCGGGCGCAAGCACTCTCAGTGAGCTTCAGGCACTTGGCAAGCCTTCAATACTTATTCCTTCGCCCTATGTTACGGAAAATCATCAGTATCACAATGCAATGGCACTTGTGAATAACGGCGCGGCGGAAATTCTTGAAGAGAAAGACCTTACGGCAGACAGCCTTACAGAGAGAGTCAACGCACTTCTTGCAGATAAATCAAAGCTTGCCGAAATCGGTGAAAATGCAAAGAAAATGGCGGTTATTGATGCCACAAAGCGTATTTACGATACACTTTGCGAGATAATGAAGTAAGTAACAACATTGTGCTTCTTTGAATAATATGGAACAGAGCTTTCATTGCTTCAAAGGAGCGTGTGTTATGAAAAATATCGTTATAAACGGCGGAAGAAAGCTTGACGGAAGCGTGAGCCTTCAAGGGTCAAAAAACAGTGCCCTGCCCATTCTTGCGGCAACGACAATAGTTAACGGAATAAGTGTGATACATAACTGCCCCGACCTTACGGATATATCGGCGGCGATTAAAATACTCAGATATCTGGGCTGTAAGGTGAAACGTGAAGGGCATACTGTTATTGTTGATGCTTCCTGTGCAGGAAGATTTGATATTCCCGAAAATCTTATGCGTGAAATGCGCTCGTCAATTGTCTTTCTTGGTGCACTTGTTTCAAAATTCGGCAGAGGCAGCGTTACGCCTCCCGGAGGCTGTGAAATCGGTTTAAGGCCAATTGATCTGCACCTGAGTGCACTTGAAAAAGCAGGTGTGGTTATTGCGGAGAAAAACGGCAGGCTTGAATGCAGTGCACCCGGCGGAGTAAAGGGCTGTCATATCAGCCTTGCCTTTCCCAGTGTGGGCGCAACGGAAAATATTATGCTTGCCTGCGTAACTGCAAAAGGTGAAACGGTAATTACCAATGCGGCAAGAGAGCCCGAAATTGTTGACCTTGCGGATTTTCTTAACCGTTGCGGTGCAAGAATAAGAGGTGCGGGGCAGAGTGTTATCCACATCAGCCCTGCAAAGGAGCTTTTGCCTGCGGAGCATACGATTATTCCCGACAGAATAGTTGCTTCAACCTATATGGCTAGTGCGGCGGCAGCGGGCGGAACGGTTTCGGTAAAGGGTGTTTGCCGTGAACATCTTATGCCCGTTACGGGGATTTTTGAAACCGCAGGATGCAATGTAATGTTCAGCGGCAGGGAGCTTATCATAAGAGTGCCCCGACGCATATCACGGATAAGATATCTTCGCACAATGCCTTATCCGGGTTTCCCTACGGATGCTCAGGCTGTTGTTATGGCTATGCTTGCCACGGCAAACGGCACAAGCATCATAACGGAAAAAATATTTGAAAACAGATTCAGACACGTGCCGGAGCTTACCAAAATGGGTGCGGATATAAGAACTGAAAACGGTTGCGTTGCCGTTGTGGAAGGTGTTGAAAGGCTTCACGGTGCAAAGGTTACCGCAACGGATTTGCGCGGCGGTTGTGCACTGGCGGTTGCGGCACTTGGCGCGGAGGGTGAAACGGTAATAGACAGTATTCACCATATCGACAGGGGATGCGAGAATTTTGAGCTGTGCCTGACACAGCTTGGTGCGGATGTTAAAAGAATTCAGTAAAACGGTGGAGTGGAAATGGACAGAGAAACAATTCAGGGTCAGCCCCGCAGGCTTACACCCGAAGAAAGAGAAATACGTAACAAAAAGCTTAAAAAGAAAAAAAACATAAGGCTTGCAATCGTCATTACGGGTTTTGCACTTGTTATAAGCCTTATTGTTTGTCCTGTTGTGCTGTTTGCAGTTTTCAGGGTAAAAAGCTTTGCGGTTGAAGGCATCAGCCCATATTCCAAGGAGGAGATTGTTGCCGCCAGCGGAATTGAAAAGGGCAAAAGCCTGATATTGCTTGATATTGACGAAGTGAAGGCCGCTATTGAAAAAAATCTGCCTTATACCGATGAGGTTGTGATAAAAAGAAAACTGCCCGATACCGTGGTTATCCGTTACGGTGAAACCTCGAAATCTTATGCGGTTCAGGCAAGCGGCGCCTATGCTCTTACAGACAGCAAGCTGAAAGTGCTGGAGCTTATGTCCGATGTACCAGAAGGAATAACCCTTATCAAGGGTGTTGTTCCCGTCAAGGCGGAAATCGGTACTGTTCTCAGCTTTGCCGCAGAGAAAGAGGATGAAAAAGACGGTGAGCAGGCAGGCGACAGAACGCTTGATATAGTTCTCAGAGTGCTCAGCGCAATTCCCGAGGAAGAAACCGCCAATATAAATATGATTGACTTTTCTTCAAACAACAACATTTACCTTATCTACAAAGAGAGGGTAGTGATGCGTTTCGGCGAAAGCACGGATATTGAGCCTCGCATTGACCTCGGTTTCAGAAGTCTTGCGGTTGAAATCGGAATTGACCCGTCGGTAACGGGAATAATAACCTCCACCATTCCCAAAGAGGCTTCGTTCAATCCTCAGGACCCTGACGATATAAAGGAGCTTGTGCTCTATAAAGGCGGAGAGTGGGAGGAACCCGAAATCCCTTCGATGGACGAAACTCAGCCTGCCGAAACAGAAGAAAATGAAGAAGAATAATTGATTTTTGCCCGAAACGGCAGGTTTTCTGCGCGGTTTCGGGCAAAATATATGTAATAATGCAAAAAAACCGCTAAAAACAAGAGTTTTTTAAAAAATGTTCTTGTTTTTTTTATAAATATATGGTAATATAATTCTGTTTTATTATACCTTAATATAAATAGGGGGTCAAAGAAATGGCATTCGAAATTGATAACGATTTTGAAAGTGCGGTTCAGATAAAAGTAATCGGCGTCGGTGGCGGCGGCGGAAATGCAGTTAACCGCATGATTACACAGGGTGTTCTCGGTGCAGAGTTCATCGCTGTTAACACAGACAAGCAGGTTCTTGTTCATTCAAAGGCTACTCATAAAATCCAGATCGGCGAGAAGTCAACTCACGGTCAGGGTGCAGGCGGTAAGCCTGAAGTTGGTGCAAAGGCTGCTGAAGAGAGCAAGGATGCGATCTCTGATGCACTCAAAGGCACAGATATGGTATTCATTACCGCAGGTATGGGCGGCGGCACAGGTACAGGTGCAGCTCCCGTTATCGCATCAGTTGCAAAAGAAATGGGCTGCCTTACCATCGGCGTTGTAACAAAGCCCTTCAAGTTTGAAGGCCGCAGAAGAATGGCTCAGGCTCAGGACGGTATTTCAAAGCTTGCTGAGCATGTAGACAGCCTTATTGTTATTCCTAACGACAGACTCCGTGCACTTGACGAGAAAAAGAAGACTATTGCAGAAGCATTTGCAGAGGCAGACGAAGTTCTTCTTCAGGGTGTTAAGAGCATTTCAGAGCTTATTAAAATTCCCGGTTTCATTAACCTTGACTTCGCTGACGTTACCAGCGTAATGAAGGATGCAGGCTATGCTCATATGGGCGTTGGCCGTGCAAAGGGTAAGGACAAGGCAGAATGTGCCGCAAACGCAGCAGTATCAAGCCCCCTTCTCGAAACATCAATCGCAGGCGCAAAGGGCGTTATCATCAGCATTACCGCATCTGACGACGTTGATCTTGAAGATGTTGAGAATGCAGCAGAAATCATCACCAACAAGGCTCACGAAGATGCAAACATCACATGGGGTATTGCATTTGATCCCGACCTTGATGATGAAATGGTTATCACTGTTATCGCAACAGGCTTCGATTCAACCGTTAAGGCTCCCGAAGCACCCGTTGCAGCAAATCCCTTTATGGCAGCCGCAAAGGCAGCAGCACCCGTTGCTCCCGCAGCACCTGCTGCTCCCGTTGTTAAGCCTGCTGCACCCGCAGCTCCTGCTGTTCCCAGCATCCCCAACTTCGGTGCTAACAACAACAGCAGCAACGATATTTCAAGCACTTCTGCTCCCGCAGCACCTGCTGCACCTGCCGCTCCCAAGAACGACGGCAACTTTGATGACGATCAGTTTTACATTATGATCAACGATATCATCAGAGGCAACGACAATAAATAATTATAAAAATTGCTCCCGTTGAAAAACGGGAGCTTTTTGTTGTTTTGCAATAAAATTCAACGGGCAGTACAATGTCGTACTGCCCGTTAACTGTTATTATTTATTTTTCTTTGCTGCTTTTTCAGCCTTCAGCTTTTCGGCATATGCCTTTTCTTCGGCGGCAATTCTTGCTGCCTCTGCGGCAGCCTCTGCCTGAGCCTTTTCGTGACGGATTTTGGCTTCGTCATACATTGCGGCGATTTCATCAAATCTTGCGTAGTTTTCGCTCTGAGTAACCAGCTTGCGGGCTTTGATTATGGGCTTTGAAGCACGGTTGTAAACAGAGTTGTCATTGGTAGCCTTCTTGATTTCAGCTTCTGTTTTCTTCTGCTCTGCCTTGATTTCCTTGATTTTGTTCATATAAAATGAAACAGAATCCTTATCCTTGTCATCTCTTGCTTTGTAGAGCTTCTGATATGTTTCTTTCAGTTCTGCATCAAGAGCATCTTCTCTGTCAAAGAGCTTTTCAAATACGGTGATATCAAAATCAACGATGTTGTTTGAAAAATGTTTTGCCGCAGCCTTTTTTGCATCAATGAATTCCTTGGCAACGGAGATTGAATATTTTCTGTATTCCTTTTCTTCAGGTGTTGATGAAGGAAGAGCTTTTGCGGCGGCAAGTGATGATGCATCGTAGTTATAGATCGCTTCGTAGCCCGAACCTGCGTTAAGGCGAGCCTCTGCAAGCTGAGCCTTGCCGAAGGGAGTGTTGAAACGGTTCATTTCGTCAAGAACGATTTTTGAAATTTCAATATTCTGATTAAGCGCAACCGCATCTTTGTAAGCTTTTCTTGCGGCTTTCTTTGCTTCTTTGCCGGAAGCTGAACGTTTTTCCGCTCTGAGTGCTTTGAGGTCTGCAGGCTGTGCGTCTGCAAGCTCATTTGCCTCTCTTACTGCCTCGACAGCTTCAACAAGGTCTTTGTCTTTAAGAACACCGTTGCCGTAATCTTCAAAGAGAGCACGGATTTTAAGCACCTTGATCATACCCTGCTGCTTCACTTCCGAAAGGTCATAGAAGAAATAGGGGATAACATTCATTGCCGCACCGAGCACGGAAACCGCAATCAGAACGCCGAAAATGCTTATGAATGTTTCTTTATGATACAGAACATTGTAAACATTTGTGGGGTCTATCAATTCGCCTTCCTGAGCGATAATGGCAGGTAAAAGTTCTTTAAGCTTTGTTTCGTTGAAGCCGATGTTTTCATAAATAGCGGGAAGAACGGAGCTTGTTGCCATTGTGATAACTGAGCCGATAAGACCGACAGCGGCAAACATACCGTCAATTCTTTCACCTGTGATATACTGCTGATAGTCGCGGATATCGCCGTTGAGTGCAGGTGTAAGGATATGTGCAAATGAACCTACGAGGGCGTTGAACCACAGACAAATCATAACAAGCCATATCATTATGCTGATATCCGCATATTTAACAACGGGATAGATGAGGGCTATGAATAAGATGTTAAGGGCATTGGTAAGGATAAGTGTGTTTTTCTTGCCGATTTTCTTGATTGAAAGCGGTGCAAGAAGCATACCCCAGAGGGAGGCGTTACCGTAGATGGTAACAATAAGGGAATACTGACCGCTTGTGCAGGCGTGCTGATAAGAATAAAGCCAGTTGAGAATGTTGAGGCAGGAGCCTTCAAGGAAGCCAAGCCAGCCTGCAAGTGAAATAACCCAGAAATACTTGTTCTTCGCAACTGCACGAAGGGCGTCAATGAACTTAATCTGAACAACGTGAGTCTTTGCCTGAACGATTTTTTCTTCGGTGTTAACATAAACAATAACACTGAGAAGGAAGCCCAGAATGAGTATGGGGGGCCAGATATAGCGGTAAATTCTGATATCGTTAAGGTTGTTTGTGCCGATAATTCCCGTTGCAAGAAGGGGAATAACAGCATTTGTGATTGTGGGTGCAAGTGAATCCGTAACGGATTTTATTGACGAAACATTTGCTCTTTCCTGAGTGTTGGGTGAAAGAACAACAATGTAGTTATCGTATGCATCATAAAGGAAGTTATAGAAGAACTGGAAGCCGATGTTGAAAAGAAGAACAACGGCGCATTTCATAAGCTGACTGCCCATTTTTTCATAGGGCATCCAGAAATAACCGATTGCAAGTAAAACCGTGGGAAGACCCATGGTAAGTATGTAAGGTCTGTATTTACCTTTTCTGTTACGGGCGTTATCGATGATGTAGGCTCTGAGCATTGTCAGAGGGAAGCTGAGAACAACCGCAAGAATATATATGAAATACATATTCATGGGCTCAATGCCGATTGTATTACCTACAAATACGTTTGTTGCCGAAAGCAGAACCGATGAAATACAGGTGATGATGAATTTAACACCTATTCCGCCTCCTGCAAGGGATACGATTTCTTTGAAATTCATGTACTTTCCGAGAGGCGGCGTTTTCCAATAAGTTCTGACTTTTGAAATGCCGTCTTTCACAATACCGACCAAGTTCATGATTTTCCTCCTTTAAGTTTTATATAAAAAGTATTATAACAAAACATATGATAATTTGCAACAGGTTGAGCAGTTTTTGTTCAAAGTCTTGACGGCACAGCGGGAGTTTGCTATTATTAATACGACAAACTTTCTGACGGAGAGTGATAATAATGGAAAATATTAAAAAAGCAATAGCTTCGGGGCAGACCGCTCTGGGTATTGAATTCGGTTCAACAAGAATAAAGGCTGTTCTTATCGGCAAGAATCACGAGCCTCTTGCTTCGGGCAGCTTTGACTGGGAAAATACATACGACAACGGCATATGGACCTACCCCATGGAGCAGGTATGGGAAGGTCTCAGGGGTGCATTCGGCGCACTCAAAAAGAATGTTGCCGAAAAATACGGCGAAAAGCTGACAACCGTAGGTGCACTGGGCATCAGCGGTATGATGCACGGTTATCTTGCGTTTGACAAAGACGGCAATCAGCTTGCACAGTTCAGAACCTGGAGAAATACAATTACCGCAAAATCGGCGGAAGAACTCAGCGAGCTTTTTAATTTCAATATTCCTCAGCGCTGGAGCATTGCTCACCTTTATCAGGCTATCCTCAACGGCGAGGAGCATGTGAAGGATGTGGACTTCATCGCAACCCTTGCTGCTTATGTTCACTGGAAGCTGACAGGCAAAAAGGTTATCGGTGTAGGCGAAGCTTCGGGTATGTTCCCCATTGACAGCAACACCAACGATTACGATGCAAAAATGCTTTCACAGTTTGATGAGAAGGTTGCTCCCTGCGGCTTCCCATGGAAGATTGCGGATATTCTTCCCAAGGTGCTTGTTGCAGGTGAAAACGCAGGCGTTCTTACGGAAGAAGGCGCGCTTCTCCTTGACCCCACAGGCGAATTCAAAGCAGGTGTGACTCTTTGTCCTCCCGAAGGCGATGCAGGCACGGGTATGGTTGCCACAAACTCCGTTGCGGTAAGAACAGGTAACGTTTCCGCAGGCACGTCTATTTTCCTTATGGTTGTTCTTGAAAAGGCACTTTCAAAGCTTTACCCCGAAATCGATATGGTAACAACTCCCGCAGGTATGCCCGTTGCGATGGTACACTGCAATAACTGTTCGGGCGAAATTGATGCCTGGGCAGGTATGTTCACATCAATGTGCAAGGCACTGGGTATGGATATAAGCATTTATAAGGTGCTTGACAAAATGTTTGAAAAGGCACTTGAAGGCGATAAGGATTGCGGCGGACTTGTTGCATATAACTACCTTTCAGGTGAAGTTATCACAGGTCTTGACAGCGGTAAGCCTATGTTCTTCAGAGGCCCCGACAGCAAGTTTACCCTTGAAAACTTTGCAAGAGTTCAGCTTTCATCGGCAGCTGCAACCCTCAGCATCGGTATGGAAATCCTTGAAGATGAAGATGTTAAGGTTGACAGAATTCTGGGTCACGGCGGCTATTTCAAGGCTCCCGTTGCAGGACAGAAGATTATGGGTGCCGCACTCAATGCACCCGTATCCGTTATGAAAACTGCAGGCGAGGGCGGTCCCTGGGGTGTAGCAATCCTTGCAGAGTATATGGTAAGCAAGGCGGAGGGTGAAACACTTGACCAATACCTTGAAAACAAGGTTTTTGCAGGTCAGGATTCAACCGAAATCGCTCCCGATGCGGACGACATTGCAGGCTTCAAGGCATTCCTTGAAAACTACAAGAAGGGTCTTGCAGCAGAAAAGGCAGCAGTTGAGGCTATGTAAAAAGGCAGAAACGGCGGTGCATCAGCATCGCCGTTAATTTTTTCTTGACAACAAGAATATATACTGCTACGATAAAATTGAGAATGGGGTGAAGTAATGGAAGAAATAAAAAAAGAGATTAATATTTATTCTTATTACGATTGCACGGGTATTGAAAATCACCTTAAAAAGATGGCGGAAAAAGGCTGGATGCTGAAAGATATCATCGGACGCAATTGGAAATACCGCCGTATCGAGCCGCAGTCAATGAGCTTTTCAGTGTGTTATTATCCCAAAAAGGTTTCTTTTGATGATATGACCGCTGAAAGACTGAAATACATTGACGAGCGTTCCGTGGCAGGCTGGAAATTTGTTACACACGTCGGCAAAATGCACATTTTCTGTAACGAAAGTGAAAACCCTGTGCCCTTGCACACCGATGCTGCTGCAAGAGTCAAAGAAATTCACCGTTTTGCAAAGGGAAATATTATTTTTGAAAATCTTTTTATGCTTGCGGTTGCGGCGATTCTGACCGCTTATTTCACTTTCAGATTTTTTGAAAAGCCCATTGATACAATGTCCGATGCGGCATACATATTCTGGTCGGTGCCTTTTGCAATTCCTCTGTCACTTTACAGTATTTTCAAATATCTTTTCTGGTATGTGAAAGCAAACAAAGCGGCGGAAGACGGTTCTTTCACCGAAACAAAGCGGATTTTTAATTATGCCAATTTTTATGTGCCCATTTATCTGACCGCCGCAGCCCTTAAAATTTATACCTTCCTTTCACCGCCTCAGATGATATTCGGTGTGATTGCCATTGCACTTGCGGTTGTTATGTGGTTTGTATTCAAATCCTTGCGCCGAAGTATCGCAGGAAAAGATATTGACGAGAAAAAGAAGAAGGCACAGACCGCCATAGCCGCAGTGGGATTTATTGCAGTTTTTGTTGCAGGCTCAATCGGAATATACTCCTTGTTCCCTGCACGGAGCGAAAAAATCACTCTGCCCGACGGTGAAACAACAGAAATTTATTATGATAAAAACCTGCCCGTTGACCTTGAAGATCTGATTGAAACGGAAAGCGCTGTTTCAAAATACAAATCCTTTGAATGGCTTGGTTTTGCAAGTGTTACGGAAACCGCCCAGTCTGTATGGGATAAAAACGGGGATGAGTTTTATTTTGCATGCGATGTTTACCGCATATATTATATGCCCGTTTACGATGCTTGTCTCAGCGAAGTGCAGGATATATTCAAAGACAGTTATGTCAGTGTTGACCCTTCACCCTGGGGCGCAGATGCTGTTTATCGCATAAAATACAGTGACGGATTCGGCAACCGCTTTATAATTTGCAAAGACAATGTAATCGCAGAAATTAATATGACTTTACCTCCTGATGAAATGCAGATGTCGGTAATAAGTGAAAAACTATTTGATAAATGAAAAAACACTCCGAAGTTCTACGGCTTCGGAGTGTTCTTTTATCATTTTTTCTTGATTACTGTTTTGATTAATTTGAAAATATAGTGCGCCGCCATACCCACCGCAATGGCTACCACAAGGTCAAAAACAACGGTCAGCACAAAGGTAAGAACAAGAACAATAATGTCTGTTACGGGTGATGTTCTGCAGATTTTAACAAACTGACGCCACTCGCACATATTGTATGCAACCATAAACAGTATTGCCGCAATAACGGGCATTGGAATCCAGGCGGCATAGGGCATAAGCACAACAAGAATAAGCAGAAGCACTGCTGCGTGAACAATGCCTGCAACGGGTGTCCTTCCGCCGTTTTTGACATTTGCAGCTGTTCGTGCAATAGCTCCCGTTGCGGGAATTCCGCCGAAAAGAGCTGAGCAGATGTTACCCACACCCTGAGCAATGAGCTCTGTGTTTGAGTTGTGGCGGTCGTTAATCATACCGTCGGAAACAACGCAGGAAAGCAGTGATTCGATGCCTGCAAGCACTGCAATTGTGAATGCGTTGGGGATAAGAAGCTTAACGGATTCAAAGCTGAATTCTGGTAACGAAAATTTCGGCAAATCCCTTGAAATAGTGTAAAGGTCGCCGACGGTGTTGACATCCATATTCAGAGCCTTTACCATTATAACTCCCGCAACAACAGCAATCAGCGAGCCGGGAATTTTTTTGCTGATTTTAGGCCATACAATAAGAATTGCCATAGCCGCAATGCCGACAACAAGTGCCTGCCAATTGAATGTGCCTAAGGATTTGACGATGGCTTCAAGCTTTTCAACCGTTTCAACCGTGGGCAGTGAGGGGGCGAAGGTAAGACCGAGGAAGTCTTTCACCTGACCGATTACAATAGTAAGTGCAATACCCGAGGTGAAGCCCGTTGTTATGGTGTGGGGTATGTACTTTATAAGTGAACCGAATCTGAAAATACCCATAAAAATGAGTATGATACCTGCCATAATGGTGGCGATTATCAGTCCGCCCGTGCCGTGCTGTGCAACAATGCCTGCAACGATTGTGGCAAATGCCGCGGTAGGACCCGAAATGTTTACGTTACTGCCACCGAGAAATGCGATTACAAAGCCTGCAATAATGGCGGTGTAAAGACCTTTTTCGGGTGATACACCCGAGGCAATTGCAAGGGCGATTGAAAGGGGCAGGGCGATAATTGCAACAATTACACCTGCCACAAGGTCGTTTATAAACTGTTTTTTATTGTAGCTTTTCAACGATGTAAAAAGCTTGGGCTGAAAAATATTCATAGAATTAACCCCGTTTATGTTTATTATTCCAAAACAGTATTATACAGTTTTTTGGCTTCATTACAAGGCAAATCTGACATAATTTTTATTTTCGGAAATATGCACTACAAAATGAAAACTTTGTTAAAATTAATGTTTGTTTTTATTGCAAGGGAACGGGGCTTGTGGTAAAATTCAAGTTGAACAAACCGAAAGGATGATTTGTATGAAATTAAGAGCACCCGCAGTACCACTGATTACAATGGACCCCTATTTTTCAATCTGGTCCTCCGATACAACGCTCAATGTGTCAAACACCGAACATTGGACAGGTAAAAGCAATTCAATTATCGGCAGCGTTACCGTTGACGGCAGCCGTTACCTTTTTCTCGGATATCACAGAGACTATCATAAAATAAATCAGGTTTCACTTGATATTGACGCACTTTCAACAACAGCTGTTTTTGAGAATGAGCAGATACGCCTTAAAGCAGTGTTCACTTCTCCCGTGATTGCAGATGATTACCGTCTGCTGACAAGACCTGTCACATACCTTGAAGTTTCTTACGAAATTCTTGACGGTAAAGAGCACACGGTAAGCGTGAATATTGCGGCAAGCGAGGAGCTTTGTCTTGACGAATCAAGGCAGAATGATGTTATCACCGAAACCGTTGAATACGGCAGGGTCAAGGGTATGCGTATGGGCAATACGGAGCAGAAGCCCCTTAACCGAAGCGGTGACGATGTGCGTATCGACTGGGGATATTTTTACCTTATGACCGACAAGGCGGATGCGGAAATAAGTGCAAATAAAATCTGGGGCGATGTTCATATCAACATTGCATCGGAGCTTGAAGCATCCGAAAAGCTTATGTATTATTTTGCCTATGACGATATTGAAAGCATTGAATATTTCGGCAAGCATCTGCGTTCATACTGGAATAAAGACGGTCAGACAATTCTTGAAGCCGTTGATGAGGCGGCAGGGGAATATGATGAAGTAATGAGCAGATGCAAGGCTTTTTCCGAAAAGCTTTATTCGGATGCCTTTGAAGCGGGCGGCGAAAAATACGCAGAGCTTCTCAGCCTTGCATACCGTCAGGTTATTGCCGCACACAAGCTTGTGCTTGATGAAAACGGCGAGATTCTTTACATATCAAAGGAATGCTTTTCAAACGGCTGCGCCGCAACCGTTGATGTTTCCTATCCCTCAATTCCTATGTTCCTGCTCTATAATCCCGAGCTCGTCAAGGGTATGATGCGCCCCGTTATCCACTATGCAAAAAGCGATGCATGGGTATTTGATTTTGCACCTCACGATGTGGGTCAGTATCCTCTCGTTAACGGTCAGGTTTACGGACAGAATGCTCTCAAATATCAGATGCCCGTTGAAGAATGCGGAAATATGCTGGTTATGGATGCCAATGTTGCCATTGCCACAGGCTCTGCAGATTTTGCGGCAGAGCATCTTGAATTGCTTGAAGGCTGGTGCAGATATCTCATAAAATACGGTGCAGACCCCGAAGACCAGCTTTGCACCGACGACTTTGCAGGTCACCTTGCCCACAACTGCAACCTTTCACTTAAAGCTGTTATGGGCTTGCAGGGAATGTCGATAATCACCGATATGCTTGGTGACAGCGAAAAGTCGGCTTTCTACCGCAATGAAGCCGAAAAAATGGCGGCAAACTGGATGAATACCGCACTTAACCCCGACGGCACTTCAAACCTTGCCTTTGACCAACCCTGCACCTATTCGATGAAATACAATATGGTTTGGGATAAGGTATGGAAAACAGGTCTTTTCACTCAGGAATTTATGGATGCCGAAATTACGGATAACAAGAAGCATTTCAATAAATACGGTATGCCACTTGACAGCCGTGCGGATTACACAAAATCCGACTGGCTTGTGTGGACGGCTTCAATGGCATCGGAGAAGAAAGATTTTGAAGAATACATTGCTCCCTTGTGGAAGGCATATGACGAAAGCCCCTCAAGAGTGCCTATGACCGACTGGTACGATACCGTCAGCGGCAGATGGGTTTCATTCCGTCACCGTACCGTACAGGGCGGATTGTTTATGAGACTTCTGATGAAATAAAAAAGCGGATTGCAGAGAAATCAATCTTTGCAATCCGTTTCTTGTTTATAAATCTTATTTTACGATGAACTGTGAGTCTGCGATTTCTGCAATTTCTTCTGCTGTAGTTGCATTCTTTATCTTTTCTGCAACCTTGCTTCTTCTATCGCGAAGTTCAGCGTACATAAGGTCACGCTTTTCTGCCGAAATGGGGTAGAAGAGCTTGGGAATGATACCGAGAGCACCCGTGATGATGGGAACGCCTGTACCGAGAGCGAAAATCCACCATTTTGTTCTGTCGGTCTGTGTTCCGACAGTAGCTCCCTGAACATAACCGATACCCTTAAGAACGAGGCTGTTGATACTGCCCATAACAGCCTGCTGAAGCTTTGCGATTGTTGTTTGTGCAACGCCTATCATAGCCTCCGCACGGTAACCGTTTTTCCATTCACAGTAGTCCATTGCCTCGTTGCTGATTTCTGCGGGAATAACTCGTCTTAAGCCGTAGACACACATCTCGAAGATTTCTTCGATGCCCATCATCGGCAGAATAATATGCTTTTTCTGGAAGTTGTTGTTGATTGAACCTATGCCGAAAACAATCATCCACAGCATATCAGTCCAGGCATCTTCGAAAATCCACAGAGCTTTTGTTGAAAATCTCTTTCTGAGTGGCTCAACAAAGCTGTAGCTGATAAACTTAACCGGGAAAGCCGGAATACCGACAATGGTTTTCCATGTGATAGAGCCGATAACGTCAATATAGAAGTTTGTTCGGCTTGTGCCGACTGCAAAACCGTTAAGGAATGATGAAATCACCTGAATAAACATCGGTTTGTTTGTAATGATAGCCTTCAATCCCTGAATTACACTCGGCTTTTTGATTGTCTGAGCAACTCTTTCTCTTGTGGTGAGGAAGAAATAAAGACAGAATGCAGCGCCGAGAACTGCAAATGAAACACCGAAGCCTGCGAAAAGCTTGGGAAGCTTGACCTTAATCTTGTTGTTGATTATGAGGTCATAGATAATACCGAAAATCTGCTTCGGAACATCTTCAACAAAGTGCGACATAAGGTTCGCCGTGGCAATAAGCCTTGAACGGTCCAACGGCTCAGGGGTTATGGTAGACCCGAAGCCTGCACGTGCAACGGATGTGAAGGTGTTTGCTGTTTCGGTGATGATTGACATTGCAAAATAGAAAATCCATTTTGGAAGGTAATCTCCCGGAGTGTCGGGGAAGATAAAGGGAATCAGCCAATACCATAATCCCAAAAGTGTGAGGGGAAGCTGACCGAGGAGAAGATAGGGTCTGAACTTACCCCAACGGGTTCTGGTCTTTTCAACGATGACACCGATAAAGGTATCGTTGAAGGTATCCCAGACGGTTGCAACAATGTTCTGAATTGCAAGATAGCTGAAATCAATTTTTACGACGTCATATATGTATCTGTCTTTGAAATCATTGATGTTCAGGCTCTGAGCCGTATCTTCAAGAACATATGCAACAGTTTCTTTTATGCCGACAAATCGTCTGTTTTTAAGAAGTATAGAATTATCAGTTGTTTCAACAAATTCTCTTTCCGTTGACATAACTCCACCTGCCTTTCAGGTTTTTACCTAAAAATAACTTTGAGTATCCCTTATATTTTACAATATGTGCAGCCTTTCGTCAAGCCTTTATGCGAGGAAAAAGGCTGGGCATTAGTGCTGAAAAATGCTGCCCGAAGACAGCATTTTAACTAAAAGCATTTTCCGCTTTTGCAGTCAACGGTTTCATCAGTGCGGAAGCAAAGCTCGTTGGGGCACTGACCCTTTTCAAAAAACTCCGAAAGATTTTTAACCGTTGTTTCCGCAATGTTTTCAAGGGCTTCCTCAGTGAGAAATGCCTGGTGAGAGGTAACGATTACGTTGGGCATTGAAATAAGACGTGCGAGCGTGTCATCTTCAAGAATATGACCCGAATTATCCTCAAAGAAAAGGTCGGATTCTTCTTCATAAACATCAAGGCAGGCTGCACCCACTTTGCGTGATTTGATTCCTGCAAGCAGAGCCTCCGCATCAACCAGTGCACCTCTTGAAGTGTTGAGAATAACAATTCCCTTTTTGCATTTTTCAAGTGCGGTTTCGTCAATTATATGATAGGTTTCTTCCGTGAGAGGGCAGTGCAGTGAGATGATGTCGCTTTCGGCAAAAAGTTCATCAAGCTGTGTGTATCTTACGGTATCTCCGTTATCAAGCCCCTCGGCGGGGAACTTGTCATAAGCGAGCACGTTCATTCCGAAGCCTCTGCATATATCGATAAAAACTCTGCCTATTCTGCCCGTACCGATAACTCCCACGGTTTTTCCGTGTAAATCAAAGCCTGTAAGCCCCGAAAGGCTGAAATTGAAATCACGGGAACGGATGTATGCCTTGTGAATACGGCGTATTGAAGTAAGAAGCAATGCCATTGCGTGCTCGGCAACCGCATAGGGGGAGTAAGCAGGCACTCTCAGCACATGAAGCCTTCCGAATGAGTGCTTCATATCAACATTGTTGAAGCCTGCACAACGAAGCGCAAGTACATTCACATCCATTTCCGTAAGTCTGTCAATGACTTCGGCGTTTACAGTGTCGTTTACAAATGCACAGACTCCGTCAAAGCCTTTGGCAAGTTCCACTGTGTCGGTGTTAAGTTTGGTTTCGTAGAATTTGAAATCGATTTTGTAATCCTTGGCGTATTTTTCAAATGCGGGAATATCATAGGGCTTTGTGTCAAAAAATGCAATTTTCAATATTTTGTCCTCCTGCAAAGTTTGCTGATATAAGAGTACCATAAAACAGCGGTATTTTCAACAAAATATAGCTTCACTGTAAAATTATTGGTTATTTATGCAGAAAAATTCAAAAATACATTGTTTTTAGTAAATATAGGTGATATAATTTCTGAGTTAAATTACGTTCCTGAAAGGAAAACAGCTATGCTTACAGACAGACAGTTTGAACGCACGTTCAGAAAGCTCAGAAGATTTGAGGATACCCTTAACGGTATGCTTTTTAAAAAGGAAGCCGTTATAGATAACGTTAAGTTTTATGAAACGGCTGAAAGACTTTATGAAATCCCCGAGGATTCTTTTTACAGACCTATGCAGAGCGGTGAAACCTGGGGCAGTGAAGAAGCTTTCGGCTGGTTCAAGGCTGAATTCACCGTGCCTGAAAACCTTGCAGGCAAAGAAATATTCGTTATGCCTCACACAGAGGGCTACGAAACCCTTCTTTGGGTCAACGGCAAGCCCTTCGGCAACTTTGCAACAAAAATCGTTTTCACCGGTCACGGTAACCATTACTGCGACCTGCTTGTGCAGAATCCCGAGGCGGGGGATAAAATCGAAATTGCCCTTGAAGTCTATACGGGTCATACTCACTACGGCACGCAGCCTCTTGAAAACGGCAAGCTTATTAAAAGCTATACCTATCATTTTGACGGTCTTGACATCTGCACAAGGGATGAATTCATTCAGGAATTTTATTTTGACCTGAGGGTTATCAATGACCTTTACGAAAGCCTGCCCGATTCATCGTTCAGAAAAGGCGACCTTGCAAACGCTCTCTACGAGGTTCACAAGAGAATTTATTATGCCGTCGACGATGTAAGCGGTGAAGAATTTAGAGCGGCAATGGCCAAGGCTCATCCTTTCCTCAAAGCGGTACTTGCTGTGAAGAACGGTCCCGATGCACCCGAGGCAGGTGTTATAGGTCATTCACATATGGATACCGCCTGGCTGTGGAAAACTACGGAGACCATCAAAAAATGTGCCCGTACATATTCAAATCAGCTTTCACTTATGGCAAGATATCCCGAATTCAAGTTTGTACAGAGCTCAGCCTGCCACGGCAATATGCTTCTTGAACATTACCCTACACTTTTTGAAGATATAAAGCAGAAGGTTGCAGAGGGCAGATACGAGCCCAACGGCGCAGTGTGGGTTGAGTGTGACTGTAACATTACCTCAGGTGAGGCTATGGTAAGGCAGTTTTTGTGGGGTCAGAGATTCACAAGAAAGCATTTCGGCTTCACCTCAAACAGCTTCTGGCTGCCCGATACCTTCGGTTACAGCGGCGCAATCCCTCAGATTATGAAGGGCTGCTGTGTTGATTATTTCCTTACAACCAAAATCGACTGGAACGATACAAACCATTTCCCTTATGATACATTCTATTGGCAGGGTATTGACGGCACAAAGGTTTTCACTCATTTCAACAAAACACTTGGTCTGCTTACTCCCACAACTCTGCATCAGACCGTTTCGGGTGATGTTCGTGAAAATAAGACAATCAACGAAAGAAGCGTTACAAGAAAGCGTCTGACTGCTTTCGGCCACGGTGACGGCGGCGGCGGACCTCAGTTTGAAAGCATCGAAATGGGCAGAAGAATGCTTGACCTTAACGGTTGCCCTAAGGTAAAGTATTCAACCGTTACCGAGTATATGAAAGAAATGGAAGCGGAAACCAGAAATCCAAGCACATATACGGGCGAGCTTTATCTTGAGCTTCACAGAGGTACTCTCACAAATCAGCACAGAATAAAGCATAACAACAGAAAGTGTGAATTTGCTCTGCGTGACCTTGAATATCTTACCGTCAGCAATGCCGTAAAAGCAGGCGAGGTTTCAAGCGACGAAAAGATTCATCCTCTTTACGAAAAACTGCTTGTAAATCAGTTCCACGATATTCTTCCCGGCACCTGTATCAATTCCGCACACCGTTTGTCACTTTCCGAAACCGACAGCGTTCTTGAAACCGCAGGGGAGCTTATTGCTGAATACACAAAGGGTGACGGAGATTTTGTAACCGTTACCAACACTCTTTCTTATGACAGATGCGACCCCATCTTCCTTGAATGTGAAGAAGGCTTTGTTGCGGATATTCCCTGCAAGCAGCAGGCATATAAAAACCTTGACGGTAAGAATATTCTTATTATCAGCGGTGTGACCGTGCCTGCATTCTCGACGATGAAAATAAATCTTGTAAAGGGCAGTGCAGATGCACTCAGCGAAATCACCGTTGCCGAAAACGGCGTTTCAACTCCCTTTGCGGATATTGTTTTTGACGAAAAGGGCTACATTTCATCGTTTATCGACAAGAAGTGCGGCAGACAGGTCAGGGGTGAGGGCTACGGTCTCAACACCTTCCTTATGGCAGAGGATTTGCCTTGTGCCTGGGATAACTGGGATATTGATGCGGATATAGAGTGCAAGTTTGAAGATACCTCTGAGCTTATCAGCCGTCAGGTTGTATCCCACGGCAGTGCGGCACTTGTTATCAGAAGTGTCTATAAGATTTCAGGAAAATCAACAATTACTCAGGATGCGATTTATTTTGCGGACAGCCCCGAAATCCGATTTGATACCCTTATGGATTGGCAGGATAATCACCGTTTCCTCAAAACCGCATTCGATACCTCAATTCAGAATAACTTTGCACGCTTTGAAATTCAGTACGGTAACGTTATGCGACCCACAACGAGAAACGATTCTGTTGAAAAGGCAAAGTTTGAGGTTGTCAATCATAAATTCACCGACCTTTCCGAAACCAGATACGGTGTTGCGATTCTTAACGACAGCAAGTACGGCATAAGCGTTGAAGGCGGCAAAATGAGACTTTCACTTCACAAAGGCGGCACACGCCCCGACATTGAAGGCGACACAGGTCTCCACAGAACGGTTTATTCTTTCCTGCCCCATAACGGCGGCTTCGGTGCGGAAACCGTTATCAGACCTGCTTATGAGCTTAATATTCCCGTTGTTCAGGGCAAGGGAGACTTTGAAGCGGTTGCACTTGTTGTACCCGAAGAAGCAAATATTATTGTTGAATCAATCAAGCCTTGCGAAGATAACGAAAAAGCCTTTATCGCAAGACTTTATGAGGCAGAGGGCACCTTCACTAACAGCTCGCTCAGATTCTTTGAGGGTGCAAAGAAGGTTGAAATCACCAATATGCTTGAAGAAGTTCAGCAGACATTTGACGGCGGTAAGCTTTCATTCAGACCCTTTGAAATCAAGACACTTAAAATTACATACTAAAAAGACAAGACCTTCGGTTTTTCCGAAGGTCTTGTCTTTTTAAAGAAAACTGCTGATGGAAATTGTTTTTTATCTGTGCTCATAAAAATTTCTTTTGAGAGTTTGTTCAGTCCTTCTGATATGCGCCGCGTGCGTAGAGAATCCATTTTGAACGGTCAAGAGGATTGACTCCGCGGCGGGGATTCATATGTTCCAATCCGTCGCGGCATTCACGGTAGCCGTAAAATGTCTGGTTGAGAACCGCTTTGCCCGATGAGAGAATAGCAAGCCGTGCAGGCAAATCCATTGAGGTTGCAACGGGCACGATTGCTTCAAGAATAACATTATCCGAACGGATAACGGGGGAATCGTATTCGCCGCCCGTTCTAACGATTTCCGAAAGCAGCTTGCCCGAAAGCTCCGCAGGTGCGGAAATGCGTATTTTAAGCAAGGGTTCAAGTATTGTTGAACCGATTTCGTTAAGTCCGTTCATAAATGCCATAGGCGTGCACACAAAGAAATCCAGGGGATGAGTGTGGATTGTGTGATGCTCGCCGCCGATGAGAGTGCATTTGAAGTCTGTAACCTCCCAGCCGTAAAGACCCTGTTCAAGGCAGGAATTGAAGGAGGTGCGGATATGCGACTGGTATCTGTAAAAGCATTGGTTTGAGGGCAGTCTGCCGTGATAGGATACACCATAGCCGCGAGGCATTGGCTCAAACAGGAATTCAACCACAGCCCAGCAGGGCTTGGGCATAGTGTATCTTGCCCTTGCATATCCCTTGCCCGAGGGAGTTTCTTTGTATATTACCGTAGGCGGTGAGAATTGGGCTGATAGTCCGTAGCGTTCCCTAATAAGGTTATCCAGCACTTCAAGCTGAATTTTACCCGTCGTGCTTATAGTGATTTCCTTCTGACCGTTTTCCCATTTTGCATCGATGTAAGGCTCTTCGTCTGAAAGCTCGCCCAACGCCGCCGCAAGGGCAGGCAGTTTGAGCGGGTCACCGTCGGAGGGTGTAACCTTTACACGCAGGAAGGGATTAACAAGCTTTGCATTCTCGCTGACAGCAAGTGAGCCTACAAAAAATCCCGTTTTTGCAGACGGTAAACCGCATACGGCACCTATGTCACCGCTTTTTACAATGCCCGAATCCGTGTATTTTGCCCCCGAAAAGCTTTTTATCTGTGAAATCTTTTCTTTCACCGCAGGCTTTTCTTCCGTTTCAACAGCGTCACTTTCAATTGCTGACACCGCAACGGGGGAGATAAGCTCAATTTCATCACGGTTTGAAATCTCGCCGCCGAAAAGCCTTATGTGAGAAACCTTGCCCAGGGTTTTATCGTGCTCGATTTTGAAAATTATTCCGCATAAATCATCGGTTGCCCTGCGTTTTGCCGAGGGCATAAGCTCTGTCAGCATATCTGCAAGCTCTTCAACTCCGATTGAATTTTTTGCACTGCCGCACATAACGGGAGTCAGTCTGCATAATGCGATTTCTTCACGCACAAGCTCTTTTGCACGGCTGTAATCAAGCGCTTTTTCTTCAAGAAATAAATCCGCCGCTTCGTCGCAGATATCCGCAAGCACTTCTGTGGCAAGGGATGAAAATTCTTTCTCGTCAACAGATTTTATAAAAGGATTTTCAAGACCTTCGTTTTCGGGTGTTGTAAGCATAAAACACTGTCTTGCGGCTGTTTGTTTAAGTTCATTCAGTACAGACTTCACATCCGAGCCTGCACGGTCGATTTTGTTGATAAAAACAGCATAAGGGAGCTTTGCGGTGTCAAGTGATTTAAGAATTGTTTCCGTATGTGCACGGACTCCTTCAACGGCGGAAATAATAACAACCGCATAATCCAGTGCGGAAATAGCACGCTCAACCTCGCCTGCAAAGTCAACGTGACCGGGGGTGTCGATTATATTTATTGTAATGCCTTTCCATACGGTGCTTGCCGTTGCGGTGCGTACGGAAATACCTCTTTGCTTTTCAACTGCAAGGCTGTCCGTTGCGGCAGTGCCCGAGTCAACGCTGCCCGCACTGCGAATCGCACCCGTAAGGTAAAGAAGCTGCTCTGTCAGCGTTGTTTTACCCGAGTCAACGTGGGCAAGTATACCGATGTTGTGGATTTTATCAGGCATCGCAATTCTCCTTCATAATGATAGTGCCATTATAAAACAAATTAATTATATTTTCAATAAAAACTGATGACAAATCCGCAAAAGTAATATATAATAATGCCATATCCGTGAAAAGGAGATTAGATATGAGCGATAAAATTATAAAAGTAGGCGTTGTAGGTCTGGGCAGAGGTACTGCCATCGCACGATGCCTTAAAGGTGTAAAGAACGCAAAACTTGTTTCCGTTTGTGACCATAATCCCGCTATTCTCAAATCGGGTTATGAGGAGCTTTCCGAAGCAGTGAACGATAAGAATCTTATTCAGTTCAGCGATTATGACGAATTTCTCAAATCCGATATTGATGCGGTTATCGTTGCAACCGAAGCAGTTTATCATGTTCCCATTGTTATCAAGGCTTTCGATGCAGGCAAGCACGTGCTTTGCGAAATTCCTTCGGTAAACTCCGTTGAAGAAGCAGTTGAGCTTAAAGAAGCCGTTGCCGCTCATCCCGAACTCACATATATGGCGGCAGAGAATTGCTGCTACTGGGCTTTTATCCAGACCTGGAAGAAGATGCATGAAGACGGTCTTCTCGGTGAAATCGCATATGCGGAGGCAGAGTATCTTCACGCTCTCAATCCCGATGAATTTTCACCCACATATTACCCCGAAGGTCATTGGAGAACCTATCAGCCTGCAATCCGTTACCTTACTCACGAGCTTGGTCCTCTGCTTTACGTTATGAATGATAAGGTAGTCAGTGTAACCTGCATGGAAGCAGATGTTCATTATGACCCCTATACTCCGGAACGCAAGGAAACGGGTGTTGCACTTTTCAAAACCGCAAAGGGTGCGGTTATCAGACTTCTCGTAAGCTTCGGTGCATACACAGCCTATGACCATAATTACCGTATATGCGGCACGAGAGGTACTCTCGAAACAGACCGCAGAAAGGTTGTTGACGAGGCACATACCCTTGCAAGCCTTCACAGTGTGCCCGGTACCTTCGGTGCAAACTCAAAGATTGATATTCCCGTTACATCCAGCTATGAAGGCGAGGATTCAAGCGGTCACGGCGGTGCGGACGGCAAAATGGTTAAGGACTTCATCGATTGCCTTGTTGAAGGCAGAAGACCCGAGCTTGACGTTGATTTTGCCATCAATATGTCACTTCCCGGTATCATCGCTCACGAATCTGCGGTTCAGGGCGGTATGCCTATGGAAATACCTCTTGTATAAAATTCAAAAATTTTCAGCGGCCTGCACGGATTTGCTCCGTGTAAGCCGCTGTTTTTATCCGAAAATATTATGATAAAGCTTTCTGAAATCCGCATATGCGGATTCAATTCTGTCTGCGATTGTTCTGAAAATCTGCCATAAACCGCTGCTGTTCTCAGGCTCTGTTTCGCCCGCTGCGGTGCTGTCAAATACAAATGCAAAGCGTCCGCCGGGTGCCGCATCGCCGTTTTCATAGAATGCGGTTGCATCTGAGCCCTGAAGGTTATCCGACCACTTGAAGTTGAATTTCACATCGTTGCCTGTAAGACCCAGTTCATTTCTCGGTACTGCAATTTGAAGCACGTTGCCGCTGACGGAATAATCAACCTTGCATACTTCTTCAAAATCAAGGCCGCCCAGAGATTTTTCAAGGGTTGCCTTGCCGTCTTTCGGGGATTCTCTGTTTATGACAAATTCAAAGCCTTCCCAGTTTGCGGAAATGCCGCTTGTGTCCGTATCAATCAACAGACGCATCCAGTCGCTGTCCGTTGAAGGCGTAAGATTATCGGCTGTTCTGACATAGAAATAAATATTGTCGTTGTCGTAGGCAACCTTTGCCTGAACGATATCATTGCGAAGGGTGTTATTGGTGTAGTAATATCCCTTCCAGCCTTTGCTGTCACGGTTTTTGCCGCCTTCATAATGGTTGTATTCAGGCATAATATCCTCCCATTGGGAAAGACTGCCATTTATGTCAATAGCCTTTTTTGCGTTATTTTGGGGCAGGGGGTCTGCACCCTTGAATCTTCGTACATTCTCAACAAGCTGATAGTAGTAATGGTCTTTCAGAACACCTGACGAGGGCTCAATGTCACGGCTGTATTCGGGGCTGTACTGGTCGGGGAAAGCGTTTTCGTTTCCGAGCCAATCCATCCACCTGCCCGCAATCCATTCATTGAAGCCTGTTACGAATATAAGCTCAGGGTCGTTTTCTATTGCATAATCCCACTGCTGCTGGAAATTAAGACCGTAGAGCAAGGAGTTTTCAATGTTTTTATCAACGGTGATTTCCTTGCCTGCATATGTATAGCTGTATGAATAATCACCGTCGGCAAAGCTTCTGCCCTGAACGGTGCCTATGGGTGAATTCATTGCGGTCAATCCGTGTTCATTAGCGTTCTGGGCAACGGAAACGCACATTTCTTCAACACCGCCGAAAAGTCTTTTTCCGAATTTCGTTTGCTCGTAATCGGAACACCAGCCCCAGGTATCGTCAAAATAATTTGTATCAGAAGCAAAATAGGTGGATTCGTTATCTCTGAACGTGAAGAAATTAAAAATTTCCCGATCTTTTTTGTCAGACAGATCGAGCGCACTCACATCCGCCATAAGCATAGGCTTGCCGTTCCACATAAACCACATATCACGGTATCTGTTTTGGCTGTAAAGATTATCATAAAGGTCGTGGAGCTGAGTGCGGGTATCGTCCGAACCGCCGAAATTCAATATGAACGAAATTGCCGGTGCCGCAACGCCGTCTTCCCTTGCTTCGCTCCACACTCTGAGAAGTGCTTCATATGCTTCCGTAAAAACAAGAGTACCGTTGGTAGCGTCAAAGAAGACAACATCAACACCTGCGTCTGCAAGCAGTTCTGCGTGCTTTCGCAATATATATTCATCGGTGTTGGTATAGTAGCCGTAAAGAGGTTCGTCCCAGAAATAGGGTCTGCCGTCGGGAGTGCCGCCCCAGGCAGGGTGATCCCAGTCGGTTACCGCTTCGGGATATTTGTCAAGTACACTGCCGGTAGTTATGGGCTCATGGGAATCAACCCAGGTGTAATGCCATATCCAATAAAACATTGCAACGTATTTGTCTTTTTTTGTGTCGCCAACTGTATCATTCATTGAAAGTGTGCGTCCGAGACCGTCAACGGCAGCCCAGGTTGAGGGCCGGATTTCATTGCTTTTATCGTGAGCCGATACTCCGCTGACCGAAACACCCAGCAGAGTAAGAAGGCACATTATAACGGCAGTGATTTTTTTGAATTTCATAATAATCCTCCCTTCTGTTACGGCTTTATGATATCACACCGGGAAATTGAAGTCAATTAAAACGAAAATCATTCTTAATGAAACCTTAATATTTCAGCCGCAACAAAAAGTCATTTATTTCATCACTTATATTATGAAGGGTCGAAAGACCTTCGGGGGATAAAAATATACTTTTCAAAAGGAAGAAAAGGGGACGAAAGAAATGACACTGGGAAGTAAAATCGAAAATCTGAAAATCATGAAAAACGCAGGCTTGCCCGTACCTGATTTTGAGGCTTTTTCATTTGATGAGCTTGTGCCGCCAAAAGAAAAAATTCAGGCTGCACTGGCTGAATGCAAAGGCAAAACCACGGCTGAAAAAAGCCGTTTGCTTAAAAAGGCTGTCAGAGAATCCGTTAAAGGCAGTTGGAAAATCTCACTTGACGGTGTGCTGTTTTCCGTACGCTCGTCATCAAGCGTTGAGGATTCGTCGGACAACAGCTTTGCAGGTCAGTTTGATACCTTTCTCAATGTTGAACGAAAGGACATCTGCGAAAAAATCGTTGAGTGTGTCTGCTCGCTCTATAACGAAAATGTGCTGACCTATATGGAAAAGAAAGGTCTTGACCTGAGCCTGCTGAGAATGAATGTTATTGTGCAGAGAATGGTTAATTCCGATGTTTCGGGAATTCTGTTTACCGCAAACCCTCAGGGAATTCTTAATGAAACCGTAATTGTTGCAGGAAGGGGACTTGGCGAAAACGTTGTGTCCGACAGAACAGACACAACCTCATATTACTATTCTCTTACCGACAACATCTTCTACTACGACGGCAAAGAAAATCTGCTGACGGATAAGCAGGTGCACAGACTTATTGATATTTCAAAGACTGTATGCGACCGTATATGCACCTACGCGGATATTGAATTTGCGGTTGAAAAGGGTGAAATTTATATTTTGCAGGCAAGACCCATTACCACAATAGATGACAGCAAGCCTCTGCTTTTTGATAACAGCAACATTGTTGAAAGCTATCCGGGTCTGAGCCTGCCTCTGACAATTTCGTTTGTTGATATGGTTTTTGCAGGCGTTTTCAAGGATGCGGGCCGCCGACTTCTTAAAAACAAAAGGGAGCTTGAGAAACGTTACGATATACTTGAAAACACCGTCGGCAATGCAAACGGAAGGCTTTATTACAATCTCAACAGCTGGTATTCCGCAATAAAATTCCTGCCTTTCAGCAAAAAAATCATTGCAATCTGGCAGGAGCTTGTAGGCGTTAAATACAAGGAATACGACGAAAAGAAAAACGAGATAAATCCTTTCGTCAAGGCATCTGTATATATAAATACTCTGACGGAGCTTATTATGACTCCCCGTAACATGAAAAAGCTTAACGAGAGCTTTATTGAAATCAAAAACTATGTTTACCGCAGGTTTGAGGAAGATATGTCACCGGCTGAAATTCTTGAGCTTTTTGATAAAATTCAGGACAGACTTCTCTCCTGCTGGGGAATAACTCTGCTTAATGATACTTATGCGTTTATCTTTACGGGTCTGCTTAAAGCAAGACTTAAAAAGAAATATAAAAACCACGAAGAGCTTGCAAATTCATACATTTCGGGAATTTCAAATATCGAAAGCATGAAGCCTGTCAAGGAAATGATAAAAATTGCCGTCGATAAGGATAAAATAAGCGATGCGGAATACCGCAGGCGTGCAAAGGAATATATTGATGTTTACGGCGACAGATGTCTTGAAGAATTGAAGCTTGAAACCGAAACCTTCAGAACTGATTTTGAACTTTTTGAAAGAAAAATAAATGAGTTTGCCGAAGATACGGAAAAGCTTTTGCCCTTGCTCGCGGAACAGAGCGAAAGCGGTATCGACCTTAAGCACGACCCCATTACAAAATTCCTCAGCGGCAGATGTATGCTTGGTATCGGCAACAGAGAAATCCAGCGTCTTAACAGAAGCCGTATTTTCGGTATGGTCAGAGAGGCTGTGCTCCGCTTGGGCGGAATTTATGCCGATAAAGGTTACATTGCAACAAAAAGAGATGTGTTTTATCTTACTCTCGACGAGGTGCGTGCCCTTGCGGATATGCCACGGGATATGAAAGAAACGGTTGAAGCACGAAAGCAGAAATATGAAATGTATTCAATGCTGCCCGCCTATTCACGCATAGTTTTCAGCGGTGAAGCCTTTGACAAAAACCACAGAAGCGTCAATATGACTCAGGTGCATTCGGGTAAGGATGAAATGCTGGGAGTGCCTTGCTCAAACGGAATTGTTGAGGGCGAGGCCTGCGTTGTGACGGATGTCAAAAAGGTAAACAATGTGAAGGACAAAATCCTTATCACAAAAATGACAGACCCCGGCTGGGTATTCCTGCTTGCGGAGGCAAAGGGCGTTGTCAGCGAAAAAGGCTCACTTCTTTCACACACAGCAATTATTTCAAGGGAGCTTGGCATACCTGCGGTTGTAGGTATTGACGGGCTTATGGCAACGGTTAAAAACGGCGATATCGTACGCCTTGACGGTGCAACGGGCGTTGTCAAAATAGTAAAAAGAGCCTCATAAAGAAAAGGGACAGCCTCCGAATCGGAGACTGTCCTTTGAACTTTATAAATTACAGTTTCATTGCGATATCCCAGGCACCCCAGATAACGGTACGGAGATTGCCCACCTTAGCGGCATCACCGATAACGTGAACGTGCTTTGCTTTGGGAGCAACGGGTGTGGGAACATAACCGACTGACATAACAACCGAATCAGCAGGAATTTCGAAGGTCTTGCCTTCCTTATCCTTAACGGTTACGCTGCCGTTGTTGATTGAGCAAAGTGATGTTTCAAGGTGAACGGGAACCTTGTTTGCCTTGAAGAAATCACGAAGGAAGCTTGTGTTTGCAAGTGCAACACCGGGTGTTGTAATAAGGTCATCCTGCATTTCAACGATTGTGGGCTTCTTGCCCTGAAGGTAAAGGTCATATGCGATTTCGCAGCCTGTAAGACCGCCGCCGATAACTGTTACGTTTTCGCCAACTTCCTTGTTGCCGAGAAGGTAATCAACAGCTTCAACTGCTGTATCGGCACCGGGAACGGGAATCTTTCTTGCCTTTGAACCGGTAGCAACGATAACTTCGTCTGCACCCAGTGCGGCAATATCCTTAACTTCTGTGTTCATATGAATTGTGATTGCGCTGTACTTCTTGACTTCACGGTTATACCATGCGATGAGGTCACGGTCTTTCTCCTTGAATGAGGGAGCTGCAGCTGCAATGAATACGCCGCCAAGCTTATCGCTCTTTTCGTAAAGGTCAACCTTGTGGCCTCTCTTTGCACAAACGATAGCAGCTTCCATACCGCCGATACCGCCGCCGATGATTGCAATATTCTTAGCCTTCTTTGCAGGCTTGATATTGTATTTCTTTGACTGCATTGTCTGGGGGTTAAGTGCACAGCGTGAAAGACCCATTGTATCTGTAAGGTCCTGAGTGTTTGCGTGGCCCTTTGATGATGAGAAGTTGAAGCAGGCACTGTGACAGCAGATGCAAGGCTTGATATCTTCAATTCTGTCTTCAATAAGCTTTGTAATCCATTCGGGGTCGGTAAGGAACTGACGTGCAACACCTACGCCGTCAATCTTGCCCTCTGCAACTGCCTTTGCACCTTCGTCGGGTTCCATACGGCCTGCGCATACAACGGGAATGTCAACAAACTTCTTGATGTGTGCAACATCTTCAAGGTTACAGTTCTGAGGCATATACATGGGGGGATGTGCCCAGTACCAGGAGTCGTATGTACCGTTGTCGGCATTGAGCATATCGTAGCCCATATCCTGAAGGTATTTTGCAGCCTTTTCGGATTCTTCCATTGCACGGCCTACTTCTGTATATTCTTCGCCGGGCATTGCGCCTTCGCAGAAGCCCTTCATCTTTGACTCAACTGAGTAACGGAGTGAAACGGGGTAATCGTCACCGCAGGAAGCCTTGATAGCCTTAACAACTTCGGCTGCGAAACGGTATCTG
Source organism: Acutalibacteraceae bacterium (assembly GCA_045533455.1). Classification (GTDB taxonomy): domain Bacteria; phylum Bacillota; class Clostridia; order Oscillospirales; family Acutalibacteraceae; genus CAG-177. The sequence continues at coordinate 13,330 of JAZSHU010000015.1, read as the reverse complement.
TTTTCAAAGCTTCCGCCGTATTCGTCGGTACGCTTGTTGAAGAATTCGATTGCAAACTGGTCAAGAAGGTAGCCTTCGTGAACAGCGTGAACCTCAACACCGTCAACGCCTGCGTCACGGCAGAGCTTTGCGGTTTTTGCGAATGCTTCAATGATTTCGTGAATCTGCTCAACTGTCATTTCGGGGCAGATGATGTCGTGTGCCCAACGTGAGGGCTGGGGGCTGGGAGATGCAAGCTCGTGTGAAGTGTCAATAATGGGCTTTACAAGAGCACGGGTAAATTTATTTCTGTGAAGCGGTGCAACCAGCTCTGTGATAGCCCATGAACGGCCCATACCTGCCGTAAGCTGAACAAAAAGCTTTGCGCCTGTCTTATGGATTTCGTCCATAAATACTTTAAGTTCTTCAAACATCTTGGGGTTCTGCCAGAGCCACTTGCCCCAGAATGTATCACGGAGAGGTGCGATACCGGGGATGATAAGACCAACATTGTTGTTGGCTCTTTCAAGGAAAAGCTTTGCTGCTTCCTTGTCGAAATGGCAACCGCCGAGTTCAAACCAACCGAAAAGCGATGTGCCGCCCATGGGACACATAACGATTCTGTTCTTGATTTCAACATTGCCTATTTTCCAGGGAGTAAACAATGCTTCATACTGCTGATTCACTGAAAATCACTTCCTTAATAAAATAATGTCAACAGGTATATAATAAGATATTTAACTGTCGATGTCAAGGAGTAAATAAAGAAAAACAGGACTGCTTCACCGTAAAAATGAAACAGTCCTTTTGGTTTATTATTCACAATCCTCTACGGCGGCGAATACTCTTTCGGGGTAGTCTGTCATTATGCAGTCGGCCCCGTTGAGGGTGAGTGTTCTTACTTCATCCTCGTCGTTGATTGTCCAGTACTGAACCGCAATGTTGTTGTTGTGAGCGTAGTTCAGCATTTCCCTTGTACCGAGGTTGATAAGATTGTCGAAGGCACTTGAACCGTAGGGTATCTGCAATGCCGTGTATGAGGGGCTTACATCCTGCAAATCCCAACCCATTCTGAAATAGAAATAAAACTGAACAGCTTCGATTGCATCTGCGGTTCTTGCAATTTCGGGGTATTCCGACTTCATATATGAGGAAACATCAGGGGCAAAGGTTGACCAGATAACCCTGTCCTGCAGATTGCGTTCGGTTATGATTGAATAAAGCTTGTCAACGGCTTTTCTGCCGTTTATACCGATGCTTTTTATTTCAATAACATAGTTGTACTCCTTGTCGGCATTGGCTTCAACATAATCCATAACACCGTCGCAGGTTGCGATGTGAAGGTTATAAGGAATATCGTCGCCACGCAGACCGCGGTAAGGGTAATCTCCGTTTCCTTTGAAGTTTTCGCCCATGTTGAGCTGCATTGCTTCTTCGAGGGTAAGGGATGAAACGAAAATATTCTTTCTGCCGAAAAGCTCCGTTGCATCTGACGTGCCGTCATATGTAAGGTCGTGGTGAAGCACAAGCTCGCCGTCTTTTGTGACCTGAACATCGAATTCAAGTGTGTCAACGCAATCCGAATTCTCAACAATATTTTCAAATGCCATAAGGGTGTTCTGAGGTGCAACGCCTGCACCCGAGCGGTGAGCCGCAATATCGGGGTCAAGATATTCGGAAATATACGGGTTTGTGCAATCGGGATATACAACAGGTGTTTCGGGGTCGCCTGCATCACCCATTGTCAGAAGAATGGGGATAAGCATTGCGGCGGCAACAAAGCCGTTGAAAATGTTTTTTATTGTGAGAAAAAATCCTGCCATATCAATCACCTAAAAGTCCGTGATATCTGCCCATCCAGTAGGGGAGAAGGTAGATATAAGGCATCATTGCTCTCATACCGTTTGCGCCTGCGGTTGCGGGGAGCGTTGAAGTGCGGTTAACGGTTTTGCTGTTGATATCAACAAATCTTTCTGCACCTGAATCACACACAAAGGGGTTGCCGTCGTAGTGAACAAGCACTCTTGCGGAATACTCAACAGGGTATTTGAGCTGGGGAGGAATACCCATTGCTTCCTGCTCTGTATCCCAAACAATATCCTTTCTGTAGCTGTTGTATGCAGGCCATCTGATAAGGTCGAGATTCATTTCCGAAAGTGACTTTGCAGCATTTTCAATGTCACAGTAATTCTCTGTCAGTGCGCCGTAAACAATGTTGAAGAAGGGTGAACGCTCAACCCTTTCATATTCCCAATGATGGGTAAGACCCATTTTGAAAATTTCCTTATGAGCATTGTTATCGGTGTAAACGATAAGGGGATAGATGTTGACAAAATCAAGCTGGTCGTCAATGTGTGCAACATGACCGTCCTCGCACTTATACTGCATACAGTTCATTGCGTAGTGGTGCTTCTTGATAAGCATATCATAGATTTCATCGTATTTCTTATCGCCTGTAACGTGATATGTTGTTTTGAGGAATGAAAGAATTTCAAGTGAGTTTGTGCCGCGCTCGTAATACCATCTGTCGTCGTTGTTGAGAAGGTCGGGCTCCCAGTTTGCCCATGTGGTAGGCACGCCGTCAACATCCGTCAGGTGGAAGTTATTGTCGATGATATGGTCGGTAATTGTTTTAACAACCTGAGCAATCTTCTTCTTTTCTTTTTTGTCTGCAACAAGGTCATAGTAGATGCCGTATGCAAAGTAGTGACCTGTCATCTCGTCGCTTGATGTTTCGCCAAGCCACTCGCAGTCGGGATTTTCGGGGCAGATGTGCCATTCTTCACGGTTGCCTGTTCCGAAATCGGGCTCGTGTGAATATCTTGTTGCTCTTGCGGTGAAGCCTGCTTTGCCTGTAACTTCGGTAAGCTTAATCATAGCTTCAACGGCTCTCTTTGCGTTCGCCTTTGCTTTTTCATCGCCTGTTACCTTGTAGCGGAAGCACTGTGCGGCGCAGTAAAGACCTGTGAAAAGACCATCGTTATCCGAATTGGGAAGTCTGCCCGAGGTAAGGTCGCCGTATTTTGAAAGAGCCCTTGTAACCTGATAGCCCTCGTTACGGGTGAAGTATTTTTCCGCAATATCGTCATAGTGGTTTGCCTTTTCTTCAAGGGTCATATCCTTTGAAGTAATAAGGCTGATGCCTTCGGGAGTTACGGCGGCGATTGTACCGCTGTCCGAAACGGTAATCTGCGTTACCGTGGGATGCATAAGCCATGCACCGTAGGAATAATATGTGATTTTACCTTCAACAAGGGTGATGATGCCCGTATTTGTTGCAAAATATTTTTTACCGTCTGCGGCAAAGAACATATCGTTGAAAGAGCCGTCGGGCACGGAATAGAAATCGTTGCCGTTGAACCAGTAATTTCTGCCGTCATAGATGTTAAGACCTGCACTTGTGCCTACCCAGAGATGACCCATTGCATCAATGGCGGTGCACTTGATATCCTTGCTGAGTACGCCTGACATATCGGGTGTCATTTCAGCCCAGTGGCGGCGCTTGCCCTTCATTGAAAGCAGACCTTCCGATGTTGCGCCGATATAAACGGTTTCGCCGTATTTTGATTTGTTGTCAAGTGCGGCAAGGCATACGGTATCCTCGGGCACGTCAACGATTCTTGTGAATGTTCCGTTTTCTTCAAGGTAAAGAGCCTTTTCGGTAACAAGCCACAGTGAGCCGTCAAGGGCAACGGACATATCGATAACGGGTGCGTCGAATTCCGCAACAATATGAAGCTTACCTTTTTTTATCTGAGCAAGAGCATTGCCGTTTGCGGCGTAGAGCTTACTGCCTTTTGAGAAAAGCTTTGAAGCCTTTATGCCAAGCTTTTTTGCTTTGCCGTCTGCAAATTCAACAATGCCTTCGGGCTGTGCAATGTAAAGATTTTCACCTTCGAAAGCAACGGATGTTACGTTTTCAAGGTCGATGCCTTGTTCTGCAGTGATGAAAATTTTATCATACTGTCTGAATGAACCGAAATTGAGAGTGGGTTTTTTCATGCTTTTCTCCTTAATATGTGATGGTATAATCCTTTTCAAATGTAAGACCTACGGCAGCCTTGTGAGTGCCGAAAAGGTTAACGGTTACGCTGAGAACAAGGGGAGTTCTGTAAACAGAGTGAATAACTCTGCCGCTTGCTTTGTCAACAGTCAGACGCACCGTGCAGTTTTTATAATCGGTTGAGAATTCTTCAATAAAAGGTGCCTTTTCCGCAACCTCTGTCGCTTCAATAACATCGCAAACAGCACCTACGCCTTTGCCTGCGGTGGGATTCTTTTCGCTTTTGAGTCTGATGTAAATTTCGTATGTATCACCCTTATCGGTGCAGGTTGCCTCAGCTACAGCATCTGCCGTAAGCTTGCTTACATAGCTCTGATTGGGAACGATATACTCGGAAGTTATTTCTTCCCTTGTTGAATAAACGATGGGGTCGGTATCATCCTTCATAAAGGTATCCATAAGACCTTCCGCCGTTGATTCAAGCACCTTGGGAACGACAAGCTCATCCTTATCCACAATTCGTCTTTCAAAATTCTTGACTACCTTTGATGCCTCGGGTTTTATTCTGTTTGCGGATTTGTTGAAAAGCTCAACGATTTCGGGGATTGTCTGAAATGCGGCGGATTCTGTAACTGTTTCAGATTCCGCAACGGTCACTTCCTGATTTGGCAGGTGAATAAGTGTGGGTGAAGTTTCTTCGGTTGCTTCCGTCTGAACACCTGTGCTTTCCGTAAGTTCCGCCTCTGTGGTTGTTTCGCTTTCTATAACGGATTTTTCCGTGCCGCAGCCTGCGGTGAGGAGCATTGCGAAAACAAGTATCGCCGCAATAAGTGCGGATAAAACAGATTTCTTCATAAGTCACATTCCTTTCAGATATTACTTCACGGGCTTTCTGACTTTATTGAGCATTGTGTTGATTTCAAGAATCTGGTCTTTGGTGAATTTACCGCCAAGCATTGAGAATACACGCTTTACGGTGAAGCCTTTTGCCATGCCGTAAACATTCTTTATCATTCCTATGCTCATCTGGAAGCCTGCAACCTCAAGACCGCCGCCCTTTTTGCCGTCTTTTTCCTTGCCTGCGGTCATTGCGTTCTTGATTTTGAGCAGGATTTTCACCATTGCGATTTTACCGCCGAAGGTGGACATAATATCGCCGATTGTGTCGTTGATTGAGAATCTGCCGTCGGGCATTGTGATATCAAACCAGTTGATAACCTCGCCCTCTTCTTTCATAATATATGCTTCGTTGGGAGTATCAACCTTACGGATTGTTGCTGTATCTTCAAGACCGTCAGCCTTTGCGGTGATGGTTGTTTCGCCCTCGTTCTTAACTTCAAAATAGAAGAAGGGATATTTGCCCTTTGCCTGCTTGCCTACGCTTACGCCGTTTGCAAAAAGCTCAACCTCGTTGCAGTTTGAGTAAACGGTAACCTTTGTTACATCCTCAACACGGTCAATGTAACGCTTTGAGCAGATATGCACCATGGGTTCGGGGTTAAGCCATGCCTTGTAAGCATAGAATGAATCCTTCTTATACTTGCGGTCAAAGGTAACAAGACCCTTGTGGTTCATACCGTTTTCGCCGCCCTCTGCTCTTGCGTCTGCGGCAAAGTCAAACATATTCCATACGTGGGTTGCCCAGAGGTAAGGTCTTTCGGCAATCTGCTTGATGAGTTCTTCGTGATAGAATGCCTGATACTCCTCGGTATAGTCACCCTGAGTCGGGTTTGAGGTATGCCAATCAAGAGCTTCGCATCCGTATTCGCTGATACCGATGGGCTTCTTGGGATACTTCTTATGGAAATCGTCAAACCAGGGACCGTTCATATCGGTTGTACCGCCGTACCATCCGAAATAATGGTTATATGAAAGCACGTCGCTGATATGAACATATTCGGCATCGATTGAGCACATCGAAACGGATGCAATTGTGGTGGGTCTTGTTTTATCCATTTCGTGGCAAAGCTCGTTGAGCTTCTTATGGTTATTGATAAGGCTGGGGTCATCAGCACCGCCGATGCTGATTTCGTTTGAAAGACCCCATACAACGATCGAAGGATGATTGTAATTCTGAACAATAAGTTCCTTCATCTGCGAAACGGTGTTGTCATAGCCGCCGGGCATATGCTTGGAGATATAGGGAATCTCAGCCCAGAGAATGAGACCCGCTTCGTCGCAAAGGTCATAGAATACCTGCGAATGCTGATAATGGGCAAGTCTGATTGTTGTTGCGCCTACTTCGAGAATGAGGTCAAGGTCTTCCTTATGATGCTCGGGAAGAAGCGCGTTACCGATTCCGGGTCTGTCCTGATGGCGGGAAACACCGCGGAGGGGGTATTCTCTGCCGTTGAGAATGAAGCCTTTTTCGGGGTCAATCTCAAAGGTGCGGCAGCCGAAACGGGTTGAGATTTCGTCAACCTCTTCGCCTTTATAAATAAGTGTGGCTTTTGCGGTATAGAGATAAGGATCTTTGCGACCGTCCCAGAGATGAACGTTTTCAAGCTTGATTTTGACTGCGTCATCCTCTTCGCCGATTGCCGATGCAACAACCTCGCCGTCGGCAATAATCTCGTATCTTACCTCGCAGTCATCGTCATCGTCGATGAAGGTTCTGATTTCGATTTCGGCATCCTTGCCCTTGATTTCGGGGGTGACCATAATCGAGGGTGAACCGTAATATTCGAGGTCGAAATGCTTCTCGGGAACACCGATAAGAGTAACGTCGCGATAAATTCCGCCATAGAAGGTGAAGTCGGCATTCTGGGGATAAACCTTTTCGTTGGGAGTATTGTCAACCTCAACGGAAAGAATGTTTTCTGCCTTGATATCCTTGATTTCCGCTCTGAAGGTTGAATAACCGCCGTGATGCTCGGCAATCTTTTTGCCGTTCCAATAAACCTTGCAGGATGAATTTACGCCGTCGAACTGAACATAGATTTTATCGCCCTGAGGAATATCGGCAGAATTGATTTCCTTAACGAAGAAGCAGATGCCTCTGTAATAATCGTTGCCGCCGTCCTGACCGTCGGTGCCGTTCCAGGTATAGGGAAGGTTGACTTCATCCCAGCCTGCGGGAACCGAAGCGGGAGCTTCCTTTGCGGATTTCGAAAAAAGCCACTGTGCGTTAATGTTTCTGAGAATTCTCATGGTAATCTCCTTTACAAATTAATCCAATTTAATATTTTATATTATTCTGCTTATTTTTGCAAGTATTTAAAAGCAAAAAGCGGCAGAAATTTCTGCCGCAATTGTTTATTTAATACCAAAGGAAACCGAGAAGGAGTATTCTGATAATCTGCTGCCACCAGGTATACGAAACGGTGATTTCATACTCTGCGGCAAATCCTTCATAACGCACCGTGACGGTCTGTTTGCCGGCTTTTCCGGTTGTAATACCGTCGGATGTAATTCCGTCTTTTTCGGTAACCGTCACTCTGCTGCCGTCGGAATATTCTGCTTCAAGCACGATTCCCGTAAGGTCGGGCGTATCGACGGATTTATAAGTATAATTAATTTTATCGGGGGCTTTTTTAAGAGTAACGCCGACGATTATCGGGGCTGCAGGTACCGTGACGGTAACGGTAAACGAAGCAACGTATCCGCCGTCAACGGTCATTGCAGCAATCTGTGACTTGCCTTCGGAAACACAGTTGAGAACACCGTTTTCGTCAACAAAAGCCACGCTTTCGTTCAGAGATTTCCAGATGACCGATTTATTGCTTGCATCTGCGGGAGAAACTGTGGGATTGACCGCTATTTTTTCGCCCGTATATGCGGTGATATTTTCATTTTCAAATAATATTCCGCTGACGTAGACCGTTGTATCGTCAATGAATCTGCCGAATCGCGGGAAGCCGTTGCCGAAATAATTATCGAAACCTTCATCGCCGAGGTCATCGCAGATTCCGACAAGAGCATCGGACACCTGAACGGTGTTGCACTGAGGATTATCAAGCCTGAAAAGAGCAACACCCGCCGAAATATATGCCGCCGACATCGAAGTGCCGTCAAGGGATTTGAGCTGACCGTCGGCACCGTAGCTGACGATTCCCCCGCCCGGTGCACACACATCAACAGCGGCACCGAAATCCGAATATAAAGACTCAAAATTCAGGTTTTTATCAACCGCCGAAACGGTTATGACACTTTCAATATGTGCGGGACAAATGCCGACCGTATCCTGACCGAAATTACCTGCGCATACAACAACGGTAACGTTATTTTTGCGCGCATATTCCATTGCATCATCGAGCGCTTTGCAGCTTTTCGATGAACCGCTCAGGCTGAAATTGATGACATCCGCACCGTTATCAACCGCATAATAAATGCCGTTGATGGCAACTGACATATAGCCGTCTTTGGATTCAATAACTCTGACGGGCATTATGCTGACGTCGGCGTTTTTCGTGCCGTCGGCAACAATACCTGCAAGAAACGTGCCGTGACTGTCAACACTTGTATCCTCGAAAGCATTGTCATCGTTACCGACGAAATCATAGCCTTTCACAAGCCTGTTTTTCAGGTAATCAATACTCTGCACACCCGTGTCGACAATCGCAACAACCTTGCCGTCCGACGGGTCTGTTCTGCCCTCGAGATGCTTTGCATATTTATCCAAGCTGAGCGCAGATACTCCCCATGAAAGATCTGACGTTTCTTCCGATTCAACGGATGAAACGAACACCTCGGAATCGGGATGAGCATAGATAATATCGCTGTCATCGTTCAGTTCGTTCAGCGCATTTTTATAGGCTCTGAAATCGTTGAACTGCAAGAGAAATCTGCCGTCTGACGAGATGACACCGTTCTTTGCACCGAGGGATGAAAAATCATATTTCCCGTCAGAAGCTCTGCCTATTATACGCAGCGCTCCGTCAACCGATTGCTCTGAATTTTTATCGGTTTTGGCTTTGTATGAATATACAATATCTGCGGATATTCTTGCATAATCAAAATTATTTTCAACCCTTCTGATTTTCGAGTTTCCGTATGCGGAAGCGGTCAGAGATACCGTTGAAAAAGCAACAATAACGATGCTCATCGCCGCAGAAAAGAATCTTTTTATCATCGTAAACCACCTTCGGATTTTTCTTCTCCAAGCCATTATACAACCACTCCGAAAAAATTTCAATCAGTTTCTCGAAAAAGTCTTGACATTATAGTGCGCAAATAATATAATAAATTATCATTATATTGGAGCAATGTGTGTGATTAAGCAATATGAAATCTGCGGCAACGGAGTTTCAATCAACGCGCCCCACTTTCCCGAAGGCAATGCCGACTGGGTTGCGTTTGAGAAAAACGGTGTTTCCGATGCCATCGAAATTGAATGCAGAACAGCCGATTCCCTGCCCGAAATCATAGGCAGTTTCCGCGGCGAACATCAGGATGCAAGAGTTTATTCCGACGGCGAAACGGTATCCCGCGAAATCCGTATGGGTACGGAAGAAGGTGTACTGACCGTTTATTCGGTCAAGGATTCCGATTCAAGCATTTCCCATTTCACTCACAACAGCTTTTCAACAATGATGGATTACCGCTTCATGTGGAATTCAATCTGCTTACCCCAGCTGTTTCTCCGAAGAAACGTAATTTTTCTGCACGCTTCATATATCGTTGTCAACGGCAAAGCGATTCTGTTTTCCGCCCCCTGCGGAACAGGCAAAAGCACCCAGGCCGCATTATGGGAGAAATACCGAAACGCCGAAACCGTCAACGGTGACAAGGTCGGCATATCCGTCGGTAATGACGGAGTCCTTGCCCACGGTGTCCCCTTCTGCGGCACGAGCGGAATATGCAAGAACATAAGCGCTCCTCTCGGCGCAATTATTTTTATCGCGCAGGCGCGTGAGAATGTTATTAATAAAATTGGAGCATCAGAATCAATACAGTTGCTTCTGAAAAACACTTACCTCGACTTTCTCGCTCCCGACGAACAGATAAAGTTCGTTGACCTCGCAATAGCGATGCTTGAGAAAGTTCCCGTTTATTCCATGGGCTGCACTCCCGACGAAAACGCGGTTGCGGCTCTCGAAACAAAACTCATTACCGAAGGTGTGATGTGAATGAACATTTCCTTCGATCAGCTCCTTGCGATGCTTTTCGCAAAAGCGGATATCAACAAAGTTCCTCTCGCGGGATCGTTTGAACTGACCTCACGCTGTACGCTCGACTGCAAGATGTGTTACGTTCACCGACGCGAATGCGACAAATCCGCAATCGCAGAAGAAAAAGACACCGCTTTCTGGATTGACCTTGCAGAGAAAGCTAAGGATGCGGGTATGCTCGTTCTTCTCCTTACTGGCGGCGAGCCTCTCCTCCGAAAGGATTTCGACGAAATCTATACCGCGTGCAAAAAACTCGGTATGATAATCTCGGTCAACACCAACGCAACGCTGATTGACGAAAATAAAATCCGCCTGTTCAAGGAACTTCCGCCGCAGAAACTGAGCATTACGCTCTACGGCGCATCGGAAGAAACCTACGGAAAACTCTGCGGCAACGCGGATGCTTACCGCAAGGTGACCGATTCGATACGGAAGCTTCACGGGGCGGGAATCCCGATAAAACTGAATTACAGCATAACCCCGCAGAATGCTCACGAGGTTGAGGCGGCATACGGATTCGCGCAGGAGCTCGGCATACCGTTCCAGGCGGTGAGCTATATGTTCCCGCCCGTCAGAATCGGCGGCGAAGCGGTCAGGCTGAACGCGGAGGATGCGGCGAGAGCGCACTTCGAACTGCAGAAAATGACACTCGGCGAGGATTTCGCGAAGAAGATTGATTCGGATTCACGAATACCCGAGCATACCGACTGCTCCGACAGAATCAACTGCCGCGCAGGGTCATCGACCTTCTGGGTTAACTGGCGCGGAGAAATGACGCCCTGCGGAATGATGGCAGAGCCGAGAATACCGATAACCGATTTTGCGGATGCGTGGAATCGGATACGGAGCGAGACGGAGAAGATACTGCTCCCCAAGAAATGTCTCAACTGCGAGCATCGAAAGGTCTGCGATATGTGTGCGGCGGTTTCGATTGCCGAAACGGGCAGAAGCGATACTGTTCCCGAATATGCGTGCAAAAAAGCGCACGAATACGCAAGGCTTTGCAAAGACTATAACGTAAAATCCGATTGACATTATCTGAACATCGGCAATAATTTTCCAAATCACTCGGTTTGGAGTTTAATCATATAAATAATTTTCGATACATAAATGGAGGTTAAAACATGAAAACATCGAAAAAAATCATCTCAATTGTGCTCTGCATTGTGATGGTTGCAACAACCTTCTTCTGCACAGGCGTTCTGCCTGAGCTGAAGGCTGAAGCTGCAATCACCATCGGCGGAATCACACAGCAGCGCGTTGTTGCAAACGAAAACAACAGCAAAGCATATGAAGCGCTTTACAGAAGCTACCAGAAGAGATTCTTCGGCGGCGAAGAAACCAACTGGCCCACCGACTTCGTCATCCCCGGTCTGTCATCAACAGATGACTATACTCCCCAGGGTATGACCTATTGGGCAGAAGAAGAACTGATTCTCATTTCTGCTTATGACGCAGGCGGCAGCGACCCCTCGGTTATCTATGCGCTTGACGTTGTTTCAACCGATATGGTTGCAGTTTTCAAGATTCAGAACGCCAACGGCACAACCAACACCAGCCACGGCGGCGGTATTGCTGCATCGAAATATAATTTCTACTATGCTGATGACGCATCAAGAATCAGCTACGTTCCTCTTTCCGAAATGAAGGGCAAAACCGGCGAGCATACAATCAGGCTCAGAGACAGCATTGACCTTTCAAAAGAAATGACCGGTCTTGACCACAGCGCAGCAGTTAAGACATCATACTGCTGCTATGACGAAGGTGTTCTCTGGACAGGTAACTTCTATATTTCCAGCGATGACAGATACAACACAGGTTTCCTTGAACAAGTCGGTTACCCCAGCGTACTTATGGGTTATAAGCTCGCAGGTAATTCCTCGGAAGAAGAATGGTATTATCTCAAGAACGGCTATAACCTCGTTTCGGTCAACACTATCATCAACCCCGATACAGGTGCCTTGGAGGAGACGACCGATGGCGCATTAACTTACAGCACATACTCTACAGACGGCGCAAATGCGGAAATCCGAGGAAAAGTTACAACCGCTACCGCTCTCGGTGAAGCCACAGCCAACTTTGCAAGCGTCAGCCTCACCGAAGGCAAAAAATACAAGATTGAATTCATCGCAAACAACAATCTCAGCGATATGTATATGTTTGCTCCCAACGGCAATCACTGTAACGTCAAGCAGTCGCAGCAGTCAAAAATCACAAATCTCGGTGACGGAAGATTCCATTATCAGATGATATTCACCGCAGGTCTCAAGCCTGCAAATGCTGACAGCTTGTGGCCCACAACACAGTCAACAAACGGCACTTACACCGGTACATATACCATCCGCTTTGACCAGGACAGCGTTCCTGCAGGCGGACGCGACTTTGCAATCACCGATTTCTCAATTTCAGAATATGTTGAGACTCAGGGCTTCACACCCAACTCACAGTATGAGGGTGTCGGATGCCAGGGCAACCCCACTTATGTTGTAGGTCTTAACACCGACAGAATTCAGTACGCTATGGTTGATAAGGGCAAGATTTATATCAGCCGTTCCTGGAGCCGTTCCGAATCCTCAAATCACGTCAGAGAGCTCGTTATCGGTGATATTGATATCAATATTCCCGGTAACACCAACGCAATTATCGGCGGAAGAAACAGACCCGTTCATCTTTTCGAATATGCTTCGGCAACCAAATTCAACGGCAACAATATGCTCTGGATGGGCGAAGCTCTCTGTGTTATTGACGACTACCTCTATATGTTCGGTGAGTCTGCTGCCTGGACTTACAACGGCAAGGAAGACAACAAGTGCTCCGAGCCCATCGACGTTATCTGGAAGATTGACCAGTACGCAATCCAGGGCCTTCAGAGGCCTCACGAGGACGTTGCCGCAGTTAAATACGAAAAGGTTGACAAACTTTCCGAGCTCAAAGGCACAGAGGAATACATTGTTCTTCATACGTCACCCATCAAAGACCCCGTTACTCAGGATAATATCCTTTATCTGCTTGATTCCTACGGCGGCTACGGCGATAAGAAGCTTCCCAAGAAGGCTGCATCAACTAACGTTGACAGCGCATTCACGGGTGACTCCATCGGTGTTGTCGGCTATGAAATCAGAGATTATTCCGTTACGGTTGACGAGCTGACGGGCAAAGAATGCCTCATTATCAATGCAGAGGACGATGCCAACAAATCACTCCATTGGCAGTTTGAAGAAGGTTATTCAACAGAAAC
>JAZSHU010000046.1:0-53040 GCA_045533455.1 Acutalibacteraceae bacterium | reverse complement strand
GCAAAAGTAAACTCATGGGGCGGCAGAAAGGGTTCAATCAACATCGCTGCAGGTCCCGTAACAGGTGATGTACTTGCTTCAACAACAAAGACATCATTCGTTAACTACTCACTCATCAAGGCATTCCTTTTCGAAGACCTTACTCACGAGTTCACAATCGGCGCTAACCCCAATGCAGGCGGCACAACTCCCGTTAAGACGTACACAGTAACATTCCTTGAGAATGACGGTACAGAAATTTCAGCAGAAGAATATGTGAAGGATGCAGCAGTTGTTGTTCCCGAAGCTGTTGACGGTCAGATTGGCTGGGCAAACACAGCAACAGGCGCAATCGCTGACCTTACAGATTATGTTGTAGCAAGAAACGCTGAGTTCAAGAGAGTTCTTGATACAGACGAATTTGATGTTGTTCTCGCTGTTGACGGCGGCGAAGTTGATGCAGAAGCACTTCCCGAAGGCGCAACAGTCAACGAAGACGGTGACATCATTGTTTCAGCTAACTTCAACGAAGAAATCAACCTTAACGAAGCAATTCCCGTTCCCGTTAAGGAAGGTTACACAGGTACATGGAGCCCCGAAACAGTTACAATTGACAACATCAACGGTGCAAAAGCAACTGTTGTATGGACTGCAAACACCTACAAGGCATCATTCTACACAAACAAGGGCGACGCAGAGGCAGCACTTGTTGCAGATGCTACCTACAGCCAGAATCTCAAGGCTTCAATCGCAGCTCCCGAAGGCTACAAGTTTGCAGGCTGGGTAGATGCAGATACAGACGAAGCAGTACCCACAGTAGGCGTAACAAAAGATACATTCAAATACACATATGCAGGTGATAAGAGCTTCTACGCAGTATGGACAGAATATGATTCATCAATCACCTTCATGATCAGAGATTATGCAAACGGCAGCGGCTGGAAGGTTGCAGCAGTTAAGTATAATGACAACGGTGCAAATCTTGCTGCTAAAGATTCAACAGCAGTTCTTACAGCTATTGAAGCTGATAACGGTGTGAAGGTTTCACGTACACCTGTAGGCAAGGCATATGTTTACAGCGACGAGGCACTCAAGACCTATGTTGACACAACCTCGAATGTTGCTTTCGAAGGCGATAAGGTTCTCTATGTAGCTACAGAACTTGTCTTCGATATCACATGGAAAGTTCCCGTTTACGAAAACGGCGAGCCCACCGGCGAATACACAGAAACAACTTCAACAGTTAAGACTGCAATGAGCGGCGAAACAGGCGTTTACTCAACATTTGCAAAGACAAATGCAGATACAACTGCTCCCGCAGGCTTCTCATTCAAGGGTTGGATTGACGAAACAACAGGCGAAGCTGTTGAATACACAAATAACGGTATCGTTCTTGACGGCAACTCAGCACGTACACTTGTTTATGTAGCAGACTTCCAGGAGACTGAATACACAATCAAGTTTGTTGTTAACCGTGATAAGAAATCTTCAGATATCATCACACTTTCACAGGGTGTTAAGGTTGGCGAGGCTATTGATCCTTCAATCGGCACACTCACAAACCTTGAAGGCACAGAAGTTGAACTTCCCATTATCGGCAAGGAAAACTCAGAGCTTGCAAATCCCTTCAGAAATAACTACGGCTTCAAGTTCACAGGCTGGAAGCTCGGCACAGGTGCAAATGCAACAGATGTTGCAATCTCCGATGTTCTTACAACTGAAATGGTTGAAGACTACGCTATCGGCGAATCAGTCTCACTCTATGCTCAGTGGGAAGCACTTGAATATGACCTCAGATTCTTCTACGCAACTCCTGATGCAGATATGTCACTTCCCGTTGAGGAAAGAACATATGCAGATCCCATCGTTGTTACCTATAAGACAGAAGATACCATCAGCCTTCAGCTCCAGGGCGATAATCTTGCTCTTGTAACAGATAACGCTCCTGAAGGTTATGTATATCAGAGTTTCGGTCCTCTTGACAACAGTGTTGTCAACAAAATGCCCGCTTACGGTCTTGATGTTTACGCAAGATACATTCCTCAGAACATCCTTATCTATGTTGATTACAACAACAATAAGACAGACGAAAACGACAATCCTCTTCCCTTGAAGGATACTCTTGCACTTTCATCACTTCTTACTCAGAATCCCGTTGTTTACGGTGATGACCTTGAAAGAGAAGAAGATATCGAAAACGGTATCACAATGGGTGTTGGTACACTTATTATGAGAAGTATCATCACTGAAGGTAACAGACCCGGTGATAACTACGAAGTAGTAAGCTGGAATGTATACCACGTTGAAGAAGGCGCAGATATCTACGATAAGGCAAACTGGAAGCCCGGCGCAAATGATGAAGGCTCAACAATAGCTAAGTCAACAATCATTTACCAGCCCGAGTGGAAGCACCATTCAGAGTTCTTCTTCAGAGTATACGGTACAGACGGTAAGATCTATATGGCTCTCGGTAAGAACTTCAAACTCTACTACTGGAACAACAACTACGTATGTAAGAGAGGCGACACAACTGTTAATAAGGATAAGGAAAACACCGTTATCCTTCTTTACACGATTGCATTTGAAACAGAAGGCGGTCTTACAATGCGTCTCGATCCCGTATTTGCTCCCAAGAGCATGTTCACAATCGAAGCATTTATCGCACTCTTCCAAGCTCTCGGCAACCTTATCAAAGGTCTGTTTTAATCCGCACTAATCTATAATTCAAGCCCTCGTGCTTCGGCACGGGGGCTTTTCTTTGAGCGCTTATCGATAAGAGCATAATAAAAGAAACAGAATAAACAATAAACGGCTTGCATCGATGAGCAAGCCGTTTCACTTTGTTTCAGGATTTGTTTTGCTTTTTAAATAATATTTTACCTGCTTCGCCTGCGGCAAGAGGGATGAGAGAAAGACCTGCCACCGTAAGCCACTGCATGCCGCTCAGGGCAGTAACTCCGAAAATACCGGCAAGGGGCGGAATAAGCACTACTGCCGCCTGCACAACGCAGCAGATAATCAGTGCTGTGTTCATTGTTTTATTTGAGAAAAAGCCGATTTTATAAAGGGGCAGGGAAGAACGATTATTTATTGCGTGGGTGATTTCGCAGAAGCTGAGGGTGCAGAATGCCATTGTTCTGCCCAAAATAAGGCTGCTCTGAGCGCCGTATGAAAGGGTACCCAGAAGGAAGGCGAGAATTGTTATTGTTCCGACAAGCATACCTTCCAGCGAAATATCAAGCCACAGGCCGTCGGAGAAAAAGCCTTTTTTGGGTGAAACGGGGGAGCGTTTCATAATGTCGGGTTCGGTTTTTTCGGTGCCCAATGCCATAGCAGGCAGCGAATCCGTAACAAGGTTTACCCACAGAAGCTGAATTGGAATGAGAGGTGCTTCAAGCCCCAGAAGGGAAGCGACGAATACCGCAAGAATTTCGCCGATGTTTGTGCCGAGAAGAAAGTGAACTGCCTTTTTTATGTTGTCATATATTCCTCTGCCACGCTCAACCGCTTTGACTATGGTGGCAAAGTTATCGTCGGTAAGTATCATATCGGCGGCGTTTTTTGCAACATCCGTACCGCCTTTGCCCATTGCACAGCCTATGTCGGCGGCTTTAAGGGCAGGCGCATCGTTCACTCCGTCACCCGTCATTGCAACAATATGACCTGCTGCACGGAATGCCTTAACTATTCTCACTTTATGCTCAGGACTCACTCTGGCAAAAACTCTGCAATTTTTTATTATATCTTTCATCTTGCCGTCATCCATACGGTCAAGCTCGCTGCCTGTTACGGCGGTGTATCCGTTTTCAAGAATACCCAGATTTTCCGCAACGGCACAGGCGGTTGTAATATGGTCGCCTGTAATCATTACGGGAATTATTCCTGCTTTTTTACAGATTGCAACAGCTTTGGCGGCTTCGGGTCTGGGAGGGTCAATCATTCCGATAAGACCGAGAAAGGTAAGACCGCTTATTTCTCTGTCTTCTGCACCCGAGCAATCTCTATATGCAACGGCAATAACCCTCAGTGCCTGCCGTGCCATATCCTCGTTGTGGCGGAGGATTTTATCCTGCATCGCCAAAGAAAGGGTGTGAACAGAGTTTTTGTATTCTGCTTTTGTACAGGACTTCAGGATTACATCGGGTGCACCTTTTACAATAAGAAGATTTTTGCCATGCACGGTGTTGACAGTTGCCATAAACTTTTTTTCACTTGAAAAGGGAGTTTCCGAAAGACGAGGGTATATCGATGCAAGGTCGCTTATTTTTTCTCCCGTATCAGCTGCGGCACAGAGAATGGCGGTTTCCGTCGGGTCACCGATGAAATTCAGGGATTTACCCTTTTTGACGGCACGGGCATTGTTGCACAGGGCACCGAAGGTGAGGATTTTGTTTCTGTCAGAATGATTGGTTTCAAGCTTTCCTGAGGTGTTTCTGACCTGAGTTACGGTCATTTTATTCTGAGTAAGAGTGCCTGTTTTGTCGGAACAGATAACGGTTGTTGCGCCAAGGGTTTCAACCGCAGGCAGATGCCTGATAATGGCGTTGCTTTTAGCCATACGCTGAACACCCATTGAAAGCACAATGGTAACAATTGCAGGCAGGCCCTCGGGTATGGCGGCAACCGCAAGGCTGACAGAGAGCATAAAAGAGGGCAATATGCCGCTTTTTCTTATTATTCCCAGAATGAAAACAAAGGCACAGATTATAAGAGCCCCTATGCCCAGAGCTTTTCCGATTTTGCCAAGCCTTATCTGCAGAGGTGTCTGAGGCGCATCCTCAGATGAGAGAAGGTGTGCAATTCTGCCTACACGGGTTGCCATTCCGGTTTCGGTAACTATTGCACGGCAGTTTCCCGATAGCACGGTTGTGGACGAAAAAACCATATTTTTTTGGTCTGCCACGGCACAGTCCGCAGGCAGTATAAGCTCTGCGGATTTTTCGCAGGGCTCCGATTCGCCCGTCAGCGCACTTTCCTGAACTGTGAGGGAGTTTGCCTCGATGAGGCGTGCATCCGCAGGCACCATATCTCCGCTTTCAAGCAGAATAAGGTCGCCGGGTACAAGCAATTGGGCAGGAATTTTTTTCTGAATGCCCGAGCGTATTACCGTTGCAACAGGTGCAGACATTTTTTGCAGGGCTTCAAGTGCACGTTCGGCGCGTCTCTCCTGGTATACCCCCATAGCCGCATTGAGAATCACGATAAGCAGAATTACAACAGGCTCAACAAAATCGCCTTTGCCTTCTATAATTCCTGTCAGAAAAGAGATTATGCAGGCAATAAAAAGAATTATTACGCAGAAATCCGAAAACTGCCGTATAAATTGCTTTAAAACAGAGTCTTTTTTCTCGGCTTTAAGCTGATTTTTTCCGTTTCGGGTAAGCAGATTTTTTGCGTTTTGTTCGCTGATGCCCTGTGAAAGATTTGTTTTCAGTTCTTCGGCTGTCTGCCGAGGGTTCAAAGAATGCCAATTCATATGTTTTCCCTTTCGCGTACTTTTTCAGAAGCATGGTTTTTATAGAATTATATTCAGAAGGGCATAAAAAAATCCCCGAACCTTTTGCAAGGTACGGGGGATTGCAGTGAATTTTATTCACCTTTAATTTTGGCAAGGCAGGTCTTGCAGATATATTTGCCTTCAAACTCTGTAAGTTCTTCATTTGACTTGCAGAAACAGCAGTCTTTTACTGCTTTCTTGCAAATAATCTGTGTGCCGTCGCAGAAAAGCTCAAGCTTGCTGCCGCGTTCAAGAAGACCAAGTTCCTTTCGCATCTGCATGGGAATAACGATTCTGCCCACGCAATCAATTTCTCGAATAAATCCGGCGTACATTCTTGTATACCTCCAAAAAAGCGTTTGGCGGAGTGGCTCCGCAATGTATTTATACCATAAATTGTTACTTTTGTCAAGAATATTAACACAATTTGTCAAAGAAAAAATAAAATTATCGAATGGAAAATACTTTTTTTATTTTGAGATTGAAAATGTCTGTGGTATCATATATAATTATTTCAAATGCATTTGAAGGTGATGTTTTATGTTAGGCATTATAGATATCGGCGGAGGACTCCGCGGAATATACACAAGCGGAATATACGATTACCTTATGGATAACGGCATTGATATTGAGTATTGTCTGGGCGTTTCGTCGGGCAGTGCTAATCTGATAACCTATGTTGCCGGTCAGAGGGGAAGAACAAAGCGTTTTTATACCGAATATTCTTTTGAGAAAAAATATCTGGGAGCAGGCTGTTACATAAAAAAAGGGATGCTTATAAATCTTGATTATATTTATTCCGAAATAACCAACAGCACAGGCAAAGATCCTCTTGATTATGAGGCAATAAAAAATTCCGATAAGCAGTTTCACTGTGTCACAACTCTGGCAAAAACGGCACAGCCCCGCTACTTTACAAAAGACGACCTGAAGCAGGATGATTACACCCTGCTCAAAGCCTGTTGTGCAATGCCTGTTGCCTGCCGTAAGCCCATAGAATTCAAGGGCGAAAAATTTTATGACGGCGGTGTATCTGACCCGTTGCCCTTCAACAAGGCATTTGCAGACGGCTGTGATAAGCTGATTATCTGCATCACACTGCCTATTGAACACAGAAAAACTCCCATGCCCGAGTTTCTTGTGAAGCTTCTTCTCGCAGGTCATCCTAAGGTAAGGGATAACATTCTCACAATGCACAATATGTATAACAATGGCATTGAGGCGATACTGGAGCTTGAAAGGCAGGGCAAGGCGATTGTCATTTATCCCCGTGAGTGCTTTGATGTCAACACTATTTCCGGCGAAAAAGAAAATATGGAAAAGCTTTATCAGCTTGGTTATGAAGACGGCAAGAAGATAGAGAAATTTGTAAATGAATACAGAGCAACAAAATAAAGAAATCCCCGTACCGCTGCGGTACGGGGATTTTTGCTGTTATTACTTGTTCTTTGCAGCAGCTCTCTGAATTGCTTTGACTATTTCAACAATGGGAATTACAAGGAAGGCAAGACCGATTGAGATGCTGTATGCCGTGGCATCAAGGTGAACGAATTCAAACATTTCTGCAAGGACGGGGATTTCGATAATTGCGGTTGTAAGAATAAGCGAAGCCGCCATTGCACCGTAGAGAACAATGTTGTGTGACTTCTGGCGGAATACCATATTCAGAACAGAGCCTCTCTGTGAACGCATATTGAATGAGTGGAAGATTTCACACATTGACATTGTAAGGAATGCCATTGTCATACCTTCCTGACAGTCTGCAATATTTGTGAACTGCCAGTGGCCTGTTTCAAGGAATTCGCCGATGAAGAATGCGGCGAGAGTAAGGATTGTAACAAGTGCGCCCTGATAGAATACGTCGAAGCCCATACCGCCTGCAAAAACGCCTTCTTTGCTGTTTCTGGGTTTACGCTGCATAATATCTCTTTCGGGCTTTTCAAGACCGAGAGCAAGTGCGGGAATACTGTCTGTTACAAGGTTTATGAAAAGAAGATGAACGGGCTTGAGGATTGTGAAGTTAAGGATTGTTGCGGTGAAGATTGAAAGAACCTCTGAAAGGTTTGAACCGAGAAGGAACTGAATTGCCTTTCTGATGTTATCGTAAATTCTTCTGCCTTCTGAAACTGCGGCAACGATGGTTGCAAAGTTATCGTCAGCAAGAACCATATCTGCAACATTCTTTGTAACATCGGTACCGGTAATACCCATACCTACGCCGATATCCGCACTCTTGATTGAAGGAGCATCGTTAACGCCGTCACCTGTCATTGCGGTAATCATACCGCGTGCACGCCAGGCATTGACAATTCTTGTTTTGTGTTCGGGCTGAACACGGGCATATACTCTGAATTCCGTAACTCTTTCAGCAAAGTCTTCGTCGCTGATTTCGTCAAGCTGTGCGCCTGTGATTGCGCATGAAGCGTCTTCGATGATACCGAGCTGTATTGCGATTGCAACCGCTGTATCCTTGTGGTCGCCTGTGATCATAATGGGTGTGATACCTGCTGAACGGCATTCTTCAATAGCTGCCTTAACCTCGGGACGGGCAGGGTCAATCATACCTGTAAGACCGATGAAAACAAGGTCGCTTTCAAGTGTTTCGGGAGCAAAATCCGTGGGAGCGGCATCATATTTTCTGAATGCAACCGCAAGCACGCGGAGTGCCTGGTCTGCCATTCTCTTGTTATCTGCAAGGATTGATGCCTTTACTTCATCGGTAAAGGGAACAACTTCGCCGCCGATGAAAGCGTGTGTGCACTTCTTAAGGATTTCGTCGGGAGCACCCTTGGTATACTGAACGATACCTTCGGCTGTCTGATGAACTGTTGACATCATCTTTCTGCCTGAATCGAAGGGAGCTTCGCCGATTCTGGGAGCATTTGCAACAAGGTCATTCTTGTGCATACCCAGCTTATAAGCATAGCCTACAAGTGCGGCTTCGGTGGGCTCGCCTGTAACCTCACCGTTTTCGTCGATTTCAGCGTCACAGCAAAGGGCCATTGCCTTTGCGATAAGCGCCTCATTGTCACCGTAATGGTCAACAACTGTCATCTTATTCTGAGTAAGTGTACCTGTTTTATCGGAGCAGATAATCTGAGCACAGCCCAGAGTTTCAACTGCGGTAAGCTTTCTGATAATGGCGTTTTTCTTTGACATATTGGTAACGCCGATTGAAAGAACGATTGTAACAACAGCAACAAGACCTTCGGGAATTGCGGCAACGGCAAGTGAAACCGCAACCATAAAGCTGTCCAGAACCTTTGTGAATGCGGGCATTGAACCGGTCTGGATGTATGAAACAACCATCTGATATGCGAAAAGCACAACGCAGATGCCGAGAACGAGCTTTGTAAGAATCTTTGAAAGCTGAGCAAGCTTGATCTGAAGGGGAGTCTGACCCTCTTCTGCCTGAGCGATTGCGTCTGCAATCTTACCCATTTCGGTATCCATACCTGTTGCAACAACAACTGCTTTACCTCTGCCGTAAACAACGGTTGAACCCATATAAGCCATATTCTTTCTGTCGCCGAGAGAAACGTCGCCGTTTTTGTCGCCGTTAAGAACCTCAATAAGCTTATCTACGGGAACGGATTCGCCTGTAAGAGCAGCTTCCTCAATCTTCATGCTGGCGGATTCAAAAATACGGCAGTCTGCGGGAACTGCGTCGCCAGCTTCAAGTATAACGATATCGCCTACAACAAGGTCTTCACTTCTTACGGAAATAAGCTTGCCGTCACGGAGAACCTTTGAGGTTGCGGCGCTCATTTCCTGCAGGGCTTCAATAGCCGCCTCTGCTTTACTTTCCTGAACAACACCGAGAATTGTGTTGATAACAACAACAACCATAATGATAACGGTGTCGGTGGGGAAAACAAAGTGGAAATAACCGTGTTCAAACCATTCGGTAACTGCCGAAATAACTGCGGCAATGATGAGAATGATAATCATGGGGTCTGAAAGCTGTTCCATAATTCTCTGGAACGTAGTTTTCTTTTTGCCTTCTTTGAGCTTGTTTTTGCCGTTTTCACTCAGCCTTTTTTCAGCTTCTGCGGAGGTAAGACCTTTTTCGGAGCTTTTGACGTGAGCAAGAACGGAATCAACCTGTTCAAGGTAGAACTTCATCTGTGCCAATCCTTTCGTCTTGTAATATAAAAACCTCTGACAGAGAAAGGTTGAGTTTCTCTGTCAAAGGTCTTGCTTCCCTGATGGGCCGATTTGCCAGATGCGATGCATCGGTTGTTGACAATCGGTTATGACGGAGCCATTAAGCTACTCCCCTTTAACTTATCACTTATTTTAACATATAAAGAAGGAATTGTCAAATAAATAAATAATCAGCCGGCCGTGTAAAAACCCGCAAGGCTGTGAACAAGTTCTGCACAAAGCTCGCTGTATACAAAGCCTTCAAACGCTTCCTTTTTCAGAAGATTGACTCTTTCACCGCTGCTGTTGAATATATCGGGATACTGCTTTTGTGCGTCACCGCCGAAACGGACAAGTGCGGTTTCGCCGTAAAGCTCTGCAACTCCGTCAATGGCTTTATGAAGCTCTGCGATTTCGCCCTGAGCTTCTTTTGCAAGAAAATTGAGGAGATATATATTTTCACTGCCCGGAATACGGGTAATGAATTCAAGCAATTTTCCGTCAATTGTATTCCAGCGGTCTAATATCTGCCTTTCCTGCTCCACGGTGAAGGCGGTATTCTTTCCTTCCGAATCCTTGGTGTGCAGACGGTTGATTTCGTTGAAAACATCCATCATATCAAGTATATCGGGTTTAAGGGCGTCGTATTCTTCACAGCAGGAAATTATTTGCGAAAGTGCGATGTCAATTTCCATAATTTCGGCGGCAAGCTCCTCGCTGAGAAGATAACCGCGGTCATTTATGCTTTTTGCCGAAACACTCCACTCATGGATTTTATCAAGATTGAATTCGGAAATAAGCAGGGGGTAATATTTGTTAATATCTATGCGGAGCACGGAGTAATCCTTTATAACCTGTGCCTTTTCAGCAGATGAACTGTCTGCAAGAGTTACGGCATATCTGTAATTTCCTTTTTCGGCACTGATGCCTGCAAGCGATGAAAAAATGCTGTTTTTTGCAACAAGAAAAACAATAAGAAGCACCGCAAGGACAGCACAGACCGAAACCACGGCGGTAATCTTTTTATTCTTACCGTGATTTTCGTTGGCGGTATTGGGTTTTGGTGCAAAATCCGACATGTTTATTCCTTTCGGCAATATTGATATACCGATTATAACATAATCACGCCGATTATAAAAGACCCTAAAAAAATTTTTGAAAAAATATCAAACAAATGTTTGCAATTTGTGAACATTTGTGCTATAATAGTGTCGGAAAGGGTGTGCATACCCGAAAATTGCTTTTAAAATCAAGAAAAGAGGATGGATTATGAAACCAATCACCCCTATTCAGCAGAAAATATATGAATTCCTTGTGGAGATGGCAAAGGAGAATATGACCCCCAGTGTCCGCGAAATCGGTGCGGCGGTTGGTCTGCGTTCAACATCATCGGTGCAGGCTAATCTTGATGCGCTTGAAGCGGCAGGTTATATTCAGCGTCCCCCTATGCTTAAAAGATGCATCAAAATTGTAGGTCAGGCAGAGAATATAACTCATGTTCCCCTTCTCGGCACGGTTACGGCAGGTCAGCCTATCCTTGCGGTTGAAGAGATTGAGGGTTATCTGCCCTTCTCAATGCCCGGTGCAGGGGATAAGGAGCTTTTCGCCCTTAAAGTCAGAGGCGAGAGTATGCTCTGGGCTGGTATTCTTGACGGCGATATTGTTATTGTTGAAAGAACTCCTACCGCACGCAACGGCGAAATGGTTGTTGCCCTTGTTGAGGATTCCGCAACAGTAAAGACTTTCTATAAAGAAAACGGTCATTTCAGACTTCAGCCCGAAAACGATGCCTATGAGCCCATAATTGTTGACGAAGTGATTATTCTGGGCAAGGTTATCGCAAGTTACAGATACTATTAAGAATATCAAAATCAAAGCGGTCAGTTCAAACGAACTGACCGCTTTGTTTATTCAGCAAAGTGTCATTAAATCAATTGCACTTACGGGACATTCGGCATGACATTTGCCGCAGCCCGTGCATTTATCATAATCAACCTTGGCACAGAACTTATCGATTGTAACCGCGCCTGCTTCGCAGGCCTTGACGCACTTCATGCAGCCGATACATCCTGCTGAACATTCCTTTCGGGTAACTGCACCTTTATCGTGGTTTTTGCAAAGCACAGCGGCTTTTGTTTCGTGAAGGGGAAGCATTTCGATAAGAGCCTTGGGGCAGGTTTTGACGCACATTTTGCAGGCTTTGCAGGCGTAGGGGTTGATTCTTGCAACGCCGTCGCAAATGCTGATCGCATCATACTGACAAACATCAACGCAGTCGCCGTAACCAAGACAGCCGTAGATACATTCTTTGGGTCCGCCGAAAATCTGTGCCGCCATTTTACAGCTCTGTACGCCCTGATATTCAAGCTTTGTTGCGGCGTTTACGTTGTGACCCTGACAAAGCACAACCGCTGCCGAGGGCTTTACCTCGCCTGCAGCAAGACCGGTGATTTCGCCGATTGCCTTTGCGGTGTCGTTACCGCCGGGAGCGCAAAGCGCCGTGTCTGTTGTTTCGCCTTTTGAAAGTGCGGCAGCGTAGCCGTCACATCCTGAAAATCCGCAGGCACCGCAGTTGGCACCGGGCAGACATTCTCTGATGGCCTCAGCTTTTTCGTCAACGGGCACTGCAAATATTTTTGATGCAATTGAAAGACCGAGACCTGCAATAAGACCGATAGCGGAAACGATGATAACAGCAGTAATAATAGGATTCATTCTGTTACCTCCTTAACCGAAAATTCCGTCAACAAGGCCGGTGAAGCCCATAAACGAAAGTGAAACTATTGATGCCGCAACAAGTACGATGGGGAGTCCCTGAAGGAATTTAGGGATATCCGCACCTTCAAGACGGCTTCTTACGCCTGAGAATATAACCATTGCAACCATAAAGCCCAGACCTGCGCCAACGCTGTTGACCATTGATTCTGCAAAGTTGTAGCCGTTTGTCTGGTTGAGAAGAACAACGCCGAGAACAGCGCAGTTTGTTGTGATAAGGGGAAGGTAAATGCCCAGTGCGTTATAGAGAGGGGGCATAAACTTTTTGAGAACAAGCTCAACAAGCTGAACAAGTGCGGCAATAACAAGAATGAAAACGATTGTCTGAAGATATTCAAGGTCGTTTGCCACAAGAAGGAATTTGTTGATGGGATAGGTTACCGCCGTTGCGAGTGCCATAACGAAGATAACCGCTGCCGACATACCTACCGCAGTGTTAAGCTTCTTTGAAACGCCGAGGAAGGGGCAGATGCCGAGGAATTTACAGAGAACAAAGTTTTCCGTAAGTACGGAGGTCAGAATAATTGCAAGAAAAGATTTTACGAGAATCATACTGCAGCACCCTCCTTCTTTTCATCGTCGCAAGCCTTGCCTTCCGCAAGGAGTGCACAGTTTTTAGCCATGGGGCAAGCTTTACAGCCGCCAAGTTCTGCTTTGGCTTTACCCTTGCTTTCGGCAAGTCTGTTGGCACAAGCCATCAGCAGACCGAAGGTGAGGAAACCGCCGGGTGCAAGAATGAACACCGTCATAGGTGTAAGATATTCGGTCCAGGGAAGTGTGAAGCCGTTGAAGCCGCCCAGAACATTTTCGCCGAAGAGGACAAGCAGATTCTGTGCACCGGCAAGGAATGTACCTGCACCGAGAACTTCTCTGACAGAAGCCATAAGGCAAAGGGCTATTGTGAAGCCTACGCCCATACCGACACCGTCAACCGCAGATGCGATAACGGAATTCTTGCCTGCAAAAGCCTCAGCTCTGCCGAGGATGATGCAGTTAACAACGATAAGGGGAAGGAACACGCCCAGTGCGGAGTCAAGTGCGGGGACAAAAGCCTTTACTATCATCTGGACTATTGTAACAAAGGATGCGATAACAACTATGTAAGCGGGGATACGCACCTTTGAGGGGATTACTTTTCTGAGAAGTGAGATAACGATGTTTGAGCAAACAAGAACAATCATTGCCGAAATGCCCATACCCAGAGCGTTGACAACGCTTGTTGTGGTTGCAAGTGTGGGGCAGGTGCCCAGTACAAGGCGGAAAACGGGGTTTTCTGCAATAAGACCTTTGGTAAATTCTTTACCGAGGGATTTTTTCTCAGCCATTGTCTGCACCTCCTGCTGCCTGAATTGCGGCGTTGACAGCTTCAACAACCGCTCTTGAAGTTATTGTTGCACCTGTGATGGCGTCAACGGAATTGTCGCCTGCCCTATCTTTGGAAACAGTGATTCCCTCAATAAGACCTACGAATCTGTCACGGAAGCTCTGCTCCGCCGCCTTTGCACCCAGACCTGCTGTTTCGGAATGGGAAAGAATGTTGATTCCGGTTACCTTGCCGTCTTTATCAACGCCGGTCATAATGGAAATATCTCCGCCGTAGCCCTTTGCGGTGTTCACAACAACATAGCCGATAACATTGCCTGCGTCGTCAAGTGCGGCAACAACGCTTGTACCGTCTTCAGCGATTTCAGCTTCACCGAAGCTTGCTGCATCAGAAAAAACAACCTGTCTTGATTTCTTTTCCGTTTCAACCGCAAGGTCTGCGATGATGGGTGCGGTAACGGAATTTGTAACGCCCAGAAGAAGGGTTGCAATAAGGCAGATAACGAAAAGCGTAACGGTAGGGATAAGATATTCTTTCATCTTTTTCATTTTGCCTCGCCCTCCTTTGCCTTTGACTTTTTCTCCTTGACGGTGCCGAAGGGCTTGGGAGCCATAATTGTTTCAATATGAGGCACAAGAAGATTCATAATAAGAATTGCAAACGAAACACCTTCGGGAAGTGAGCCGAAAAGTCTGATTATGCAGGTGATAAGACCGCAGCCGATACCGAAAACGATTTTTGCATTTGATTTGATGGGGCTTGTGGAATAATCCGTTGCCATGAAGAATGCACCGAGAAGAAGTCCGCCGCCCATAAGCTGATAAGCAAGGAATTCAAGGTCAAACTTGCCTGCGATAAGCATGACAACCACAACCGTGCCCAGATATGCAACGGGAATTTTGGGTGAAATAACCTTTCTTGCAATAAGGTATACACCGCCGAGAATAAGGGCAAGTGCACAGGTTTCACCAAGGCTGCCGCCTCTTACGCCGAGAAGCATCTGAACAAGTGAGGGCATTGCTTCTGCTGATTCGCCGCCGATTATTGCAAGGGGAGTTGCGGATGAAACCGCATCTGCGTTTTTCCACGCAAGGGGTGCGGTCCAGTTGCCCATTGCCTGACCGAAGCTGATGAGAAGGAAAATTCTTGCGGCGATGGCAGGGTTTGCAAAGTTCTGACCGATACCGCCGAAGAACTGCTTTACAACAACAATGGCAAAGAAACTGCCGATTGCCGCCATCCACAGAGGAATGCTTACGGGCAGATTGAAGGCAAGGATAAGACCCGTAACAACAGCACTCAAATCCTTGATTGTGTTATGTCGTTTCATAACCTTTCTTGCAACGTATTCCGAAAGCACGGCGCTGATGACCGTTGTTGCGGTAACTGCAAGAACACGGGGTCCGAAAATTGCGATTGCCGCACCGAGAGCGGGCAGCAGGGCGATGATAACATCCAGCATTATTTTTGTTGTTGTGTCTTTGGTGCGAAGGTGAGGCGACGCACTGACAACAAGCTTTTTACCGTTTACCATTATTTGTTGCCCTCCTCTCTGATAATTGTTTTTGCAAGTCGCATATGCTGAACAAGGGGCTTACCTGCGGGGCAGGCAAAGGCACAGCTTCCGCATTCCATGCATACCATTGTACCAAGCTGATTGAGGGACGCGGCATCCCTTGCCTTTGCGGCTCTTACGATATTTGTGGGCATAAGGCTCATGGGGCAGGCGATTGCACAGCGGCCGCAGCGGATACAGTCTGTTTCATCTTTGAGAACGGCGTCGTCCTTTGAGAACGCAAGAAGGGCGTTGTTCTGTTTGAGAACGGGAAGGTCGGTGCCTACTATGGCAAGACCCATCATTGGTCCGCCTGTAAGAATTTTGCAGGGTTCTTCTTTGAAGCCGCCGCAGAATTCAATGATTTCGCCGATGTTTGTACCTACGGGAACTCTTACGTTTTTTGGATTTGCAATTGCAGAGCCGTCAACCGTAAGGGAACGGCTTACAAGCGGCTTGCCTGTCTTTATGTAACGTGCGATGAACGCAACGGAAGCAACATTCATAACAACACAGCCTACGTCGGCAGGAAGCTTTCCGGGAGGAACTTTTCTGCCGGTTGCGGACTGAACCATCATTTTTTCAGCACCCTGAGGATACTTTGATTCAAGTACCATAAGCTTTACTTCATCGTGAACGTCCTCAGAATGGTCGGCAATATTTTTAAGCACTCTGAAAGCTTCGGGCTTGTTATCTTCAACGGCGATGATAACCTGCTTGAAGCCCAGAAGGTCTTTGAGCAGATAAACGCCTGCAAGGATATCCCAGGAGTTTTCCATGCATTCACGGTAGTCAACGGTGATGAAGGGCTCACATTCTGCAGCGTTGATAACAAGGGTATCAATGTTTTTATCCGCAGGGAAGTTGAGCTTTACGTGAGTGGGGAAGCCTGCACCGCCGAGACCTACAAGACCCGAATCACGGACAGCCTTGATAAGGTCTTCTCTTGTTTTTACTTCGGGAGGTGTAATGCCTTCCCAAAGTCTCATTTCGCCGTCGGATTCAATGGTAACTGCCTTTGACATTGTGCCATTGGGCAGCTTGACATCGCCAACTGCAATAACCTTACCTGAAATTGAAGCGTGAATAGGTGCGCTGACATATTTGTCAGAATCACCTATAAGCTGACCTACCGCAACAATATCCCCAACCTTTACCACGGGGTCGCAGGGCGCGCCGATGTGCTGCTGCATGGGGATAACTACCTTTGAAGGTACGGGAAGTCTTTCAACTTCCTTTTCGGCGGTGTTTTTGTGGTGAGCAACCTTAACTCCGCCTCTGACCTTTCTGACAGCCTGCAAAACGCCGTCAAGTCTGGTCTTAGCCATAAATATTCCTCCTGACTTTATTTAGAAGTTTCCGTGATTTATGAAATGTTTTTTGATTTTTTCAAGTGCAGGTATGACTGCCCTTAGAATTATGCCCGTAACAGTGCCCGTGGCTATGCCGAAAAGGGCAAGGGCAGGAGCATAGTAAACAATGCTTGCCGTATCTGTGATAAAAATTGCCGCTCCAAGCTGACCTGCATTGTGGCAAAGGGCACAGATAACGGAAATTCCGATAAGCCCCAACACCTTACGGGCATATTTCATCAGAAGATACATTGCGGCGGCGGAAAGAATACCGCCTGAAAGGCTCATTATTCCTGCTGTTGCACCTCTTGTGATGAATGCAAAGCCGCCTTTGATTGCCGCTATGAGCAATGCGGAGGGAAGTCCGAGACTGCCTGCCGCAAACATTGTTATTATGTTTGAAAATCCCAATTTTGCACCCGGGGGCAAAAGGGGAATGGGAGGGATAAGGCTTTCAAGAAAGCCCAGACACAGTGCAAGTCCGCAAAGGATTGCAACAAGTGCGATTCTGTAATTTTTCTTCATAACTCAATACACAACGGCGTCAACATCCGCACCTTCCACGGTGATTACCGTTTTTGCAGGCAGACACACTGCAACATCGCCGCTTTCTTTAAGCTTGCCTGCGTTGACACACAGTTTATCGGGGCAATCGGAATGTTCAAAATAAATTCCGCCGTTTTCAGCAACTATCCTTATATTGTATTCGCCGCCGAGGTTTATTTCCCTTTTTTCTTCAAGGGAGTAAAGCTCTACGGTTTCAACCTCAACGCCGTCAACGCTGATAACCGCAACGGGTTTGTCCGATTGGGGCTTTGCAAAAAATGCAAAAATCAGTGCCGCAGCCGCAACTGCGATTATGACGGCAAGGTCGCCTTTTTTCAGAAGTTTAATACTCATATCAGTGTTTAACAATGGTAAAATCACCGCTGTCGGCAGTGATGTTTATATCTGTGGTTTCTTTGAGGTGAATTCCTCCGTCTTCGGTTATGAATATAACCGTTGCACCGAATTCTTCCGCAAGGTCAAAGCCTTTATCCACACCAAGCACAAAGCAGGCGGTTGAAAGTGCGTCGCTGAGAAGTCCGTTTTCCGAAATAACCGTTGCACTGACAACTCCGCTTTCCGCAGGAAAGCCTGTATCGGGATTGAGAATGTGGTGGTATTTTTTGCTGCCGTGCTCAAAGCTTTGTTCATAACTGCCGGATGTGGAAACACAGCATTCCTTTACCGTCAGCTTTGCGGCATAACCCGAGGTGCCGAAGGGATTTTTTATTCCTACAGTGAAATCGTCATCACCGTAAAGAAGTACACTGCCGCCTACGCTGATAACTGTACGGCTGATATCGGCAGAATCCAGATATTTTCTGATTTCATCAAGTGCGATTCCCTTGCCCGATGCACCGAAATCAACAACGGCATTCTTATCCGTCAGAGTAATGTTACCGTCTGAAAGAATAACCTTTTCGTATCCGCTGTGAGAAAGGGCTTCGGCAAGCTGAGTGCCGTCGGGAATTGAAGGAGTACCTCCGAAATTCCACAGGTCGCTGACTCCGCCCAGAGTGTAATCAAAGGCACCGCCGCTTTTTTGGCAAACTTCCGAAAGAAGTGAAAAATATCCGAAAAGCTCCGTATCCGCAACAGCTTTGCCGTTTTTGTTGAGATTATAAACAAAAGAATTTTCCGCCGTGCGTGAAAGAATCATCTTATCAAGGGTGTTTATGATGTTTTCGATTTCTTTGTATGTTTCGTCAAGCTTCTTTCCTTTTACTTCGCCCGAAACAAAAGTATTCATTGCAAAAAAATCAAATTTGAGGTTGGGTTTAACGGCATCGGCAATGATTAAACAGATAAGCACGGCAGCGGCAATAACCGCTCCGATTTTTGCAAATCTTTTCAAGCACCATACCCCCCAATTATAATTATATATAATACACTTTATTTTATAATATTTCAATATTTTTTATCGAATTTGTTTGAAAAATAATGGAATTGCGATTGAATTATATTGAAATTGTGGTAAAATCAAAACGAAAGGAATGATAATTATGACTAATTCGGTATATATGCCCGTCAAGTGTGTATGGGGCAGAAATTGTGTGAAAGAAAACAGTGCTGACCTTGCCATGGGTAAACGCTGTCTTATCGTAACGGGCAAAAACGGAGCAAAGGCAAGCGGTGCACTTGACGATGCGGTAAATGTTCTTGAAAAGCAGGGCATTGGATACGCAATTTTTGACGGAATCGGTGAAAATCCCCTGATTTCCGCATGCCATAAAGCAGGTGTTGCCGCAAGAGAGGCGGATGCGGATTTTATTATCGGCATAGGCGGCGGCTCCGTGCTTGATGCATCAAAGGCAATAGCGATTTATGCATCGAACGCTGACCTTGAACCTATTGATATTTACAAAAGAGAATATAAAAATGCACCTCTGCCCATTGCACTTATCGGCACAACCGCAGGCACGGGCAGTGAGGTTACGGCCGTTGCGGTGCTTACGAATGATGAAACGGGCGTTAAAAAGAGCATAAAAGGCAACGACTGCTATGCAAAGGTTTCGTTCTGCGACCCGAAATATACCGAGTCAATGTCATACAGAACAACGGTTTCAACCGCACTTGATGCTTTTGCCCACGCAACCGAAGGCTTTTTTACCGAAAGATGCGAAGGTATACACAAGGTTTTTGCACAGAACTGTATTCCCGCACTCTTCAACGGTCTCAAAGCACTTTCAAAGTCTGAAACCGTTGACCGTGCACTGAGAGATTCTCTCTACTATGCTTCAGTATATGCAGGGCTTGTCATAAATAATTGCGGAACAGGATTTCCTCACCCGCTGGGTTATGTACTGACAGAAAATTACGGTGTGCCTCACGGCATGGCGTGCGCCGCATTCTTTGCACCCTATATTGACAGATGTGCGGAGTTTGAACCCGAAAAATTTGCTGAATTTACTGCAATGACCGGTGATATAAACGAGGTGAAATCGGTTATCGCATCCCTTACGGACCTTGAAGGGGTTTCAATCGGCAAAGAGAAGGCAGAAAAATACGCCCTGCGCTGGCAGAGCGTGATTCCGGGTAATTTCACCGCCTCCCCCGGCGGTCTGACGCAGGAAGAGGCGGCACAAATCCTTGCTTTAATTATTTAGCAACCGCATCCGCAGCCGCAATCATTGTTTCTTACTGCACCGCAGCCGCAACCTGTGTTGTTGAAGCTTGAACCGCAATCGTTGTTGCAGAAAAGAAGAATGAGGATGATGAAAAGGCACCAGTTGTTATTGCATCCGCAACCCATGTATCTTACCTCCGTTTCCGGTTAAGCGGTTTTATCTGCCGCTTACATTCACATCATATGAGGATGGGGTAAGATGTGTTACACGGTTATTTCAAATTTAAAACGGGCAACATTACTGTTAAAGTAGTGTTGCCCGTTATTGTTTTAAATACTCCAGATAAGGTTCATAAACTTACCGAGAATGCTCAGGAAGAAGTTGACGATTTTCCACATAAAGTTAAGGTTAAGCTTTGTGAGGAAGTTTGCAATGCCGCTGCCGAAGGTGTCAACGGGTGCTTTGTCATCGGTCTTTTCAATGGCAAAGGTATCAACCGTATTTGCCTTGCCGCCGTCAACCTCGTATGCGTTGTAATAAAGTGTATTGCCGTCAACGGTGATTGCACTGAACATTGAATTTTCAACGTCAACCACTGCTTCACCGCGGGGGAACTTTTCATCCGTTGCCGCCGCATCCTTGGTGTGGTAAACCTTTACGCCCGAGGTGCCGCAGATAGAATAGATTGTTCCCTTGGGATTGTATTTTGTCACATACTCAACGCCGTTGTAGGTTTTTGTGCCTGTTTTAGTGGGAATAACAGCGTTTGCGTTGAGCACATCCGTTCTCAGATAAACGTGGTCGTGACCCTGAAGCACCATATCAACTCCAAGATAGGGGAGAAGTGCGCCGAGCTGCTTTCTGAAGCCTTCAACATCACCGTCGTCATAGTGTGAGCCGTTGGAATAGAGAGCCTTGTGAAGCACAACGATTTTCCACTTTGCATCGCTTGATGTGATATCGTTTATCATCCAATCAATCTGAGTGTTGCTGAGCTTATCGTCCTCGTCGTCGTTGGTGTTGAGTACGGTAAAGTGAACGTCATTGTAATCGTATGAATAATAAACGCCGCTTTCAAGATTCTGCTCGGGGATATTGGGCAGCTCAAAGTTTTCGGTTATGGCTGCACCTGCCTTTTCGTGGTTGCCCGTTGTGGGCATAAAGGGAAGGTCGAGCAGTGCGTCGGTTGAATTAAGGAAGTAATTCCAGTGCTTTACGTTGGATTCCTCGTCAACCTGGTCACCTGCGGAAACAATGAAACGCGCATCGGGGTAAAGACCCTGTGCGGTTTCCACAACCTGAGCAAAACGCTCATACTGGTCTTTGCGCTGAGCCTGAGGGTCGGTCATATAGAAGAAGGTGAAGGCTTCGTCGCCGCCTTCTGCAGTGGTGATTGTGCCTGCTTCGCTCCACCAGCCTTTTTCGGCATCGCCGATTCTGTAGCTGTATTTTGCGCCGCTTTCAAGACCAGAAACTCTGATTGTATGCTTGTTGTAATCCCTTGTGAATCCGAGAAGACCGATGATACCAAGGTCTGCGCCGAAATAGGTTTTGTCAACGGATTCGCATTTTGCGGTTACTTTTTTACCGCTTGTGGGTGTGCCCGTGAATTTCGGATTTTCGCTGTAAGGCAGAATTTCGATATCCGTGCCTTCAACGCTGTATTTTGTAAGCCAGGTAATGTTGATTTCGCTTGATGAATCCGCACCCAGAGAAACCGCAATGTGTGAAGGCAGACGGTAGTTATCCTGAGTAGCCTCAACCTCAACGGGTCCGCTGTAGGTAACGGAGAAATTGTTATCCTCGGTTTCGTTGTCGAAGAAGAAGGAGCTTAACATCCATTTGAAGGTAAAGCCCCAGGCTTCATACTGGCTGGGTGTGATGTATTCTCCCATAAGGTGGTCGATAATTGCATCAACCGAGCTGTATTCTTCGGGAACGAGAGGAATCGAAAGCACGGAATCAATAAGGTTTATGAAGCTGTTGTTACCGCCGAGAAGCGCTTCAACCGAGCCCTGAAGAACAAGACCGAGAAGACGGAACACATTGCCCTGCGGGAAAAGCTCGCCGGGGTTGAAATCAAGGTTTGCAAGTATTTCATCCTGCACAAGGTCATTCACAACAACCTGACGGAGAAGCGCAAAAATTTCTTCTGCAAGTTCGCCGCTGTCAAAGTGTTCAAGCACATCCGTAATGTAAGAATAATCCGAAGCATCTTCATCGCCAAGGTAATGAATGATGAGGAGTGAGGTTGCAAATTCTTCGAGAGTACAGCCCTTGCCCGTAAGAGGAAGACCGATATATTCGTTGGGAACAGTGGCTTCAAGGCTGCTCAGCTCAAAGGTGAGGAGCTTATCGAGAATGGTTTCAACCTTTGCGAGAGTGCCTTCGGTATCGTTGATATAAACCCGGTCAATCTGTGCGAAAAGGTCGTTTATGAAGCCCATAACATTGGAGCTGACGGTAAGAATTTCAATAT
Source organism: Acutalibacteraceae bacterium (assembly GCA_045533455.1). Lineage (GTDB taxonomy): Bacteria > Bacillota > Clostridia > Oscillospirales > Acutalibacteraceae > CAG-177. The sequence goes on along the minus strand of JAZSHU010000046.1, from coordinate 30,820 downwards.
TGCCAAGTGCAAGACCGTTGGTGCCCAGAGCATCAACAATAATCTTTTCAAGGTCAAGATTTTTGGTTTTAAGGTATTCACCAAGACCGCCTGTCGCCTGAATTTCTTCGAAAAGGTCTGTAATGAAGGGATACACAAAGCCTTCAACAAGGCTTCCTACACCGCCTTCACCGAAGGTTCTTTCATATGAATATGTAAACTTGAAGGGCTTTTCATAGGGAACGCCGTCTTTGTTTACAACGGGCTGATACTTGTCAATATCAAGGGTCTGCATATCCATTGATGTTGTTTCGCCGTCCGAAACGAAATCAACAATCTTGTAGTAGTTGGGATAGCCTGTAAGAGTAGGGGTAAGGATATCATAAATTATTTCGCCGTTATCGTTAACGTGTGAAACCGCATCGTTTGAGTGAAGATGACCTGTGAAAACATAGTGCATACCTGCATCCGCATAGGTTTCCACAACTCTGAGCCAATCCTGAACAACGAAGGGCCAGAAGGTTGCTTCTTCGATATCGGTGTGGGGAATAAGGTTGTGGTGCTGCATACCGATAACGGCAAGACCGTCATCTTCTGCTTTTTCGCACTCGTCAACAATCCATTCAAGCAGACCGTCGGCTATTCTGCCGTCTGTCATATGTTCGTTACCTTCTGCGCCGTTATCTTCGCTGTACATACAGCTGTCAACGGCAATAAGTCTGTAACCGCCCAGTGTGCAGGCATATGAAAGCATACCGCCCTTTTTGCCCTGCTCAGGAACAAAGAAGCTGTCTGCCATATCAAAGCCCAGATTTTTGTAAATCTCTCTGAACTGTTCGGGAGTTGTGATTTCAGCAGGCTCCTCATAACCGTTTTCAAAGGTTATCGCATTGCTGTTGTTGATATCGTGGTTACCGGGGATAACGAAAACCTGAATTCCTGTTTCGGCTTCAAAGGCTTCAAGTCTTGCAGCAAGAGCCTTGTGGCTTTCAAGCTCGCCGTCCTTTGTCATATCGCCTGGGATAAGCACATAGTTTTCGCCGCCCTCGACGGCATTCCTGAGAACACCGTCAAGTGCGTTGTCGATAAGTGAATCAATGTCGTCATATTCCTTGTGGCTGTTGTAAAGGAATTCATCCCATACTTCGCCCTCGCATTTCAATGAATCCGCCAGATAGTGAATATCGGAAATAACACCGAAACGGATTTTTGACGTGTCTGCACTTGCCGTCATAGGCACGCAGGCAATAAGCATTGAAAGAGCAAGCACGATGCTTAATATTTTTATGTGTAACTTCCTTTTTCTCATTTCATCATCCCTTAAATGTTTTTAAGAAGAGGTCCGATACCCTTGATTGCGCCGGGAATGCCCTTGAGAATCTTGCGAATACCGCCTTTTTCGCCGCTTATCCACATAACAAGGCCGTTTGCCATATCCTCGCTCATTACACCGCCGCTCATGCTGATGAAGTCACGGAAGGGAGTCTGCAGGGCGATTGCCTGAGCAAAGCCTGCGGGAATAACAGTTGAAAGAAGTTTATAGAAAGTTTTGCCGTTCTTTGCGTGGCGGCAGCTTTCGAATGTATCAACAATACCGAGCTTTCTGTTGGGATCGTAGTCTGCGGGAGGAAGCTCTCTGCCCAGAACTGCGATGAACTGCTCGTCTGCAACATTCTGAACATTGCCTGTGTAGTAAACGGGAGCAACCTCTGAGTAGTCGGGGATATCCGATGCAGCGGCAGTTACATTAACTGTTGCGCTGAGTCTGATATCTGCACTTGAAGCACCTACGAGAATATCGAACTCGCCGCTTTCAACACACCAATCGTTGATGTTTACGTTGTAGAAAGCAAATGCTCTCTTTGACAGCTCATAGCTGATTTCTTTTTCTTCGCCGGGATTGAGCCATACCTTCCTGAAGCCTTTAAGCTCCTTGACGGGTCTGTAAATTGTGCTTTCCTTATCTGCAACATAAAGCTGAGCAACTTCATAGCCTGAAACATCGCCTGTATTCTTGATTTTGCAGGTTACGGTGAGAGTGTCGTTCTCATCCATAGCTGTCTTATCAAGCTTTATGTCGGAATATTCAAATGTTGTGTATGAAAGACCGAAGCCGAAGGGATAGCGTACTGCTTTGTTTGCTTTTTCGTAGTATCTGTAACCGATGTAAACGCTTTCACGGTATTCAACGGAAGCGGGGTTGCCGGGGAAGTTGTTGACTGCGGGAGTATCCGCATAAGTCATGGGATATGTTTCGGGGAGCTTACCCGAGGGGTTAACTGCACCTGAAAGAATATCAGCAACAGCACCTGCGCCAGCCTGACCGCCGAGATATGAGTTAAGAATAGCTGCAACACCGTCGTTCCAGGGCATTTCAACGGGTGAACCGCCTGCAAGAACGATAACAACATTCTTGTTTACCTTAAGGATTTCTTCAACAAGTGCATCGTGTGCAGCGGGAAGATTCATATGAGATCTGTCATAGCCCTCTGCTTCGTATTCGTCTGTAAGACCGATGAATACAACTGCTGTTTCGCACTTCTTTGCAACCTCTGCTGCCTGTGCGGCAAGAGCTGCGTTCTTCTTTGCCTTCTTGTTTGAAAGCTCGTAGCCCTGAGCAAATTCAACATCAAAGCCTGCCTTCTTAAGCTCATCAAGAGCATTGTCAAGCTGAGTGGGGTTGATGTGTGATGAACCTGCGCCCTGATATCTGGGCTTTCTTGCAAGCTCACCGATAACTGCTATCTTGCCGTTCTTCTTAAGGGGAAGAATGCCGTTGTTCTTGAGAAGAACCATTGAGTTTGCGGCGATTCTTCTTGCAAGCGGCTGGTCATCTGCATCGTTGTATTTGTAATCCTTCTTTGCGCCGTCAACAGCCTTCTTGATAAGGTTGAGCATATTGAGTGCTCTCTCGTTGAGAACAGCTTCGTCAAGCGTACCGTTCTTTACGGCTTCAACAATCTTCTTTGTGCCCGAACCTGAGGATGAAGGCATTTCAAGGTCGTTACCGTTTTTGAGGCCGAGAACTCTGTCGTTTACTGCACCCCAGTCGCTGACTACAACGCCGTCAAAGCCCCATTCGTTGCGGAGAATTTCAAGCTGAGTGTGCTTGTTTTCGGAACCGTGGAAGCCGTTGATTTTATTGTATGAGTTCATAACAGTCCAGGGCTGAGCCTTCTTAACCGCAATTTCAAATGCGGTGAGATAGATTTCGCGGAGTGCTCGTTCGTCAACAACGGAATCACAGGTCATTCTGCGTGTTTCCTGGCTGTTGGCACAGAAATGCTTGAGAGATGTACCTACGCCCATTGACTGAACGCCGTTGATGAAGCCTGCGGCAAGCTCGCCTGCAAGGATGGGATCTTCTGAGAAATATTCAAAGTTTCTGCCGCAAAGGGGAGAACGCTTCATATTGATACCGGGTCCGAGAAGCACGCCGACTTCTTCTTTAAGGCACTTTTTGCCCAGAGCAACGCCCATTTCGTAAAGAAGCTCCGAATCCCATGAAGCGGCTGTTGTTGCAGCTGTGGGATAGCTGATTGCGGGTACGCTGTTTGAAAGGCTGTCGCCTGTCTTTGAGTAGTCCTTCTTACGGAGTCCGTGAGGGCCGTCGCAGAGCATGATTGAGGGAAAACCGTACTTTTCCATTCCTTTGAGATGCCAGAAATCCGCACCGTCGCAGATAGCGGCTTTCTCTTCAAGAGTCATCTGAGCGAGAATTTCCTTGGGGTCTTTCATTTTGAGTTCCTCCTTATGTGTACTTTTTCAAATTTACAAGATTGCTGTTTTAAAAAGTATCTGAATTATCTTCTGACAAGAGTATATCATCGGCGGTAACGCCGTCGATTTCTTCTACCGTGCGAAGCTTTTTGCGGATTATTTCGTTACGCTTTCCTGCTTCGTCAAGGGATTTGCCTGCTTCGTCGATTTTTTGCCTTGCCTTCTGAAGAACGACGCCGAATTTGTCATACTGAACCTTTGCGGCGGCAAGCAGAAGCCTGACTTCGTTTGCTTTTTCGTTTATGGCAACGGCTCTGAAACCGAGAGAAAGTGAATTGAGCAGGGCTGTAATTGTTGTGGGTCCTGCAATCATTATGTTATATTCGCTGCGTATTTTCTCCGCAATGCCCGTGCGTGAGGATGCAATTTCAGCATAAAGACCTTCCGTTGCAAGGTACATTATGGCAAAGGGTGTGGTTTTGGGCACATTGATATATTTTGTAATTGTTTTTGCTTCGGAAAGAATTCTTGCTTCAAGAGCCTTTCTTGCCGCCGCAAGTGCGTCGGGGTCTGCGGAATCTGCCGCATTGCAAAGGCGTACATAGTCTTCCATAGGGAATTTGGAGTCAACGGGCAGATAGGTGACGGTGCCTTCGTTTGAGGGGATACGCACCGCAAATTCAACCCTGTCCTTTGAACCGTCAACACATACAAAGTTTGTTTCATACATACCCGGCAGAGTCTGGTCAAGAATTGCACCGAGCTGTACCTCTGCCCATGTGCCTCTTGCTTTGACGTTGGTGAGCACCTTGTTGAGTGCGGTGACATTTGCGGTAACGCCGTTTGAAAGCTCCTTCATTTCGCCCAGTGATTTATAAACATTTTCAAGTCTGTCGGAAACGGTTTTGAACGAACTGTCAAGTCTTTGAGTAAGCGTTGAAGTCAGCTTTTCATCAACGGTGATACGCATTTCTTCAAGCTTTTTCTCGTTGCTCTCTCGCATACGGTCAACGGCGTCTGTCAGTGCCTTGCTCTGCCTTGCGTTCTGTTCAAGGTTGTTGACACGGATGCTTTCAATCTTTTCGCTCATTTCCGCAAGCCTTGCCGAAGTTTCCATTCTCATTTTGTGTTGTGATTCCGAGGATTCACGGCGGCTTCGCTCGAATTCCGAGCCCAGAGAGTGAGAAATCTGAGATGTTTTTTCACTGAGCAAATCTATTTTGCGGTCTGTTTCGTTGTTTTTGTTTTTACCTTGCCTTGCAATGACAACCGCAAGCAGAATGATAACTGCCGCAAGCATTGCAATGATAATATATTCCATAAAAACAATCCTCCATTTTACATACACTGATATAATAACATATACATTACAAATAGGCAATAGCTTTATCTTTCAAAATCTCTGAAAAATTTGAAAAATCCGTCTGTAAATACTCTTTGTTGAAATTCACGGAGAATTGTGTTAGAATATTTGAGTAAAATTTTACGGAGGTTATTGAAAATGATTGGTGTAATCGGTGCGATGCACATTGAAGTTGAAACAATAAAATCCATTATGGAGAACAAAACTGCCGAGAAAATCGGCGGAATCGAGTTTGTGAAGGGTACTCTTCACGGCAGAGAAATTGTCATTGCGGTCTGCGGTATCGGTAAGGTTGCGGCGGCAATGTGCACACAGATAATGATACTGAAATACTCGCCCGAATGTATCATCAACACGGGCGTTGGCGGAAGCCTGAGCACAAGCCTTGCAATCGGTGATATTGCCGTTGCGGAAAGCCTTGTTCAGCACGATATGGACACTTCTCCGCTGGGCGATCCCGTGGGTCTTATTTCGGGTCTGAATATGGTGAATATTCCTGCCGACAAAAGGGTTGCGGAAGTGCTTCTCAAAGGCATTGAAACCCTTGATAATGTTAAGGGTATGACGGGTGTGATTGCCTCGGGAGACCAGTTCATTGCAAGCGATGAAAAGAAGAAATTCATAACCGATAATTTCGGTGCAATCGTATGCGAAATGGAGGGCGCAAGCATTGCTCAGGTATGCTTCTCAAACGGCGTTCCCTTCGGCGTTGTGAGAGCTGTTTCCGACTGTGCCGACGGCTCATCTCATATGGATTACGGTGAGTTTCTGCCCGTTGCGGCGGCAAACGCGGCAAAGCTGATTGAATATTTTGCAATCAATGCATAATTGTTTCAAAGGACTGCTCAGGCAGTCCTTTTTTCTTTTGGTCAAAATTTACGCATATAATTTAAAAATAAATACATTATTTGTTGACAAGTTACAACCGATTTGTTAAAATAAATTGAATATCTTTCATTTAAAGGAGGAAATCAGAATGATTGATCAGAAAACATTGGCCTATATCAATCTTTACGGTGTTCTGGGTACTCTCGAAAATCTTTGCGAGCTTGCTCCCGAAGCAGAAAGTATCCTGACCAACAAAAAGCCCATTTCAATCGGCTTTGACGTAAAGGGCGGCCCCAAGGCAACAATCACCTTTGCAAACGGCAGATGCAGAATGGAGCAGGGCTGTGCAAAGTGCGATGTAAAGCTTCCCTTCAGTTCCTGCGAAAAGTTCAACGGACTTATTGACGGAACAACAACTCCCATCCCCTCAAAGGGTCTTATCCACGTTAAGTTCCTGCTTAACGATTTTACAAAGCTTACGGATCTTCTCACAAAATATATGAGACCCGATCCTGCTGACCTTGAAGACCCCGATTTCTTCCGTATCAGCACATTGCTTCTGCTTAACACGATTACCGTTGCCATTGCTCAGATAGGCAATAACGATGAAATCGGTAAGCATTCCGCAAAATATATGGTTGACGGTGAAATTTCAGTCAGCATCAAGGATTGTGCTTCAACAACCGTCAGAGTCAAGGACCACAGACTTCTCGGCATCAAGAAGCCCAGCGAATCACCCAGAGCGATTATGGAATTTTCAAGCATCGAGCTTGCAAGAGCCCTCTTTGACGGCAAGGTCAACGCTGTTGCCTGCGTAGGTACAGGCGATATCGTTATGAAGGGTATGATTTCCATGATTGATAACCTTAACAGAATTCTTGACAGAGTTGCTCTGTATCTTGCATAAGGAGGAAGAGAAATGAGCATGAAGATTAACACACACGAAAAAAGCGCAGAACTCTTCCAGAGAGCTGCAAAAGTAATTCCTTCGGGTCTTTACGGCCATCAGGGCCCTGCCGAAGGCTGCTGCATCCCCGTTTCCGCTTATCCCCTTTTCAGCCAGAAGGCAAAGGGCAGCTATTTCTGGGATGTTGACGGAAACAAATACATAGACTATATGTGTGCATACGGCCCCAACGTTCTCGGTTATAATGATCCCGATGTTGATAAGGCTGTTATGGAGCAGATGAAGATTGAAAACTGCGTTACCGCACCTTCAACAAAGATTATCGAATTTGCAGAGCTTATGGTTGATACCGTTGCATCCGCAGACTGGGCATTCTTTGCAAAGAACGGCGGCGATACAACAACAGCCGCTATTATGACTGCAAGAGCAGCAACCCATAAGAAGAAGATTATCTTCGTCAAGGGCTATTACCACGGTGTTGCACCCTGGTGTCAGAAGATTGACTATCCCGGTGTTATTCCCGAGGATGTTCAGAACAACCTTTATGTTGACTGGAACGATTTCGAAGGTCTTAAAAAGGTAGTTGAAGAAAATGAAGGCGAAATCGCCGCATTCATTTCAACCCCCTATATGCACGGCAACTTCCTTGATAACATTCTTCCCGCCGAAGGCTATTGGCAGAAGGTTCGTGACCTTTGCACAGAAAAGGGTATCGTTCTTATCATCGACGACGTTCGCTGCGGTTTCAGACTTGACCTTGCAGGTTCAGACCATTTCTACGGCATTGAAGCTGACCTTATCTGCTTCTGCAAAGCCCTTGCAAACGGCTGGAACGTATCTGCACTCTGCGGTAAGGATTGGCTCAAAGGTGCAATCAGCGGTCTTTCATACACAGGCAGCTACTGGATGAGCGCAGTGCCCTTCGCAGCTGCTATTGCTTGTATCAACAAGATGAAAGAAATCGACCTTCCCAAGATTTGTCTTGAAAAGGGCACAATGCTTTGTGACGGTCTTAAAGCTGCTGCCGCAAACAACGGCTTCAATCTTTCCGTAACCGGTGAGCCCGCACTCTTCTATCTCATGCTTAAAGATGATGATTCACTTATGCTTCATCAGGAGTGGATTGCTGAGATTGTCAAGAGAGGCGTATATATGACAAATCACCACAACCACTTCATCAACGCTTCACTTACGGATGAAGATATCAAGTTCACAATCGATGTTGCTGAGGACGCATTCAACACTCTCCGCAAGAATCATCCCGAACTTGGCTGATAATCCGGTGAAAAGATAAAAGTGAAGAGTGAAGATTTCCGGATAGGCTCCGCCTATGACCGAATATAATGGGTACGGGTGAACCCCGTCCTCAACTATTCACTTTTCACTATTCACTCAACAACGGACTTAAAGCGTAAAGAAACGCTTACACATATTTATAAGGAGGAATTTTCCATGGCATTAACCAAACAGGAATGGCTTGAGCTTGAAAAGCAGGCTCACGAGCTGCGTAAGCTTTGCCTTGACACAACTTTCTGGGCAGGCAGTGCTCACATCGGCGGCGGTATGAGCGTTATGGATATGCTTACCATTCTCTACTACAAGTATATGAAATACGAGGTTGAAAACCCCAATTGGGAAGACAGAGACCGCTTCATCCTCAGTAAGGGTCACGCAGGCGTTGCACTTGCAAGCCTTGTTTGCCACGTCGGTTTTGACGATAAAGAAAAGCTCAAGACTTTCAACCTTAGCAACTCAACAATGGGTATCCACCTTGACTCAAATAAGGTTAAGGGTGTTGACGCTTCAACCGGTTCACTGGGTCACGGCCTTTCAATCGCTCTCGGTACTGCGCTTGCAGCAAAGGTTCTCGGCAAGGATTACAAAACATACTGTATCCTCGGCGACGGCGAATGCGACGAAGGCTCAAACTGGGAAGCAGCTATGTCAGCCGCACACTTCAAGGCAGACAACCTTATCTCATTTGTTGACCGTAACAAGTGCATGATCGACGGCCCCACAGAAGAAGTTATGGCACTTGAACCCTTTGCAGATAAGTGGCGTTCATTCGGCTTCATCGTTAAGGAAGTAGACGGACACAATTTCAATGAGCTTGCAGAGGCTATTGATTTTGCTCTCGAAAACAAGGGTGCTCCCGTTATGATTATCGCAAACACCGTCAAGGGTGCAGGCGTTGATTATATGGAAGGCGACTATAAGTGGCATTACGGCGCACTCAACGAAGAAAAATATGAGCTTGCAAAGGCAAGTCTTGAAAAATACTATGCAGAACGTGTAGCTCGTGCAGAAAAGGAGGGCATCTGATCATGGCAGGCGGATTAACCTATACAGCAACTGAATCAACAGCTTTCTCCACCGCTGAAATTTACGGTAAGGCTCTTTGTGAGCTTGGCGAAAAGCATCCCGAGGTTGTAGCTCTCACAGCTGACCTTGGCAAATCAACAAAAATCGGTATGTTCGGTGAAAAATTCCCCGACAGATACTTTAACGTAGGTATTGCTGAGCAGAATATGTTCGGTATGGCAGCAGGTATGGCAAAGGCAGGTCTTGTTCCCTTCCTTTCAACCTTCTCTGTTTTCGCTTCACTCAGAAGTGCGGACCAGCTTCACACCGACATCTGCTATCAGAACATTAACGCCAAAGTTATTGCTACCCACGCAGGCACATCCTTCGGTCAGGCAGGCTCAACCCATCACGCAATCTGTGATATGGCTGTTGCCCGTTCAATCCCCAATCTGACTGTTATCTGCCCTGCCGACGGTCTTGAAACTTATAATGCGGTTCACGCTGCATATGATAACTTCGGACCCTACTACATCCGTATCAACAGAGGCTTTGACCGTGTTCTTTACGATACCACAGATTACGGCTTCGAGGTTGGTAAGGCTGTTACAATCAACGAAGGCTCGGATATCACAATCATTGCCTGCGGTTCATGCGTATTCCAGGCATATCAGGCTGCAAAATTCCTTGAAACAAACGACGGACTCAAGGTAAGAGTTCTCAATATGCACACAATCAAGCCCATCGATAAGGAAGCCATCATCAAGGCTGTTATGGAAACACGCAGAATCATCACTGCAGAAGACCACAACATTCTCGGCGGTCTCGGCTCAGCGGTTGCAGAGGTTATCGTTGAAGCCGGTAAGGGCTGTGCATTCAAGCAGCTTGGCATTCAGGATAAGTTTGCACCCATCGGTCTCCACGAAGACATTATGTCAACTCTGGGCATTGACCAGAACGGCATTATTGCAGCAGTTCGTGAAGTAATGGGTAAGGACTTCGAACTTGACGACGACTGGGACGACGAAGCCTGATTTGAGTTATTTTCACTTTCTCCTTCGGTCGTGTATAACATACACTTTCCTCAGTGCGAAAGCGAAACTAATCTCAAATCAGTAATTGGATTTGTTTTACTTTCATTCGGTTGTGTATAACATACACTTCCCTCAGTGTAAAAGCGAAAATAATCTCAAATCCGAAACTTGGATTTTATTCACACAGAAAGGAATGATTTATATGGCTTCAAGAGAAGACATTTTAACCAATAAAATTTTCCTTTGTGCGGTTCTTCCCCTTGTCAAGACCATTGCCATGGATGACCCCAAGCTTGCCAAGAAATTTGAGCATGCCCATGCGGTTATTCAGGTAAGCGCAAAAGACCCCGATGCTCCCGAAGGTAAGTTTGCAACACACTATGTTGTCAACAGCGGCGAGTGGCTTTGCCATACAGACAAGGTTGCGGATAATGCTCACATTGAGCTTGAGTTCAAGAGCATTGAAACAATGAACGCATTCTTCAAAGGAAAAATCGGCCCCTCAACTCTCCCCAAGATGAAGGGTATCACAAAGAAGCCTGCTGTTTTTGCAGCGTTTATGATGACTCTGCTCAAAATGTCCTCAATGCTTACCGCAACCGAGGCACCCGAGGCTGAGGAAGATAAAAAGCTTCTTGTAAAGTGCTATTTCTACCTGCTTTCAAGCGGTATCAGCACCCTCAACAAAAACGGTCACGAGGAAATCCATAAGTGGACCCTCACAAGCCCCGACAGAGTTTATGCCTGGGCAGTTGACGGCTATCCCGATATCTCCGCTTACATCCGCATCAAGGCAGGTAAGTCAAAGGCGGGCAGAGGCGTTTACAAGCGCGCCCTTCCCTTCTTCACAATGAGATTTGACTGTCTTGACAGTGCACTGGGTATTCTTATGGGCACCGCAGATATGCTTGAATTCACAAAGTCAAGCAAGCTTATCATGGACGGCGCACCCGAATTCGGCGCACAGATAGGCGACTATATGATGAAGGTCGGCGACTACGCAAGATAAGAAAAGTAAATAAGAAATGGCTTGCATTGGTAATTATACCTTTGCAAGCCATTTTTATTTAAAAATGTAGTGATTTTTTTGTGAACATATGATACAATTAATATAATTTACCGATATCTCGTCGAAAGGGGAGAATAAAATGGATGTTTTTTCAATCATAACGCTTTTCGGAGGACTTGCTTTTTTTCTTTACGGAATGAAGGTTATGTCTGACGGTCTTGAAAAATCCTCCGGCGGAAGTCTTAACAAAAACCTTAAAAAGGTTACCCAAAACCGATTTATCGCAATGATTTTCGGCGCCGGAATGACCATTGCCGTGCAGTCGTCATCGGCTGTTACGGTTATGCTTGTGGGTCTTGTCAACTCGGGCATACTTGAATTCGGTCAGACCATCGGTGTGCTTATGGGTTCAAATATCGGCACAACCCTCACCGCCTGGATTCTCAGCCTTGCAGGTATCGACAGTGATATCGTATGGGTAAACCTGCTGAAGCCCTCCAATTTTTCGCCCATTCTTGCCTTTGTCGGTATACTTATGATTATGGTGGGCAAAAAAGAAAAAAGCAAGGATATAGGCAGCGTGTTTGTGGGCTTTTCCGTGCTGATGTTCGGCATGAATCTTATGTCGGGTGCAATGGAGCCGCTCGGTGAAATGCCCGAATTTGCAAGTATTCTCACAGCCTTTAAAAACCCCTTGCTTTCCGTTGCAGTTGGTGCGGTATTTACGGGTGTTATTCAAAGTTCAGCCGCATCCGTTGCCATTTTGCAGGCTCTTTCAATGACGGGCGGAATCACCTACGGCATCGCAATCCCCATAATTATGGGTCAGAATATCGGTACCTGCGTGACGGCACTGATTTCAAGCATAGGTGTCAGCCGCAACGCAAAAAAGGTTGCCGTTGTTCATTTTACCTTCAATATTATGGGCACGCTTATTTGCCTTGTTCCCTTCTGCATAGGCAATATGATATTCAGATGGGCATTTGTTGACATGGCAATAACCCCGTTTATGATTGCTATTGTGCATACAATATTCAACGTTATCACAACCGCAATTCTTCTGCCTTTCTCAAAGCAGCTTGAAAAGCTTGCCAATAAAATTATTCCCGATAAAGAAGAAAAGCATCAGCTTGATGTTATTCTTGACGACCGTCTGCTTGCCGTGCCTACCGTTGCGGTTGAAAAATCACTTGATGTTGTCAGAGATATGTGTGTGCTTTCTGAAAATGCTTTCGGTAAGGCTATGGGTCTGCTTGAAAGGTACGACGACAAAACCGCAGAGGAAATTCTTGGCATGGAATCCGAAATCGACAGATTTGAGGACAAGCTGGGTACATATATGATGAAGCTTTCCAAAATCGGTGTATCCGATTGGGATTCGAAGAGTGTGGCAAAAATCCTGCACACAATTGATGATTTTGAGCGTGTCGGTGACCACGCCGTTAACCTTCTGGGTGTTGCAAAGGAAATACACGAAAAAGAAATTGTATTCTCTGACGAGGCAAATGCCGAAATTGCCGTGCTTACGCAGGCGATTGCCGAGATTATGAAAATTACTTCAGAAGCATTCAGAGGCAGCGATGTTGAGCTTGCCAAAAGGGTTGAACCTCTTGAACAGGTTATCGACGACCTTATCATGAATGTCAAGCGTAATCACATTACAAGGCTCAGAGGCGGCAACTGCACAATTCAGCTTGGCTTTGTGCTCAGTGACCTTCTGACCAACTACGAAAGAGTTTCCGACCACTGTTCCAACATTGCCGTTGCGGTTATCGAATCGGGTCACGGAACATTTGAGGCGCACGAATACCTCGGAAGCATCAAGGATGAACACAATAAGGAATTTGAAGACCTTTATAAGGAATACGGAAATATTTATAAAATCAAGGCATAAAAAACGGGCTGTCACAAGACAGCCCTTATTTTATTCATCAAGGTTGTTTACCGTTGGCAGGTTCCAGTGGAATATTGTTGCCAGAATACGGATTATGAGTACCGACCCTGCACCAATAATAACCGAAACGGCAGGAGAGCAGATTTCGTAATAATACAATAAATAATAGATGATTGCACCGATTATTGCGGCAAGGGCATAAACCCTTTTACGGAGAATTTTGGGAACTCTGCCTGCCATTATGTCACGCATAACGCCGCCGCCGACGCCTGTGAGAGCTGCAACAAAAACAGAAAGAAACATATTCTCACCGAATCCGCAGGCGATTGCACTGTTGACGCCGCCTACAACAAAAACAGAAAGACCGATTGAGTCGAATATGTTGATTACCTGAGAATAAACATTGTAGTGCTTCTTGATTTTTCTTCCGAAGAAATATGCAATGATAAAAACCGCAAGAGAGGTTATAACCGCGGTCAGGGCGTAAACGGATTTGCGGAATGCCATAGGGGGCGTGTAGCCGAGAATAAGGTCACGGACTATACCGCCGCCCACAGCGGTTACCGTGCCCAGCACAAGGGCACCGAAAATATCAAATTTCTTTTCAAGTGCGGTAATAACGCCTGTTATTGCAAAAGCAACCGTACCGATAATTTCAATGGCAAAAAGTATGTTTTCAGCGGTCATGAAATTTTCTCCTTATCTCCTCTGCGGCAATGAATATTGCACCGCCTGCGATGTAGCAGACTATATCTTTAATGTCGAAGGTTCTGCCCAAAGCGATGCTTATGATTCTGTTTTCTTCAAGTCCGAGAAGTTTCACAAAATCAAAATACTGCAATACTTCGATTGCAACCGCAAAGAGGGTAGTATAAAGCGGAAGAAGCTTCGGTTTTTCCGTGAAGAAAATACGGAGGAATGCACAAATGAGCATTACCACCAGCACATCACCCATATACGGACGGATAAATGCATCGTCAACGAATGCACCGATGAAAAATTCTGCCGCAAGAAGCAGAACAAAAATGATGATATATGTAATTCTCAGCTTATTCTTCATTTTTACGCTTCCTCAGCCTTGCAAAGAATTCCGAAAGCAGTGCGGCACATTCATCTGCCATAAAGCCGCTTACAAGCTCGGGCTTGTGATTGTAAGGCAGGTCAAAAAGATTTATAACCGAACCGCAGGAGCCTGCTTTGTAATCCGATGCACCGTAAACCACACGGCGGAGACGGGAATTTATAATTGCGCCGGTGCACATAGGGCAGGGTTCAAGCGTGACATACATTTCACATTCCCAGAGCCGCCAGCCGCCAAGCTTTTTGCAGGCAAGGCCGATTGCCTCAATTTCGGCGTGGGCAAGGGCGTTTTTGTCTTTTTCACGGCGGTTTCTGCCGACGGAAACAACCTCGCCGTTGCGCACAACAACCGCACCCACGGGCACTTCAAGCTCGTCGGCGGCAAGTTTTGCCTGTTCAATTGCAATCATCATAAAATCCGTATCGGTCATAATATCATCCCAAAAGGGCGACTTATAAAGCCGCCCTTTGTAAAATTATTTTCTTAAATCAAGCTTTTCGACGTGCCAGATATCGCTTGCATAATCGTTGATTGAACGGTCAGCCGCAAATACGCCTGCACCTGCAATGTTCATAAGTGACATTGTGTCCCATCTTGCGGTGTCGTGCCATATTTCTTCCGCTAGCTTCTGGATGTTTCTGTAATCCGCAAAGTCCGCAAGCATCATATAGGGGTCGTGATTTGCAATCACATTGCCGATTTCTCCGAAATTCTTACCGCCGAAGCCCTTGTTGATGAAGTTGATAACATTGCTGATTTCCGCACTGTTGTTGCAGTAGCTCTGAGGATGGTAGCCTGCCTTTTTAAGCTCGTTGACTTCGGGTGTGCTCATACCGAAAATAAGAATGTTTTCGGCACCTACCGCATCAAAAATCTCAACGTTTGCACCGTCCATTGTGCCAAGGGTGATTGCACCGTTAATCATAAGCTTCATATTGCCCGTACCGCTGGCTTCGGTGCCTGCAAGGGAAATCTGCTCGCTGATATCAGCGGCAGGCATAAGTGCCTCTGCCAATGTAACGTTGTAATCCTCCATATAGACAACTTTGAGAAGGTCTTTGACGTCGGGATCATTGTTGATAAGGTTTGCAAGGGTGCAGATGAACTCAATGATTTTCTTTGCCATATAGTAACCCGGAGCAGCCTTTGCACCGAAAATGTAGGTGTGGGGTGTATGGTTGCCGTTGGGGTTTGCCTTGATTTCAAGGTATTTTGCAAGAATGTTGAGAGCGTTGAGGTTCTGACGCTTGTATTCGTGAAGACGCTTTACCTGAACATCGAAAATTGATGAGGGGTCAAGGCTGATGCCTGTCTTTTTCATAACAAGCTTTGCAAAATCTTCTTTGTTCGCTGTCTTGATTCTGCGAAGTTCTGAAAGTACACCTGCATCGCCCGAATATGCTTTAAGCTTTTCAAGCTCGCTTGCATCATAAACAAAGCCGTCACCGATAAGGTCGGTAAGCATTGAAGTCAGACGGGGGTTTGCCTGACAAAGCCAGCGGCGGTGTGCGATACCGTTGGTTACATTTGTGAATTTATCGGGTTCAAGGGTGTAGAATTCGTTGAATACAGTGTCTTTAAGAATCTGGCTGTGAAGTGCGGAAACGCCGTTCACCTTGTGGCATACGGCAACGCAGAGGTTAGCCATTTTAACGGCACCGCCTGAAATAACAGCCATTCTTTCAACTCTGCCTGCATCGCCTGTTGCATCCCAGATTTTCTTTCTGAATCTGTTGTCGATTTCCTTGACAATCTGATAAATACGGGGAAGAAGGCGTTTGAAAAGGTCTTCGCCCCAGCATTCGAGAGCTTCCGCCATAACGGTGTGGTTGGTGTATGCGCAGCATTCTTCAACGATTCTGAATGCATCGTCCCAACCGTAGCCGCATTCGTCAAGCATAATTCTCATAAGCTCGGGGATTGCCATAGTGGGGTGTGTATCGTTAATGTGAATTGCGTTCTTTTCCGCAAAGTTTTCAAGTGAACCGTAGTGTCTGAGATGGCGTGCAACAATATCCTGCACCGAAGCGGAAACAAGGAAATACTGCTGACGGAGACGGAGGCTCTTGCCTTCCTGATGATTATCCGCAGGGTAAAGCACCTTGCTGATAACCTCTGCCATAGCCTTTTCTTCCATAGCACGCATATAGTCGCCCTGATTGAACATTGCCATATCAATGCCGTCAACCTTTGCACTCCAGAGGCGGAGCACTGCGGCACCCTTGCCGTCCTTGCCTGCAACCATCATATCGTAGGGTACAGCCTTTACTGTTTTGCAGTTTACAAGCTCAACCTGATGGAAGGGGCCTTCCCAGCTGTCAACAATTTCGCCTTCAAACTTGACTTCAACGGTTTTGTCCTCTCTGGGTACAAGCCATACTTCGCCGCCGGGGAGCCAGAAATCGGGCATTTCGGTCTGCCAGCCTTCAATGATTTTCTGCTTAAAAATACCGTATTCGTAAAGAATTGAGTAACCCATACCGCAGTATCCCTGATTTGCAAGGGCATCAAGATAGCAGGCGGCAAGTCTGCCCAGACCGCCGTTGCCCAGACCCGCATCGGGCTCGCAGTCATAAAGTCTGTCAAGCTTTACGCCGAATGAAGCAAGGGCATCTCTTGCTGTTTCGGTAAGGTTAAGATTATAAAGTGTGTTTTTGAGGGCTCTGCCCATAAGGAATTCCATGCAGAGGTAATAAACCTTCTTCTGACCCTTTTCGTTTGAAACCTTGTCAAACTCTCTGCGTGAATCCCTTACCATATCCCTTACGATTATTGAAAGAGCACGGTAAAACTGCTCGTTGGTAGCGTCTTTGGGTGAAACGCCGAAAAAGTGTGAAAGCTTTGAAGAAATCATTTCTTCAAGCTGTGATTTGGTAATTGCCATGTATTCATCCTCCTGTATATCTTTACATTTTACACTATAAATGAATTTATTACAACATTTTTTTAACAGTTAGTTTACTTTTTCACCTTGTAAGTCATAGAATTTTGAGGTATAATAATAAAAAAATTTGGCAGAATTGCAAAAAGAAATAACGGTGATGAATTTGTACGGCTACGATAATCCTCAATATGACTTATATATCCGTCAGGAAAACGAAAAAAAGAATATCCGTCTGATGAGCAATGCGGCGGGTCTTTGTGTTATGGGGTATGTTCTTATTCAGAATATTATTTCCGTTATTATTTTGCTGACTCCTCTGGGTGAGCTTTATAACACAAACCCATCGGTGCAGAGCGTCATAACCATATTTTACTCCGTGCTGAGCCTGCTTATACCCTTTGGTACAGCCGGATTTTATCTTGAAAAAAAGACGGGTACGGATGTATTTAAATTCAATAAACCTGTCAGCACTCCGTTGATGATAACCGCAGCCGCACTGGGCTTTTTTGTGTGCCTTGCGGGGAATTACATTACAAGCGTATTTGTGACTGTGATGGACTCTGCGGGAATTACGCTTTCTTCACCCGATTATTCGGTGCCGCAGGATTTGGGCGGCAGGTTAGTATATGTGATTTCCGTTGCGGTTGTGCCTGCACTGGTTGAAGAATTTGCAATAAGAGGTGCTGTGCTTCAGCCTTTGAGAAGATACGGTGACAAGTTTGCGATTCTCGCATCCGCACTGGTTTTTGCAGTGCTTCACGGCAATCTTATTCAGGCACCCTTTGCACTGATTGCAGGTGTGGGAATCGGCTATGCGGTGTGCATTACAAACAGCATATGGACGGGTATTCTCATCCATTTCTGCAACAATTTTTACGCCGTTGCAACGGAGTTTATGATTGCGGATATAACCGATGAAAAGACACTGAATACAGTCTATTACGCAACAATGGCGGCGCTTTATGCGGTAACAATCGCAGGCAGCGCGGTGTTTATTGTGCTTAAAAAGAAACGCAGGCTTATGCCTTCATTTACGGCACTCAGCGAAGGCAAAAAAATGCGTGCCTTTGTGATGACAATACCAATGATAATCGGATTTATAATGATGCTTTACATCACTTCACAGTATGTTGATTTCAGATAAAATGAGCCGCCGAGGGGAAACTTCGGCGGCTTTTGCTGTTATTTATTTTCCGGGCAGCTCGTTAGATTCAAAATGAATATTTGGATTATCTCTTAAATAATCATGAGGAAAATCTTCTTTTTTGCATGAGTAGTAAATGTCTATGGGCAACTGAAAGTTTTTTTGAAAGTCTGTAAAGTTAAAAACAAGGTTGCTGTTTGTGTATGCACCGGCATAAATTCTTTTCAGATTTCGGTTATCATTGAATGCGAAGTCGCCGACGAATTCAATCGAATCGGGTATCAAAAATTCCTCGTCGGGTTTGTTAGCAGGATAAAGGTAAAGCTCGGTTTTATCTTTACTGTATAAAACGCCGTCCACACTTATGTAGTTCTCATTGCCTGATGAAACCGTTATTTCCTCAAGGGAGGTGCATCCTTCAAATCCAACGATGGTTTCTGTATCTGCTTCGCCGATGTTTATCCATTCCACACCGCTTCCAACGTGAAGCTTTTTGAGGTTTTTGCAATTTTTAAAGCAATCAAGAATACGGGCAACACTATCGTTGATAACATATTTTTCTGTGCTTCCGTTTGCAGGGAGCGTTATAATATTCTTCATATCTGCGGTGCATAGAGCACCATATTTATCTGTGATAAAATTTTTGTTGCTTGAAGCAACGGTTATTTTTTTGAGATTGCGGCAAAGATCAAAAACGTTTTCATGCTCTACGGAGAATTCATCATTGTAGTCAAATTTTTCAAGTCCTTTGCCGATGTGGATATATTCAAGGCTTTCGCAACCCTGAAAAGCACTGTTATCAATCTCTTTGACAGAGTCGGAAATTGTTATTTTTTCGAGATTTTTTCCGCAGAGAAAATCTATATGTTCAACGGTGTCGGGCACAGTAAATGTTTTGTTGTCTTTCATAGGCGGATACCATATAAGTTTTGAACCGTCTTTGCTGTAAAGCACACCGTCAAAGCTGGAATAATCAGGATGATTGCCGTTGATTGTGAATTTTTTCAGGTTTGCAAACTGATAAACATAATCCTCTATGTTAAGTGTTGTGTTATCAAGGATTATTTCGGTTATGAGTTCATTATTTATCATTGAGTGTGTGGAGAAAGAGTTTACATTTTCTGATAATACAAGGGTTCGGAGATTAGCAGGCACAAAAACGATTTCTTTTGTGTCCTTTGTGTAAATTACACCCTGTTCATCGGAATAAAAATTAAGGCTTTTGATCGGAGCGGTTACTTTTTCAAGGTTATCGCAACAGTAAAACCAGTGGGTAAAAGTGCCTGTAAGATTTGGTGCCAAGGTTAAAATTCTGAGATTCGGACATCTGTAAAAAGCGTTTGAGTAAATATTTGTTACTGTTTCGGGTATCGTATATTCTTCATTGGGCAGGGCAGACGGATAAGTTACAAGGGTTGTCATATCCTTTGAAAAAAGAACTCCTACCTTATCTGTTACAAAATGTTGGCTTTGAGGATTTACTGTTATATTAGTAAGTTTGTCGCAATCTGAAAAAACATGGTGTTCTATCACGGATAAAGAAGCAGGCAGAACAACGCTTTTTAAGTCGTCGTCATTGCTTATGACATCTGTTTCAATTTTTTCAAAACCTTCAGTTAATATAATTGTTTCTGCCACGAGATTTTTTTCGTGTAAGTCGGAAATGATTTTCATGTATGCATCTCTTGAAAGCGTGTGGGTATTTGTTCCGCTGATGGTCAGGGTGTTGCTTTTTTTATCAAATGTGTAGTTTGAATGTTCCTTTGAAGCTTCGGATTCCGTTACAGTTGATTCCGTTGTGGTGATGACATTAGAAGTTGTTGTTTGTTGTGATGGGGATTTGTTGCAGGAGAACAGTAAAAAGGCAATAAGAGCGATAATAAATACGAATAAAACTATTTTTTTTGATTTCATAAAATCCCTCCCTTTCACTTTTATTATGAAATACCAGGAACAAATTGTCAAATTACAGTTTTGTTACAAAAAGTTACATTTTTGTAATAAAACGCAAGAAGACGGTGTCCGAGGACACCGTCTTCTGCATGGGGTTGAATTGAGGAGGGGTATTGCGTATGTACCCTGCAGGTTGCGGCTCCTGCTTGGTACGCTTAAAATATACCCCCGAAATATTAATTCCGTATGAATTCAATTTTAACGGTCATAGGATATTTTGTGAATTTTAAAAAGGCAGTCTGCTGACTGCCTTTTTTCTTATCTGATGAAGTTTGTATATTCCTCAACAAGCTCGTCTTTCACGACACCTTTGAGAAGATTCAGGCGGAGGATAAGGTTTGCTTTAAGATAGTCACGGCTCATAAAATCGCCTGCAACAATGTTTACCTTTTCAAGCATATACGGGTCTGCGGCAATATCCGAAATGAGCTGAGGGAAAAGTGCTCTTACGGGTTCATCAAGGTCATCGGGCCATTTTGTCCAGCCGTTTTCCGTGTTCAGGTTGGGAGTCTGCTGAGTCTGGAACCAGTGGAAGCCGTCAATCATAGGCTCGCGGAGATATTTCTGAATTTCTTTGATGAATTTTTCGGGCTTGTAGCCGTAAACAACGGAATCCCAGGGGTCGGGCATAGGTACGTCACTGGTGAAATCATACTCTTTATTCTTGTTGAGAAGTATGTATTTTTTGCCCGATTTGCGGATGTCGCCCATAGTCAGCTCGCCGATGTTTTCAACATCGGTCAGGGCATATTTTTCGGGACTCAGATATTTGCGGATAAGTCTGCTGGTTTCGCTGTTGTTGCTGTTGTAGCTCAGCTTTATGGGGCCGAAGCCCTGATTCATATATGTTCTTATTCCTATAACAAAAAATTCGTTTGTGCTGTCCAGAAGTCTTTGAAGATTTTCAAAAACCTGCTCTGCGGGCATGCCGTTCATAACGCCGTGAGCGGCAATAAGCTCGCCTTTTTTTGTGGCTTTGAACCTTAAATCAAACATACGCACGCCGTGCATTGCCTGAGCATAGAGAGAGCCTCCCTGACATCTTGCCAGTTTGTTCATGCCCATTGTTGCAGCGTTGTGGGAGCCGGGCATTGCAATTTTTGTGATTTTGGCATCATCTTTGATATAGGACATCCAGTTTGAATAAAACATAGCTTACACCACCTGAAAGATATAGAATTTAAGGTAATCCGTTTCGGGTACATTCCACAAAACGGGATGGTCGCAGCACTGCTGACGGGCTTCAATCTGTTTGAGCTGCACACCTGCATCGGCGGCTGCATCGTGAAGCATTTTTACGAACAAATCGTTACGCATAAAGTGAGAGCAAGAGCAGGTTGCAAGGTAGCCTCCGCGGGGCAGAAGTTTCATTGCTCTGTAATTGATTTCTTTGTATCCCTTTTCCGCATTCCTTACGGTTTTGCGGCTTTTTGTGAATGCGGGAGGGTCGAGAATGATAAAATCATAAGGCTTTCCGCCTTTTGCTTCAAGCTCCGGAAGCAGGTCAAAAACATCGGCGGCAAGGAAATCCATTCTGCCGTCAAGACCGTTTCTTTCGGCATTTGCCTGAGCCATTTTAACTGCAGTTTCGGATATATCAACGGCGGTTACTCTTTCCGCACCGCCCATTGCGGCGTTGAGTGCAAATGAGCCTGTATGGGTAAAGCAGTCAAGAACTTTTTTGCCTTTTGCGATTTTTGAAACCGCAAGACGGTTGTATTTCTGGTCAAGGAAAAAGCCTGTTTTCTGACCGTTTTCAACATCCACAAAATATTTTATTCCGTTTTCGCATATTTCGGTTACGGGAGAATCGGGATGGGGGATTGCTTCATACCAGCCTTTGTACTGCGTAAGACCTTCAAGCTCACGGATTGCAACGTCGTTACGCTCGAAAACACCGCTGATTTCTTCGCCGTCATCACGGAGAATTTTAACAAGGGTTTTGTAAATCATATCCTTGATTTTATCCATACCGTAGGACAGCACCTGAGCCACAAGAATGTCGGAGAATCTGTCAACCGTCAGCCCCGGCAGACCGTCGGCTTCGCCGAAAATCAGACGGCAATTGCTGAAATCATCGCCCATAACGGTTTTTCGGTAATCCACGGCATAGCGGAGTCTTCTTTCCCAGAAAGCGGGGGAGAAGGCTTCGTTTGCGTTTGAGGAGAGAATTCTTATTCTTATTTTACTGTTTTCGCTGAGAAAACCCGTGCCCAGATAAGACCCTTTCAGTGAAAGCACATCAACAAGACAGCCGTTTTCGAATTCGCCTGCGGACTGAGTGATTTCCGCATCATACACCCAGGGATGGCCTCTTTTGATTGATGCTTCCGCCTTTTTGGTTACGGTTACAAAAGGAAAATTGCGTTTATTCTTCATAAATTCTACCACTTCTGATTTTTTTATCAATATACCACGAAACGGCATATGTTGTCAATCAAAGCTCTGAAAATGCAGGATTGAATATTTAAACTTGCAAAAAGGAATATTTATACAAAAAAACTAAAAAAATTTGTGCGTATTCGTGCAAAAAATATCGATAAAAAAGTAGCATTTTCTATAATTGTATGTTATAATGACTTAGAATGCAGGATTATGCTTTAACGACAGTCTGCATCGTGAATTTGTGTTTTATTAAACAGCAAAAATATTTCATTCAGGAGGAATGTCTTAATGCTGAAAAAGATTAGCAACTTACCCTTCACCGGCACACCTGAGCAGGAAGCTCAGCTCAAAGCAATTATTGCAGAGTGCACCGGTGACAAGAGCATGCTTATGCACGTTATGCAGGAGGCACAGAACATTTACGGCTATCTGCCCATCGAGGTTCAGAAGATGATTGCCGACGGTATGAATGTTCCCCTTCAGAAGGTTTACGGCGTAGCAAGCTTCTATGCACTTTTCTCACTTACACCCAAGGGCAAATACAACATCTCGGTTTGCCTCGGTACAGCCTGCTATGTTAAGGGCTCACAGGAAATTCTTGATAAGATCTGTGAAGTTCTCGGCGTAGCTCCCGGCGAATGCACAGCCGACCTTAAATTCTCGGTTGAGGCTTGCCGCTGCATCGGTGCCTGCGGTCTTGCTCCCGTTTTCACAATCAACGATGACGTTTACGGCAGAGTAACACCCGACGAGATTCCCGATATCATCGCAAAATATCAGAACTAATCCACTTGAAAATGAGGGATTCGGCAATGACGATCAATGACATTAAAGATTTACTGGGCGCTCAGGTGCTTTGCGGCAGTGAAAATCTGAACAAAGAAATACATTCTGCCTGCGGAAGCGATATGATGAGCGATGTTCTCGCATATGTTAAAGACCAGGCAGTGCTTATGACAGGCCTTGTTAACGCTCAGGTTATCAGAACCGCTGAAATGATGGATATGCTCTGCATAGTGTTTGTCCGTTCCAAGCAGCCTTCGCAGGATATGATTGACCTTGCGAAAGAAAGCGGAATGGTTATTCTCACAACGCCCAAGCGTATGTATGAGGCGTGCGGCATACTCTATTCAAACGGACTTAAAGGAAATGGTGAATTACATGGCTGAACCCTTGGTTTTTCACTTTGAAGTTGACGGCGATAATTTCACATCGGCAGGTCAGGCTTCCGTTCAGGTCAAAAAGAATCTGCGTGAGCTTGGCATTGACCCCGAAACAATCCGCAGGGTTTCGATTGCAATGTATGAAGGCGAAATCAATATGGTTATCCATGCAAAAGGCGGATTTGCGGATGTTATCGTCAGCGATGAAAGTGTGGAAATTATTCTTAAAGACACAGGTCCCGGCATTCCCAATATCGAACAGGCTATGCAGGAGGGCTTCTCAACTGCCCCCGATAATGTCCGTTCGCTGGGCTTCGGCGCAGGTATGGGTCTGCCCAATATGAAACGCTACACCGATTATATGCATATTGATTCGGTTGTAGGCGAAGGAACGACCATTACGATGAAGGTCAATTACTGATTCGGAGGTTGGTTTTCGGATGAATACATACATCCATTCCGTGTCACTTGACGCATCAAAATGCACGGGCTGCACAACCTGTATGAAGCATTGCCCCACAGAGGCAATCCGTGTGCGTAACGGCTGTGCGGTAATTGATTCCGAAAGATGCATTGACTGCGGCGAGTGCATAAGGAACTGCCCCAACAACGCCAAAAAGAGCATATGCAACTCTTTTGACGAAATCAAAAATTATAAATACAAGATTGCGCTTCCCGCACCTGCCCTTCTGGCGCAGTTTGATAATCTTGATAACATCGGCTATGTGCTTCAGGGTCTTATTGACATCGGCTTTGACGAGGTTTTTGAGGTTGCAAAGGCGGCGGAACTTGTATCGAATTATACAAGGCTTTATCTTCAGACGGAAGGTATCAAAAAACCCGTTATCAGCACTGCGTGTCCCGTGGTTGCAAGGCTTATTGCTCTGCGGTTCCCGTTTTTGAAGGATAACCTGCTGCCACTGCTTCCTCCCATGGAAGTTGCGGCCGCAATGGCAAAGGACGGTGCTCTCAAAGCGCATCCGGAGCTTAAAAGGGAAGATATATGCACCTGCTTTATTTCGCCCTGTCCTGCAAAGATGAGTTATGCACGCAACGGCTTCGGAAGCTACAGAAGCGAGGTTGACCTTGTTGTATCGATGAGCGAAATTTATTTCAAGCTCATTAACGTTATGAACCGTGAGAACGCTTGCGATGTTTTACCGCAGTCCGGCAGAATCGGCGTAAGCTGGGCAATCTGCGGCGGCGAGGGCTCTGCACTTCTTAACGATAAGATTCTTGCGGCAGACGGCATTAACAATGTTATTTCCGTGCTTGACCAGATTGAGGACGGCAACATACCGCCCATTGATTTTGTTGAGCTTAACGCATGCCCCAGCGGCTGCGTGGGCGGAGTGCTTACCATTGAAAATCCCTATGTTGCAAAAAACAGACTCCATACTTTAAGGCGTTATATGCCCGTCGCTCTCAATTCCATCCCCGAGGACGAAAGCTACATTCCGGGTGAAAATTTCATTTCGGATATGCCCAGCTACAAACCTCTCAACAGACTCAGCGACAGTATCGGCGAATCCATGAGACTCATGGCAAAAATTCAGGCGTTACGCAAGGAATTGCCCGGTATTGACTGCGGCTCCTGCGGTGCTCCCAACTGCCGTGCCTTTGCAGAGGATATTGTTATGGGTAATGCAGACAGAAACGAGTGCATAATCGCTTATAAGGAAATCATCAAGAAATACATTAAAGAATATGACGGAGGTGAGCCGAGTGACGGTCAGTGAGCTTGCCGCAGTGCAGGGCTTCAGAGCAGTGACCCTGCCTGACGGAGAGAGAAAGATAAACGGCGTTTATATCGGCGACCTTCTCAGCTGGGTAATGGGCAGAGCAAAGGCGGACGATGCGTGGATAACAATAATGTCCAACATCAACATTGCCGCCGTTGCCGCATTGGCAGATGTTGCCTGCGTTGTTCTTGCCGAGGGCGTTGAACTTGACACGGCGGTTAAAGAAACCGCAAATGCCAAGGGCATCAATATTCTTACTGCCGATATGCCTGCCTATGAAACGGCTATGGCTTTGGGTTCAAGGCTCTGATATGAAAAAGTATTATTACGACCTGCATATGCATTCCTGCCTTTCGCCCTGCGGTGACGACGATATGACTCCCAACAACATTGCGGGTATGGGAGTTGTTGCAAAGCTGGATATTATGGCGCTGACAGACCACAACACCTGCCTTAACTGTCCCGCATTTTTCAAAACCGCCGAGGCAAACGGCATTGTGCCTGTTGCAGGTATGGAGCTTACAACTGCGGAGGATATTCACCTTGTCTGCCTTTTTGAGCAGCTTGACCATGCGCTGAAATTCAGCGAAGAAGTGAATACACGCAGAATACCGTTCAAAAACCGTGTTGATATTTTCGGTCAGCAGATGATAATGGACGAAAATGATGAGGTTATAGGCGTTGACGATTATCTTTTGTCAAACGCAACCCTGATCACCGTTGACGAAGCACCCTCACTTGTTGAGCAGTTTGGCGGAATATGCTACCCTGCCCATATTGACAGGGAGGCAAACGGAATTATCGCAACTCTGGGTGTGTTTCCCGAGTTACCCTGTTTCACCTGTGCCGAGTTTCACGACAGTGATAAAATCGGTGAATACAAAGAGAAATTCCCGATTATTGAGGGCAAGCCCCTTGTCGTTTCGTCAGACGCACATTATCTCTGGGATATCAGCGGAAGGCTCAACTGCTTTGAGCTTGATGTTGAGGAAGAAACTCCCGAAAATATCCGCAAAAAGCTTTTTGAAAGGCTGAAAGGCTTATGAAAGAGTTATCATTGAATGTTCTTGACATTGCAATGAATTCTGTCAAGGCAAAGGCAGAGAACATTCTTATAAAGCTTGTTGAAGCAGACGGTAAGCTGACTCTCATCATTGAGGACGACGGCTGCGGAATGAGCGAAGAAACCGTTAAAAACGTTATGAATCCTTTCTACACCACACGCACCACACGGAGCGTCGGTATGGGTGTACCTCTGCTGAAGCTTGCGGCTGAGCAGACAGGAGGAGGAATAACAATAGCTTCCGTCAGCGAAAAGGATAATCCCCATAAGCACGGAACAACGGTGACGGCGGAATTTTATATGAATCACCTTGATTTCACTCCCTTGGGTGACATTGTTTCAACCGTAACCACACTTATTCAGGGTTCGCCTGACATTGAGTGGAGGTTTGAGCATATCAAAGAGAAAGGCTCGGTTGAGCTTGATACAAGGGAATTGCGCGAAATTCTGGGCGATGTTCCGCTTGATAATTACGAAGTTATAAAATGGATTGAAGGCTACCTCAGAGAGGGCTATGAATCCGTTGAATAATAATGTTTAATATTTAAAGAGAGGATAGATACTATGAAATCATTGGCTGAGCTTGCAGCAATCAGAGAAAAGATGAAGGATAAGGTTATTCTTCGTGAAGGCAGCGGCGAAATCAGAGTGGTTGTCGGCATGGCAACCTGCGGTATCGCAGCAGGCGCAAGACCCGTTCTCAACGCTTTTGTTGAAGGCGTAAGCAACGCAGGTCTTGCAGAAAAGGTTACTGTTTCACAGACAGGCTGTATCGGCGTTTGTCAGTACGAGCCCGTTGTTGAAATCTTTGAGGCAGACAAAGAAAAGGTTACCTACATTAAAATGACCCCTGAAAAGGCTGCTGAAGTTATCGAGAAGCACCTTAAAGGCGGCAAGGTTATTCAGGAATACACAATCAGCAACGCTATCTCATAATGGAGGTTAAAGAAATATGATTCGTTCTCACGTATTGATTTGCGGCGGTACCGGCTGTACTTCATCGGGCAGTAAGGTACTCATTTCAACCTTCGAAAGCGAAATCGAAAAGAACGGTCTCGCCGAAGAAGTAAAGGTTGTTCAGACAGGCTGTTTCGGTCTTTGTGCATTGGGTCCCGTTGTTATTATCTACCCCGAAGGCACATTCTACAGCCGTGTTCAGGAAAGTGACGTTGCCGAAATCGTTTCGGAGCATCTTCTCAAGGGACGTCCTGTAGACAGACTTGTTTACAAGGATGCAGACGAGAGTGTTATTGAAGAAGCAGGCAAAACAATTTCACTTAACGACACAAACTTCTATAAGACCCAGAAGAGAGTTGCTCTGCGTAACTGCGGTCTTATCGACCCCGAAGACATTGACGAATACATCGCAATGGACGGTTATGCAGCTCTCGGTAAGGTTCTCACAGAAATGAAACCCGAAGAGGTTGTTCAGGTTGTTAAGGATTCAGGTCTCCGCGGCAGAGGTGGCGGCGGTTTCCCCACCGGTCTCAAATGGAGCTTCACTGCAGCTAATGCAGCAGACCAGAAGTATGTTGTATGTAACGCTGACGAAGGCGACCCCGGTGCATTCATGGACCGTTCAGTTCTTGAAGGCGACCCCCACTGCCTTATCGAAGCTATGGCTATCTGCGGTTACGCAACAGGCGCTACCGAAGGTTATGTATACGTTCGTGCAGAGTATCCCATCGCTGTTAAGCGTCTTCAGCTTGCTATTGACCAGGCAAGAGAATACGGTCTTCTCGGCAAGAACATATTCGACAGCGGTTTTGACTTCGACCTGTTCATCCGTCTCGGTGCAGGCGCATTCGTTTGCGGCGAAGAAACTGCTCTCATGACTTCAATCGAAGGCAACAGAGGCGAGCCCAGACCCCGTCCGCCCTATCCCGCAGTAAAGGGTCTTTTCGGCAAGCCCACAACAGAAAACAATGTTGAAACCTTTGCAAACATTCCTCAGATCATCCTTAAGGGTGCTGAATGGTTTGCTTCAATGGGTACCGAGAAGTCAAAGGGTACAAAGGTATTCGCTCTCGGCGGCAAGATTGAAAACACAGGTCTTGTTGAAATTCCCATGGGTACAACTCTCCGTGAAATCATTTATGATATCGGCGGCGGCATCCCCAACGGCAAGAAGTTCAAGGCTGCTCAGACAGGCGGTCCCTCAGGCGGATGTATCCCCGTCAGCCTTATTGATACTCCCATTGACTACGATAACCTTACCGCTATCGGCTGTATGATGGGTTCAGGCGGTCTTATCGTTATGGACGAAGACAACTGTATGGTTGACATTGCAAAGTTCTTCCTTGATTTCACAGTTGACGAATCCTGCGGTAAGTGTGCTCCCTGCCGTATCGGTACAAAGCGCATGATGGAAATTCTTGAAAAGATTACCGACGGTAACGGTACTCTTGAAGATATTGATAAGCTTGAAGAGCTTGCATATTACATCAAGGAAAACTCACTCTGCGGTCTTGGTCAGACAGCTCCCAACCCCGTTCTTGCAACACTTAAATTCTTCCGTGAGGAATACATTGCTCACGTTGTTGATAAGAAGTGCCCCGCAGGCGTTTGTAAGAAGCTTCTTAACTACAGCATCGTGGCTGATAAGTGTAAGGGCTGTACTCTCTGTGCAAGAAAGTGCCCCGTCGGCGCAATCAGCGGCACAGTCAAGAACCCCCACGTTATCGACACAGTCAAGTGTATCAAGTGCGGTGCTTGTATGGATTCATGTAAGTTCGGCGCTATCATCAAAGCTTAACAGAGGAGGCATAGGATAATGGAAATGGTAAACATTAAAATAAATAATATGCCCCTGAGTGTTCCCAAGGGCATCACAATCCTTGAGGCTGCAAGATATGCGGGCATCGAAATCCCCACTCTCTGCTACCTTAAAGAAATGAACGAAATCGGCGCTTGCCGTATGTGTATGGTTGAAGTTAAGGGTGCACGTTCACTTGTTGCATCCTGCGTATTCCCCGTAAACGAGGGTATGGAAATCTTCACAAACACAGAAAAGGTAAGAAAGAGCCGCAAGACTAACCTTGAGCTTGTTCTTTCAACCCACAGAAAGGATTGCCTTTCATGTGTAAGAAGCGGTAACTGCGAGCTTCAGAAGCTTTGCAAGGATTACGGCGTGGACAAGCTTGACACCTTCGAAGGTGTATATCCCGAATTCCAGTATGACGATTCAGCTGCTCACATGATCAGAGACAACAGCAAGTGCATTCTTTGCCGCCGCTGTGTAGCTGCTTGTGACAATCAGGCAATCAGCGTTATCGGTGCAAGCGCAAGAGGTTTCGATACTCATATCGGTTCACCCTTCGAGCTTCCCCTTAACGATTTCTCCTGCGTATCTTGCGGTCAGTGTATTGTTAACTGCCCCGTTGGCGCACTTTATGAGAAGGACGACACCGCAAAGGTATTTGAAGCAATTGCAGACCCCGATAAGTTTGTTGTTGTTAACACCGCTCCTTCAATCAGAGTTACCCTTGGCGAATGCTTCGGCAACGCTATCGGTACAAACGTAACCGGCAAGATGGTTGCAGCACTTCGCAGACTCGGTTTCAGCAAGGTGTTCGATACCGATTTCTCAGCCGACCTTACAATTATGGAAGAAGCAACAGAGCTTCTTGACAGAATCAACAACGGCGGCGCTCTGCCCCTTATCACATCCTGCTCACCCGGTTGGGTTAAGTATTGCGAGCACTACTTCCCCGAGCAGATTGACCACCTTTCAAGCTGTAAGTCACCTCAGCAGATGTTCGGTGCGGTTATCAAGACATGGTATGCTAAGAAGATGAACCTTGATCCCAAGGACATCGTTGTTGTAAGCATTATGCCCTGTACCGCAAAGAAGTTTGAGGCAGGCAGAGATGATCAGGCTGCAAGCGGTTATGCAGATGTTGACTACGCTCTCACAACCCGTGAGCTTGCAAGAATGATTGAAACTGCAGGTATCACCTTCAACGCTCTTCCCGACGAAGAATTCGACAATCCTCTGGGCGAAGGCTCAGGCGCAGGCGTTATCTTCGGCGCAACCGGCGGCGTTATGGAAGCTGCTCTCAGAACAGCTTACGAAGTTCTTACAGGCGAAGAACTCAAAGCACTTGAGTTCACCGAGGTAAGAGGCACCGACGGCATCAAGGAAGCAACCTACACCATCGCAGGCAAGGAAATCAAGGTCTGTGCTGCAAGCGGTCTTAAGAATGCTCAGGCAGTTATGGAAAAAGTTAAGGCAGGCACAGCTGATTATCAGTTCATCGAAATCATGGCTTGCCCCGGCGGCTGCGTAAACGGCGGCGGTCAGCCTGTACAGCCCGCAAGCGTTCACAACTTCGTTGACCTTAAGGGCATCAGAGGCAAGGCTCTCTACG
>JAZSHU010000045.1:0-131666 GCA_045533455.1 Acutalibacteraceae bacterium | reverse complement strand
CCTTTCGGATGCCTCCTGTAAAAAATCCTTGTGTATGACTTCCTACGGCGGCATTATCCGCATCAGGTTATAGGGTCGAAGTTTGATTACTTCCTCTCAGCCTGCAAACACAAGCTCCCCTGTATTTATTTCGTTTGATATTATATACCAACCTTTGCAAAAATACAATAGGTTTTCAGAAAAAACACAAAAATCTGATTTTTGTATCAAATTGTATTCAATTGTTTTTAGTTTCACAAATCGGAACTTGTCGGTTTGATAATTTATAAGAAAAGACATTGTTTTAAGGCGGATTGTTTATGATACGAATTTTTATTTGACATTATAAAATCTCACCTGGAAATTATAACCCGTATTTTCGGATGAAATATGACGGTGTGCAGCTCCACGCATGGCAGAGACTGTTTATCATTCTGTCCTCGTATGGTGAAAAATCAAGGTTATCGGGAATGTAAGCTTCCCAGAATGTATCGGCACCGTGCTCAAGCATTCCGCCCCAGAACTTTATCATATATTGAACAGCTTCATTTTCCATATCCAGCTTGAACATAGCCTCTGTTACATAGTGTCGCATATAAGGAGTAACCGGTTGCTTGGCTTTTTCATTATCAAGACAGGAAAGCAGCAGCTCTTTTGCTTCTGCTCCGCTTATTACACCGCCCAATATCATCCATACCTGAGAATGAACGCTGAATTGATTGTTGTCGTAATCGTTAATAAATGCGTTTTTATTTTCGTTGTAAAGATGTATTTTACAGGCGCAACGGACTTCGTAAAGAAGTGATGAATATTTTTTGTATTCTTCATCACCGATTGCTTTAAGTAATTTTGAAAAGCGTTCAAGCGTATAGAGATAAACACCCTGCAATGCTGTCAGAATTTCCAGACCCGGACACCAGTCGATAAAAGCAAACCAACCGTCCTGTTTTGTTACAATCAGGTTTTTATCGAGCGTTTCTCTGAAGCTTTCAAGCTGTGATTTGCAGATTTGAAGAAGGTCATTTATAACACTTATATCACCGGTATGCTCATAATAATCGCATACACTTACGACATACAAAAGCGCATAATCCTCAATATGCGTTGCCCCCGAATGATAATAAGGTGTTTCGTAAACAAACGACGGCAGAAAACCGAGATTGTTGCATTCACCTGCGGCAAAAAGATATAAACATCTTTTTACGATTTCAAGGTTGTTGAATGTGTAATAATTTGTGAGAGCTTCAAGTCTTAAATCGCCAATCCAAAGACGGCGGTCACGCTTGGGTCCGTCCTCAAAGAAGCTCTGCATACATTCTTTGAGAGTGTTGGTTGCAACAATGTCAATTTTATTCAGCAGAGTGTCCTTTGTGTTTGCAGGTTTCAGTACGAATACATCCGCACTTGTTGAAGCACGGAAAGAAAAATCAAACAGCCTTATCGGTCTGTTGGCTTTTTCCACCGTTATTTTTATGTATCTGCAAGCGTATCTTCTGGGCAAGGTTGTTCTTTGAGGAAAATCGAGATTGATTATTTCTTCCTGCAACCATGTTTTTGAAAGCACACCCTTATATTGAGAAAAATCATCATTGATTTCTCTCATATCTTCGCCAAACTTTATAATCAGCCGAACGGGAGCATCAACAAAAACATCGACCTTATCAAAAGCAAATGAAAAATGTCCGACAGCGTGCTCACCAAGGTCCAGCAGTATGCTGTCACCGCTTGTTGCGTTGAATTCGGTTATATCGGGAGTGAGAACGGTGTAAATAAGTTCAGGGTAATTATCCTGAGCTTTGCTCAAAAAGTAATTCTTGTCTTTCATAACAATCATCTCACTTTATAATAACAGTTTTGATTGATAAATTTTTTAATCTCATTATAATTCCCTGCGTTTATTTTTGCAACACTTGAATTGACGGTGAAACTGATATATAATTTCAATATCAAAACAGAAAGCGTGATAAAATGAAAAAGCTGAAATTCGTTCTTTCGATTTTTCTGATACTTGTAATCGTTGCGGGAGGTTATGTGGGCAATATGTTCGGAACTTTTAATGAAGGCAACTACGGCGAATATTCTTTAAAAAATACAGATGTTGTTTCCGACAGTCCGATAAACGGAAAGACGATTATCTTTCTCGGCAGTTCGGTTACTTTTGGCTACGGCTCTTTCGGTGTCAGCTTTGCGGATTTTCTCGAAAAGACCGACGGCATAACAGCAATCAAAGAAGCTGTTTCAGGAACAACTCTTGTTGATGTCAAAAGCAATTCTTATGTTTCACGAATGAAAACGATTGATAAAAATATCAAAGCCGATGTGTTTGTCTGCCAGCTTTCAACCAATGACGCAACCAAGGAAATGCCCCTTGGTGAAATATCCGATATATTCGATATAAATGATTTTGATACACAGACCGTTGCGGGTGCAATCGAGTACATAATCGCTTATGCAAGGGATACATGGAACTGCCCCGTTGTGTTTTACACTCAATCAAAATATGACAGCGAGCATTATGCAAAAATGGTTGACCTTCTTTTGGAAATTCAGAAGAAATGGAATATAACCGTTATTGATTTATGGAACAACGAAGCGATAAACTCAATTACCGATGAACAGAGAAAAGTCTGTCTCGTTGACCATATCCACCCGACCAAAGCAGGCTATAAAGAATGGTGGTTGCCTGAATTTCAGAAGTGTTTATATGAAATATTAAAATGACGGAAGTGACGCTGACGATTTTTGAAAATGCAGAAGTTTCCATTCAGGTGAATTGAATGAAGTTGTTATCCGTGCACCGTTTCGGATGAAAGAAAAAGCGGTTGAAAAATTCTTCCCCGAATATAAGCGATGCCACACTTGGCTGAAGCAAAACGGAAATAAATATATGAGCCGAATCCCGAAGTAAATCAACGGGCTTCGGCTTTTTTTATATGAAATTATTTCTCTTTAATCGCACTTACCGTGAAATATAAATAATTTTTGAGCAGTATGCGCCCCGATGTATCAACTCACAGAAGACTGCAGACCCAATATATCAGTTTTTTTATTTTGGAATATTGCAAAAAAACTCCCTCGGCATATGCCGAAGGAGTCGGGCTTCGTTACGATAAACTGAAATTCAGCTTATCCGTTTTCAAGTGCTTTTTCTATAATCTCCACATCACCGATTATATCACTGTTTACATACTCACCGTTTTGGTAATAAACCTCTGAATTGATATTTACAACAGCATAGGCAGGCACATATAAAACAGCCTTCATTCCTTGCGGGAGAGTAAGGTCGATAATATAATCATCGGAAGCTTTTTCATAGTTTAGAGTGATTAACCCTTTTACGCTCGGAACTGTACAGTTTATTCTGTCGGACAGAGTGTATTGAGGGTCGATTTTAACCTTTTCATAGCCTGATTCAAGGGGCGTGATACCTGCAAAATGCTTACTCATTATAACGAGAGGTCCGCCGCTCCATGCGTGATTCTTAGTGCCTCGCCATGAGTCCCAGAATTCCCAGAGAGTAGAGTAATCCTCACTCATCATACCCTCATATCTGTCCTTGATTCTGTCTTTTGCAGCTTCATATTTTCCCATTTTGCAAAGGGCTTCAAGAACATAGTATTCCATATACGGGCTTGAGTTTTTAGTGGTTGTGAGTACATTTGTTATAGCATCATACTGTTCATTTTCAGCAAGTCCCGACAAAACTGCAAGGGCATTGGCTCTGTCATCAGGCTTTCTTACATCTTTACTTTTGAAACCGTTTTCTGTCCAAAGAGTTTTATATCCCTTTTCGATAGTATCTTTTCTTTCGGCAATAAATGAAATGTCCTCGTCTTTTCCCAAAATCTCCGCCATTTCCTCTGCGGCGGAAAGGGCATAGTAAACCCAGGCATTTTCGATAGCTGTCATATCTGCTTTTTTGCCCCAATCAGCCCAGTCCCATGAACCTCCGCGATGAACGACAAGGTTATCTTCACCGATTTCCCAAAGCTTAAGGTAGTCAAGGGAGGCATCATAAACCTTTTCGATAAAAGCCTTGTCACCCGTATATTCATAGTAAGTGAGGAAGCCTACGATTCCGGCAAGCTGCTGAACGGGAAGCTCAAAATAGTCACCGCTTATAGGAACAACAGTCTGAAGCACTTTTGTGTCGTCAATGTGAGAAAGCATCGCCTCCACACCTTTTTGATACAGCAGGTAGGAATTGCTGTCCATGGAGTACATCGTCATAATCATTTCACTTGTGACATCGCCCCACCATTGAGCTCTTTCTCTGTCGGGACAGTCCATAAAACTGTCACGCATGGTAACATAGAGGGTACGCAGGGATTTTTGCCACAAAGAATTCAGAAATTCATCATCGCACTTGAAGTCGCCGCAGAATGAGCTGTCATATCCCGTTTCACGGTACTTCAAAGAAACAACCGTAACTCCTCTCGGTATTTTATAAGTAATATGCTCTCCGTTAAACCATCCTAAAGCCTCAAACTCCTGCTCGCCCTCTTTGGTTTTATAGGTAGTTGAAACTGCACCGATTAAAGTGTTTTCCGTTGTTATGCGGATCTTTTTGCCTGCAGGCGCTATAACTTTAAGATAGGGAGTAAGCTGTGCGTTATAGGGAATATCTACGGTGATTTTTTCACCGAAAAGCTTTTTTACGGTATAATTTTCATAATCCTTTGAATTCTCATAATCTTTAAGACCGTAATCTTTCAGAAAAGGTATTCCTCTCGGGTAAAGCTTGCCGTAAGCACCCTCGCCGCCGACGGCATATTCGGTTGCATTTTCCCATTGGGAAACATCATAAGCTTCATTTATCCAATCGCCCGGATCTTTTCTTGCATCGAAATAAATACTGTATTCGGGAAGTCTGTAATTGGGCGGATAAAGAATGCTGTCAACATAAGCACTGTTTCTTTTTACCTTCCAGCTTTTGTCGGAAATTACGGTTATGCCGTCGCCGATTGCTTCGAAAAGGAAACCGCCCTGACCGCTGCTGCAATACGAATAGCTTGTTTCATTATCCCAGAACCACACCAAAGCACAAATCGAGTTTTCACCCTCTTTGAGATAAGGTGCTATATTTATACTGTCATAATAGCCGCTGTTTTTATCGGGGCCTCGTTTAACGCTTCCTTCAAAAACAACGGTTTCTCCGTTTATGTAAAGCCAATATTTCGAGTCGGCTGATATATGAGCAGTAAGTTCTTCGGGAATCTTATCAAGACTGACTTTTTTAGTAAAGCACATCCAGACATTTTTCTCCGTCAGGTTTTCCTTATCCCAAATCCATTTGGCATTCCAATCGGTTTTCTCTTCGTCAGAAATCACATTGTATTCGGGAATACTGTCGGGAATCTTGTAATCATTTGTATACGGTATCATTGCCGAATCGCCACACGAAAAGATTGAAGAAATAAAAGCTGCCGCAATTGCAAGATAAGAAATAATTGTCTGTAAAATATTCATAGGAATCTCCCTGATATTATTTGCAGTGATTATATTTGAAATGAACTCTTTTGAATTATGTATGCAGTTGCCGTACATTCAACCGTATCGGATGCACCGTAATATATTTTTAGCTTGCCGTTATTCTCTGAAATGTTACCGCAGGGGATTATGACTTTTTTCAGATCAAGAAGCATTATGCCTGCATAATATTGTTTTCGCCGGTTGTTTTAACACTTCGCTTGTTTTATATATTTTCAATGCTCCTTTTTGCATTTTTAAAATCCAGAATCAAGCTGTTTTTACCGCTGTCAACGGTTATCGTTCCGGATTTTCTTTTTGATTTGCAGAACCTACTGTCATATCGGTTAAATTCTTTTTCGGCAGGGTTACCGTTAACATTAAATCTGCCGTCATACGAAACTTCAATCATGCCCGACTCTGTTGCGTAATTTACTAAGCCGTCATAACTGAATTTAACGGGGTTACTTCTGATTCGTGTTTTGAATTCATCAAATGTTTCTTTGTCGGCATCGGAAAGCTCTGTAATATAAATATGATATCCGTCACCGTATCTGCACAAATCAAATCCGCTTTCAAGCTTGATGTTATCGGGGAAGCTTCTGCCTTTGAGAAGACCGTTTGCCGAGTTTTTATCAAAGGGCTTGAATTTCAGTTCGCTGTTTGAAATCAAAGCAACAAAAACATTGTTTTTTCTTGCGAAAACAGTTTTGCCGTCAAGCTCAAACTCATCGTAAAAATCTTTCGGCATATAAGCGTGTGTCATTAATGCTATATCCGTTTCACCGAGACGTTTTTTTTCGGGAATCTTATAAATTGTTATGTTTACATTTTCGTTTTGAACGCTTATGGGACGCCTGCCGTTACCTATCCAATATCCCGGTGAGGCACCGTATTTACCGTTGCCGTTGCCTGCGGGATGGGTTGTAAACAAAGTAAGGTCTTCCGCGATGTTTGCGGTCCACACATGGTCCTGTGCACCGCAGACCCCGACATCCTTGCAGATATCCGTTGACATTGAATAGTAAGCATTGCGGTATGTATAAACATTGCCTCTGCCAAGTGCAATTCCGTGAGGCATAATATTGTTCTTGCGGGCAAATTTCTTCCAATTGACACACTTCAGAACGGTTAGATTAAGGAATTTAAAATAGCTGAGAAATTTGTTTCTGAACAGTTTGTTTTTTTTCAGATATTCAAGCGTGTTGCGGATAACCTGAGGATTTGTGAAAGTTTCGGCACCCATCTGCGCCATAATGCAGGCATCGTTCTGTCCGACAAGGTTTTCGTTTACCATATCATCGGGCGAAAGACCGCAGCTCATTTTTGAAACGAAGCTTTCATCTGAAAGAGCAATATCCTTTATTGCACAGGGCAGGGTGTAGAGCCCTTTTTCAACCGCATCGGTAAAACAAAGCACAATGTAATTCGGTTTTTTAGCTGATTCCTTGCCCCAAAGAATGTTCATTGCACACTGAATGCTGTTGCCGATACAGTTTGCCGCCTTGTTGTTGCCGTACATTCTTGAACTGACTGCAACAAAACGGTTGTTGACGCTGTTAAGCGCAACATCGAGCCAGAGAATATCCATTATTATTTTCATTTGTTCAACGGATTTTTCATCCTTTGAATAGGCAATATAATTTGCCATAGGTGCAATATCCTCAGCGAGATAATTATTGCTCAGGTATTCGGAGAAACCGTAATCAAAGCGTTGACTCATCCAGGCATCTATTCTGATTCCGGCTTTTCTCATATGTTCTTTGCCGGTCAAACCGTCATTTGTAAAAATCTCGTCGGGCCATTCCTGACCTGCAAGATATTCGCTGACTGCAAAGAGAATCTGATGATTTTCAGACCAGTAGCACATACTGTCGTCACCGGGTTCATCAATAAAATATTTGAAGCCGATAAATGTATTTTTTATCAGCGCCGAGCATCTTTCGCTGAGCGTGCAGTCTTTGTAAATTTTAAAAAGCATCTGAGCTCTGAAATCCGCACAATCAAAGCGGTGGTTCATATATTCAGTCTGCTTTGAAAGCAGTGAATAAATCTCATCCTCGCTGAATGAAGGCTCGGTTTGCTTGCCTGAAAGAAACAGGTATAAATCCTCAAAGCTTTTTCCGTTTATGTTAAGTGAATACTTATCGGCATCCGATTTATCGGGTAAATCAGGCAAGGGTTTCATCCGTATCAGAACGATAAGCTCAATTGCTGTGAGCAAAACAATAAACGCCGCAACGGCACAGAGTATATATAAAACCGTCATATGCTTATGCCATCCTCTCAAGAGAATCAAGAGTAACTTCATATTTTACGGGTTTATCCGCAATGAATCGTTCCATTTCTTCCATCATATAGTAAGCCATTCTCTGTGGTTCTTTACCTGTACTGCCTGCAATATGGGGAGTGAGAATTGCATTCGGGCACCAGAAAAGGGGATTGATATAAGGAAAAAATTCATGTTTGATAACATCTGCAACAAAAGTTCTTGAGGGATGAAGCAGAAGCGACAGTGCAAGCTGATATTCCGCAACCTGTGCACCTCTGCCTGTGTTTATGAATGTAGAACGCTTTTTCATTTTTTTGAAAAGCTTTCGGTTGAATATATTTTCAAGCTCGGGCTTGTTTGCAAGATGATTGCTGATAATATCACATTCACTGAAAAGTGTTTCCATATCAACAAGCGTAACCCCGAGTTCTTTGGCTGTTTCTTCGGGAATAAACGGGTCGCAGGCAAACACCTCAACATCAAGAGCTTTTAGTCTTTCCGCAACCATTCTTCCGATTGCTCCCAGACCGACAAGGCCGACCTTGCAACCGAAATTACCCGTTGATGAATTTGCAAAAGCAAGAGAACGCACGGGGAGAATATGATAATATTTTTCGGATTGAAAATATCCCTTTGCCGCAAGCGTTATCTGTGCAAAGGTGTATTCAGCAACGGGAACGGCATTTGCAGCAAACGCGCTGAAAACTTTTATTCCGCTTTCAAGAAAAGGTCTTGCAAAATATTGAACAGTGCCTGCGGAATAAAAAACCGCTTTCAGTTTCGGCATATATTTTGCGATTTCTTCTTTTGTGAACTGAGGCATTCCCCAGGTTGAAAATGCAATTTCACAGTCTGCGAGAAATTCGGCATTTTCTTCAAGGTTATTCTGGTTGATTTTTTGTGAAAGCTCGCCGTATTCACCCAGCTTTTTCAAAACTTCAGGTGTGTAAACCTTTGAAAACTGAATCTGATTTGTGCCGAAAAGTGCTATTTTCATTTTCTTATTCCTGCTTTCGCTTTGATTTTTATAATGTCTTTTTTCATCGATGACGCCATACCCGCCCAGCAGAACAGATAAGTGTATTCAACAAGAATATTTCCGTTAAAATTCAATGAAATTATTTTATCAAGCAATGAATTTATGTATCCGGGATTGAATTTGGGGAACTGTTCCCTTGACTGCTCGGAATATGAAATATGTATGCTTTCAATACAGGGAAGTGTTCGGTCAAGACGGTCAAGGTCATATTGCATACGTTTATATCTCGACTGAAAATACGTTCTGAAATTATCACAGCCTATATCACGATAAATTTTCAAAAATGCGTCGGTATTGTTGTTGAATGTGTTGTCGTGACATTCGGGGCAGACAATCAGATTATATTCTTTGGCAACCGAGCATATGGCTTTACCGTCTTCAACCAAAAGATTATACGTATTTTCGTCAGTTATTTCACTGTCATTGCTGCCAAGCCATACGCGGATTGATTTTGCACCCATTGCGTTTGCAATTTCGCAGATATTTTTCCATTCATCGGCTTTTTTGCTTCCTACACGGTAATAACTGCCGTAGGATGAAATTGATATACCTGCATTGTCACAGAGTTTTTTCGCTTTTTTTGCTGTTGGTATATCTTTGACATGGATATCTCCGCCCCATTCAATGCAGTCGGCACCCGATTCCGAGGCGATTTTTACTATTTTTTCAATGCTTCTGATTTGTCTGAACGATGTTGATGTGAAACCAATCTTCATATGCAATCTCCGTTTTTACTGATTGTTTATATACGGAATTATAACATACATTGTTTCAAAATAGCAATAAAAAAGATTGTATTGAATTCATATATATGATAAAATAAAAAACACAGCAAAAACCATTGATTGGTATGAAAAAAATTCTTATCAAGGAGAAAATATGAAGGTTATTATTTCTTGTCTTAATTCAAAATACGTTCACGCTTCGCTTTCTCCCTGGTGTTTGCTTGCAGGTATCCGTGAATTTTCGAAAAACAAGTATGATGCTTTTGTTATGGAAAGCACAATTAACGGCGATGCAGAGTCCTTTGCCCATAAAATCATAGACGAAAAGCCTGATGTTGTTGCTTTTTCGTGTTATATCTGGAATATTAAAAAAACCCTTGAAATTTGCCGTATTATCAGACAAAAGCATAATTGTAAAATTATTCTGGGCGGTCCGGAAGTTGCATACCGACCTGAGGATATCCTTGAGAAATATGAATTTATTGATTTTGTGCTTTCGGGTGAAGGGGAGTGGACTTTCCCTGATTTTCTGGATAATATGAACGGTGATTTGACTCTTGTATCGGGTCTTACATTCAGAAAAAACGGCGAAATCGTTTCAATACCCGAAAAGGAATATTCAGATAATCCTCCATCGCCGTACAGTGACGATTTTTTCAAAAGTCTTAACGGCAGAATTACTTATATTGAAACCGCAAGGGGATGCCCTTACCGATGCGCTTTCTGTCTTTCGGGAAGATGTTCACCGCTTCGTTTCTTTGATTCTGAGAGAGTTAAAAAAGATATTATCAGACTCTCCCAAAGCGGCACACAGACGGTCAAATTCGTTGACCGTACATTTAACGCAAATGCTGAAAGAGCCAACGAAATTCTTCTTTTTATCAAAGAAAATTACGGTAAAGAAATACCGCAGAGTGTGTGTTTTCATTTTGAAATTGCAGGCGATATTTTAAAGGAAAGCACACTTGAAATTTTATCGTCAATGCCTCGGGGTGCGGTGCAGCTTGAAATAGGTATGCAGTCCTTTAATGAGGAAACATTAAAGAAAATCAACCGAAAAACCGACACGGAAAAACTTGTTGATAATATCAGAAAACTCACAAGCTTCAATAATATGCACATTCATATCGACCTTATAGCAGGTCTGACGGGTGAAGACCTTGAAAGTTTTAAAAACGGTTTCAATATGGGATATTCATTTAAAGCCCATATGCTTCAGATGGGCTTTTTAAAACTTCTTTACGGTGCGGATATGCGTGAAAACAGTGAAAAATATCCATGCACATTTACCGATGAGCCACCCTACGAGGTCACATCAACTCCGTGGCTTTCGGCTGATGAGATAACAATGCTTAAAAACTGCGAAGATGCGGTTGACAGGCTTTATAACAGCGGCAGGTTTTTGTTTACTCTTGATTATCTTACAGATGAAGTCGGTATGTCGCCGTTTGATATTTTCAACGATTTCGGAAATTCCGTGAACGGCAACAAAATGCGCCTTTCCGACTATGCCGAAAAACTTTACAATTTCTTTTGCGGTAAATGCGACAGGGAAATATTGAGGGAAAAAGTTCTTTGCGATTTGCTTTGCTGCTCCTCGTCAGTAGAAATTCCCGATGTTTTTAAAATTCAGGACCCGCTTTATAAAAAAGTTAAAAAGTATTTCATCGAAAATAAAGATAAAAACATTAAAACCGCAATTCTGTATTCGAAAAATCAGGTTTTTGCGGTCAATCAGGGCAAAGAAAAAAACCTTCATAACAGGTATGAAGGCGAATATTATGATATTGACGAATTGGTTGCATTGCAAATATAAGAAAACGGTTACCGTGAGGTGACCGTTTTACTTTTATCATTTAAAAATTTTAATACCTGATTTAATAGTTTTTACTGTTCAGATGCTGTGAATAAAGTCTTTAAGTACATTCCAGTTATTTACCGTCATATAATTGTTACAGTATTCATCATTCCTGAATTCAAGAGGTGTTGAAGATTTTATGTCAAGCAATACAGGTGTCATACCGCATAAGGATGAACCGTGAACATCGGGGGTTTTTCCGTCGCCGCAATACCAGCATTCGGACGGTTCAAGTCCTGCAAATTTTAAAGCAGCATTAAAAATATTATTTGAAGGTTTTGCAAAAAGAATATCCGAACTTGTAAGACAGAATTCAAATTTTGCTGACGGAATCCATCTTTTTATTGCAAGCGAAAGGCTTTTACCGCTCATCATATTGTTGCTTATAACCGCCGTGCGGATTCCGAGAGAATCAAGCTCTGCAAGAAGTTCGGGTACGCCGTCAATAACCTGCCTTGAAGAATTATATCTGTCGAAAATTTCTTCCTGTGATGCTATGGGAATATCAATCACAAGACCTGTATTCATAGCCGCATATCTGATAACAGATGACAGCGGAATGTCAAGCGTTATACCGGATTTGGATTTAACCCCCGAAACCTCACCGAGGTATTCATTCCAATATTCCGCAAGCTTTTCTCCGTTTGTTACTTCCGGATTGATTGCGTAATGACGGAGCCTTTCAAAGCCCTCGGCAGGATTGCATTTACCGTCAATAAAAAGTGTTCCGCCAACATCAAAAAGAATCATCTTTGGTTTTTTACTGTATGACATATTTATCACCGCAAATTCAGTTTATAAGCAGATTATATCACATTGGTTTTTAAATTTCCATAAAAAGATGCACGGATATTATTGCGGATATTGATTTTTTAACATATTTAAACTATAATTTATTTCAATAAATTGCAATGAAAACTATTTGATTAAGGAGTCGTTATGGATTTTTTGAAACTTGCAGCCGAGAGATACTCGGTGCGTAAATTTGAGGATAAGCCCATAGAAAAAGAAATAATTTATAAAATTCTCGAAGCAGGTCACATTGCACCTACGGGCTGCAATTATCAGCCTCAGAAAATTCTTGTTATAAACAATGAAGAAACACTTTCAAAGCTCAAGGAATGCACCCGTTGCCATTTTGATGCACCTTGTGCAATGCTCATCTGTTATGATAAGGATGAATGCTGGACACGACCCTATGACGGCAATCAGAGCGGTATTGTTGATGCAAGCATTGTAACAACTCATATGATGCTGGAGGCTGCGGAGCTTGGCATAGGTTCAACCTGGGTAATGCATTTCAATCCGTTCAAAATGCGTGAAGCGTTTGAAATTCCCCAAAACATTGAACCTGTTGCACTTCTTGTTATGGGATATCCCGCATCCGATGCCGTACCTAATGAAAGACATACGGTTTATAGACCCATGGAAGAAACGGTGTTTTATAACGAATTCTGATTAAATTTCAAGGAGGAAATTTTGTGAAATCAGAGAAGAAAATTCTGGCTGCTTTTATTCTTAACCTGACTTTTTCGGTTTTCGAATTTATCGGCGGTATAATCACGGGCAGTGTAGCGATTTCATCCGATGCGGTTCACGACCTGGGTGATGCGGCAGGAATCGGAATATCATATATCCTTGAAAAAACAAGCAAAAAACAACCTGACGAGAAATATACATACGGATATGCACGTTACTCCGTTATAGGAAGCATAATTACAACATTTATTCTTTTGTTCGGCTCGGCAGCAGTTCTTTATAATGCAATCCGCAGAATGATTGAACCTTCAGAAATCAACTACAATGGTATGATTGTATTT
Source organism: Acutalibacteraceae bacterium (assembly GCA_045533455.1). Classification (GTDB taxonomy): domain Bacteria; phylum Bacillota; class Clostridia; order Oscillospirales; family Acutalibacteraceae; genus CAG-177. The sequence continues at coordinate 118,504 of JAZSHU010000045.1, read as the reverse complement.
GCAATTGTGGGGGTTACCGTTAATTTCTGTGCCGCATTTTTTACCCGTGACGGTGATTCGCTCAATCAGAAGGCCGTTAATCTTCATATGCTTGAGGATGTTCTGGGTTGGGCGGTTGTGCTTGTGGGTGCCGTTGTGATGAGAATAACCGATTGGACTCTCATTGACCCGATTATGTCCATCGGTGTTTCAATATTTATTTTGGTGAATGCCGTCAGAAATCTAAAAGAAGCGGTTGATTTGTTCCTTGAAAAGACACCTCACGGAATAAGTGTTAATGAACTTGCTGAACATATATCAAATATAGACGGTGTTCTCGGTATTCATCATATTCATATATGGAGTATGGACAGTTCGAACAATTATGCAACAATGCATATTGTCACAAATTCCGACGCTCATAAAATAAAGAAAGAAATCCGTGAAGAATTGCTTGAACACGGTATAAGCCACGCAACACTGGAGCTTGAAACAGAGAACGAACATTGCCACGAAAAAAACTGTTCCGTTGATTTGAAACCCTCTCACGGGCATCATCATCACCATCATCATTGAATAAATATCTTATAATCAGGTGAAACATATGGAATATAAAAGAATATTAAAAACAGATTGGAAAGCAAAATGGATATGGCTTGACGAGGCAAAGGAAAGAAAAAATGCCTGGCTTTGCTTTAACAAGAAAGTCAATATTTCCGAAAAGCCGGGAAGTATTACCGCAAAAATTGCGGCTGAAAACAAATATTGGCTTTATATAAACGACGAATGTGTTGTCCGTGAAGGCGGTCTTAAAAGAGGTCCCACGCCCACGGGAATATATTATGATGAGGTTGAGATAGCTGAATACCTTAACGAGGGTGAAAATATCATCAGCATTCTTGTGTGGTACTGGGGTAATGAAGCCAGCTATTCAAGCACCGATGCAGGTCAGGGAGGTCTTCTTTTTGAGGCTGAAAACGGCAAGGTTTCAATCCTTTCTGACAGCAGCTGGAGTGTTGCCGTTAATCCTGCATTTAAAGAAGATAAAGGTAAAATGCAGCCCAATTACAGACTTCCCGAAAGCAATGTTTATTATGATGCACGCAGTGAAATTGCGGATTGGAATAAGCTGAATTACGATTTTTCGCACTGGTCAAAGGCAACCGAGTATGCCCTTGGCGGCGAAGGCTGCTGGGGAGAAACTTACAGCAGAGATATTCCCATGTTCAAGGATTTCGGCTTGAAGGATTATGAAAACAGCAAAGATTTTGAGGGCAAGAGCTTTCTCATAAAGAAAAAATTTACTCTGAAAGTTCCTTATAACGCACAGCTTACGCCTTATCTTGAAGTTGAAGCAAAAGCAGGCAAAAAAATTGTTATTACAACAGAAAATACTTGCACCGGTTCAATTCACAGCACTTATGTGACAAAAGAAGGTGTTCAGGCATTCGAATCTCCCGCCTGGTTCAACGGTGAACTGATAACTTATGAAATTCCGTCGGGAATTAAAATTATCAGGCTTAAATACAGGGAAAGCGGATATAACACCGAATTCTGCGGCAGTTTTACCTGCGAAAACGATGGAATGAATATATTGTGGCAAAAATCCCTGCGTACTCTTTATGTAACAATGCGAGATAATTTTATGGATTGTCCCGACAGAGAAAGAGCACAGTGGTGGGGAGATGTTACAAACGAAATGATGCTGACTGTTTACAGTCTTGCACCGTCATCATATTTGCTTTACCGTAAAGGCGTCAGCACTTTGCTTTCGTATATTGACCCAAAAACAAAGGTGTTGCAGACCGTTGTTCCGATAAAGAACGATTATTTTGAGCTTCCCTGCCAGCAGCTTGCAGGAGTGGGCGGTTTCTGGACATATTATATGTATACTGGTGACAAGGAGTTCATTGAGCCCGTTTACGGTGCATCTGTTGATTATGTTAACCTTTGGAATTTGCAGGATAACGGACTTGTTGAACATCGAAGCGGTTCGTGGGATTGGCAGGACTGGGGTCACAAAATTGATGTTGCACCGCTTGAAAATGCCTGGTATTATTATGCATTGTCTGCGGTAAAGAATATGGCAGAGCTTCTCGGAGATGAAGATGCCGTAACCGAATTTGACGGCAGAATGAAATCGCTTTACGACGCTTATCAGGCTTTGTGGACAGGGGAAGGATATAAAAGCCCTGAAAATGACGGATATGATGACAGAGGCAATGCCGTTGCAGTGCTTTCCGGAATCTGTCCTGAAGAAAACAACGGCAAAATAAAAGAAATTCTTTTCGGCATAAGAAATTCAAGTCCCTATATGGAATATTACGTTCTTGAATCCCTTTGCAGAATGGGCGAGCATTCTCTTGCAGAGCAAAGAATGTGCGAAAGATATGCCGAGATGATTGATGAGGATTATTCAACTCTGTGGGAAAACTGGATTAAGAAAGACGGCACTTCAAATCATGCATGGACAGGCGGTCCTCTTGTCATTATGAGCAAGCATATTGCAGGAATAAAACCTCTTACAGCCGGATATGAAAAGATTGAAATCAATCCTCAATATTTTCTTCACAACAACATTTCCTGCACCGTGCCTACTGTCAAGGGCTATGTAAAGCTTGATTATAAAAAAGAAAACGGCTGCTCTGTTATCAGCCTTGATTATCCCGAAACCATTGAAGCTGTTTTACATCTGCCTGAAAATGCTGTTGTTACCGTAAACGGAAAATCCGTTGAGTCAAACGCATTAACTTTGTATCTTTAATAAAAATGCCGTCCGAGTTTTTTCTCGGGCGGCTCAATTTTTTGAATTATTTTTTTCATTGATTCTTCATTCGATTCCTTTTGTAGATGGATTAGTCTAAATCATTTTATTATAATTCTTCTTATTATAATTAGTTTCGGTTTTTCCGAAGTCTTGATTTCGGTTTTTCAGAAATGACAATTCGGTTTTACCGAAGTCACATTTCGGTTTTTTCGATACGGCAATTCCCGATTATAAAGCTTTTACCATAAAAAAGGAATAAGACGGTATTTAACTTTCTTTTTATACTCTGAATAACCGCCAAGTTCTTTTTCAAGGAATATTTCTTCGTGTTTGATTCTGTTTGCAATTATGAACGGATATGCAAGAAAGATAAGGAATGAATAAACTGAGCCAAGTACAAGAGGGATTGATAAAAACAAAAGCAAAGTTGCACTGTACATCGGGTGCCTTACAATGCCGTACAGACCGGTATCAATTACATTCTGATTATCCTGAACTTCGATTGTGCGGCTCAGATATGTGTTTTCGCGCATTACCTCGGCATAAAGAACATAAGCCGCAAGGAAGAGAACCGATGCGATGATTACAACGGGCTTTGGCAGGGTGTACCAGTTGAAACGGTAGCCAAGTCCTGCCGTAATAAAGCCTGCAAGAAACATAAGACCGCTTAATTTGACAACAAGACTTTGTTCTTTTTGCTTTTCTTTCGCGTTGAGCCTTTTGGCTAACAGAGTGGGGTTCTTAATCATCGTCACAATTCCTGCCAACAGCATAGGAATGAACAGAATACCCATAAGCACCCAGCCGTTTATATATGATAAACTGCCTGCGGGAAGAAATATAAGTAAGCCTACCAGGGCAATACCTGTAACAAATTTTATAATTGCCTGAATAAACAGTTTAAATGTCATTTCAGTACCTCTTAAATGTTAACGTGTGTTTACGGCAGAACATTGCCTGCAGCACGGTAAATTTCATACCATTCTTCACGGCTCAATCTGATTTCGCTTGCCTTTATGCAATCCCTGAGACGGGTCAGGTTTGTTGTGCCTGTAACAGGCTGCATTTTTGCGGGATGGCGGAGTATCCAGGCGAAGGCGATTGTTGTTTTAGATACGCCGTATTTATTGCCGATTTCGTCAAGCTTTGCGTTAAGCTCGGGGAACTTTTCATTATCAATGAAACATCCCTCAAAAAATCCGTATTGCATTGGTGACCAGGGCTGAACGGTGATTTTATTGAGCCTGCAATAATCGAGAACACCGCCGTCACGGTTCGTTGCGGAGTTGTTATACATATTCACATTAAGACCCGATTGAATCATGGGTGCGTGCATAATCGAAAACTGAAGCTGATTGACGCACAGAGGCATATCAAGGCAGGATTCAAGAAGCTGAATCTGATATGGGTTATGATTTGAAACACCGAAATGACGCACCTTGCCCGATGCTTTAAGCTCATCAAAAGCTCTGGCAACTTCTTCGGGTTCAACAAGAGCGTCGGGTCTGTGAAGAAGAAGCACATCGATGTATTCGGTACCAAGTCGTTTAAGGCTACCGTTAACGGATTCGGTGATATGCTCATATGAAAAATCAAATCTGCCCTGACGTATTCCGCATTTTGTCTGAATGGTGATATTCTCGCGCATTGACGGAGTGATTGCATTACCGAAAACGGCTTCGCTTTGACCTCCGCCGTAGATATCTGCGTGGTCAAAGAAATCGGCACCGTTTTCAAGTGCAGTGTCAATGAATGCAGAAACCTCTTTTTCATTCATATTGCTTATACGCATACAGCCTACTGCAACAGCAGGTACGCTTAAACCCGATTTGCCAAGGTTAATTTTATACATTTTATTTCTCCTTCATTAATTTGTCCGAATTCAGTTTAGCACAGTTTCGGCTGAAAAACAATAAAAAGAAAATAATTGTTGTTATATCAAAGGTTATATGGTAAAATCAGAATGTAAATACATACGAAAGAGAGCGTACATATGAGTTTTGAAAAAACAAGATTCGGTATTGTGGGCACGGGAACAATAGCACACCGATTTGCCGAGGCGATAAAAAATGTTCCCGATGCTGAACTTGCGGCTGTTGCATCAAGAACAAAAGAAAATGCAGAGAAATTCGGCGATGAGTTTGATATACCCGTACGCTTTGACAGCTATGAAAAAATGGCCGAATCCGATGCAATAGATGCCGCATACATTGCGGTGCCTCATTCGGGTCATATAGGATGTTCCTGTCTTATGATGAAAAACGGCAAGCACGTTCTTTGTGAAAAGCCTATGTCGGTTAATGCAAAGGAGGCGGAAGAAATGTTCCGCTGTGCTGAAGAAAACAATGTTTTGCTTATGGAGGCTATGTGGGCAAGACTTGTTCCGGGAACATTGAAAATGCTTGAAATTGCAGAAAGCGGTGTTCTGGGTGAAATTCTCGGCGTTGAGGGTAAATTCTGTTACACAATGGATGAGGATGAGATGGACCATCACGTTTTCAAACCTGAGCATGGCGGAGGTTCACTTCTTGATGTCGGTGTTTACGGTCTGAATTTTGCGAGCTGGTATCTGGGTAAGGATGTTGAGGATATCAGTGTGCAGTCGGATGTCCGCAACGGTGTTGATAATCACACCTGCGTTCTTATGAAGTATAAAAACGGCGCGGTTGCAGATATTTCAAGTGCCATTCTTCTCCGTAAACCCAATGAAGGTTATGTTTACGGAAGCAAGGGCTATGCTCATCTGCGCAGATTTTACGCACCTCAGGAAATTGAGATTTATCTTAATAACGGAGAAACAGAAAAGATATCCGTTCCCTATGCAGGTAACGGTTTTGAGGAACAGATTGCTCATTTCTGCCAATGTATTGCTCTCGGTCTTAAGGAAAGTCCTGTTGTTACTCAAGAACAGACGCTGTATATTACCCGTCAGATGGATGAAATAAGAAAAGCTGCAGGTATCGTTTACCCGCAGGATATTTAGTCAGAGGTAGATAATTATGCTCTTTAATGAAACAAAAATTTCAGGGTTTACCGTAAAAAACAGAATAATACGCAGTGCTACTCACGACGGTCTTGCCGATGAACTCGGTGCCCCCAACGATAAACTGATATCAAAATATGAAAATCTTGCAAAAAATGAAGTCGGATGTATTATAACGGGTTATGCGGCGGTCAGCCGTAACGGTGTTTCACCCTATCCGGCAATGATGAAGATATATGATGACGGTGTTATCGGTAAATATAAGGAACTTACCGATGCGGTTCACAGACACAATACACCCGTTATTCTGCAGATTGCCCATTGCGGCAGACAGACCTCATCAAAAGCAATCGGTATGCAGAAGGTTGCACCAAGTAACGTTCTTCACACATTCTATCCCGATAAGGCAAAGGTACTTACCGACGGTGAAATCAATGAAATAATCAATGATTTTATAGATGCGGCCGTAAGAGCTGAAAAAGCAGGCTTTGACGGCGTTCAGCTTCACGGTGGCCACGGTTATCTGCTTCACGATTTTCTTTCTCTTTACGGCAACAGACGAAAGGATATGTGGGGCGGCAGCCTTGAAAACAGATGCAGGATTGTTGAACTTATTATAAAAGGAATTAAAGAAAAGACAAAACTTCCTGTCTGGATTAAGCTCAGTGCAGAAGATAATAGAAAAGGCGGGATGAACATTGAATCATCTGTTGAAATCTGTAAAAGACTTGAAAATGCAGGCTGTGATGCAATCGAAGTATCCTGTGGCACTGTTGAAGATGGAATGTCAACGATGAGAAGCGAGCGCTTGCCCATGGATGCGGTGTTTAAATACAGAGAACCCTGCGCTTCGTTCCCCAAGCTTCTGAATAAAATTGCTTTACCTGCCGCAAATCGTATTAATCCGCTGATTAAACAGCCTGCACCGCTTGAAAACTTTAATGTCAGAAACGCTGGAATTATCAAGAATAGCGTTTCAATTCCTGTTATCGTTGTAGGCGGTATCCATAAAACCGAGGATATGGGAAAAATAATAACCGACGGTAATGCGGATTTTATTTCGATGTGCAGACCCTTTATTTGTGAGCCTGACCTTGCAAGGAAAATGAAAAACGGACAAACTGAAGCGAAGTGTATTATGTGCAATTACTGCGGTCTTGTAATTGAAAAAGAACCGACAAGGTGTTTATACGGAAAAGTAAGATAAAAAATGAGCTGTTTCGATTTTGAAACAGCTCTTTCTTAATTATTTGTGGTTTTTGATGTAGTGCTTATAGAATTTAACGCAGTAAGCAACCTCTGTAACACCGATGCTTTCATTTGCGGCGTGCATTGCGTTAAGCTGGTCGTTGCTCATCTTGATGGGACAGAAACGAAGGCAGTTGTCTGCAACTTCTTCATAATGACGGCAATCGGTACCGCCTGTCATAAGATAGGGAATAACGCCTGCTTCGGGGTAACATTCGTTAAGACATTTCTTGAGATACTTGAATTCTTCGCCGTTATAGTCAACGCAGTTTGAAGCGTTTCTTGCGTGAATGATTTCAAATTCAAGGTCGTATTTATCTGCATATTTCTTAAGTACGGCAAGTGACTGCTCTGCATTCTGATGGGGTGAGGGGCGAAGGTTGCACATCACGTATGCTTCCGAAGGGATAACGTTGGGTGAATGTGAGCCCTCTGCCATTGTGCAGCAGAATGTTGTTTTTACAAATGCATTGCACATAGGTGAAACAACGGGCAGAACCTTTGTAAGCAGACCTTTGAAAAGCCACATATTACCCAGCACCATTCTCAGAGGGAAGCCGAGAAGGGGAGCAGCCTGATCAAGCATTGCATAAACGGGAGCTGAAATTTCAGCCTTGAAGGGGTTATCTTTTTCAATATCCGCCACAAACTTCGAAAGTCTTGCAAGGGGAGTATTGCTTTTTGGTGTTGAGGAGTGTCCTCCTTTGCCTTTTGCGATAACCTTAAGGTCGATATAACCCTTTTCGAGTATACCGATTGCGGCACACCAGCCTGCCATTGTGGGCAGAGCATTTTTAAGAATTGCGCCGCCTTCGTCCATTGCGACATCAAGGTGAACGCCTTTGGATTTAAGATAATTCACAAGCTTGGGTGCGCCGTCACCTGAAATTTCTTCGTCAACAGAGGTTGCAAGGTAAACGTCACAGGGGGGCTCAAAGCCTTCGGCAAGGAGTTCTTCAATAGCCTGGAATTCTGAAAAGAAAGTTGACTTGCAGTCCATTGCGCCTCTGCCGTGAATGTTTCCGTCTGAAATTTCACCTGAGAAGGGGTCGCGGTCCCAATTGGGTTCATCTGCTGTAACTACGTCCTGATGTCCCATAAGAAGAATACCGTTTCTTTCGGGATTTTTACCGGGCCAGCGGAAAAGAAGGTTGCCTTCGATTTCTGTGCATTCAAGCTTTGAGAAAACAAGAGGGAAGTTTTTCTTCATAACCTCGTGAAGTCTGTAAAACTGTGTAAGGTCTGTGTTTCCTCTGAGCGATATTGTGGGAATCTGCACCATTGCGGAAAGCTTTTTTGCATATTCTTCGGCTTCCTGCTCAGTGGGGTTAATGGCAGGAGCGGCGTTGCCGGGTTTTGCTTTGATTTTAACTGCTCTCAAAGCTGCAGCAGCAAGCAAAAGAACAAAAACTGCAAGAATAACAAGTAATGCAATACCTACATATTTCATTATTATCATTTCCTTTCGGATATTATTCAATGTATTATAACACCTATGTGTAAATAAGTAAATACATTAAACCTCACAAAACATACTGTTGATGAAAAATATTATTTATGGTAAAATATAAAAAACACATAAAAATGAAGAAATATAACGATTCTATTTTTCGTAGGGTGACAAATACGGAGATTTAAGCTACAATTTTTTCGGAAGGAGGCGGTTTATACGGATAAGATAACCGTCGGAAAATTTATAGCAGAACAAAGAAAGCTTCGTTCACTTACTCAGAAACAGTTTGCAGATAAGCTCGGTGTTACCGATAAGGCTGTTTCGCGCTGGGAAACAGGTAAAGGGTACCCGGACATCGAAACTATTGTAGATATTGCAAAGGTATTCAATCTTTCGGTCAATGATATTCTCAGCGGAAAAATCAATATGCCTGAAGAGAAAGAATCGGAAGCAGATAAAAACATTATTGCAGTTCTTTATGAATCACAGAAAGAAAAGCTGAAAGGCTGGCGTCGCCTGATTATTACAGCTATTGTTTTTATGGTAATTATCTGTGTTATTTTTCCCTCGCTCTACTTTATGCTGATACCGGAAGTCTGCTACGGAAACCGTGTGGATTATAACGGAAAATACTATAATTTCATTATAGAAGAACATTTGCCGTCGGGCTTTGTGCTTTATGACAGTGAGGCAGGATACACGGGGCGCGTAATCGGCAGACACGGTATTGATCTCATAAGAAAGACATCATCCGAAAAAACGGTTTACAACAGTGAAATTTTAGGAAGAAATTCTATTTATGCTCTGTTTGATGAAGAGGATGTTCCGTCAGCATCCGAGGCGGTTGAATACGGTGCTGAAGTAAAATATTATTTCTTAACCGAAAATAAAATATCTTTGACGTACGATACGGAAAAAGTAATGGATTATCTGAACAGAGCAAAACAAACGGCACCGATAAACATCAGTGCCGAAGAATACAGTGAGTATGACAGCGTTTATATCCGTCTTGACTGCCCTTCATTTGACGGATATTATCTGGTAGGTGATTTGATTTATAAAGGTGACACTTCATATTTCAGACCGCTGGAAGATTCCGATAAATACTACAAAGTGTTACTTGAAGAACTGATGTAGTTTATATAAAAAGCTCATCATAGCTTACTGATAAAATTTCTTTGAGAAGCTTTATTTCATCGGGGTAGAGATGTCTTTGACCCGCTTCAATTTTTGCAAGAGCACTTCGGGTTATATCACAGCCGTTTACCTGAAGCTTTGCCGAAAGCTGTTCCTGGGTAAGCCCCGATTTTTCGCGGAGCTCACGGATTCTTATACCTAAATTTTTTTCATATTCTTTGTTCAATCTTATCACCCTTGCACCGATATGGGAACAAAAATTCCTTGACATAATTTTAGGCGAGATGTATAATAAAATTGCACCTATATAGGTGCAAAACGTGTTGTTCGCAATTTGTTTTTTTGTAGCTTGACATTTACACAAGGTAAAAATGTAAAATCGGTTAAAAAAGGAGGTGCTGCAATGAAAAAAGGTGTTCCGGGATTTATTTCATTTGTACTGTCGCTAGTTATGCTTGCGGCGGCGGTGCCGCTGATGCCTGTTGAAGGTGTAACCGATTCCGAAATTTATCACTATGAAACGGGTGAGTCAAGCGAAAGCGGATACGCACAGTTGCGTCTTATTGATAAAAACGGCAATGGAGTATCTCTTGATGAAATTGCAAAAGCAAATTCAGTTGATTTCCTTTCAACAATGAGTGCAGGAAGCTATGCTCTGCCCGAAAAATATGATTCAAGAAATTTCGGATTTATTTCTTCAGTTAAAACTCAGCAGGGTAGTACCTGCTGGGCACATGCTGCAACAGCTTGTCTTGAAGCTTCATACCTCAGACAGGGGCTGACAGGTATTGCAAACCCGGACTTTTCTGAAATGCATATCGCCTGGTCTTATTATATGCAAAAGACCGATAATACATCCGACCCTACACACGGTGACGGCTCAAATCAGCCTACAATTCCCCTTGATCAGGGCGGAAACGAGCAGGCGGCACTCAGTGTTCTTGCAAGGTGGAGCGGTGCGGCGTTGCAGACCGATTACCCTCAGAGGTCAACCGTATCGTCAACAAAGAATTATTATATGAACAATATGTCCTATGAGGACAGATATGCTTCTGCGGTACGTCTTGAAAATTACATTGAGCTTCCGGATTCGGTTTATGAAATAAAACAAGAGATTATCGATAACGGTGCAGTATGTGTTTCGTATTCTTCTGCGGGAACGACCTACCCGTATTATTACCCTGAAGGTGTGATTGATCATACCGTTATTATTGTTGGATGGGATGACGATTACGGTGCCGAGAATTTCAGTGAAGAATACAGACCGAGCCGTGACGGAGCCTGGATTTGCAAAAACAGTTGGGGTGTAAGACACGGTGATAACGGTTATTTTATGATGAGTTATGATCAGACACCGCTTTCAAAATTCTTCAGCTATACTGCGGATGCCGATTATTATGACAACAATTATCAGTATTGCGGTTCGACACCTTCGTTTTATTCTTTGTCTGATGCCGAACCCGCTCTCAGCGCCAATGTATTTACGGCACAGAGCAGGGAAATTCTTGAAGCTGTTGGTGTTTATCTGCCTGTAAGCAATACAGACTATAAAATCGAAATTTATACCGGTCTTCCGACGGTTTGTTCTGACCCCGTAAGCGGCGGAACGCTGTCATCCGTTGTGTCGGGAACAAAAGAACATTCGGGATATTACACAATAGAGCTTAACGAACCTGTTCTTCTTGAAAACGGAGAAAGATTTTCTGTTGTTCTTACTGCCGATACACCCTGGACTTCAAGCGGATTTATTGCAATCGGAAACGCATATTATGAGCATTATGAAACGGGCAGAGGATTTATTTACAAAACAGGCTCCTGGCGTGACAGTGCAAAGCTTATTTCAAATGATGTATATATCAGAGCATTTACCCGTAACACATTTGCAGAGAACGAATACACCGTTGATTTCACAGGCTGTAACGGAGAACTTATTTCAACCTCCGGAACCGATATAAACGGAACGGTGATTTTACCCGAGGCACCTTCGGGATTCTCTTACAGATTTATGCTTGACGGTGCGGAGTTCAGCGGCAGAGGCTTAAAAGCCGACACTGAAATAACCGTTCATAAGATTAACGAAAGCGAAACACACGTCCAGGGCTGTATCAAAAGCCTGGCTTGTGTAAACTGCAATGAAAAGTTTGACGATGTCCCGTGCCATGAATTTGATGAAACGGTTATTTTTGATTGGAACTGCAAACGTATTGAAAAATGCTGCACACGGTGCGGATTCTATGAAACCGATTTTGAATTTCCTGTTGATTCATTCAACGGTCTTATCGGTGAGCACGCAGGCTGGTATATTGATACCGTAACGGGTACGCTTTATTTTGTGGGCAGGGGAGAGATATCCGGCTCATCAGCGTCGGCGGTTACCTCGGCGTACGGCTGGAAATCATACCTGAACAGCATTCGTTTCTGCTGCGTAGGTAATGAAATCACCTCCTTGCCATCGGGATTTCTCAGCGGTGCAACTTTCCTGAAATCGGTACAGATAAACGGTGATATAAAAGAAATTCCGCCTGATGCTTTTTCGGGATGTATCCAGCTTGCAACTGTCGAACTTCCTGAAAGCATTGTAAGAATTAACGAAAATTCATTTTTAAATTCGGGACTTACGGAAATTTATATTCCGGATAGTGCCGAATTTATCGGCAAGCAGGCGTTTTTCGGGTGCTCAAAGCTTGAATCAATAAGCGGTATGAACGGAATCGAAAAGATTGATGAGCGTGCTTTTATGAAAACGGCATTGAGAGGCGTTGTTTCTCTGCCTGCAAGCCTTCAATATCTGGGCGACGGTGTGTTTTCGGAAACATTCAGTCTGGAAGGTATATATGTTCCGTCTGAATGCAGAAGTTATGTTTCTTTCGGTGATTATATTATTTCGGCAGACGGAACAGAATTTGTATATTACAGTTCATATGCCGATGATACTGTTTTTGCCGTTCCCGACGGTGTCAAAACCGTGGGAGCATATACATTCAGCGGTAACATTTATCTTAAATATATTGAGTTGCCCGATGTTACCTTTGTTGATGTTTTTGCATTTCAGAATACTCAGCTTACAGCCGTCGGTTTCGGAAGCGACGGAAATATTACACTGAGCAACTCTGCGTTCAGAGGGTCTGTGGGGATTCTGTCAATGTATCTTCCTTCAAATGTTACGGGGCTTGAACTTTATTCCGTGGGATTTAACGCATCTTCGACATTGAACAGAGCGTTTACTCTTTATTGCGAAAGCGGTACTACGGCTGAAAAATATGCTTCAACCTACGGCATAAAGTGTTCAACCGTTCATACAGGGCATACTTTTGAGCATATTTCTCTTGTTGAAGCAACCTGCCTGGCTGACGGTGTTGGTTATAAACTTTGCTCTGTATGTGCTCAGGTGAAGGATGCAAATGAGGTATACAGCGTAAACGGTGAGCATACTTACCGTCGGATATATGATGTTGAGCCCGATTGCGTTAATTCGGGTATCAGTCAGGGTATATGTATTCATTGCGGTTTCAAGGGCGAAGAAAATACATATGTACCTGCAAACGGACACAGCTATGAATGGGTAAAGGATATTCCTGAAACCTGCGAAGAAAAAGGTGTTATGCATGAGGAATGTTCTGTTTGCGGTGTTAAACGGAATGAAAATACTGAAATTGCTGCTGCCGGGCACAGTTTTAAATGGGTTATTGACCTTGAAATGACCTGTGGCGATGACGGTATAAAGCACGAAGAGTGTACCGTCTGCGGATTTGTTCAATCTGAAAATACACCCATTCCTTCTATGCATCAGCATTCTACATTGAAAAAGAATTGGTACGGCTGCAGACCTTACGGACTTATATATGGTTCAAAGGTTTGTGTCGACTGCGGCACGGCAGTATCGGGTGACGAGCGTATTGTCAGAAGTACACCTCATGAATTTGAATTTCAGACAACTATTGAGCCTACCTGCACAAGAAAGGGCGAGCAGAGAAGGGTTTGTAAATACTGCTTCGAAGTTGATGAAATTGTGCACGAGCTTCCAATGCAGCATAAATATGAGTATAAAGTCATAAAAGATGCAACTTGTTCTTCGTATGGACTTAAGAAGAATCTTTGTATTTACTGCGGTGAAGGTTATTCGGATAATGAAATAACCATTTCTCCAAACAAGGTTCATACATATGAATGGTTTATCGATACTGAAGCGGACTGCTTAACTGACGGTCTGAAGCACAAAGCATGTATTGAATGCGGCGATATAACATCTGAAAATACGGTTATATCAGCTTACGGTCACACCTATGTATGGATTACGGATAAACCGGAAACCTGCACGGAAAACGGCATAAAACATCAGCAATGCACGGCTTGCGGCGACAGCATTTATTTAAACACCGTAATTCCTGCCTGTGAGCATTCATATATCTGGGTTACCGATTCGGAGCCTGCCTGCGGTGAAAACGGCATAAAACACCGTTTCTGTACTGTGTGCGGTGATGTTACCGATGAAAATACACCCGTTCCGCTTACGGGTGAACATTCATATAAATGGAAAATCGATAAAGAGCCAGATTGTTACAGCGTAGGCTATAAGCATCTTTATTGTGAAATTTGTGACGGTGTTTCGATGCGGAATACGGAAATTCCGCTTGAACCTCATTCAGGCGGCGAAACCGAGTATTCGGGTGACGGTATTTTTGCAAAGAAATGCATATACTGCGGCACAGTGCTTGAAAGCGAAAAGGTAAGCCTTTATTTCAAAGAAATGGAAATTCAGCTCGAAAATACTGCTGAAATTTATCTTGAAGCAATTATAGATGGCTCAGATGAGCATACTGTTGTATATTCATCATCAGATATAAAGGTTGTTACCGTTGATTCACAGGGTAAAGCGGTTGCGGCTGGTCCGGGCAAGGCTGTTGTTACCGCAATGATTGCAGGCAGTGACATTAAAGCACGGGTTAATGTTACTGTAATTCCGAGAAAATTCAAAGTAACCTGGTTTGTTGACAGCAATCCCACGGTGAGTTATGTCAATGAAGGCGAAAAGCTTGTTATGCCGGATACGCCTCAGTCCGAGGGTATGTATTTTGCAGGCTGGACACCTTCCGTGCCTTCTTATATGCCGTCATACGACCTTGAGTTTACCGCAATTTTCAAAAAATATGATGTCAGCAAAATAAAACTCAGAATCCTTGAACCTTCTGCCTTGACTTTGCGTTACGGCGAAAGTATGGAGATTTATGCTGATGTATCGGGCTTGCCTAAGGGTGCAACGGTAAAATGGTATGTTGAGGGCAAAGGAATTAAAATCAAAGGTGATAATACGGGAAGGGTTTGCACGGTTACCTGCACTTCAACAGGAGATGCAGTTATACATGCATATGCCGCAGAAAAAGGCGGCCTTCCCATTCTTAATCTTTACGGTGAAAGAATAACCGATTCTCAGCACATCAAAGGTAATGCGAATCCTTGGTACATAATTCTTTATTACATCAAAAAGCTTTTTTCTTTCTGACGGCAGAAACACCCGGATATTCGGGTGTTTTTGCTTTTTTGGTTGAAAAATACTTTAATGTTTGTTATTATATCATTATAAAATCTTACAGGAGATAAGAGATGAAAAAAATTATGTCTGTTGTTATGTGTACCGTTATGACGGCTCAGATTGCGGTTAATTCTTTTGCCGCGTTTGATGCACCCAAGCTTTCTGAAAATGAGTGGAACACACTCTACACTTCAATGGTTGAGGATAACACTCTGCCTATGCTTAATGTCGGTGCGGATGAAACTCAGGTCAGCCTTTGCTGGCATGCCGACAAAGCTTCGGCACAGCCTCAGGTTCTTCTGTCAAAAAACAGTGATATGTCCGATGCCGTTGTTTTTAACGGTGTGACAACACCTGCCGAGAACGACGAGCAGCTTGTATGCCGTGTTACCGTTACGGGTCTTGAAGAAAACACGGTTTATTATTATCAGTGGAACAAAGGCACCGAGTGGAGCGGAATTGAAAAATATGAAACAAAATCATTCGGCGACCATAAGGTAATGGTTGTGGGCGATATTCAGATTGCCGAGGATTGGCGCGAAGATTCCGATACTCAGGAGCAGATAGGTCATAACTGGAATAATGTTCTTGCAGAAGCTCTTGAAAAGGATCCCGATATCAGCTATCTTGTTTCTCCCGGCGATAATACTTCAACCGGACAGACCGAAAAAGAATGGCAGACACTTCTTATGCCCAAGGCAATCCGAAGCCTTCCGCTTGCCCTTGCAATCGGCAATCATGATAAAAAGGGTATGATGTATAACTATTACACCAATATGCCCAACGAATACTACGGCAGATTTTTTGAGGGTCTTGACAGAGATTTCTGGTTCCGCTACGGAGATGTGCTTTATCTTTTCTATGATTCAACCTCGGGCAATGCACCTGACCATATGGCAATGACAAAGCAGGCAGTGAAGGAAAATCCCGATGCAAAGTGGCGCATAGGAGTTGTTCATCACGGTATCTACGGTGCAGGCGATTCAATCGGCGATATGGAAACGGAGCTTCTTCTTACAACAATCTTTGCCCCCATTTTTGAGTCTTATGACCTTGACCTTGTTATTACAGGTCATACTCATTCTCAGGGCCGTTCGCACTTTATGCAGGATACAAAGGTTGTCGGCCTTGCCGAAAGCGGAAAGACATATACTGACCCCAAGGGTGTTGTCTATCTTAATTCAAACTCCGTTTGCGAAAAGGTTATAATGGATTATGAGGCCGATCACCTTGCATACAGCTTTATGGAAAACGACGTAACAACGTATTCGACCCTTGATTTCAAAGGTGATACTCTTGTTATCGAAACAAGAAGGGGAGATAACAGTCAGCTTCTTGACAGCCTTACCATTGTCCGTACTCAGGAGCATAATGAAAATTCCGCAGGGAATATTCTTAAAAGAGGTGCATATAAGGTTGTTGAGTTTGTGGGTCTTATTTACACATTGATTGACAATCTTGTGAGAAAACTTGGATAATTTTATTGGAGGATATAAAAATGAGCGCAAAAGTTTATTTTTCAAGGGAAATCACTCCCGAAAAGGTTCTTGAACTTTACAAAAAGCTTGATGTTGAGCTTGGCGGAAATGTTGCGGTTAAGGTACATTCGGGCGAAAAAGGGAATCAGAATTTTCTGAAACCAGATTTCTGGAAACCTGTTGTTGATTATGTTGGCGGTACGGTTGTTGAGTGCAATACTGCTTACGACGGTGCAAGAAACACAACAGAGCGTCACCTTGATTTGTTCAGAGAACACGGCTGGACTGATTTTTTCAAAGTAGACCTGCTTGATGCAGAGGGTCCTGATCTTGTTCTTGATATACCCGACGGCAAAAAAATCAAGAAAAACTATGTTGGCAAAAACATTGTGAATTACGATTCAATGCTTGTGCTTTCACACTTCAAGGGTCATCCTATGGGCGGCTTCGGCGGAGCAATAAAGCAGCTTTCAATCGGTGTGGCTTCATCTTACGGCAAGGGATATATTCACGGTGTAGGCGACCCTGCGGATTTCTGGAATTCAGACCACGATTCATTCCTTGAATCAATGGCAGATGCCGCATCGTCAGTTGTTGAATTCTTCAAGGGTAATATCGTGTATGTTAATGTTATGAAAAATATGAGTGTTGACTGCGATTGCTGTGCCGTTGCGGAAGATCCTTGTATTGCTGATATCGGTATTCTTGTTTCCGATGACCCTATCGCAATTGATAAGGCTTGTGTTGACCTTGTTTATGCTTGTTCAGACGAAGGTAAACCTCACCTTATTGAAAGAATTGAAAGCAGAAACGGTATTCATACCATTGATGCGGCAGTTGAGCTGGGCTTCGGCACAACCGATTATGAGCTCATCGAGGTCTGATTAAAATACGGGCATAAATTTTCAAACTGTCATCAGCGGATGATATGATTGACAGGGTGCAACCTGCGGTTGACAAATTTTAAACCATTGTTGATAGACAAAACAGCTCCTGCGGTGATATAATTCATCGTGAAAGGAGTTGTTTTTATTTTGAATACAGGTGAAAGATTATATGAACTAAGAATTAAAAATAATATGTCACAAGGCAACCTTGCCGATAAACTCAATATTTCAAGACAGACAGTATCAAAATGGGAAAATAATATATGTATGCCCGATACTGAAAAGCTGATACAGTTAAGCGAGATTTTTAATGTATCAACAGATTATATTCTCAAAGGTGAAGATAAGAAAAACGAACCGGTATATGTTTATGTCAATGAGTCTGACGGCAAGAAAACAGCCGCATATAATGAACGTATAATCAGAAAATATATCGGAATTGTTCTTGCTGTTATATTTTCAATTCTTACATTATTGTCACTTCTGTTCAGAGGATATTTTCTTACAATTATTCCGGCTGCCGTTGTTTTATTGGGAATATTATTTGCCAAAAACGCAAAACATCCCTGGCTGATTACATTATGGACATCTTATATTGTTACCGTGACGGCTTTACCGTTTATATCTGCAATAAATCTGTTTTATATTTTTGACCCGATAATATACAGAGAAGGCTACACCGAACATCTTCTGCTTGCCTGGGGAGTATGGGTTATACTTGCAGCTCTTGTTATATGCACCGTTATGGCGGTAAAAAAACGTAAGAATGAACATAACTGAGTCATCTCGGAAAAAGCACCGTGCATTCGGCACGGTGCTTCATTTTTATAAGTACATTTCTGCATATCTTTTGAAAATTTCTCGTGATTTCAGGGTTGTTTCTGCATCATCTTTCAATGAGTGAGATGAGTTTTCATAAATCAGCAAATCATTTTTTACATTTTTATCATTCAGCGAGGTCACAAAATCAAGAATGTGATTAAACGGTATAAGTTCATCGTATTTTCCGTGGAAAACCGCGGTGGGAACACATTCCGTTGTAACATAATTTTCAGGCGAAATACTTTTTAGTGCATTTTGCTCTTTTTCATTTGTAAAGGTTGATTTTTTAACTTTGAAACCGCAGCATTTTGAAAGAAGTCCGTATTTCCATTCATCAAATTCGGATGATATTCCGTAAAGAAAATCGGGTTTTGAAAAGCTGACGGGTGGGCAATAAACACAAGCTGCAACCGGTGTTACGGGTGCTTCCTCATTTCTTGTATACGCATAAAGAAGGGACAAGTGACCGCCTGCCGAACCTCCCGATAAAATAATTTTTTCAACGTTAATTCCATATTCGGAACATTTCGTTTTTACTGTTTCAAGTGCTGATGTTATATCGTCAAGTTCGTTGAAAACGCTTATATTATCCGCAACAAACCGATAATTCATTGATGCACAAACATACCCAGAATCGGAGAAATAATATGCATCTTCGTGATGAATGGATTTGTCGCCTTCGTGCCAACCGCCGCCGTGGATAAAAAGTATCAATCCGGAGCAGGATTTCAGATTTTGGGGAATAAAAATATCAACTTTGTTTCTTTCGTGATTGCCGTATGAAATATTTTCAAGAAAAACAGTTTTGTTATCCATAAATTCAATTAATCCTCGGTGAAAACATCTTTGATTGCTTCTAGGTAGCCGTAACCGTAAAGGTCATCAGGCTCAAGGTAGCTTGTTTCAGTCCACTCATTCCAACTGTTTACGGTTATGAACGGAGCTTTCATAATGCCGTTGCTGATTGATTTATCGGCAAAATCTTTGATTTTTTTGCAAGCATTTCTGAAGTTTTCGGGTGTGTTGTTTTCAACAACTCCCGGCACAAAATCATAGAATCTTACATTGTTATCCCAACCGACGGAAATGTTGGGGTAGTAGGGGACAGAGAGACGTTCAGTTTCCTTTTCAATTTCATCAATGTAATTTTCAGCAATCTCATTGAAATCACCGTCGAAATCCGTTGAACCGCCCCAGTTATAATTTGTAACTGAATCGGCACCGAGAAAATCATACATTTCCGCAGATGTAACGCCTTTCTGTGTGTCGGAATCATTCAACCAGTTAAACACACGGTTACGCCAATGTATAAACTGAAGGTGAAGTCCTTTGAATCCGGCGGCAACCGTTTTTCTTCTGAATTCTTCAATTCCTTTCTTGCACTCGTCGCTTGTGCCGAAAGAACGGATAAAATTATCAATATCAAAAATCATATATACTGGGCAGCCGTCAATGCAATAATAGTTTTCTTTCGTAAAATATTTTTCAATGGTTCTGTCGCATATTTGGGAAAATATCTCGGGAGTTACAACACCGCTCCATATAACGGTTTCAAGGTCTTTATCCGAATTCCGTTTGTCCCACAGATGTGTTGCATTGTGGTTTGCCCACATAAGGCAGAATTTCATTTTTGTGTTATTTTTTGCTTTTAAAAAGCCGTCGTTAAGGCAGTTTTCAAGAAATGGTCTGTTATCATACCAATACCAGTCATATATGAATACGTTTACACCGTATGAAACAGCACAGTCAATCTGCTTTTCCATAACCATGCTGTCGGCTTCGTTTTCATAACCCCATAAGGGTATACGCGGCCAACGGCAACCTTTATAACCCTTGTTTGTCATTGCTTTTACGGTTTGCCATTCACCGATGCCGTCAGGCCAGAAAATTCTTGTGCGGGGCTCATTACCTGTGTATGAAGGCCACACAAAAGCAGCAATATCGTATTTACCCATCTTTATTCCTCACAAAATATTTTTAGTAAATTATAGCATAGCTGTTTGAACATTTCAATGAACAAACCCGTTATCTTTTGTTGATTTATTTATGTTTGTATGTTAACATAAATTAAAATCCACAGGTTACGGAGGATTCGGAATGACAACAGAAAAATATCTGAAACTTATTGATGAAACAAACGAAAACGGCAGATATAAGGCGGAATGGTCATCACTCGCAAAGCATAAGGTGCCCGAATGGTATATGCATGATAAGCTGGGCATTTTTATTCATTGGGGTATTTACAGCGTTCCTGCCTTCGGTTGTGAATGGTATTCACGGGGTATGTATGACCGTAATGCGCATGATTTTGAACATCATAAAAAGACCTACGGTGAACAGAATGTTTTCGGATATAAGGATTTTATTCCTATGTTCAAGGCCGAAAAATTCAATGCAGCAGAATGGGTATCCCTTTTCAAAAAGGCAGGCATAAAGTATGTTATGCCGGTAGCAGAACACCATGACGGCTTCGCTTTATATGATACTGAATTCAACCGTTGGAATTCGACTCTGATGGGTCCTTGCAGGGATGTTTTGGGTGAAATCAGATCTGAATGTGAAAAGCAGGGGCTTACCTTCTGTGCATCAACACACCGTGCGGAGCATTACTTTTTTATGAATCCCGGCAGACTTTATGACAGCGATGTTAATGATGAGCGTTATGCAGATTTTTACGGTCCTGCCGTTTATTGTGAGGAGTTTGACCCTGAGATAATTCACATTACTACCGCTGATACTTATTCAAAAGGTGCAAGCAAGGAATGGCTTGAGGATTGGCTGGTACGAACCTGCGAGCTTATTGACAGATATCAACCCTCTGTGCTTTATTTTGATTGGTGGATTCATAATCATTCGTTCAAGCCTTATCTTAAAAAGCTGGCGGCTTATTATTATAACCGTGCCGATGAGTGGGGCAAAGAAGTCACGATAAATTATAAGCACGAAGCATTTCCGCCGTCGGTAGCAACGTTTGATGTTGAGAGGGGAGCATTGACGGAAATTTCACCGATATATTGGCAGACCGATACCGCAATAGGCAAATGCTCCTGGGGATACAGAGCTGATAATGTATATAAATCATCCCGTCAGGTTATATGTGACCTTGTGGATATTGTTTCAAAGAACGGTAATCTGCTTATCAATATCGGTCCCAGGGCTGACGGCACGATTACTGATGAAGAAACGCAGGTTCTTCTTGATATCGGAGAATGGCTTAATGTTAATGGTGAAGGCATATACGGCACCACATACTGGAAGCAATTCGGTGAAGGCGAGGTCAATGCAGAAGAAGGATTTTTCAAGGACGGTGATGAAAAAGCCTTCACGAGTGAGGATTTCAGATTTACATATAAAGACGGATATCTTTATGCATTTCAGATGAGACCGTCCGAAACGGTAAAAATCAAAACTCTTAAGAAACATAATCCACACGATTATTTGATTGAAAGCGTCCGTCTTTTGGGCAGTGATGAAAAAATTGAATATACCAGAGATGAAGAGGCATTGAAAATCACTGTTAAACAAAAATCTGAAAATGATTTACCGGTTTGTTTTAAAATCGAAATAGGTTAATAAAAAATCCGAGGCTTTGAAACCTCGGATTTTATTTTATCAATATTTTTTTGAAAGAAGTTTTTCTGCTTCCTGTCTTGTTATTTTACCTGTATTGCAGTCTGCCATAATCTGAACATCCTTGTCGTTGAGCTTATAGAAACTCCAGATAATCAAAGCAATAACAAGGCCGATGATAGGCACAATGTTATAGGTGAACCAAAGTCCGTCAAGAGCTTCGCTTGTCTGCTGTGAAATGGCATTGATAGCTTCAAGGTCAGCAAAGTTACTTACTTCCTGTTTTATGCCGTTGATTTCGAATTCTGTTTTGAAGCCGAATATACCGAGAAGTGCAAGACCCAATGACCCTGATATAGCGGCTGCAAGCTTAACTGCAAAAGTCTGTATAGCGAAGGTAATACCCTTTGCTTCTGTGCCTGTGGTGTACTGACCGTATTCCGCACAGTCGGGTGTGAAAGTGAATGCAAGAACACCCACAATGCCCAGAGGAATTGAGCGGAGCATGAAAGTGATAACAAAAAGGATGAAGCTGTTTCGTGTAGGAATAATGAGGAATGACAGAAGAACAGTTGCAACTGAACTGATTGCAAAAAGCTTTGTTTTGTCTATTTTTCTGATGATTTTGGGTACAAGAAGTGCCATGAAAAGCTGAGGCAGAGCCGCAACCGTACCTGTGATAAGCGATGCAAGCGAATTTTCATAGATATAGTAAGCCATAATCATATGCAGAGCGTTGTATGTCTGCGCACCTGAATAGAAGATATAACCGATATAGTAGATAAGAAGATATTTGTTTCTTATAACATATCTGAGCATTTTTCTTACGGTGAATTGTTCTTCATCGGTTGATTTGTTTCTTTCCTGACAGTATTTACAGACAGGGAACATTGTTGCCATAGCCACAATAGCAATAATAACAGAAACCGAGCCGTAGCCAAGACCAACATACTCGCTGATAAGAACGGATACAAGAACGGTGGTGAGTGCTGAACCTACACCGCCGGTTATTCCTTTAAGCGAAAGGATTGTGTTTCTTTCCTCAATATTGCCGGTCATTGCGGTGATAATACCGAAAGCAGGCACATCGCAAATTGTATAAGCGGTATCCCAGATGATATATGCAAGTGCAAACCAGATAAGCTTGACCGTTTCACTCGCTGCAGTGGGGATTATGAAAATAGCAACAGTTGCCACAGGAGTAACCGCACAGGCAATTTTAAGCCAGGGGATATATTTCTGATTGCTTTTGAATTTGAATTTATCAAAAATCACACCGAATACGGCATCATTAACAGCATCCCATACCTTAACTGCCAGCATAACCGCCGCAGATTTTACGGGATTAATGCCGATAAGAAGAAGAAAGACACTGAGATATCCGGCTATCATATTATAAATCATATTCTGACCGAAGAAATAAGTGTAATAACTTTTTCTTTCGATTTTTGTTGTCTGCCACAAAGGATTCTGAGGCTTCGTCTGTTTCTTATTCATAAAAAATCTCCTTTTTGATACTGCAATAACAGTATACCATAGTCGGAAGCGGATATCAATATATTCGAAATAATAAGAAAAAATCCGCACACAAGTGTGTACGGATTTCTGGTGGAGACGGAGAGGATCGAACTCTTGACCTCTTGAATGCCATTCAAGCGCTCTCCCCGATCGCCTAAAAACGCACCCAAATTATAATGCCTGATTAAACGAATTGAGTTTTGCAAAGGGTCTAAGCTAAAGATTGAGTTCATCTTTGACTTTGAGAAGTCATAAATATATTACAAAAATAACATTTTGGGTTGCATTATGCCGAATTTTTTGATAATATTTCCATAAGGAGGAATAAGTATGGAATTTAACTTTATTAACTGGACGTCATTTAAAGACATAGTTCTTGAAGGCGGAACAACCCTCGCTGAGTATTGTGCCCAATATGCAGCAGTGCAGACAAACTGGGTATATACTTTGGCGGCATTCATTTGTATTTCTGTTCTTCTAATCAAAAAAAACAGAAAGTGGTACTGGTACATTTTCATTTTGCTTTATATGATTATGTCCGTAACTTCTGTTGGTATGCACACCGCTAACTACGGCGAATTCCAGCCCGGAGTTCTCACAACCAAGCTTTTTGCAAGTTACATAGATATGTCTTTTACAGAGTTGGTTGCCTGGTCCGGTGTATGTTGCTTCGCTTTTGAGTTTTATCAGAACGCAAGTGAGAAGAAAAAGAGGAATATCTTCCTGATCGGCGTTACAGCAATAATGATTGTTGTTCTTTCCGTTCTGACGTATGAGGTTTTTGTTCTTCATGACAGACCGCTTTATATCGGTGGCGGCGGAGCTCCTATGGACGGAAAAACAGGCGGATTGTCCCTTGCTGAGTTCGGATGCTTCCTAACGGCATTTCCAATTCTGTATCTGTTGGTTGCAAACTTTAAAAAGATGACCTCAACAGAAAAAATACTCTTTATATTAATTATTCTCACTTTCCTCGTTGCATTCATTATAACCTCTATTTGGGGCGACAACGAAATCAACACCTTCATTCTCGGTAACATTCACGGCCATTCAATCTGGCACATTCTGACAGCTCTTGCAATGTTTGAGGTTGTTATTTGGGTAGATCAGAGGTCTGTAAATGAACTTATCAGATCTCTCGGTGGCAAGGAAATCTAATTGAATAAAAATAAAGATAAAACATAAATCACAAACCACGCCCGAAAGGACGTGGTTTGAATAATAATCTTATAAGAATAAACAAAAGCGACACCAACTTCAGGTGTTGTTTTTGTTTATATAAAGAAAAATCCGAGGTTTTGTGACCTCGGATTTTTAAATGGTGGAGACGGAGAGGATCGAACTCTTGACCTCTTGAATGCCATTCAAGCGCTCTCCCAGCTGAGCTACGCCCCCATATCTTTTGCTCAAATATACTATCATATCTTTTGAAAAAAATCAAGCCCTGAATAAAAATATTTTATTCTGATCACTGTTCCCAAAAGTATATTTATATATTTTTCGCAATATAACATATTAATGTTGACAAAATTTATTAAAAGTGATAAAATGATATGATTAAAAATTAAAACTCAGGGGGATATTATGCTTGCTTTATTTGAAGAAATTATAACAGATATTGCCGCAAACGGTTTTTTGATAATCAGAATGTTACTTTCGGCAGTATGCGGTGTTTTTATAGGTTTTGAAAGAAGCCGCCGTCAGAAGGATGCGGGCATCAGAACTCATATGATTGTTGCTCTCGGTGCCGCACTTGCGATGATTGTTTCAAAATACGGATTTTTTGATTTGCTTCAATATGAAGGTCTCAGAGCTGATGCATCAAGAATTGCGTCGAATGTAATTACCGGTGTCGGTTTCCTCGGTGCAGGTGTTATATTTGTGAGGGATGTATCAATCAAAGGTCTTACAACTGCCGCAGGTATATGGGCAACCGCAAGCGTTGGTCTTGCAATCGGTGCTGGTATGTATACTGTCGGTATCGGCGCTACACTTGTTATGATTTTATTCCAGCTCTTTTTCCACAAATTTTTCCGCAGCTTTGAAAACACCGTTAACGAGTTTACTGTTGTAATCAGGGATGATAATGCTGCTATAAAGAGTTTCAGAGATACGCTTGAAGCTAACAAGATTCTTATTGAAAAATGTAAAATGACAAGAAATTCCGATTCAACCGTTACGCTTGATATTACAATCAAAAAAGCGAGAACAACTTCTATGGATGAAGTTCTTCTTGTTGCAGAGCAGGATGAAGATGTTCTTTCTGTTGAAATCTGAACAAAGAATAAATCCGCTTACCGATTTGGTAAGCGGATATTTTTTTACATATTCTTCTTGGGTTTCTTGTTTTCAATAAGAACAAGAATAAGGCACCAAAGTGCGGCAAGAAGGACAAACAGAACACAAACAAGAATTATATTATCCATTGCAAAATGAAGAAGTCCGCCCAGAACGGGGATGTAAGAATTAACGATACCGTATGATTCAGCCAGCATAACAGTTGCAACATATGACTGCGATGATGTTATATCGGTAGTGGAAATTTCTGCGTTTTCGCTGTAATAAGAATTGATACTGTTTACGATATGTACGTCGCATCTTCCTTCTTCGAATGCAGAGGGAACGGCGATCATTGAGCCTGATGTGTATTCATTGGGCTCAACTTTTTTTGCAATAACGAGGTCGCCCTTTGAAAGAATTTTTTCACCTGCAGAATCAATTACATCCGTACTGATTGTGTTAAGAGTAAAGCCTCCGATATCGGAACCGCCGTTATCAAGGAAAACTGTCACGAAGCATCCGAGAACAAAAACAACAATTGTTGCCGCAAGAAGAACAATTGAAATTATTCTGCCTGCAAGAGCGCCTGCACCTGATTTTTGTTTTGCAGGCTTTTCTTCTTCGTCATCACCGAAATCATCCTCTGAAATGGGCTCTGCGGGAGCGCCGACAGGGGAGTAAGCACTGTTCTGACCAATGGGAACAAGCGGTCTGGGGGTTTTGACAACCTCCTCCTGAGGTGCGGGAACGAATTCGGGTTCTACATTGAAATCCGTAGCGGTCTTTTTAAAATAACTGTTCTCGGCAGCTTCTTCACCGTCGGAAACAGGGAGCACGATTTCGGTCTTTGTCTGCGGCTTTTCTTCCGCCTCAGCCTGTTCATTGAGCATAGCGACGAAATCAATGTCAAACTCTTCTATGCTTTTTAACTTGAACTGTTCCATAAATTAATCTGCCTTTCAATTATTTCGAAATCAATGAACGTAAAACAGCATTTTCGTTTGCAAGTTCTTCACAGAGAGCTGCAATCTTTTCAACACTTGCGGAAAGTGAACCGTCGTCACTGACTGCTACAGCACCGTTTGCTTTAAGTGACTTGTTTTCTTCTGAAAGTGAACGGCAGATGTTTTTAAGTTTTTCGTTATTTGCTTCTGTTGCCTTTGCGTATTCAAATACTTTTTTATATTCCGCTTTGAGAACATTTATGTACTGCTCAACCTGAGCACAGTTGTAACCGTTTTCAACAATCTGAAATAAATCTTTGTTTTCCATTTATAATTCTCCTTGTGTAGTAATTATTTAATTTCTCATCAAATATACCACATATGCGAAAAAATTACAATATATAAATGTAATTTTATTTTTCAATTCAGCAAGAAAGAAAGTAATGGTTAAAATAAGCGGTTTATTTAAAAACCACTGTTGAAGTAACGACGCTTAAGAAGCAATGCTGTTGATTGATAATGATTACAGAACCAGCGTTTCATGCGAAGGCCGTTCAATTTTAGACAAAATTATACTGTTGTATACATAACATATACTTGATTTCAAATACATTTTCTGCTATAATGTTACACGGTTTGTCAAAAAATATTAAAGGAAGTGAATTATTATGGCTTCAATTTCAGATCTCGGCATATTGCTTGGTGATGTTTCTCTTGCAGAGATTGAGCATTTTACCAAAGATCCTATGAAGGCGCAGAAAAGCACACTTAAAAAGATTATCGGCAGAAATAAAAATTGTGAAATCGGCAAAAAATATAACTTCAAAGACATCCGTTCAATAGAGGATTATCAGCGTATGGTTCCTCTGTCAACATATGATGATTATGTTCCTTATGTTGAAAGAATGATTCACTCCAAAGAAAAGAATCTTATGTTCAGCGGACCCAATATCCGTTACTGTTCATCATCTGGCAGTGTCGGTAAGCCCAAGATTCTTCCCAAGGGTATCAAAGACCTCTGGAATATGCAGTGCATCGGTTTCTCCTGCACTGTTGCAACCGCTGCTCATTACCTTAAAAAGGTTAAGAACATAAAGATGCCTGCTCAGATGGGTCCTCTTGTTCTTATACTCACCGGTCATCCTCTTGAAGACGGTAAAATGTGTAACGGTGCCGCACAGATTCCTCTTACATATCTTAAAGCGATTACTCCTTTCTTCTGCACATCACCCAATTCTCTTCTTTATCCTGAACATGAAGAACTTATTGATACTTCTTACCTTCAGCTTCGTTTTGCTCTTGAAAACAGCAAGGTAAGTTATATCGGTTCGCTTGTTATCACTCTTGTGACAACTATGTTCGATTACCTCAAAGAAAATTGGGAAATGCTTTGTGATGATATTGAAAAGGGTATTATCAATCCCTCTGTAAAAATCACTCCCGAGCTTTATAATGAATATGCAAGAAAGTTCAAGCCCAATCCCAAGCGTGCCGCAGAGCTTCGCAGAGAATTTGAAAAGGGCTTTGAGGACCCCATCGCTCCCAGAATCTGGCCTAAGCTTACCTGGGCATACGGTATGGTTGGTTCAAATCTTAAAGTATATGTTGAAAAGCTCCGTAAGTATATCGGTGACGATGTCCCCATTCACGGTATGGGCTTTGCCGCCGCAGAAGGATTCTTCTCAATGGCAACAGAGCTTGATTCCGATGACGGTGTGCTTCTTCCTCACTGCTTGTTCTTCGAGTTCCTTCCCGTTGATGATGATGCGGAAGATCCCGATGAGAACGTAACACCTCTCCTTATCGATCAGCTTGAAATCGGAAAGAAGTATGAGATTGTTGTTTCAAACTTCTCAGGTCTTTACAGATACCGTATGGAAGATGTTGTTAAGGTAACGGGTATGCATAATAACACACCTATGATTGAGTTCCTTTACAGACGTAATCTCGGTATGAACCTTGCAAATGAAAAAACAACAACAGAAATGGTTGACCTTGCCGCAAAACAGACTGCAGAGGAAATGGGCAACGAATTTGTGGGCCACAGTCTTTACGCCGATTATTCAACCAATCCTCCCCGTTATTGTATGCTGGCAGAGCCTGTTAACCCCGTTTCAGAGGAAGACAGGCAGAAATATATTGATATTCTTGATGAAAAATTCAAGGGCTTCAATGAAAAATATTTCAAATACCGCCGTTGGGGTATGATTAACAGACCCGAGGTTCTTTTCCTTAAACCCAAGACCTACTGGGATTACAGAGAGCATCTCAGAAGTCAGGGCAGGGTGCTTAACCAAATTAAACCCGTTACAATTATCAACAGCGAAGAAAGATGCGAATTCTTCTTCTCGCACGTTGCAACGGAAACTGAACTTCCTTATAAGTGCAAGGAAACAAAATAATTTGTTGGGGTGGACAAAAATGAAAAAGGTAATTTCAATTTTGCTTTGTTTTGTTTTTCTTGTTTCAGCTGTTCTTTGCGTCACACCTGCTTCATCTGCGGTTGAAGATGGTATTGATATTCCTTTGATTTATGTTGAAGGTCAGGGTGCTACACTTTATAAAAATCTCGGCACTCCCGAGAAAAAACAGATTTATCCCATTCAGATACCTGAAGGTTATCTGGAAGAAAAAATCGATCAATACCTTCCTGTATTTACAAAAGCATTTTTTACACAAAACTGGGATGAATTCTGTGTAGCCCTTTATGACTGCATTGTTCCTCTTTTCTACGATGTCCGTCTTGATAATAACGGCGATGCAGAAGAAGGCAGCGGTGTAGACTGGAATTGGCAGGGTAACCTTTGGGATAAGAAAGTAAACGGCAAATATCAGATTCAGGATTATATATTCAAATATGACTGGCGCATAGACCCTTGGGAAACTGCAGATAAGCTTCACGATTATATTGAGGCCGTTAAAGCTGTTACCGGTGCGGAAGAAGTTGCGCTTCTGGGCAGATGCCTCGGTGCAAGCATTGTTGCCGCTTACATGACAAAGTATGACGGCGAGCATGTTGGTGAATGCATTTTCTATGCAAGTGCATCACACGGCGCTGCAATGGCGAGCAAGGCATTCTGCGGTGAGCTTTACCTTGAGTCAACGGGTATTGAACGCTATGTATACGACATTCAGCTTTTTGAAGACGAATCACTTGAACAGCTTGTCAAATCACTTGTAACAATACTCAAAAAAACCTACGGTCTTGATATCGCTTGTTGGGCTGTCAACAATGTTTATAAGGATATTTACCTTGATGTTGTTCCTCCCATTATAAGCGAAACATTTGCAACATTCCCGGGTTACTGGAGTATGGTTACGGAAGAAGATTTTGAAAAGGCAAAGGATGTTGCATTCTACGGTTATGAAAACGGCGAATACGACGGAATGATTGCAAAGCTTGATAATTATCACGTCAACACCAGACTTAAAATGGATGAAACATACATTCAGAAGAGCAAGGAAGGCGTTGAGTTTTCAAACATTGCAAAGTACGGCCGTCAGATTATCCCTGTTTCGGATATGAATGATGTTATTTCCGACGGAACCTGCGAAATAACTCAGAGTTCAATGGGAGTTACATCAGCAACCGTTGAAGGTAAACTGAGCGATGAATATATTGAAGCTGCTAAAGAGAACGGCACATTCAAGTATATTTCACCTGACAGACAGCTTGATGCCTCAACCTGCCTTTTCCCCGATTCAACCTGGTTTGTAAAGGACCTTGAACACGAACATTTTCCCGATTATATTGAGAAAATATTTACGCAGATAATCAATATCGACGGCTTTACAGTGTTTGATAATCCTGATTTTACGCAGTATCTTGTGTATGACCGTCCTACCGATACCGTTGTACCCATGACAGAAACAAATATGAACACAACAGTTAGATGGGATGTAACTTTCTTTGAAGCTTTGAAAAAGTTTTTTGAAAGTCTTTTTGTTGTTTTGAAAAACCTGTAATATCGCCACGAAATAAGAAATGAAGCCGTCGGTAAAAAATTATCGGCGGCTTTCAAATTTAATTGAAAAAAGACTTGATTTTTTCAGTACCGTTATGTATAATATATTAGCATTTGATGCAGATATACGGAGAGTTGTCCGAGCTGGTCGAAGGAGCACGATTGGAAATCGTGTAACGGGCTATAACCTGTTCGAGGGTTCGAATCCCTTGCTCTCCGCCAGAACCCCATAGAAGTAATAGCTTCTGTGGGGTTTTTCTTATGCTTTCACGTACAGTAAAGTATATTCGAAACCCACTTTTGACGACCAAAAGACGACGACACACCGAGCATAAATATCCCTATGGTCGTCAAGAATATCCGTCATCGTCGGCAAGTGGGCTTTTTCACTAAGCATTCGTTAAAATTGTGATTGATTGCAATGAAAAAGCTCCGATTGTATCGGAGCTTTTAAATGATTTGTATTCGTTGTTAATTTTCAAAATGTATCGTTGCATCAGTCAGTCGAGCATTACCATCAGCGAACGAGATTGTGTCCCATTGTTCATTAGTTCCAGAATAATAAACATCTTTAATGTTTCCACAAGATGCAAACGCCATTTTTCCTACAGATTTGAGAGAAACTCCAATATACACGTCGGTAAGATTAGTGCAATTATAGAAAGCGTTATTTCCTATGCTTTCCACATTGTTACCAATTTTTATGTTATTCAAGCTTGTGCAACCTGAAAATGCATCATCGCCTATAGATATTACTGACTCTGGAATTGTAACATTATTTAAGCTCTTACATCCGTAAAAAGCACCATCACTAATATATTTGACGCCATTTTCTATCTGAACACTCGAAAGATTATAACAATCTTTAAAAGAGTTAAAAGAAACTGATGTTACCGATGAAGGAATGACAATGCTTCTAATGTTGCTATATTGAAAAGCTACCATTCCTATGCTTGTTAATGTAGAGGGAAGATTAATATTAGTTAATTTGAAGCATTCAAAAAATGCGGAATATCCAATATTTAATAATCCTTCTGGTAATACAACTTCTGTTATTTGAGAACAATTATAGAATGAAAATTCTCCAACTGATGTAATACCGCTATTAATAATCACACGTTTAAGTGAGGATCTATTATTATACCAAGGTGCTAAATTTGCTCCGGAAAAATCATACATTTTACCGGTGCCATTAATTATAAAGTCTCCGTTATTGTATAATGTCCATGTTGCATAGTCACCACAATAACCGCTGTTTATAATATAATTGCTTGATGTTGATGTTTGCGTGGTTTCATAAATATTGGTAGTTGTACTGATAGGATAATAAGCAGTTGTGCTATAATTAGGTGCGGTGGATACCGGATATACGCTTGTTGTTGGATAATAAGCTGTTGAAGTAGGATAAATGTGTGTGGTTGTATAGGAAGATTTTGTTGTGGTTGTGTAAAAACGAGTAGTTGTATGCGTTGAAGAGTAGTTTTTTATATTTATTTGTCTTATTTCAGAAACAAATTCCTGTGCAAATCCTTTAGGATTTTGTTTAACACAAAAAGTCCCATCTGAATTTATCACATCGTCAATAACATAAGTTAAACCTTCTGTATTTATAACAAATCTGAACTCGATATATTTGCCAGCATATGAAGGGTCAGTTTTGCCTTTGATTTCAGTCTGAAATAAAGATTCTGCATATTGCAAATCATTATTGTAACCAACAATGCCTGGTTTACCTAATTCACGATGTTCTACAACTGTGTTCGTAAAGCTGTCAATTTGAACTTCAATACCATTTTCAAGAGTATATACAGTAGGCTCAGATGGAATACATAACATTTTTGTTCCAACTGGCATATCAGAAGCTAATCTTAAATCATAGTCATCAATATTAAATTCATCAATAATAGATTGTTGTATTGAAACTTTTGCTTCGAGGTTTGCGACTCTATCTTCTATCGCTTGGTCAACTACAGTATAGCCGAAAGTTCCAAGAATCACAGATAAAGCGGCTACAATAATCTTTTTCACAATATCACCTTCACTTTTTATGATAATTAAATTTTATCATTTTTTAACAATCATTTCAATCCCTGCGGTAAATATTTTAAAGGAGCAAATCAAATGAAACAAACAACACTTGAAGATTTATACTACGGCAACATAAACCCTAATGAAATAAGCTTTGTTAGGGGTTCTGAATACGGTAAATGCTTTGATAAAGTAACGGAGCTTTCAAAGTCTGTATGCAGTCAGTTGTCCGAAGAATACATAAATAAGATGAATGAACTTGAATCAGCCTACACCCGAATACTGTCCGAAACAGAACGAGAGTTTTTCATATCCGGCTTCAAACTTGGTGCTAAAATAATGATTGAAGTCTATAACGGCAGAAGCTCAACCTTCCGTGAAACATAAATATACAAACAACCAAAAACTCCGTTGAACAATGCTGTATCGTGTAATGCAATACAACATTGAACAAATTAAACAATATCAGAGTCCTTGATACTAAACAAGTTTCAATAACATCTATGATTATGTATATTAAAATGTAAATTATTGTCTTGTCGCCGAAATGACGACAAGATTTTTGGATTAAGTAAATTTAATATTTTGCGTAAAATAGCTTTAAATACATTATCCTTGCAATATTTTTACTCTTGTGATAAAATATTAAAATATAAATCAAGTTTTAGGAGATTAACAATATGAAAAAATTCAGAAAAATATTTCTTATTGTTTTTTCGGGCTTGTTATTTGTTTTAACGGTTTTTTTAGGTATAAATATTCAAGATAAAGAATGTATGAATTCGATAAGATTTGTTACAAATATAGGTGATACACAAGAAAGTATATATTTGCACTTAAGTGACGGAACATATTATGCATTTTTGCCGTCATATGTAAATCTTGAAGAAACAAGAATTGAAATAGATTTAGATTATAGTATTACAATCAATAACAAAAGTCGTTCTGAAAATGAATTTTGCTCTGATTTACGGTTGAATAATGAGTATAGAATTCAGTTGTCAAATTTTTTAGGGATAACGGTTGCAGATGAAACTCTTGTTATTATGCAATCTAAAAATATTCCGTCGTTTTCAATTGGTTTGTCTGACGGTAGTCTTGAAGAAATTCATGCTGATAAAAATATTTCAAAAAAAGGATACCTTTTAGCCGTTGAATCGAATAAAAATGTTAATTATGCAGGCAGTTTTATAAGCTTTCACGGACGAGGATCTTCATCATGGGCTCAAGAAAAAAAACCTTATACAATAGAATTTGAAGAAGATGTTTCTTTGTTAGGAATGGACAAAGGTAAAAAATGGGTTTTAATATCAAACGCTTATGATGAATCAAGTTTAAGAAATAAGCTCGTTTATGAAACCGCAAAAGAAATCGGTGTTAATTACGCTATTGATTCAATGTTTGTTGATTTATATGTAAATGGTCATTACATGGGC
This sequence comes from Acutalibacteraceae bacterium, assembly GCA_045533455.1. Taxonomy (GTDB): domain Bacteria; phylum Bacillota; class Clostridia; order Oscillospirales; family Acutalibacteraceae; genus CAG-177. The sequence continues at coordinate 84,479 of JAZSHU010000045.1, read as the reverse complement.
TTATATTTATTATGTGAAAAAATTGAAGTTTCAGACACTCGTGTTAATATTCAGAATTTACAGGAACAAACTCAGCAAATTAACTCTTCCCCATTATCGTCTTTTTACAAATTTGAAGAAGAAAATAACGGAAAACTTCGTAAAGGTTTTGATATTTTAAATGATCCGGAAGATATTTCCGGAGGATATTTGTTGCAGATAGATAATCACGATGTTTATGAAGTTGAGCCAAGCTTCTTTTATACAGATACCACACCGTTTGTAGTTTCATCACCCAAATATGCAACAAAAAAACAGATTGAATATATATCAGATTATTTTATTACAGCAGAAAAAGAAATAACAGAAGGGGATTTGTCAAAAATTGATGTTGATTCTTTTGTTAAATATTATTTGATAATGGAGTTTTTTGCAAACGTTGATAATTGCAGTATATTTTTTGTAAAAGATACTGACTCAGTAAACGGCAAAATTGTAGCCGGTCCGGTATGGGATTATGATTTAAGTATTGGGAACACATGGGAAAAGATGGATTCTGACCCCAAAACATTATATGCCAAAAGAGTCAATTGGTTTGAATTTTTATATAAAAACGAAGTTTTTATGGATTTACTTAAAGATAAATATTCAAGTTACTTTAAACCATGGATTGGTACATTTGTTAAAGAAAAACTTGCTGAATATAAAGATCTGATGGTTTGTTCTTTCAATATGGATAAAATTCGATGGAAGAGCGTAGAAAATAAAGTTAATTCGGTTAACAAAAGTCAACAACGATTTAATACACTGGATGAACATATTAAACGAATCGAAGATTTTTTAACAATAAGATCAAACCATTTATATGCGCTTTGGATAGAAGAAAAAGAGTTTTGCACTGTGTCATTTTCGCTGCCTTCGCATTATACTAAAAATTATGTGATAGAATTAGGCGAAATTTTCGATAAAGTCCCGACGCTGGATTTAATTCAAGAAGAAAATGGTCAGTTTTTAGGTTGGTTTGATGACCACGGAAAACAGTTTGTTCCTGGAAGACGAATAACAAAAGATGAATCATATGTTGCGAAATGGAACATTCCTGATAATTCAGACTCTGAGCTTTCTGCCGTGAACGATGATCCAGAAAGCAATTCTTTGTTAAATGAGATGTTTGAAGAAATTATACGCGGTGAAATTGAAGTTTTGTTATTTGTTTTAATTGGAATTATTGTTCTAAGTATTGTATCGGCAGATGTTTTTAATGAAATAAAAAAACGGAGCAAAAAAAAATGAATGAATCAGCTAATTATCGCCATGAAATAAAGTATCGGTGCAGTCAAGAACAACTTTATATAATTAAAAGTCGTCTTGATAATTTATTAACAATTGATACTCATGCGCTAAATGGACAATATAATATTCGCAGCATGTATTTTGATAATTATGGCAACAGATGTTTTTATGAAAACGAAAACGGAATTGATCCAAGAGAAAAGTATAGAATCAGAATATATAATTCAGATGATGCGAGAATCTTACTGGAGTGTAAACAAAAAGAACGAAGTAAGACACATAAAACTTCCTGTCTGCTTTCATCACAAGATTATGATGAAATTTTAAAAGGCGGCTCATTTGATAAATTTTCTCAAAAGAATGAACTTTTAAGAAAATTCACTTTATTACTTAAAACACAAATGTTTCGCCCTAAAGTAATAGTGGAATATGAACGAATTCCTTACGTATACAGCAATGGAAATGTTCGTATAACGCTTGATACTAATATCAGATCGTCTAATGCTTATCAAAATTTTTTTGATGCAAAGATACCTGCCAGACTTATTTTACCTACCGATCAGCATTTGCTTGAGGTAAAATATGATGAATATATTCCTGATTTTATCAAAGAAGTACTAGAAATCGGTGATTTGCAAAGAGTTGCTTTTTCTAAATATTATCTATGTAGAAAATTTTCTTTAGGAGGTTTATAATATGACTTTTAACGATATTTTTAAAAATTCATTTTTAAGTGCTTTTTCAAATGGTATTGACATTAAAACAATTCTTGTTTGTTTTATAAGTACGTCGTTACTATCCGTATACATATTTTTGGTTTATCGGGCAATCACAAGAAAAACTTTTTATGCAAAAACATTCAACCTTTCCTTAATTGCAATGGCTATAATTACATCGGCAATTATCTTGACAATTCAATCTAACATTGTTCTTTCTTTAGGCATGGTTGGTGCGTTGTCAATTGTAAGATTTAGGACGGCGATAAAAGATCCTCTTGACTTGACTTTTCTGTATTGGTCAATCAGTATAGGTATAATTTGCGGAGCGGGACTTACTGCAATTGCAACGATTTTAACATTTATAATGTCTGTAGTTGTTTTTGTTATGCAGAAATATCCTGTCAAAAAGTTATCAATGATTCTTGTTGTTAACAGTATTTTACCTGAAAACGACAAGGAAATCATCAATATTGTAAAAAAGCATAGCAAAAATTACAAAGTTAAATCAAAAAACCTTACAGCTGAAACAATTGATATGGTGATTGAAATAAACGTGAACACTGAAAGTGAACTTGTCCATGAAATAATGCAAATAAACGGAGTAGTATCAGCCTCTATACTTTCTCATGACGGAGAAATAACTGCATAATTACGAATCTGTACGTTAATATAGTTTTATGTCGACGAAAAGACGACGGTAGCGGTGACATAAATACCCGAAACAAGTATGAATAAAATATCAATTTCAGCCGTCGCAACGAAAATATGAGAGGGAGAAACCTATGTATATCAACTACTTTTGGACTCCCAGAGTCCTCTTGGAAATCGTGTAACGGGCTATAACCTGTTCGAGGGTTCGAATCCCTTGCTCTCCGCCATGAAAAGACCGCATTTTTTATTGCGGTCTTTATTTTTTACAAGGTGATATGTTATGAAATCAATTAACCTTCTTGCTGATATTTCAAGACAATTTTTAAAAGAACATAAAGTTTATAAATACAGAATGAAGAAAGTATCTGAAATGTCGGATGATGAAGTTATTAGATACTGCCATTGGTATTATGAAGAAAACAGATTAAATGATGAATGGCGGGTTTTCAGAGATAGCATAGAATCGAATTATAGATATTGTTGTTATTTGAAAGAATACATAGATGATGATAGATGTAATGATTTACAAATGATCGTCGGTAATTTTATGACTGATTTAAATATTAAAGTTGATATTGAAGAATTAAAAGAATGTTGTAATGATTGTAAATATCACTGGAATGATTTTTAACCCTATAGAAGTAATAGCTTCTGTGGGGTTTTTCCTATGCTTTCAGACACAGTAAAGTATATCCGAAACCCACTTTCGACGACGAAAAGACGACGATAGAACAAGCATAAATATCCCTATGGTTGGCAAGAATATCCGTCACCGTCGGTAGGTTAATGTTTTTATAGTAGATTTTTTGATGTGGGTATGGTATAATTCAACTCGAAATAAGAATTTATTGAACAGTTTTAACGCTGATATCCAAAGAGATTATACGGCTACAATAATTTCAACATAATGGAGATATTATGAATAAAATTATAGAAATAACAGATTTTCTTGCTCCTGAGCTGAATGTATATGCACGGTTAACCGAGGTCCAGCTCTTAAACAGAGAATTTCCTGAAAAAGGCTTATTTATAGCTGAAAGCCCAAAGGTTATAGAACGGGCTCTTGATGCAGGATATGAACCGGTCTCATGTCTTATGGAAAAAAGGCATATTGAGGGTGAAGGTAAGCAAATTCTTACCAGAATAAAAGATGTTCCTGTCTTTTGTGCGGAATTTGATGTTCTGACGCAGCTGACAGGCTTCAAGCTTACGAGAGGTATGTTGTGTGCTATGAAACGAAAACCTCTGCCCGCCGTAAGAGAAATCTGTGAAAATAAAAGAAGAATAGTTATATTGGATAAGGTTATGAACCCGACCAATGTGGGTGCCATAATCCGCTCAGCTGCGGCACTGGGAATGGATGCGGTAATTCTCACTCCCGGGTGTTCCGATCCTCTGTACAGACGTGCTGCAAGAGTCAGTATGGGCACAGTATTTCAGATTGAATGGACGTTTTCAGACGACGACAGTCTTGATAAAATAAAAGCTCTCGGTTTTAAAACGGTTGCTATGGCACTTAAGGATAATTCGCTTTCTATCAATGACCCCGGGCTGGCAGACGAAAAGAAGCTTGCCGTCATTATGGGAACAGAGGGCGACGGACTTTCTGATAAAACTATATCCGAATGCGATTTTACCGTGAAAATACCAATGTATCACGGTGTTGATTCGCTGAACGTTGCTGCTGCTTCCGCAGTAGCATTCTATCAGCTTGGTAATAAACAGAACGACGTCTGAACCGACGCAAATATCCAGAGGGGAAAGGAGCCAAAGCTTCACGTCTTTATGCACTAAGTTGACCAAGAAACACCTGAATACGACGGAAAAATTTGAGTCAACCCACGTTGTGAAAATTTCTGAACAAATTATTAATATTTCATTTAATTATTAATCATCAGATTGACAACAATATGTTCATTATGGTATTTTATTAATAATTTAAAGGAGGAAGAAAAAATGAGTAAATTATTTAACATTGAAGGAAAATTTGCTGTTGTTACAGGTGCTTCATCGGGCCTTGGCCGTCAGTTTGCACTTGCACTTGCAAGAGAGGGTGCAAATGTTGCTATTCTTGCAAGAAGACTTGACAGACTTGAGCAGGTTAAGGCTGAAGTTGAAGCGCTTGGTGTAAAGTGTATTTCGGTTAAATGTGACGTTGCAGACAATGAAAGCGTTGAGAATGCCGTAGCAGAAGTTAAGCAGGCATTCGGCAGAATTGATATTCTTGTTAACAATGCAGGTGTCGGCACAGGTGCTCCCGCAGAAATGATGGACAATAACACTTGGGATTCAACTATCAGAATCAATCTCAGCGGTGTTTATTATGTTGCACGTGAAGTCGGCAAAATTATGATTGAGCAGAAATACGGTAAAATCATCAATCTCGGCTCAATTCATTCTACAGTTGCAATGGCAGGAAGCCCCATTTCCGCATATTGTGCAAGTAAGGGCGGCGTTGAAATGCTCACAAAGGCTCTTGCAAACGAATGGGCAAAATATAACATCACGGTTAACGCAATCGGTCCTGCATACTTTGAGAGCGAAATGACCGATATGGTTATCAACACTCCCGAATTCGGTATGGCTCTTCAGGCATACTGCCCCATGGGCAGAGCGGGCCGAGCAGGCGAACTTGACGGTGCACTTATTTATTTTGCATCAGATGCTTCAAGCTACACAACAGGTCAGCTTCTCACCGTTGACGGCGGTTGGACTGCAATCTAAACATTATTTTTTTAACCCACAGAAGCAATCACTTCTGTGGGTTTTTTGATGCTTCAAGCAGAGTTATTGATGAAACAAGCAACACTTGATAATTGAGTATATGTGCCGCTGTTGAGGACAAAAATTGTAAGAACAGATGTTAAGGATATTTTTATGGGTAAAAAACTTGAAGATTTTTCATTCGCGTGGTATACTGTGATAAAATTGTTACGGAGGCAAAGAAATGAACAAAAAGTTTTTAAGAATTATTTCAGCAGTGCTTTGTGTCGCTCTTTTGGTTTCGGGAGTGTCTGTTGGCTCATATGCCGCTCAGGAACAGGTTACCGCCGCACAGGGTGAATCAGTGGGCGATGGTATTATGAAAGGTCTTTACAACACACTTAATGTTGTTGTTGAGGGTCTTGTAAAGTCAATCTGCGGAATTTATGTTAATCCTAAGGATTGGAAAAATATTGATGAATATGATTCCGATGAAATAGGCTTTATGCCGGGCAGAGAAACATATCAGACATCTGCCGCCGATGAAAATGTATGGAAACTGGGTTATTCAAAAAAGAGCATTGTACCCGATGATGTTGACAACGGTAAGTATAATCTCGGAAGAGATTTGCTTAATAAATATGCTGAGGGTGTTTATGATGATCAGTGCATCCGCGTTGCCGTAATTGATGATAACAGCGGCGAAGGTGCAGTTGTGCTTGGTGCAATCGATTCTCTCGGTGTTACTTCGACAGATATCCGTACAATCCGTAAAGCGATTGTCGAATACTGCCAGGAGAAGGGGATTAAGGTTGCAAGCATCAACATCAGTGCAACTCATGCTCATTCTGCACTTGATACTCAGGGTGTCAGCACCGAATTCTTCAGAAAGCTATTCGGTACGTTCTGGTGCAATCTGATTGGTTTTGACGGAACGATGGCAGGACTTGAAACGGCTGAAAAGTTTAAGCAGCATTTCATAAATGTATCCGTCGAAGCAATCAAAGAGGCTGTTGGTAATATGGAAGCGGGTAAGCTTTACTTCTCGGCAATTGATATGGGTGAATTTTTCAAAGATAAGCGTGATCTTATTTCAAAAGAAGATTTGCCCGAAACTGCAAGCTTTAAATTTGTTCCTGATTCAGGAAAACCTGCAACATATATCAGTGATATAACCTGCCACGCTACATCATTCAGCGCAAGCAACGGACTTGTTGGTTCAGACTATATCTATTACGCCGATGAATATATCAAAAACACCGACGGCGGCAATTTCATTATGATTCCGGGTGCGGTAGGTCAGGTTTCCCGTGACATCGACGTAGATACAACAGGTATGACCGAATATGAAGAAAAGGGAGCTGACGCAAAAGCACTCGGACAGAAAGTCGGCAAAAAAATAGTTGATGCCGATTATGCAACTGAGCTTTCACCTGTTATTAACGTAAAGCACAGAGAACTTTTTATCGTGCCTGAAAACAGCATCCTTACCCTTGCCTGCGAAATCGGACTTGTAAATAACAAGATTTTCTATGACGGATTCCTTGTTAAAGAATACTGTATGGCAACTGAAATGGGATATCTTGAATTTGGCAATGAGATTGCACTCGCTCTTTTCCCCGGTGAACTTTATCCCGAAGTATTCTGGGATGACGAAATTACCGGCGGAGCAAACTGGGACGGTACAGAATGGCCTTACGATAACCTTTCAACAGCCGTTGACGGCGTTACAACTTATGCAGTAAGCCTTACAAACGATGCTATCGGTTATGTTCTTACCGATAATAATTTCGCATTTATGGGTCACATCATCGGCGACGGAATCGCTGACGAAACGCTTTCTGTCGGCAAACATATCGGCTCATATCTTGTAAAGGAATATCTGGCACTTATTGATTCACTTTAATAATTTAATCGCAAAAAACAGAGAGCAAATGACTGCTCTCTGTTTTTTGTTATAATAAATTATATGTCAAGGACGAACATATAAAAAGAAATACTTTTTGACAGCTTCTCTCTTTTTGGATTTAACGAGTAAGAATGCTTTCGATAATATCGGCAATTTCAGGATTTGCCGATAACCACAGGAAGAATAAATCCATAAGTTTATCCAATATCGCCATTGAATCTATACCGAATTTTTCAAGAATTTTTTCTGCAATTATAACAGGTAAAAAAACAGGTGTTAACAAGAATATTGTAAAGACAGCACCCATAAAAATTCTCCTTTCATCTTTATGAAATTTTAGCTTATAAATTTTATTTTGTCAATAAGACAGAGAAAAACCAACAATATTTAAATATAATGTAATAAATGCATCAAAACAGATTGAAGTATTTCGCTTGATGTGTTAAAATAAATTAAATATAAGCGGGGGTTGATATGTCTTGAAGAAGATACTTTCGATTTTGACTATACTTATTCTTGTTTTTACAATTGTGACAAGTTCATTGCCTGTGTCATCTGCAGCAAGTGACGGTGCGGATATTCCGGTTGTTCACGTGCACGGATACGGCGCATTGCTTGTCAGAAATAATGAAGAGGGTAAAAAGGAAACTGTTTATCCACTCCAGATTCCCGACGGTTACATTGAAGAAAAAGCAAAAGAATTTCTTCCTGTTTTTGCAAAAGCATTCTTCACTCAGGAATGGAGTGAATTCTGCGATGTGCTTGTTGACATTCTTGTTCCTGTTTTTGAGCCTATGGCACTTGATAAAAACGGGGAAGCGTCTGACGGCAGCCGTGCGGATTGGACCTGGAGCAGAGAAACTCTTCGAAACCGTAAAAATGCCGATGGAAAATACAGTGCGACTGCATATCCTTTCCATTATGATTGGCGTCTTGATCCTTATGTAACGGCAGAGACGCTTCACCGTTATATTGAAGATATTCTTTATGTTACGGGTGAAGAAAAGGTGGCTCTTTATGGCAGGTGCCTTGGCTCCAATGTTGTTGCAGCATATATGGAAAAATATGACGGCGAATATGTTCAGGATGTAATTCATTATGCAAGCAGTGTTTACGGTGCCACGCAGTGCAGTAAAGCCTTTGCCGGGGAACTTCATATGCACGCAGACGGTATTGACAGATTTATGTATGATATTGATTTAGGGCTTGAAACATATTATACGGAGCTTATTCAGTCATTCGTATCCCTTCTTAATAAAACATACGGTCTTGATGTTGTGTGCTGGGCAATAAATAATGTTGCAGAGGATATTTACCTTGATATTTTCCCTGAAATTATGAGAGCAGGTTACGGCACATTCCCTTCATATTGGAGTATGGTTAGTCTGGAAGATTATGAAAGGGCAATGAACACTGTTTTTTACGGCGTTGACAAGAGCGAATATGCAGGTCTTATTGAAAAAATAGAAAACTACCATAATAATGTTCGCCTTAAGTTTGAAGAAAACACAAAAGCTGATATTGAAAAAGGAATAGGCTATGCAAATATCGTTAAATACGGTATGCAGACTATTCCCGTAACCGTAAATTCCGATGAGCTTTCAGACCGGACCGTAACGGTTCGTGAAAGCAGTTTCGGTGCGACTTGTGCAGCAGTAAACGAAACATTTTCAGCTGAATACATAAACAAAGCGGTGCAAAATTCCACGGCAAAGTATATTTCACCCGATAAGCAGATTGATGCTTCGACCTGTATTTATCCTGAAAGAACCTGGTTTATCAAAAATTTATTGCACGATTATTTTCCTGCTTGTGTTAACGGTCTGGTAAGTGAAATTATCAACAATGACGGATACAATGTATTTTCTGGTGCTGAATATCCGCAGTATCTTGTTTTTGACGATGAGTCAGAGACCATTTCGCCTATGACTGCCGATGATATGAACACAGCAGAAAGATGGCACGTCACATTCTTTGAGGCACTTCGCAAATTCTTTACCGCTTTGATTGAAGTGCTCAAGATGACCATAGCGGCATAAATTACACGGACAGACAGGAGAGGTTGTTCTTGAAAAGTAAAAGATACATATCTTTTTTAATGGCACTGATAATTGCATTTTCGGGCTGTGTGTTTGTTTATGCGGAAACAGACACGGATGCTCCTGCAGACTATGAAGAAACCACTGTAACGGACTCAGAACAGCAAGAAGAAAATACTTTTGATGAATTTGTTGTAAACAATATCAGCGACTATAAAAAAATGCTTGCAAAGTTTAACAGACCTACGGTTACAACCGAGCAATTTTTTAAGTTTATAAGAATTTTGAATTTCCCTTTCAGACTTATCACAGGTTCTGCATTTATGCCTGAAGAACATTTCAATGTTACACTCGATGCTTTTATCGAATCGCTAAGCGAGGAAGTTCTGGCTGAAAGCGGTCTTGATGTTGCAACAATTTTCACGAATTTTCCCGATATAAACGGTCCTGCCGAATTGGTTGTTAAAACACTCAACATAGATACAACCGAATTCAGAAATCAGATGTATGCAAAACGTGATGAGCTTTGGGCGGCCAATGATGATACAACTGCTACGCTTTATCACTTTCTCGGTGCATATCTGAGCATTATTGAAAAATGTGAACTTTATGCAGCACCTACCAATGACCCTGACATATATGAAATCAAGGCAAGATATACATATAAAGACGGTGAAACTGAAGAATTAAGACCCGGATTTTATGTTAACACCGTAACAGGTGAGTGTACCAACAAAAATAATTCAGGTGTTATGGGGACAGGTTTTAATTTTTCTATAACTGAAATGATGGTTTATGCAACAAGCGAAGCCTGGATGAGAGATTTCGGTTTCTGCGTTTTCTATGACCTTGCCGCAAACTCAATGCCTTTGCTCTGGCACTACAATACAAGAAGATTCAGGTTTGATTATGACGGCCTTGAATGGATGGTTCAGATATGGAAAGGCAATTATCTTATTGCCAACGGTGCAGAGGTAGGTCTTTATAACAGAGAACCCGGAAGCTTCGGAACATTTTATAATTCCGCACAGAATGAACAGATGATTCCCATGTCAATGCAGCTTTATGCGGGCGATACCCTTATCGTTGAGCAGGAGGAACAGTTTCATTGGTGGATTAACGGATTCAGAATAAGTGGTATTCATTATCCCATCTCAAGCCTTACTTTGTTCTTTACCTTTGAAATGCCGGATGAGGAAATGCTCAATGCGTTCTGTGAATCAATCAATAAGAATTACAGAAAAGATGTAAAATATATGGTTGATGGTCTGAAGGTTACGGTTGCCTGGTAACCGACTGTGAAAATTATAAATTGTAGGTGAATATATGGCCGAAAATAAAAGAACAAAAAAATATGATAAGTTTATAAAAATATTGCAGATTCTTTCGTTTGTGTTTATGCTTGCGATGGTTGTTATGTGCGTTATCTTTCTGAAAAAGAACAATATTTCGGTTCAGAATGTTGATGCACTGACACAGTATCTTGTAGGCGGTACAATGACTATGGCGCTGATAATGATAGGCTTCAGCATCGTTAAATCCTTTGCGCTTATTTTTCCGCCGGCTGTTTTATTTGTTCTTTCGGGAATAGTGTTTGATAACCTTCTTATTGCCGTTGCGGTTAACTTCATTGGTACTGCGTGCAGCCTTATTCTTCCTTATTTTTTCGGCAGGTTTATGGGTGCGGAGATGGTTGATTCTCTTTCGGGCAGATTTAAAGCAATTAAAAAGCTTGATGATTTTGCAGATGAGAATTCATTTGAGGTTGTGTTTGTTTTTAAAGCAGGCGGCTTTATGCCTTCGGATTTAAGCAGTCTTATATTCGGTGCGCTAAACATTCCTTTCGGAAAGTATTTTATTGCAGCAAATCTGGGTATGCTTGTGCTCAATGTTCTCTGGAGCATTGTAGGTGTTTACGGAGACCTTACGAATCCTCTTTCCTATCTGTATGCACTGCCAGCATTGCTTTTTGCAATCGGTGCATCCGTATTCCTTGCAAAAAGAAAGAAAAACAAAAATTAAGCTTATAAATTAAAAAAGGGGAATAATTATGAATTTTAAAAGTCTGATGTTAAAAATCACTGCGGTTATACTTGTCATTTCAACCTTATTTGGGTTATCTTTTACATCGTTTGCGGCAACAAATAACAGTTTATCCGATGTATCCGTTCAGGAAACAGAAACCGAACCTCCTGCAGAAGAAACAGAAAAGCTTCCCATTACCGACGAGATTGTAAATATTGCAAGGTCAAAAATCGGCTATTATCCCAGCAATATCAATGAGTTCACAACCTGGTATTACGGTATAGAAACCGATGCATATTGGTGTTCGATTTTTGTATCCTGGTGTGCTGCTCAGGCCGGTGCAATCGGAACAGCCGTACCCAAGAGAGCATCATGTGATACAATGAGACAGTGGTTTATAAACAGGGGAGAATATTACCCCGCAACAAGTGATTATGTTCCTCAGAGAGGAGATATTGTGTTCATCAATACTGCAGTTGACGGCTCGGATGATGTTCATCATGTTGAAATTGTTACTGAAAGCGGATTTATAGATGCTAATAAAAACCCCAAGGTCAAATGTATCGGCGGTAATACTTCCGATATTAATTATAACGGCTCGGAATATGTTACCGAAAAAACCAGACCTGTTAACAGCACGAGAGCGACACTTGTAGGTTACGCTCATCCTTCCTATGAAGACAGTGAAGGTTTGTTGGGTTCACTTTATACACTTGCAGATAAGCTTACCCCTTCTTTTGTAACATATATTTTCTCAAAGATAATTTCAATTCTTCCCAAGTTACAGATATTTGCAGATTTATTCAAAATTCTTTTTACTGTTCAGCCTGAAATACCCACAGAGCCTGTTGAACCTACAGTATAAAATTTAAAGACATAATGTAAAAATGGCTTGCATTGGTGTAATACCTTTGCAAGCCATTTATCATTTATCCTGTTTTTGTTCTTAGCTTTGAGTCCTTTATTTTTATCTTTCTTCACGGAAGTACGAGAGTCCGAGATTGGCAGGGGGAAGGTTTTCACGTTTACGGCGCATACTTACAATTACAAGAACAATTATTGTAACAACATAAGGAGTCATTTTGAATATTTCCTGAGATGCCATTGTAAGGTTGGGGATATAATTATGAACAACAAGGAGTCCGCCGAAAAGGATTGAACCGAGAATGCTGAGGTTGGGTTTCCATACCGCAAATATAACAAGTGCGATTGCAAGCCATCCTCTGTCTCCGAAACCGTCGTTTGACCATACTCCGCAGGCATAGTCCATAACATAGTAAAGACCGCCCAAGCCTGCTATTACACTGCCGCAACAAGTAGCGAGATATTTGTATTTTGAAACATCAATACCTGCAGCATCGGCGGTTGCAGGGTTTTCACCGACTGCACGCAGACTGAGACCGGCTTTGGTTTTGTTGAAAAAGAAAGCTGCAAAAAGTGCAATGGCAATTGCTACATAAGCAAGAAAACTGTATGAAAGGAATATATCGCCAAACCAACCGAGATTTTCTGCAAAAGGAATTTTGGTTTTAAAACAGTTGCTTGTAGCTGTAAGCGTAATTGAAGGAAGTTCGCTGTTTGTAAGTTTTATAAGCGAACCGCCGAAGAAGTTACCTACGCCTACGCCGAAGGTTGTGAGAGCAAGGCCTGTAACATTCTGATTTGCTCTGAGTGTTACCGTAAGAACCGAATAAATCAGACCCATAATCAATGAACCGATAACGGATGTTAAAATTGGTATAATTACTGCCAAAACGGGATTGATTGTTTCAACTGAGTTTTCATACATAAAAGCACCGATTACACCTGCAATACCGCCGACATACATTACACCTGCCGTGCCGAGATTGAGATGACCTGCTTTTTCAGTGATAATTTCACCTGTTGATCCGAATAAGAGAGGTATGCCCTGAACAATTGCTCTTTGAATGAACGCAATAATCATTTGTTTACCTCCTTATCCTTATGTCTGAACTTGATTGTGTAATTTACAAAAAATTCACTGCCGATAATAAAGAAAATAATTATACCTGTAAGAATTTCTGCAAATGAATCATTTAAACCAAAGTCTGTTGAAATCTGCCCTGCGCCTTTTTCAAGAAATACAATAAGGAGCGATGTGAGTATCATATATATCGGATTAAACTTGGCAAGCCAAGAAACCATTATTGCTGTAAAACCTCTGCTGTCTACGGTTTCTTTTGCAATTGAATGGTCTGTGCCTGCAACAAGAAGCAAGCCTGCAATACCGCATATTGCGCCCGAGAGGAACATAGTTCTTAAAATAACTTTCTTAACATTTATACCGATATATTTTGCTGTATTTTCGCTTTCGCCGACAACCGAAATTTCATATCCGTGTTTGTTGTATTTAAGGTAAATATACATTCCGATTGTAAGGATAGCAACAATGATAATATTGAAAAGATATGTTTTTCCGCCAATCTTAGGAAGCCAGCCGGCTTCAGTTGCACTGTTGATAATACCGATTTTACCCGAACCGACAGGGTTAGAATGAAGAAAAACAAAATATGAAACCAACTGCATCGCAATATAGTTCATCATAAGTGTGAAAAGCGTTTCGTTTGTGTTCCAGTGTGCTTTGAAAAATGCAGGAATAATTGCCCAGATTGCCGAAGCAAGAATACTGGCAATAATCATAACGGGGAAGAGGATAACAGGATGAAGACTTTCACCAAAGTAAATCATACAAGCGGCTGTGGCAAGACCGCCCATAAGAACCTGACCTTCCGCACCGATGTTCCAGAATTTCATTTTGAATGCAGGTGTAACGGCAAGTGAAATACACAGAAGAATGGCTACATTCTGAAAAAGTGACCATATTCTTCGTTCAGAACCGATTGCACCTTCAACCATTGTTGTATAAACTTTAATGGGATTTTCGCCCGTAAGAACGATTGTAACAATACCGCAGACAATAAGTGCGGCAACAACCGAGAGAATTCTTATGAGCCACGAAAGCCATACGGGAAGTGCACCGCGCTTAACAATGTGAAAGAGAGGTTCATGTATTTTATTGTTGCTCATTGTGTTCACCTCCGTGTTTGGTCATAAGAAGTCCCAGTTCTTCTTTTGTTGATGTTCTTGCATCGACGATACCCGAGATTCTGCCCGAACAGATAACCATAATTTTATCGCAAAGCTCAAGAAGAACGTCAAGGTCTTCACCGACAAATATAACTGCAACACCGCTTTCTTTTTGCTGATTGAGCAGGTTGTAAATGAGATATGAAGAGTTTATATCAAGACCTCTTACGGGATATGCCGCCATAAGAACGGTAGGGGATGATGCAATTTCTCTGCCTACAAGAATTTTCTGAACATTACCGCCTGAAAGCCTTCTGACAGGTGTTGATGTACCGGGAGTAACAACACCGAGATCTTCAATAATCTTTTTGGCAAGGGTTTTGGGTTGTTTTCTGTCAACAAAAAGTGACTTGCCTTTTTTGTAGCTTCTGAGCATCATATTATCGACAATATCCATATTGCCCACAAGACCCATTCCAAGCCTGTCTTCAGGAACAAAAGAAAGTCTTACACCAAGATCTCTGATCTGAACAGGTGTTTTGTCACGAAGGTTATCAATTTTTCCTGTTTTGGGATCGTGATAGAGAATATTACCGTCATTAAGCTTCTGTAAACCTGCGATTGATTCAAGAAGTTCACGCTGACCGCTGCCTGCAATACCTGCAATACCTAGAATTTCACCTGAATTTGCTGTGAAAGTAATATTATCAAGCACTTTTACACCTTCACGGTTAACACAGCTTATATTAAGAACTTCAAGCCTTTTTTCACAGTTTTCAGGATCAGTTCTTTCTATATTCAGCTCAACCTTCTGACCAACCATCATTTCGGTAAGCTCAGATTCATTGGTGTTTTTTGTTTCAACGGTGCCTATATATTCACCTTTTCTGAGAACGGAAACACGGTCCGAAAGCGAAAGAACTTCGTGAAGCTTATGGGTAATAATAATAATTGCTTTGCCGTCATCACGCATTCTGCGAAGAACTGCAAAAAGCTTCTGTGCTTCTTGAGGAGTGAGTACGGCGGTAGGTTCATCGAGAATAAGAATATCCGCACCTCTGTAAAGAACCTTAATGATTTCAACGGTCTGTTTTTCAGAAACAGACATTTCATAAATCTTTTTGTTAAGGTCAATATCAAAGCCGTATTTATCGGTAATTTCTTTGATTTTTTTTGTTGATTCCTTAAGGTTATATTTACCTTTTTCGTCAATACCCAGAACAATATTTTCAGCAGCACTGAAAACGTCAACAAGCTTGAAATGCTGATGAATCATACCTATTTTATAATCAAAAGCATCCTTTGGTGACTTTATAACAACTTCTTTTCCGTTGATAAGGATATGACCGCTGTCGGGGTAGTATATACCTGAAATCATATTCATGAGCGTTGTTTTGCCGCTTCCGTTTTCACCGAGAATCGAAAGAATTTCGCCGCTGTAAACGGTGAGTGAAACATTTTTGTTTGCAACAACACTTCCGAATGATTTGGTTATATTTTTCAATTCAATAGCCGGATTGCCCAATGTTTAACCCTCCTGCATTTTATTTTCAAAAGGTTTTTCAAAACCTGAAAAATCTTTTCAGAATAAAATAATGTTTAGGCGGAGAATACTCTCCGCCTAAACTGTTATAAAATTAAGACTTAATATGCTTCGTTGAGGAGCTTGATGCCGTCAATCTTAAGATCGAAGTAGGGTGCTGAACGGAATTCAGACTCTGAGAATTCACCGTTCTTAATAACTTCGTTTTCTTCAACAAGATATGAGTTTACGGGTTCGCCGTTAACAGTAAAGGTGTTTGTATCAAATACTTTGATTGAACCGTCTGCAAGGCCTGCCTTAACTTCTTCAAGCTTTTCAGCGGTGCCCGCTGCAGCAGCCTTTGTATTGATTTCACTGAGTTCAACTGAACCTTCTTCAATACCGCCACACCAGTCATCGACGATTTCTGTGCCGTTCTGAACTGATTCAATCATATACTTGAAGTAGGGTTCCCAGTTGATTCTTGATGAAACAATAAATGTGTTGGGGCAAGCAGCAACTGTACTGCCGTTGTAAGATACGTTGGGAACGCCTGCAGTTTCACAAGCTGTGGGAGCACCCCATGAGTCTGCGTGCTGGCTGATAAGAACACACTTGTTGTTGATAAGAAGCTCGGCTGCTTCTTTTTCAGCCATTTCGTCATACCAGCTGCCTGTGAACTGAACTTCCATTGTTACGCTGGGGCATACTGATTTTGCGCCGAGATAGAATGAAGTGTAACCTGAAACAACTTCTGCATATGTCCAAGCGCCTACATAGCCCATCTTTGCTTCTTCAGCGGTGATTTTGCCTGAAGCAATCATTTCGTTGAGCTTGAGACCTGCGGCAACACCTGCAAGGTAACGACCTTCATAGATTGAAGCAAATGCGTTGTGGAAGTTGGGAAGATCTTCTATATGAGCATTTGTACCTGTAGCGTGGCAGAACTGAACATCGGGGCATTCTTTAGCTGCCTGAATCATATAAGGTTCATGACCGAAGCTGTCTGCAAATACGATATCGCAACCGTTATCAGCAAGGTCAAGTGCAGCTTCTTTGCATTCTGCACCTTCAGGAATATTAACCTTGGCAATATATTCAACGCCAAGAGCTTCACAAACAGCCTTTGCAGCTTTGATGAAGTTGTTGTCATAGGTTGAGTTTTCATCGTGAAGATAGATGAAACCTACTTTAAGTTCTGAAGCAGTGGGGGTGTTTGTTCCTTCTTTGTTGGGGTCTTCGGACTGATTGCCGCAAGCTGCAAGACCGAATACAAGAGCAAGCGAAAGGATAATTGCGAGAATTCTTGTGAGTTTCTTCATTTTGTTTACCTCCTGAATTTTATTATTATCCAAAGATAACTTTACCGTCATCAATGGATTTAATAATCGCAAGTGATTCAACACGGTAACCGAGCGAACGAAGGGCATCTCCGCCGGGCTGAAAACCCTTTTCGATAACAATACCGATTCCTTCAACTGTTGCACCTGCCTGATTGATAATATTAATCAGACCGTGTACAGCTTTACCGTTTGCCATAAAATCATCTATTATCAGTATGTGATCATCCTCGTTGATATAATCTTTTGAAATACCTATTGTTGTTGTAATACCCTTTGTAAAAGAATAAACATCTGCCTTATAAATGTTATCTCCAACATTTCTGTTTTCACCTTTTTTTGCAAAAACAACGGGCACGGAAAAATACTGCGCAGCAATACAGGCGATTCCGATACCTGATGCTTCAATAGTCAATATTTTGTTTATTTTTTCCGAATCAAAAATTCTTCTGAATTCTTTACCGATTTCGCAAAGAAGATCAACATCTATCTGATGATTGAGGAACATATCAACTTTAATAACATCCGATCCGATTGCTTTGCCTTCATCCAGAATTTTCTGTTTAAGCAGTTCCATAAGCTATCAACACCTTGAACATTTTATGTGATAATTATAATGTAATAATTAATAAAAATCAAGATTTTTTTGTTATAATTTGATACATATTGACGTTTGCAAATTGCATTAAAATCCGTTCGAAGTGTTTATTACAATTGACTTTGAAATACGGATGATATATAATTATGAAGAAAAAAGTCAACGGAGGCGGTCAAGTGAAAAAATATGACGTTATCGTTATAGGCGCAGGTAACGGCGGTCTTGCAGCTGCAGCAACATGTGCCCAGGCGGGTCTTTCAACACTTCTTCTTGAAAGACATAATATTCCCGGCGGATCTGCATCGTCATTTGTAAGAGGCAGATTTGAGTTTGAACCTTCCCTTCATGAGCTTGCAGGTGCAGGCTCGCCCGAAAAGGACGGACAAATCGAAGATATGTTTATCAGAATGGGCGGCAATGTTGATTGGGCTACACACGACTCAACATTTCGTCTTATTGTTCCCGCAAAAGAAGGGGATAAGGATGCATTCATAAATGAAAACGGTGTTCTTGTTACCGTTGATGCTCGTATGCCCGTAGGATTTCAGAATTTTGCAAGAAAGCTTGATGAAATTGTTCCCGGTTCATATGACAGTTGTATGGCCGCTTTTGACCTTTCAACAAGAATGTTCAAGGCTTTTGAATGCCTTGACAATCCAAAGAAAATCCCCGGTTGTCTTAAGGATGTTCCTGACCTTATGCGTATGATTTCACACACAATGAATGAAGCACTGGATGCACTTGGAATGCCCAAGAAGGCTCAGGATATCTTCAACACATATTGGTGCTATATGGGTTCACCCGGTTCAAAGTTTGATTTTCTTTACTATATGGCTGTTCTTCACAGCTATGTCAAAAACGGAACCGGTATCCCCCACAAGCGAAGCCATGAAATGAGTCTTGCTCTTGATGAGGTTATCCGCAAAGCGGGCGGAGACATCTGGTATAACTCAGAAGTTACCAAAGTCATAATGGAAAACGGAAAGCCTGCCGGTGTTGTTATCAACGGTGAAAAAGAAGTTTACGGTAAGTATTTTATCTGTAATTCATCACCCAATGCCGTATGGAACGACCTTTTTGATATTAAAGATATTCCCGAAAAGCAGCTTAAAATGCTCAATGCCAGAAAAACCGCCGCAACTCTCACAACGGTTTATCTCGGCATGAACAAAACAAAAGAGGAGCTCGGTATCACCGATTACTCTGTGTTTATCGCTCCCGATTCGGATTCAGATAAACAATATGAAGCTGCTCAGAACTTTTTCAGCGGATATTGCATAATTAACTGTCTTAATGAAATTATTCCCGATTGTACTCCTGAGGGTACAAGCCAGCTTTTCCTTACAACCATGACCTTCGGCGATGTTATGAAGGATATCAAGCCTCAGGATTATAAGAAGTTTAAAACAAAGGTTGCAAAGGATATGATTGAAACCTGCGAAAAGGCTCTGAACATTTCAATCAAACCTTACATTGAAGAAATCGAAATTGCACTTCCGCCCACATTTGCAAGATATCTCAACACGCCTCTCGGCACACCTTACGGATATATGCTTGAAAAATGGGATAGTATGATTCCTCGTACCGTTCAGTACGCCAAGGACCAGCCCTTCGATAATTTCTATTTCTGCGGTGCAAGCCAAGAACGCGGCGACGGCTACGGATGTGCGTATTACACAGGTGAAAAAGCAGGCGGAATTGTAGTAAAAAAATTAAAGGAGGGCAAATAATATGGCAAATAATTTTAAATCGTTAAAAGGCAAAAAGTTTTTGTCAATGCTCTCTGCACGTCAGGAAAGATTTGAGAATTCAAAAGCAGAACTTCCCGCGAACAGTGACAATGCAATGGCTCTTGCCAAAGCACTTCATCCCCAAAGACAGTATCTTGTTATTGAATCCGTAACAGACAGGGGAGAAGATTGTAAAAGCTTCACCCTTGTTCCCGATACAGAAAAAGGAACAACTTCTCTTGCATATTTTTCGGCCGGTAAATATCTTACTGTTTTTGAAACAATTGAAGGTATGCCCGTAACAAGAGCTTATTCAATTTCATCATCACCCAAGGAGTCGCTTGAAGGCAAATATGTTCTTACGATAAAGCTTGTTGACGGCGGTCTTATGTCAAAGTATATTTTTGATAACTGGACTGTGGGAACAAAGGTTGAAGTATCCGCACCTTCAGGTAATTTTGATTATCAGCCTCTCCGTGATGCCGAAAAGGTTATTTGCATAGCAGGCGGAAGCGGTATAACACCTTTCCTTTCAATGGCAAATGCAATCAATGACGGTGACGAAGAATTTGAACTTACTCTTCTTTACGGCAGCAGAAATGCAGATTGTATCCTTTTCCGTGATGAACTCGCTGAGCTCGAAGCAAAATGCGATAAAATAAAAGTGGTTCACGTTCTCAGTGATGAAAACGCTCAGCTTCCCGACGGTGCTGAAAAAGGCTTTATTACTGCTGAACTTATCAATAAATATGCTCCCACAGATGAAAACTACTCCGTATTCCTTTGCGGACCTCAGCAGATGTATGAATTTATTGATAAAGAGCTTGAAAAGCTTTCACTTGAGAAAAAATATATCCGTCACGAAATGTTCGGTGAATTCCATAATCCTTCATCACAGTCTGATTATCCCTCGGATATTCCCGAAACAGTCAGAATAACCGTAACAATTCAGGATAAAACTTATATTGTCAAAGGTTCATCCGCCGATTCAGTTATGCAGACTCTTGAGAAGAACGGTATTTCCGTTCCTGCACGTTGCAGAAGCGGTGAATGCGGTTTCTGTCACTCACATCTTATTTCAGGCAAAGTTTATGTACCAAAACATCTTGAATACCGCAGACTTGCTGACTATAAATTCGGCTGTATTCATCCCTGTTGTTCATTCCCTCTGACAGATCTTGAAATCAATGTTCCCGTTGCAAAATAATTTAACATTATAAAAATCAGCCTCTGTCGGTTTATTGCCGACGGAGGCTGATGATTTTTTTTATTTTATTTCATCCCTTGTGGGTATGGAGCAGCTTGCACCTTTTCTGCTTACGGTAATTGCCGATGCTTTTGTTGCAAGGTCAATGCTTTCGGGAAGTGTCATTCCTTCCGAAATACCGCAACAGACAGAACCGATAAATGTATCACCGGCAGATGTGGTATCAACAACGGTTGTTTTTTCCGCACTTCTGAAACGGATATCATTACCGTCATTATATGCACAGCCTTTTCCGCCAAGCGTAATAATAACCGTTCCGATACCTTTGTCATTAAGTATCTCAATCGCTTTTTTGCAATTTTCTTCCGTATCAACATTGATTCCGGTAAGCAATGATGCTTCGTGTTCATTGGGAACAATTATATCAATGTTTTTAAGGAAAACATCTGGTAAATCTTTGCAGGGAGCAGGATTAAGAACAACAAGTGTATCGCTCTGTTTTGCAATTTCTGCTGCCCTGATTACGGAATCAAGAGGGATTTCAAGCTGCATAACGAGTATATCGGAGTCTGCAATAAGACATGAATATTCATCTATAACCGCAGGTGTGACGCAGTCATTTGCTCCCGCATTAAGAATTATGAAATTATCTCCGTTTACAACGGTTATGCTTGCTGTGCCCGTCGAGGATTCTTCGGTTATAAACCCTGAAAATTCAACACCTGATTTCTCTAAACTATCAAGAAGCATTCTGCCGTTTGAATCGTTTCCCACGGCACCGAGAAAGCGTGCATTTCCGCCAAGCTTTGCAACAGCAACCGCCTGGTTAGCACCTTTGCCGCCTGCATTGATATTAAAATCAAATCCTTCAACGGTTTCTCCGAGGGAAGGCATTCTTTTGGTATGAATCGTAAGGTCAGCATTCATACTGCCGATAACCAGAATTTTTTTCATATCAGAACCGCTTTCAGTTTAAATTTGCAAGATCTTTATAGTTTGCTTTGAGAGAAGTGTAAAGAGATGAATATATATTGTAGTATTTGCGGTATGAAGCAGTATTATTACTGTCAGGCATTATTTTATCCGACACCTGAGGTACCATTGCATCACAGGCTTCTTTCACACTGCCGTAAATACCTGCACCCACAGCCGCAAGCACTGCAACACCCAACGCCGCCGCATCCGATGACTTTGCGGTTTCAACGGGAATGGAGAATGTATCACAAATCATATTCTTCCACAGTTTACTCTTGCTTCCGCCTCCGCACAGGAGCATTGAAAGGGGAGTGATGCCCATTTCTTTAAGCACAAGCAAGCAATCATAAAGTGAATATGTAACGCCTTCCATAAGTGCTCTTAAAAAATGTGCCTTGGTATGCATGGCTGACAAACCAAAGACTACACCTCTGCAATCGGGGTCAAGATGAGGTGTTCTTTCACCCATAAGATACGGGAGATAAATAAGCTTATCGCAACCGATGGGAATACCTTTGGCTTTTGCATCGGTTATCTGATAAACGTCTTTGTTTTCATTCAATGCCTGATGAATTTCTTCATAGCAGAAGTTGTTTTTGAACCACTGCAATGAAAGTCCCGCACCCTGAGTAACACCCATTACATGCCATGCACCCGGTACAGCGCAGCAGAAGGTATGAACTCTGCCCTTGGGGTCTATAACAGGATTATCTGTGTGTGCAAAAACAACACCCGATGTTCCGATTGTTGTGAAAGCTTTTCCTTCTGTCACAACACCCATACCTACAGCCGCGGCGGCATTATCACCTGCACCGCCTGCAACGGATGTTTTAACCGAAAGACCTGTTTTTAAGGAAGTATCGCTGTTGATATATCCCGTAATTTCGGGTGATTCATACATTTTTGCAAGATATTCTTCTTTTATTCCCAGTGCATCAATCATCACATCAGACCATTTTCTGCCGGGAACATCAAGAAGCTGCATTCCCGATGCATCGGATACTTCCGTTGCAAATTCGCCCGTAAGCCTGAATCTGAGGTAATCCTTAGGAAGAAGGATATGTCTGCATTTTTCAAAATTTTCAGGTTCGTTATTTTTTACCCAAAGAATTTTTGATGCAGTAAAGCCTGTGAGCGCAGGGTTTGCGGTTATCCTGATAAGAGTATCAAGACCGAGTTTTTCGGTAAGTTCTTCACATTCCTTACCTGTTCTCTGGTCGCACCAAAGAATGGCAGGTCTGATAACATCGCACTTTTCATCAAGCATGACAAGACCGTGCATCTGACCCGATATACCCAGAGAAACAATATTTTCGGGGTTAACACCGCTGTTTTTCACAACATCGGTCAAAGTTGAGACAGCGGCGTTATACCAGTCCTCGGGATTTTGTTCTGCCCAGCCATTCTGAGGCTGATATAAAGGATATTCAACGCTTGCAGATGAAACTGACACACCGTTTTCGTCAAAAAGCACGGTTTTTGTTGCCGATGTTCCAAGGTCAATACCAATTAAATATTTCATATCATTCACCAAATAAAATACTGTTCAGTGCTGACTGCAGATATTCCTGACTTCCTGAACCGGGGTCACTGCACTTACCCAGTGAGCAAGCATATGCCGAAAGCTCTTCAAGGGTTGTTTCGCCTTCAATGATTTTCTTGCCGATTCCGCTGTTATAGCTTGAATATCTTTCTGCTTTGAATTCGTCAATTCTGCCGTCTTCAATTATTTTTGCAGCCTTGATAAGACCGAGAGCAAAAGTATCCATACCGAGAATGAAGCCGAGAACCATATCTTTAAGTGTATTACTGGGTCTGCGGTTTTTGGCGTCAAAATTAAGACCGCCGTTTTTCATACCGCCTGCTTTGAGAACTTCATACATACACATTGTTGCAGAATAAACATCGAAGGGGAATTCATCGGTATCCCAGCCGAGAATGGGGTCACCCTGGTTTGCATCGATTGAACCAAGCATACCGTTAATAGCTGAAATTCTGAGTTCGTGCTCAAAGGTATGACCTGCAAGAAGAGCATGGTTTGCTTCAATATTCATTTTGAAGTCCTTATCAAGACCATACTGACGGAGGAAACCGATTGCTGTTGCGGCATCAAAATCATACTGATGCTTCATAGGCTCCTTGGGTTTGGGTTCAATGTAGAAATCGCCTTCAAAGCCGATGCCTCTGCCGTATTCAACAGCCATCTTCATAAGTCTTGCAATATTTTCCTGCTCAAACTTTACATCTGTGTTGAGGAGTGTTTCATAACCTTCTCTGCCGCCCCAGAAAACATAGCCTTTACCGCCGAGTTTAACGGTAAGATCAAGTGCTTTCTTTATCTGTGCCGCCGCAAAGCAGTAAACCTCTGCACTGTTTGTACTGCCTGCACCGTTCATAAATCTGGGGTTTGAAAACATATTTGCGGTACCCCAAAGACACTTGATGCCTGTTTTTTTCATCTTGACAAGGATATAATCCGTAATTTCATCAAGACGGCGGTTTGTTTCATTGATATCCTCTGCTTCGGGTACAAGGTCAACATCGTGGAAGCAGAAATATTCAATGCCAAGCTTGCTCATAAATTCAAAGCCTGCATCAACCTTTGCTTTTGCGTGCTCCATAGTACCTTTTTCAGCGCCGAAGGATTTATCGGCGGTATCTCTGCCGAACATATCCGTTCCTGCTGCACCCAGGTTATGCCACCAGGCCATAGCAAATGAAAGATGTTCTTTCATTGTTTTGCCCATAATAACTCTGTCCGCATCGTAATATCTGAAGGCAAAAGGATTTTTGCTTGCAGAACCTTCATATTTTACTTTTTCGATAAAATCAAAATACATATCAAAAACTCCGTTTCTAAAAATATATATGTTCAATTATATATTTATATGGCGATATATGCAATAGGTAATAAAAAGTTTTTGCAAATAATCAGATACACAATCTTTTTCACTTGAAATAAATGAAGAAATATTGTATTATAATATTCAGTGTAATGATAATCTGAAAAGGAATGTTTATATGCAGTTCATTGTAATGGATCTGGAATGGAACAATACATATGCAAAAAAAGCAAACGGATATATAAATGAAATAATCGAAATCGGTGCGGTAAAGCTTGATGCAGACCTTGAAACCATCGATACATTTTCATGTATTATCCGTTCTCAGATCGGAAAAAAACTCAGAGGAACAGTTAAAAGACTTACCCAGCTTACAAATGCAGATATAAGCTCCGGTATGCCGTTTACAAAAGCCTTTTCCGTGTTCAGAAAATGGATAGGTAATGATGACACCGTAATCCTCACCTGGGGTGACGGTGATATAAGAGTATTGCTTGATAATTTCAAATACCTTAACGGTATAAAAGTAATCCCATTTTTAAAGAAATACTGCGATATGCAGAAAAGCTTTCAGAAAATCAACGGCAATGCAAAGGGTCAGCAGACAGGATTGCTTGCTGCAGCCGAATGCCTCGGCATAGACCCCGAGATGTATATTCATCATCGTGCCCTGGGCGACAGTATGCTTACTGCCGATATCCTGAAAAGAATATATCCTATGGGTATTATTGAGCCTGATATACTTGATTGCAATGAAGATTTCTATTCCAAACTTCTTTATAAAGCAAAAATAATCAGAAATATCGATAATCCTCTTGTTGACAAAAAAAGGCTTAACCATACCTGTGAATCCTGCGGCACCCCTTGTATCCAGCTTACACCGTGGAAATTCCACTGTCAGTTTTTCAGAGCGAATTTTTATTGCAGTGAATGTGATCTTACATATTCTGTAGGCGTAAGATTCAAAAAACTTTTTGATCAGGTTGAATTCAGAAAAATTGTATCGGTTAAAGAACCGGAACCTAAAATAGAGCAGGAGGGAACTGAAGAATGAAGCTTCTTGTTACCGGCGGTGCAGGATTTATAGGCTGTAACTTTGTTTATTACATGCTTGATAAATATGCCGATTACGAAATTGTGTGCCTCGACGCACTTACATATGCGGGAAATATCAAAAGTCTTTCAAAAGCCTTTGAAAACAAAAATTTTAAGTTTGTAAAGGGAAGCATTGCTGATAAAGAGCTTGTTTATTCTCTTTTCGAAAAAGAAAAGTTTGATGTTGTTGTTAATTTTGCCGCTGAAAGCCATGTTGACCGTTCCATTGAAAACCCATTTGTATTTCTTGAAACAAACGTTATGGGTACTGCTTGCCTTCTCGATGCAAGCAAGAAATTCGGAGTTAAAAGATATCATCAGGTTTCAACCGATGAAGTATACGGAGATTTGCCCCTTGACAGACCTGATTTATTCTTTACCGAAACGATGAATCTTATCACTTCAAGCCCTTATTCGGCTTCAAAGGCATCCGCAGACCTTCTTACACTTGCTTTTCACAGAACCTACGGTCTGCCTGTTACCATATCACGCTGTTCAAACAATTACGGTCCTTATCAGTTCCCCGAAAAGCTTATCCCGGTTATGATTATGAAGGCTTTGGCAGATGAAAATCTTCCCGTATACGGTCAGGGTCTTAATGTACGTGACTGGCTTTATGTTGAAGACCATTGCAAAGCAATTGATATGATTATTCATAACGGTAAAATCGGCGAAATTTACAATGTAGGCGGTCACAATGAAAAGCAGAATATTGAAGTTGTGAAAACTATTCTGAGTCATCTTTCAAAACCCGAAACCCTTATTACATATGTCAAAGACAGAGCGGGTCATGATCTGAGATATGCAATTGACCCCACAAAAATTTCAACTCAGCTTGGCTGGGAACCTGAAACTCCCTTCGAAGAGGGTATGAAAAAAACAATAGAATGGTATCTTGAAAATCAAAACTGGATGGATGACATCAAAAGCGGTGAATATCAGAACCACGGTTTATAAAATGTATCAGGCTTACAGGAAAAAATCCTGTAAGCCTGATTTTTTAATAACTCATTGCATAAAACACTTTGACTAAGTCACGAAGAAGAAATGCAGCAATCTTTTCCAGGAAATTAAGTTTACATTCAAAAACTATTTCTCCTTCGGTGAAGGTACCGTCAACATTTTCAACGGTAAGGCGTATCGTCGCCGTTCCGTCACCTATACACCTTACATAACCTGATGATGAAACGAGGATTATATTTTCATTATCAGATTCCCATTGAGAATTGTAATAAATTGCGTCAGTAGGCTGAAATACTGCAATGATTCTTTCTGCCTCAAAGAGCCTGAGATTGACATTTGAGGCGTAAAGATTAATACTTTCAATAACTTTAGGTTTAAGATTTTCAATGGCATTAAGAATAGCTTGGGTTTGTCTGTCAACTATATCTTGCTCGCAGGAATATCTGCCGCTTACATCTTCATCCAATATTGCATCCAGCTCTGATAAATCCGTATAAAGTGTACGGTTAACGGCAAGTGCTTTTTCAACCGCCTTGTAATATTCGGTATAATCGGCAGGTACAGTATCTTTGGTGATAATATTTGTTGTTATTTCATTAATAACTCCAAGGTCATTCTGGGTAATCTTACAATAATAATAAGGTGCTAAGTCTGTATGAGTGAATGTATATGAGGGTGTTGTTGCGCCGTCAATCGGTGTTCCGCCCGATGTTTCGGGAACGGTATTCCAGTACCATTGATATGAGAGGTCAAAGCCTGCTGCGAGAATATAAACGGTTTCACTGTTTTCAGTTACAAATTCGGGAACCTCACTGTAAACAAGTGGAATTTCAATGAAATTATAGCCCTTAAGGTTTGCATAGCGTTCAACAAAGGTGTTTTTTGTGCCGTAAACAGTCATGTTTTCACCTTTGTCGGTCGACTCGATAAAGTTGTTGGAAAGAAGAATACCGCTGTTATCGGGCATATCATCGGTTGTAACAAGGCTTCTTGCATCAATGAATTCTATTGTACAGTCATTAAAAACACCTGCTGAAAGCTGAGTGATGTTTTCAATATTCAATGAATAAATATTATGACAGCCCTTGAACGTATTTTCCGCAATGCTTTCTGCATTGTTGAGACCGATGATGTATATATCGGGGGTACTTATGAACATCTGAGGTACTGTTTTAAGAAGCTTCGGCGCATAAAATCTTTCAAGATTTGCGGGGAGATAAATCTTTGAGCCCTGTTGCGTATAGACACTATCCTCAAATGATGTCATCTCGGGAAGATTAAGAACAGAGAGAGAATTACATCCGTTAAACGCATTGGAATAAACTGTTTTAGCCTGCGGAAGATTGATTTCCGAAAGTGATATGCAGCTTTCAAATGCGTTTGAAAAAATATATTTTGCATCAGGGAAAGAAGCAGTTATAAGACTTTCGCAACAACTGAATGCACCTGACGGGATGTAAGCAAGGCCTCTTATATCAACATCGGTAAGCGACGAACAACCCTTGAAGCAACCGTCGGGCATATTGGAAAGATAATCAATATAAACATTGACAAGCTGGTTGCAGTCACGGAATGATGTTGCACCAATTGACGATAAATTTCCAAGCTCAACAAATGAAACCGTTGATTTCGAAAATGCACCGTCAGGTATACTTTTAAGCCTTGAAAGTTTAAGATTAAAGGTTGCTCCCGTAAATACATTCTGCCTGTTACCCACGTTATAAAATGAAAATTTACCTATGGATTTAAGATCGGAAAGAAACAGTATATTTTTCAGCCAATCACAGTTATAAAATGCATATTCATCAACAACATTTACATTTCTTCCGAATACAGTTTTAAGCTTTGTGCAGTTTCTGAATGAAGATTTTCCGATTTCAGTTACCGAATCGGGGAGTATTACCTCGGTTACATCAGTGTTTTCAAATACTCCTTCACCGATTTTATTGATTTCTGTTCCGTTTACATACTGCGGTACGGTAAAGCTTGTTGCATCTCCGCTGTATGCGGTTAATGTTCCGTCTGTTGATACTGAAAGCTCGTTTTCACTTGCATAAGGTGCAATAATAGTTGCAAAAGATGAAATGGAAGAACGATACATACCGTCACAGTAGGCGACGGCAGTAATGGCTACCGTCTGAGAAGCGTGTATGGGTTCACCATCATAAAGCATTACATTTTCGCCGCCGATTACAGGAATTGAACGGTCTGTTGTGTAATAAATCTGTGCACCGGGAGTATCACAGAATATTTGAATATCAAGCTCTGTCTGGCTGAACGCTGTCTGATGAGAAAAATACGGTGTTGCCGTAATTTCTTTAAGATTTACATTATCAAGATGTTCAGGAGCTCTTATAATACCTTTTCCATATTTGAGAGAAGAATTATGTTCACTTATCTGAACACATGTGTTTTCGATTATTTCAATAATTTCTTCCCGTAAAGCATTGGGTCTGTATGAGTGAATGGCAGCAACAACAGCCGTAACAAAAGGTGCCGCAACAGATGTACCTCTTGTTTTTATAAAACCGCCGCCAAGATTTGTTGTTGTGATTTCAAAACCCGGTGCGGCAAAATCAACACCGTTGTCATATGTACTGAAGTTAGTTACAATGCCCGATTGATTTATTGCAGTAATTTTTAATACATTGTCATATGATGCCGGATAAAACTTATTTGTCGTGCCGTCATTACCTGAAGCCGCAATAACAGGAATATTATTGATTTCCGCATTATCTACGGCATTTTTCAGGACTACGGAATCTTCTTCAAAACCTACACTTATGTTTATAACATCAACACCGTCTTCAACGGCGCAGTTTATACCGGCCGCAAGTGATATAACGGTTCCTGCTCCGTGATAATCAAGAACTTTATATGGCTGAATAAAAATATTATCTGTGGTACTGTCAATAATTACACCCGCAACCTGCGTGCCGTGACCGTTATCATCCATGGAGTTGTTTCTGATTCCGCTTGTGCTGGTGTTGATTCTTGTAGGAAGTACGCGTCCTTTAAAGAACGGATGATCGGGATCAACACCTGTATCTATAACAGCCACAATCGTATCGCTGATTTCAGTATTACTGATTGCGATATTGTTATTCAGCTTATCAATGCCTATGTATTCGGGACCCCAGGATAAGTATGTGTGTTCTTCTTCATCGGAATAAGTTATGGAATTCGAAAAGGACGTTGTATCTGAAAACAAAGAATAAACTTCTTTATCAATTTCAACATATTCAATCTTTTTGTCATTAATATAGCAGCTGTAGGCATTTTTTGCCTCAAGCGGTGTATCGAACTGAAGCACCCAAAGGTCATCATAACCGCAGATTACGGACGATGCTTCCATTGTATCAATCCTGTACTTACTTTTTACAATAAGTCTTGCGGTCCTGAATTCATCGGAACCTGTGTTGTATTCCGAGCCGAAAGCGCCTTCTGTCATTGCAGAAGCATTGAGCATTCCGCCTATTTCTTTTGCAAATTCCTCGGCTGATATTTCATCAATATCCGTTGCAACAGCATATGATAAAAATGACAAAGCTGATGATGCAACCGCAATCAGCGACATTATAATGCACAGCAGTTTTTTCATTATATTCCCTCCGATTACAAACTGTATATACGCATAAAATAAAACTGTACAAATAATATATTAATTATACTGTTTTTTTATATTCAAAGCAAGTGCACATAAAACAAATTCTATATATACTAAAAAAATTACCCATATAATATACAAACTGTAATTTCGTTATTTTATTCTGTATAAGTGAAACCAAAATAGTGTTGAAATTAACTGCAGATACTATTATAATGAAACGGAGGTGAAAATAATGATTAAAGAAATTGTAATGAAAAACAGATCTTACCGACGTTTTAAAGAGAGTAAAAAAATCGAATCTTCTGTTCTCACAGAACTTATTGAACTTGCAAGATACACTCCTTCATCAGTTAATTTCCAGCCTCTGAGATTTAAAGCGGTAAATAACCCTGAAAATAATCTGAAGGTTTTTGAAACTCTGTCATGGGCCGGTCTTCTCAAAGAATGGAAAGGTCCCGAAGAAGGGGAGAGACCCTCAGCCTACATAATTATTCTTACGGATTTATCGGTTGCAAACAACATGAAAATTGATGTTGGAATTGCAGCTCAGACAATTATGCTTGGTGCCGCAGAAAAAGGCATCGGCGGCTGTATGCTCGGCAGTGTAAAGCGCGAAATTCTTGCAGAAAGTTTTGAAATTGACCTTGATAAGTATTCTGTTGACCTTGTTATTGCTCTGGGTATTCCTGATGAAGAAGTCAGAATTGTTGAACTTCCCGAAAACGGTGCAACTGCATACTACAGAGATGAAAATGATGTTCACTGTGTACCCAAACGCAGGCTTGAAGATTTAATCATATAATTAAAATGACCCCACAGTAAAACATACTGTGGGGTCGTTATCTGTTTATTATGCAAAAATATCAAAAATTACTCGGATGGGAGTTTTAAGGAGACCGACAAGAATTTTAACGGGAATATCGCAGATGGCAGAAGCGATTGTACCCCAGTCGAAGAAGAAGCCATCTTTTTCTGCAACGGGTGCACCGTCATAATCAAGTACGAAAGCCTGTGTATAGATTATACCGCCCTTACCGAGAGATTCTGCTCTTACATATTTACCGATTTCATCAGAATAATCGTCAAGGTCAATTGTGTTACCTACGTGAATTACTTTACCGTCAGCAATCCAATGTGTTACAAGTGTGTTTTCTGTTGTGAGAGTTATTGTGTCTTCTGTTTCATCAACAGAAATGTTATTTATAATGGGAGCAGCCGCATCAGGATAGTCAGTTGCATTAAACTTATCGTTGGCATTTATAGCGTTACCGAGGATACCTGCAAGTTCAAGTGCTTCTGCAGTGCCGATTGCTTCAAGTGAAGCTTTGTATCTAACCTGCTCGTCGTAGTTGCCAAGATATTTGCTTGCAGCAAAGAACTGACCGTTTGCAAGGCTTGTTTTAAGATTGTCAGATGTAAGCTCAGGCATAAGCATAACGGTATAACCGGAATCAACGATATCAAGGTTATGTGCATCTGATGTTGCAATGGCAAAAACATTTCTTTCGCCGATAGGAAGAATCTTCTGAAGAAGAATATCCCAGAGCTTTCTGTCGTAACGTGTTCTGCTGTCACCCTTGCTGTTGATATCAATACCGATGCAGGAATGATATGTGTTGAGAACATTTATAAACTTGTTGATTTTGTATTCATATGTTGAATTTTCAAGGTTATAAGCATCTGCCGTGCTTTCTTCATCTCGTGCATTAGTGTATTCACCGGGATGATTGATAACACATAAACCGCCAAGTTCATCAATCTTGCTGATAGGGCTGAGATAGTTGCTTGTACCGCCAACAACACCGTGTCCGTAATCAACAAACCAGGAATTAACATGAGCGTTGTTGAATGATGTGGGGTTCTGTTCGTTTGCATAAGGTACTCTCATCATTTCCTGACCAGTTTCGCCGGACGGAAGAGTCTGTGAATAATATTCATCTGCACCTTTATATGTAACTGCATACTGGTTGCCGTTTGCCGCAACACCGTTTTCGGAAAGAACGTCGCCCACATATTTGCCGTTATCAACCAGTGAGAAAACAAGCATAGGCTCGTTGTGTCTCTGTGTTGTGTAACCGTAACTTACCGTACCGTGGTCAGAAATAGCATGAATATCAAATCCAAGTTCATAATGTCTTTCTACCATTTCGGGCAATGAATTACTGCCGTCACTGAATGTTGTATGGCTGTGAAGGTCTGCTTTATATCGGTTATAAGCCGAAAAATCCACACCTTCATAAGGACTGTTGATTGTGTAGTCAACATCGTTGCCTGATGCAAATGAGAAGGGCGCAACGGTTAACAGCATTGCGGCAGCTGTTATAACTGCCAGAATTTTCTTTAACATTTATATTGCCTCCTTGAAATTTATGTTACCATTATAACAAATATTTATAAATTGTAAATAGTAATAAAAAATTTTTGGATAATTTGTATATGCAAATATTCAAAACAAGTTGATATTTGCGATATATTATGTTATTATCTAAAAAAATAAGGAGGCATTATTATGTTTATTATCAGAAAAATATGGGCGGTGCTTACACTCCCTCTGCTTGTGTTAACATTACTTACGAGTCCCGTTGCCAAAACTACCGAAACTGCAGAGCTTGTTTCAAAAGATGCATTCGTGTTTGAGAAGGCTCTTCTTATGGGTCAGGGTATTGCAACAGATGGTGAATATTATTATACAAGCGGTGCCATTGCAGCCCTTAACCTTACAGCACTCGCAAAGTTCACATTCGACGATATGGAGCTTGTTGATACACATATTAACCCTTTGCCCGATAAATGTACCGACAGAGATGACGACCATATCGGTGGAATCAGTGTATATAACGGAAAAATTTATGCATCCGTTGAAGACAGTGACGAATATCTTTCGCCTTGCATAGTTGTTTTTGACTGTGATACTCTTGAACCGACAGGTGAAATATATGACCTGCCCAACACCATTTATGACGACGGAGTACCCTGGTGTGCGGTTGACGGTAAAACAGGTCTTCTTTACACTTCAAAATGGAACGATATCAATTCAATATATGTTTATGATACAGCCGATTCAATGAGGTTTGTCAAAGAAATCCCTCTTTCAGAAACAATTCACAGAATTCAGGGCGGAGAATTCTATAACGGAATCCTTTACCTTTCAAACGATATAGAGGATAACGGCAATTATAAGAACATTCTCAGCGTGGATATTGAAACAGGTAAAGTTGATATTGCGGCGGTTCGTGATGTAGGCGGCAATAATATTGAAGCTGAAGGTGTTACTTTCTGGCCTGCTGATGACGGTTCGGTAATGCACGTTCTCGATTATAATAAAATAATCGGAATTTTTGTTCATCATTATAAAACCGATTTTGCGCAGTAAAGGGGAATGGATATGAAAAAAATAATCAGCTTGATTCTTGCTTTTTCTTTTGTTTTTTCTCTTGCTGTTCCCGCTTTTGCAAACGAAGAAAATGTTTCGGAATCCTGCGATAATGTGCCTGTAATTGTTGTCAGAGGTATGGATTTTGCAGGTATGTATGTTGATTACGGCACAGAAAATGAACAATCTGTTCTCAGCATCGATGCAGGAACAATAATCAAAGGTATTCTAAAAGCTGCAGCTTCCGGTATCATAAATTTCAGCCTTGATTCTGCCGTTAAAGAAATCGCTCTTCTCGCAAAAGATATTTTCAAATATTTTTCAATGGACGAAAAAGGCGATTCATTGTATAATGTAACAATGCCTTCATATCCCGACAGCGCGGATAAATATGAAG
Organism: Acutalibacteraceae bacterium; assembly: GCA_045533455.1. GTDB lineage: Bacteria > Bacillota > Clostridia > Oscillospirales > Acutalibacteraceae > CAG-177. Next base: position 50,460 of record JAZSHU010000045.1, on the reverse strand, counting down.
ACCTTTGTGAGGGAACCGCATTTGAACACGGGATTGTGAGAACCTGTATTGAAGAATTCGGTGAAGGCCATACATATTATATTAATTATGATTGGCGTCTCGATCCCTTTGTTGTTGCTGATGACATCAATGCTGCAGTTGAAGCTGCAACAAAAAATACAGGTCACGATAAAGTAAACATAATTTGTTGTAGTATGGGCGGTCAAATGACGCTTGCCTATCTCACAAAATACGGATATGAAAAAGTTAACCGCTGTCTTTTCTTATCATCTACCTTCTGCGGTGCTCAGGTTGCATCCGATTTGCTTAACGGCAGAGTAAACATAAAAGCGGAAAATCTTTACAATTTCCTTATTAATACAGTTAATGACAATAAAGCGCTTTCCGTTCTTATCGATGTTTTGTATAAGGTAAAAGCTTTTGATTTGCTTACAAAACTTACGGATTTTATTCTTGAAAATTACAAAGATACTGTTTATCAGGATGCAATAATTCCTGTTTTCAGCAATATGCTTCCTCTGTGGGGTCTTGTTCAGGAAGAAGATTATGAACCTGCTATTGAATATGTATTCGGCGGCAGAGAAAATGCAAATCCCGATTTCATCGAAAAAACAGACAAGCTTCAGAAGATGATGAAAGACAAAACGTCACTTCTGAACGAAATGATTGATAACGGCATTAAAATTGCCATAGTTGCTCATTACGGCATCCCTGTTATACCCGTTTATGAAAATTCGGATTTCAACGGCGACGGTATACTTGAAACATACCAGATGTCAGGATATGCAACGGTTGCACCCTACGGAAAAACACTGGGTGATGATTATGTTGTGGCAAATCCTGATCTTGTTTCACCCGATAACACTGTTGACCTTTCAACAGCTCTTTTCCCCGAATATACATATATTATCAAGGGTGCAGATCACGTAGGCGGTTCTTACGGTACGGATTACAGTGATTTTATCGTTTGGCTTCTTACATATGAAGGTGAATTTTATGCCGGTGCAAGTGAGGAATATCCTCAGTTTATGGTTTCAGATTCATCACAAAGCCTGAGCAAATTTTAAATAAGGACTGATAATATGAGTGTATGCTGTATAATCGGAGCAGGGGATTGCAATAATTTTGATTTTGTTAAGCACCCCGGCGACATGATTATAGCTGCCGACGGAGGATACAATCATCTGAAAAAAGCCGGTATTGCTCCCGATATTGTTATCGGAGATTTTGACTCGCTGGGATATATTCCCGATGATATATCGGTCATTAAACTCCCTGTTGTCAAAGATGTAACCGATATGTATGCTGCGGCAGAAATCGGTCTTGAAAAAGACTTTGAGGAATTTCATATTTACGGAGCCTGCGGCGGCAGACTTGACCATACAATAAGCAACATTCAGCTTGCAGTATCACTCACCGAAAAAGGTAAGAAATGCATTATAATTGACGGTGAAACAAAAATCACCGCCGTCCACAACGGAACGATTGAATTTGCAGAAAGAAACAAAGGATATATTTCAGTTTTTGCCCATTCCGACAACTGTATGGGAGTAACAATAAAAGGGCTGAAATATACTGTTGAAGATGCAACTTTATCCAACGCATTTCCTCTCGGCGTCAGTAACGAATTCATAGGCAAAAATGCATCCGTAACCGTCGAAAACGGAACTCTTGTAATCATTTATTGATAAACTTTTTATAATTTAAACCGACCTTGAAGATTTCAGGGTCGGTTTTTGTGACATATTGGAACATAGTAAATATATTTGTTGACATTTCACTGAATTTAAGTAAAATTTTTATATAGAAAAATAACAACAAAGGGTAAGCTTATGAAAAAGATTTCTGCGATTTTGCTTTTATTTGTATTTTTGTATTTGTCTGCGGTTCAGGTCTTTTCCGTTGAAATTGACGGTTATGACAGAGGTGCTGAATGGGTTGATGCCGAAACAATACTTTTGCTGAACGGAGAAAGCAACTGTAAAGTTAATTTCGGACTAATAAAATGGAATATCGAACCGAGTACAAACAGTATTTACTTTTGTGTAATGTTTAAAGAACCCGATCTTGCCACAGACAACACCAATGTAGGTGCTTCAATCAAAATAGAAAATTCCGATTTTTACACTGTCAGTGTTTCTTCTACTGACAATGAAATCGACGAAGACAGGTACACCTTTGAGGGTGCAGTTTCCGTTGATTCAAATGACGGCGTTACCTGTGAAATAAGACTCGGATTAAAATACGGAATACCCGACACAATAAACGGTTCTGTAAGATTTTATGATTCAGACGCTGTACCGTCAAACATATATCATTTTACAATCAACAACTCAGAAGAAATTACTGAAGTAGACAAAAATTATTCTGACGGTTCATATCATACAAGTTCCGCCGATACAACAACACAAAAGCAGGAAAAGACCACAAAGAAAGCCGAAAAAACAACTAAAAATAAATCATCTGATGAAGATAATGATTTATGGCTTCTTGATATGATTCTGAGTGACCTTACAACAAAAACGGAAACAACAACCTTAACAACACACAAAAAATCCGAAACTAAAAAGAAAGCTCAGAAAACCAATAAATCGTCATCCCAAAACGAAAAAACTTCTCTTTCCGAAAATATAACAGATAATATTGAGCAAAACAATGATTCAACACCGCAAGAATCAGCCGAGAATTCTGCAATAAAAGCATCACTCGGTCTTGAAAAAGGGGATAAATATAAAACAATAACGCTTATTGCCGGTGCAATAGCATTGGTTGCAATCGCTTCTCTCGGAACAATAAAATCAAGAAAAGAAGAAAAAACAGCAGAAAAAGAAAACGACCCGAAGTCATAAGACCTCGGGTCTGATTTTTATTTCGCAGGCATCATATAGAAGCTGAATTCAAGCTCTTTTCTGCCGTCAACAACAAACTGAGGAAGAACATCGGGGCCACAGCTCGCCGTACCTGTTCCTCTTGTGAAACCGTCAATATTAACCGCAACGGTATTTTCGCTGTGAAGGTCTTCCTGATGTTTTGCATTCTGTAAAAGCTTCTGGGTGAATTCTCTCACATTGAAATTGAAGTAATAATCATCATAAGCGAAATTTAAACCGTTTCCGTTTTCATCGGTAACAATAAGATATCTTACACAGGTTCTGTTGCCTGCATCCTGAGGCTTGATATAGGGCTCGTGCATATCCTTTACGGTAGTATTATAAACACCCACCAGAGCCTGAGCGTAAATATCCGAAAGGTTTTCGTCGGGACCCATGCCGTAATATTCAATGTTAGTGAAATTTTCAGGCATTTCAAGAGTAAGACCGAACCTTGGAATATCTGCTGCAGCCTTTTTCTTGGCAATGGCTTCAAACTTTGCTTCAACCTTTATAAGACCGTTTGAATATACTGTATATTCAAGCTCAACTTTTGCAAGAGGAAGAATTGATTTTTTGCTTTTGAGGATATATGTAACTTCAACCTCTGCCTTGTTCTTTTTAAGCTCAACCTCAAAATCTGTGCATTTGCATTCGTAGTTATCATAGCCTGCGCTGTACCACCTGTCACGGCGGTCATCGTTATCAAGGGGAGCTCTGAATATATTGGGAAGAAAACCTTTGAACGAAGCAGGTGAGGGGTTAATAAGCTCCACTCCGTCTGCAACATAGCTTTCAAGCATACCTGTTTTATTTGAGAATGTGACAATACCGCCATTGAATGCAAGAGTGCTTGTTTCTCCGTCGCTTGTCATTGCAAGCTTTTTAGCTGATTTTTCGGCTTTGAATTCATATTCTTCTTTAAGTGAGATTTGCTCAAATGCGATTTCATCATCACCAACATAATAATAAATGTTAAGATGACAGTCGCAGTCTCCCTTGGGTATGTCAAGTTCAACAGAATGTTCAAGCTTCTGCTCAGGTTCGATGTCGAGTATAAGTTCATCTGCAGCAAGAAGAATATTGCCGTTTTTGACAAGCTCCCATACAGCGGTTATATATGAGGTGTTTCTGAATCTGTTTGTATTGGTGAATGTTATAACACCGTCATCATATTCTGCTCTGACAGGTCTGTAAACATTCTTCATTTCTTTTGCACCGGTGTGAAGTCTTCTGTCGGGATAAAGAAGTCCGTCAACACAGAAATTACCGTCGTGACGCCATTCGCCGTGGTCACCGCCGTATGTGAATTTAAGCTTACCGTTTGCATGATAAACAGCGTGGTCAGCCCACTCCCATATACAGCCGCCCATAAGATTGTCGTACTTGTAGAAAAGCTGCATATATTCTTCAAGTCCGCCGGGGCCTACGCCCATGGCATGAGCATATTCGCAAAGGAAGAAGGGTTTGGGAGTATATTTCTTTCCTCTTGTGTGTTTACCGGTCTTTTCAACATCCTTATGGTTTGTATACATTTCGGATACAACATCGTATGAATGTCTTTCGTTGCGTACAACACCTTCGTAATGAACGGGAATTTCGGGGCAGACACCGTGAAGAAAATCGTAGCAGACATCGTGGCAGGCATATCCGCCCGCTTCATTACCCAGTGACCACATAATAATGCCTGCACGGCTTCTGTCACGCATATACATTCTCTTTACTCTGTCAAGATATCTGGGTGCCCATTTAAGGTCGTGGCTGATAAGGTCAATATTGTTATGAGGGTCACATCCGCAGCCGTGAGTTTCAATATCTGCCTCGTCAACAACATAAAGACCGTATATATCACAGAGAACAAGGAACTGTGCATCGGGAGGATAGTGGGAGGTTCTTACCGTGTTGACATTGAGTGATTTCATAAGCCTGATATCTTTTTCAAGATCATCATAGCTCATTACATAACCGTTCTTGTAATGTGTATCGTGGTGATTTACACCTTTAACCTTGATTTTCTTACCGTTTACGGTGAAAATATCTTTCTTGATTTTAACTGTCTTGAAGCCGATGTAATTTCTTGTTGTCATTACTTCTTCGTCACCCTTATAAAGAGTAACAAATGCAGTATAAAGTGTGGGGATCTCGGCATTCCAGCTTACTACATCAAGATTCTTAAAGCTGATAACCGCTTCGTTAGCAGCATCAACTGCGTTTGTTGCAATAAGCTTGTTTTTGCTGTAAATCTCCGCACAAACTTTATAGCCTTCGGTATTACCCTCAAGTGCAAGGTTTATGTCAAGATTCCAGCCCTTGGAAGTTTCTTTTGTTCTGTAATATACATCATAAAGATATGTTTCGGGCATTTCATAAAGGAGGACATCTCTGAAAATACCGTTTTCTCTGAACATATCCTGACACTCAAGGAATGTTCCGTTTGACCACTTGTGAACTACGGCAAGTATCTCATTTTCACCTTTTACAACATACTTTGTAATATCAAACTCGGCTGTATTATGCGCACCTTCACTGTAACCCACAAATTCACCGTTAACATAAAGATCAAGGCATGAAATAACGCCAAGGAATGAAAGAATATAAACCTTGTTTATATCTTCAACTTCAAATGTTTTTCTGTATGCACCAACGGGCTGTTCTTCGGGAACATAAGGAGGTTTATCATCGAATGCATAAGGGCAGTTTATGTATGCAGGTGCATCATAACCTGTTCTCTGCCAGGTTGAAGGCACTTTGACCGAATCAAAAGCTTCCTTATCTGTATCAATTACATCAGGAACATCTTTCTTGCTTTTGTAGTATCTGAACTGCCATTTGCCCGAAAGAACCTTCACAATATCTGAGGATGTTCTTTCCTTCTTAAAAGAAGTCTTTTTCAGCAGTTCCTTCGAGGAATAGGGGATGGCATAACCTCTGCCGCTGAGCTTGTTGATTTCAAAAACCGAGAAATCATTGTAATTTGTTTTGTTTACGGTATACTTCATATTTTCACTGCCTTTCTTCAAGCATTTTAATCATTATTTTTGCCGCTTTATAAATATCACCGCAACCGAGTGTGATGATAAGGTCGCCTTTTTCTGCGTTATCAACAGCATATTTTGCAACTTCTTCAAAGGTGTTAAACCAAACACTGCCGGGAATCTTTTCAGCAAGCTGTGATGTATAAATGCCGTATGTGTTTACTTCTCTGGAACCCATAATTTCGGTCATTATACATTTATCGGGAATTTTCAGAACTCTTACAAATTCATCAAAAAGAATTGATGTTCGTGAATAGGTAAAAGGCTGGAACACCGCCCACACTTTGTTGAAGCCCATTTTCATGGCAGTATTAAGTGTCACTTCAAGTTCCTTGGGATGATGAGCATAATCGTCGGCAATGGTTATTCCGTCAATTTTTGCAAGAATTTCAAACCTTCTGCCTGCACCTCTGAAATCAGCTATGCCTTTTACGCACTGTTCAAAACTTACACCGGATTCCATAGCTGAAGCCGTAACGGCAAGTGCATTGTAAACATGATGTTTACCGGGAATACCAAGCGTAATTCTGCCCAGATTTTCACCGTATCTTATCAAATCAAATGATGCAAATTCATTATCAAGCAGGACATTCGCCGCCTGATAATGGTTACCGTCATTGAAACCGAATGTTATCACGGGTTTTTGAGAAATTTCAACAGCGGGAACAACAGCATCAACAGTATTTAGGTCATCACCGTTGAAAATAATCATTTTAGTTGCCATTGAAGCAAATTTTGTGAATGATTTTTTCAGATTCTCAAATGTTTTGAAGTAATCAAGATGATCTTCGTCAACGTTGAGTATAACCGCAATATCCGGCGATAAGTCAAGAAATGTATCCACAAACTCACAGGCCTCGCAAACCATATGTTCACTGTGACCTACAATACCGTTTGAGCCTGTCAGAGGTAATTTACCTCCTATAACGGCAGTGGGGTCAAAATCGGCTTCAATAAGCACCTGAGTGAGCATTGAGCAAGCCGTTGTTTTGCCGTGTGTTCCGCTTATGCATATGCTGTTAGGGTAAATTCTTGTTACAGCACCGAGAAGCTTGCTTCTTTCAAATGTAGGTATTCCCGATGCTTTTGCAGCAACAAGCTCCGGATTATCGGGAAGCAATGCAGCGGTATAAACAATCATCTCTGCGCCTTCAATATTTTCTGCCTTCTGACCCATTGTTACAGGTATACCGAGCGAGCGGATACGGGCAAGGGTATCTGTTTCATTATTATCGGAACCGCTGAGCAGATAACCTTCTTTATGAAGAATTTCGGCAAGAGGACACATTCCAGAACCGCCTATTCCGATAAAATGAATGTGCCTGACTTGTTTCAAAAGAGCATCTATTTCAAACATTTCTTATTCTCCTCCTTGGTACATTATATCCATTATATAACATTATTTATAAAAAATAAAGAGAAATTTTACTGAAATATTACGAATTTGTCTTGTAACAGACATACATTTCAAGCCATAAAATGATAGTAAATTACAGGGAGGTGTAAATATGAAAAAAATCAACAGTTTTGTTATAGTCGGCGGTGACGGCAGACAGCTTTATATGGCTGATTATCTTATATCTCTGGGCTATGAAATAACACTTTACGGCTTGCCGGAAAAAAATTATAAATGTGCAGAAAACATAAGAAATGCCATTAACGGGTCAGACTGCATCATTCTTCCTCTGCCTGTCACAAAAGACAACAAATATATATTCTCACTTGTTCCGATAAAAGAAACGGCTGATGAAATTTTTTCTATGATTAATGAAAACCAGCCCGTTTTTGCAGGAATGTTGGGCAAGGGATTTGAAACAAAAATCAAGAAAAAAACCGATTATATTTACGATTATTTCAAGCTTGAAGAGGTAACCGTTATGAACACGGTGCCTACCGTACAGGGAATTATCAAGGCTATGATAGACAACATTGAGTATACGATTCACTCAAGTGAATGTGCAGTATTCGGATACGGGCGTGTTGCAAGACTTACGGCTGATACACTCAAATCACTCGGTGCAAATGTTACCGTTGCGGCACGCAAAAGCGGCGATATTGCAACTGCCAAAACAAAAGGATGTCGAGGAATTTATATATCGGAATTCTGGAAATACGCAAACAAATTTGACATTATCATCAACACTGTTCCGTCACTTGTAATAAACAAGAAAATTCTTGAAAATTTAAGAAGCGACTGCCTTATAATCGATGTTTCGTCATCGCCGTTCGGCACGGATTTTGCCTGTGCATACGAACTTGGACTCAATGCAATTCAATGTTCATCCCTTCCCGGTAAGGTTGCACCTAAGACAGCAGGAAAGATTATTGCAGACGGAATACTGAACATTATAAAGGAGGGGGAGTATGAGTAACCTTCGCATCGGCTTTGCAATCTGCGGTTCGTTTTGTACCTTTGAAAAAGTCAAGGAACAAATCAGATTACTTTGCGATAAAGGGAACACTGTTATTCCGATTATGTCATATAATGCATATATGACAGATACGCGCTTCGGAAAAGCCTGTGAGCATATTACGGAAATAGAAGAAATAACCGGCAAAAAAATAATTTCAACTCTGACCGATGCCGAGCCGATCGGACCCAAAAAAATGCTTGATATACTTGTTATTGAGCCTTGCACCGGCAACACGCTTGCAAAGCTGGCAAACGGAATTACAGATACTCCCGTAACATTGGCGGCAAAGGCTCATTTAAGAAACAACAAACCTCTTCTTATTGCCATATCAACAAACGATGCATTATCGTCTTCGGCCGCAAATATAGGCAAACTTCTAAACACAAAAAACGTATATTTTGTACCTATGCAACAGGATGACAGCAAAAATAAGCCAAGGTCGGTTGTTGCCGATTTCACCAGAACCGATGATGCAGTTACAAGCGCAATAAACGGAACACAGTTACAGCCTGTTATTTTCTGAAATTTTTACGGAGTAATGATTTTTTCACTACTCCGTTTTTATAATTTTATCCGTCTGTACTTGAAAAGTACATCATTTGTTGATATAATATTAATAATTATGGTGTATTATGGAGGAAGTATGTACGGAAAGCTTATTGTAATCGAAGGTCTTGACGGAAGCGGAAAGTCAACTCAGGAAAATCTTCTTAAAGAAAAACTTGCAGATTTAGGTATAAAGGTCAATTTTATCAAGCTCCCCAACTATGATGACCCCGCCTGTGAACTTGTAAAAATGTATCTTGCAGGCAGATTCGGAAATAAACCGGGTGATGTAAACGCATATGCCGCTTCATCATTTTTTGCCGTTGACCGATATGTAAGCTATAACTGTTTCTGGAAAGAAAAATACCTTAACGGCGAAACATTCCTTGCAGACAGATACACAACCTCCAATGCATACCATCAGCTTACAAAAACACCTCGCCCCGAGTGGGATTCATACCTTGAATGGCTTGAAGATTTTGAATATAATAAAATGGGCATTCCAAAGCCCGATGCGGTTATTTATCTCGATATGCCTATTGAAGTTTCACAGAAACTTATGACAGGCAGGTATAACGGGGACGAAAGTAAGAAAGATATTCATGAAAAGGATGTTGAATATCTCAACAACTGCCGTGAAGCGGCCGATTATGCCTGCAACAAACTTGGTTGGTACAGAATAAACTGCAGCGAAAACGGTGAACCATTACCCGTTGAAGTTATTTCTCAGGCAGTTCTTGAAGCTGTAAAATCAGCTTTGAACATATGATAAGATTTTATAATGAAAACGATATAGACGGTGTAATCAGACTGTGGAAAGAAGCATTCGGAGATAATGAAAATGAAATCCGCTTTTTTCTTGACGGTTGCCGTAAGCCTTTGAACGCATTGGTTTTTGAAATTAATGCAGAAATAGCATCTATGCTTTTTTTGCTTGAAGGCGATATGCATTTTGAGGCTAAAGATTATCCTTCGTACTATTTGTATGCTGCCTGCACCTTAAAAAAATACCGCGGCAGAGGACTTATGGCGGAGCTTTTGAATTTTGCAAAAGAAACCGCAAATAAAAAAGGAAAATACTTTATCTGTCTGAAACCTGCTGAAAAATCACTTTTTGATTTTTATGAAAAGAACGGATATAAAACCGTATTTACCGTGAGGGTTGCCACATACGATGCAAAAAATACAGTTTTTAAAGACGTATGCAATAAAGAAACAAGTCCCGAAACTCTACGCAATACAGCTTACGATGGGCACAATTATTTCAAATGGGACAGGCAGTCGGTAGAATTTGCTATTTTACACAATAAATTCTTCGGCGGAAACGCTTTTGTGGATTGTAAAGGTTATTCGCTTTACGCATTCACTGATACAAAAGTTACCGTAAAGGAAACGACCTTTACAGCTTTTGAGGATGTTCTGAATTCAATACCATACAACAAGAAAACAACAGAAATTATTTTTCCTCCGTGGGTTGACACGGAAGGCGAAATCAGACCTTGGGCAATGATAATCGCAGCAAACGACGAGGGCAAAAAAATAGTTAACATGATTGGTAATGCTTATCTGGGTCTGACCCTGGATTAGAAAGGTGATTGATATGCTTTATTTGTTTTTCGCAGACGGTTTTGAAGAGGTTGAAGCCATTGCTGCACTTGATGTTATCAGGCGTGCAGGAATTGAAATCAAAAGTGTGGGAGTTGGAAAGAAAACAGTAAAAGGCTCTCACGGAATTGAAATTATATGTGATACAGTTGATTCTGAAATTACACCCGATAAAGGGCTTACAGGTATAATTCTGCCTGGCGGAATGCCCGGCACAACCAATCTTATGAACAGCGAAAAGGTTAATTGTTTCATAGATTACTGCTCCGAAAACAAGCTTCTTCTTGCTGCAATCTGTGCCGCACCTATGATATTGGGCAGAAAAGGTCTTCTTGACGGATGTAAAGCGATTTGCTTTCCGGGATTCGAAGATGAGCTTGCAGATGCAATAATTTCAGATGAATTTGTTTGTACCGATGGAAATATAATCACCGCCAAAGGAATGGGCAGTGCCGTCAATTTCGGTCTGGCAATCACCGCTTATTTCAAAGGTAATGCCGTTGCTGATACACTTAAATCTACACTTCAATGCTCATAAACGAAAAGAAAAAGCTTCGCACACTGTTCAAAGCAGTAAGAAACGGTATTGACGGAAATACTAAGAAAGAATTTGATGTTTCGATTTTTACAAGACTTATCAATTCAAGTGTTTATAAAAATTCAGCACTAATTCTCACTTATATTTCATTCGGCAGTGAAGCGGACACCACAGAAATAATAAAACATTCGCTTTCTGTCGGGAAAAGGGTTGCTGTGCCTTTTTGCACGGGGAATCAGATGCATTTTTATGAAATCTCTGATTTTAATGAACTTATTATCGGCAGATTCGGCATACCCACCGCAAACCCCGGAAAGCATAAAGTTGTAACGGAATTTGACAATTCACTTTGTATTGTTCCCGGACTTTCGTTTGATATGAACGGCGGCAGACTGGGCTACGGCGGAGGATTCTATGACAGATTCCTTTCCGACAAAAATATCCGCACCGTCGCACTCTCCTATGAAAGATGTTTCTGCAAATCCGTCCCGACGGAAAAATTTGATATATCCGTTTCGGATGTAATAACGGAAATTAAACATTACAAGCTCTGAAAAGGGAGGTTATATATATGAATAATGATGCCAACAACAATATGAACGGGAGAAAAAAGCCGTTTGAAGTTCATATTGAGGATGACGGTTTTCTCAGCCCTGAAGCGCTGGAAAATATTAAACCTGCTGAAAAAATACAGAAGAAAAAATTTGAAGTTCATATTGATGAGGATGCTCTGGCACCCGAAACAGATGACCATACGCCGCAGTATAAGGGCGAAGTATATTTTTCAAACAGAAAACCTATGAGAAAAAATGCCCAGCCCGCTCAAGCGATTGTAAGAAATCAGAATCAGCCTAAAAACAATTCTGTTAAAGCAAAAGCATTCAATTCGGTTCTCGCAATATTCATGGCAGTTGTTCTTGTTTTTACAACCGCCTTTTCAGCTATTGCAATAACCTGCATAAACGATGTTCTTGCACTCAACAGAAGCGAAGAACTTGTCAAAGTTACAATTCCTCAGGATTCAACAACCGACAGTATAATTGATATTCTCAGCGACGAAGGGCTTGTTAAGCAAAAAATGTTCTGCAAGCTCTACTATAATCTTGTAACTTTCCTTAAAAACCTCAATAAAGACCCCAAGCCCGGTGCCCCTGAATATCTCAGCGGCGTATACTATGTCCAGAAAAATCTGGGTCTTGAAGGATATCTCAACGAATTTATGGAAGTTCAGAAAACCGCAGACACAATAACTCTTGTTTTCCCCGAAGGCTGGACAATCTATCAGATGTTTGACAAAATTGCAGAATTCGGTGTTTGCAGCAAAGAACAGCTTATCGAATCAATTCAGGGAACAGATTTTGAAAACGATTTTATAGATGATATTCCTCAGAACAACAACAGAACCTTTGCTCTTGAAGGGTATCTCTATCCCGCAACCTATGAATTTTATGAGAAAAGCGATGCCAATTCAATAATCAGAAAATTCCTTGAAGCTTCCGAAGATAAGTGGACCGAAGAATATGAAGCAAGAAGAATTGAACTGGGTCTTACAAGGGATGAAGTCATAACCATCGCATCAATCATTCAGCGTGAAGCAGCAAGCAAAAAACAGATGGGACTTGTTTCATCGGTTATTCATAACAGACTTGATAATTCCGTATCATGGCCCTTGCTCGGCTGCGACTCCACAACAAATTATATTTCAAGCTATGTTGCCCCCAATGTATCATCATCGCTTGCTATGGCTTATGAAAATGCATATGACACTTATAGCCAGCAGGGACTTCCTCCCGGACCTATCTGCAACCCCGGTGACGATGCTATCAAGGCGGCTCTTTACCCCGATGATACAAACTATTTCTATTTCAGACACGATAAATACGGTGAAATTTATATGGCAAGAACTCAGGCTGAACACGATACAAACGGCAGAGAGGTTCTTCGTGTAAACAGCCGATAGGAGATTATATATGTTTCAGATTTCAAAACCCGAATTGCTTGCACCGGCAGGGGATACCGAAAGACTTTATGCAGCCGTTGAATACGGTGCCGGTGCGGTTTATCTCGGTTCAGATTGCTTCGGTATGCGAACCGCTGCTGCAAGCTTCGGCGGCGAAGAATTAAAAAAAGCCTGTGATTATGCTCATTCAAAAGGTGTAAAGGTATATCTTACCTGTAACACCGTACCCCGTAATAATGAGCTTGATAATCTTCCCTCGTTCCTCGAATACGCATCTGACAGCGGTGTAGATGCATTTATTGTTACGGATATCGGTGTTTTGAAAGCTGTTCAGAAATATGCACCGGGCAAAGAAATTCATATCTCAACCCAGGCAGGTATCACAAATTATGCCTCAGCCTGTGCATTTTATGAAATGGGTGCCAAAAGAATTGTTACGGCAAGAGAGCTTTCACTTGAAGAAATTGCTGAAATAAGAGCAAAAACACCGAAAGACCTTGAAATCGAATCGTTCGTACACGGAGCAATGTGTGTATCATTTTCAGGCAGATGTCTTCTTTCAAATTATATGACAGGCAGAGATTCAAACAGAGGCGATTGTGCTCAGCCCTGCCGCTGGAGATATGCTTTGCTTGAAGAAAAAAGACCCGGTGAATATTTCCCTGTTGAGCAGGATAACACGGGTACATACATAATGAATTCAAGGGATATGTGCCTTATCGAGCATATTGCCGCACTGACAGAGGCAGGCATAAACAGCTTTAAAATAGAAGGCAGAGCAAAATCGGCATATTATACCGCTGTTTCCGTCAACGCTTACCGTTGTGCCATTGACGGCTATGAAAAATCGGGCTTTGCAAGTGACTACAAACCTGAGCAGTGGATAATTGACGAAGTAAGAAAAGTCAGCAACAGACAGTATTGCACAGGTTTTTATTTTTCAACGCCTATGGATGATGCTCAGATATTCTATAACGGCGGATATGTCCGTGAATGGGATGTTGCCGCTATCGCTGAAAAGTGGGATAACGGTATACTTTATGCATCTCAGCGCAACAGATTTTTTGACGGCGATGAACTGGAAATTATGATTAAAGGAATTGAGCCTGTCAGAGTAACTGTAAAAAACCTGAAAAATGAGCAAGGGGAGCTTATTGACAACGCACCTCATCCTATGATGAAGCTCAGCTTTGACTGTCCCATTGAAGTGCCGGAAGGCTCATATCTGAGAATGCAAAGAAAGAACGGTGTTATTCTTTGAGCACATATTTACCGATAATTTTTCTTTGGATAATAGTTTTTGTTATGATTTTCAATCATAAATCGCAAAATATCAGAAAAATCATACGCAAGCGTAAGAAAAGAGGTAAAATAAATATGAATGAAATTTTTACCAGATACATAAATAAAGATTGTATTATTTATATGTCAAACGGAGTTTCGAATGTAATCGAATGCAATGTTACAGGTGTTTCCGATAACTGGATTACCGTGAGAACAAAAGACGGCGATGAAATAATTAATATTGATTATATAACACGCATCAAGGAACATCCCGTTAATAAAAACGGAAAAAAGAAATCGGTTATTTTTTGATTATACACCCGCTGTTTAACGGCGGGTGATTTTTTTGTCCGTTTTAACGGTCATAAAACGGAATATAATGTTGAATACAAGAGTAAATATTAAACAATATATTGTCGCAAAACTTGACTTTGATTCAAGATGTGGTATAATAGTATCGGTAAAAATTGCGCATTTTGGGAGGATTATTTAATGGCGAAAAAACCCGGATACAATGATGAGAGTATAGTTGCGCTTAAAGGTAAAGACAGAGTAAGAAAAAAGCCTGCCGTTATATTCGGTTCAAGCGGTATTGACGGCTGTGAACACTCCATATTTGAAATTGTTTCAAACTCAGTTGACGAAGCAAGAGAAGGATTTGGTGACAAAATTGTTGTCACACGATTTGCCGATAACTCGGTTGAGGTACAGGACTTCGGCAGAGGTATTCCCGTTGACTATAACCAAAAGGAAGGCCGCTATAACTGGGAGCTTGTATTCTGCGAGCTTTATGCCAGCGGTAAATATAATAACGGCGAAAACGGAAACTATGAATTTTCACTGGGTACAAACGGTCTCGGTCTTTGTGCAACACAGTATGCATCCGAATATATGGAAGCTGAAATTCATACCGGGGGATACAGATACCTGCTCAACTTCAAAAAAGGTGATCCCGATGGTGAAATGCTTAAAGAAGCATACTCCAAGAAGGATACGGGCTCAAGAATCAAATGGAAGCCTGACCTTGAAGTTTTTACTGATATAAATGTTTCTCTTGAATATTTGCAGGAAATGCTGAAAAATCAGTCGGTTGTAAATGCAGGTGTCAAGTTCATTCTCAGAAATCAGGTCGGCAAAGGCTTTGAAACCTATGAATACTACTATGAAAACGGTATAAACGACTATATTAAAGAAAAAGTCGGTGAAAATGCTCTCACAAGCTTCCTTTCATGGAGCGGTGAAAGCATGTGCCGTGACCGTGAAGACCTGGATGAATACAAACTCAAAATGAGCTTTGCTCTGACATTCTCAAACAAAGTTCAGATGAAAGAGTACTATCACAATTCAAGCTACCTTGCAAACGGCGGTTCACCCGACAAAGCCGTAAGGCAAGCCTTTCTTTCGCAAATCGACTTATATCTGAAGCAGAGCAATAAATATCAGAAAAGTGACGGCAAAATAACATTCCAGGATATCGAGGATTGCCTTGCTATAGTTGTATCGGCATTTTCAACTCAGGCATCCTATGAAAACCAGACCAAAAAATCAATTAACAATAAGGGTATTCAGGATGCGATGACATCATTCATCAGACATCAGCTTGAAATATACTTTATTGAAAACCCCATTGAAGCAAACAAGATTGCCGATCAGGTGCTTATCAATATGAGAAGCCGTGTCAATGCTGAAAAGACAAGGCTCGGACTTAAAGAATCCCTTACAAAGAATGTAAGCAATCTTACAAACCGTATTCAGAAGTTTGTTGATTGCCGCAGTAAGGATGTTGACATCCGCGAACTGTTCATAGTAGAGGGTGATTCAGCATTGGGTGCCTGTAAGCAGTCAAGAAACTCCGAATATCAGGCTATAATGCCCGTAAGAGGTAAAATTCTTAACTGTCTTAAATCTGAATATGACAGAATTTTTAAAAGTGATATTATAACCGATCTTATTAAAGTTATCGGCTGCGGCGTTGAAATAGGTTCAAAGCAGAAAAAAGGCAAAGATATGATATCATTCAATCTTGACCTTCTTCGCTGGAATAAAATCATTATCTGTACTGATGCCGACGTGGACGGTTTTCACATCAGAACCCTCATTCTTACAATGATATACAGACTTATGCCCACACTTTTTGAAGAAGGCAAGGTCTTTATTGCCGAATCTCCGCTTTATGAAATCACCTGCGGTGATGAAACCTGGTTTGCATACACCGAAAAAGAAAAGACGGATGCACTTGCTGAAATCGGCAACAAAAAATATACCATTCAGCGTTCAAAGGGTCTCGGTGAAAACGACCCCGATATGATGTGGCTCACCACAATGAACCCTGCCACAAGACGACTGATTAAAGTTGAGCCTTCTTTTGCTCAGGAAACGGCAGATAAATTTGACCTTCTCCTCGGCGATAACCTTGCAGGCAGAAAAGAGCATATTGCTCAGAACGGCCATCTCTATATTGATATGGCTGATGTTTCATAATAAAAATAACGGAGTATAAATATGGCCAGAAAATCAAAAAAAGGTAACGAAAAATCTGTTGAAACCCTTGATGCCAAAACTCATATTTTAGGTGCAGGCGAGGTTGTCAATCAGCCCATCGTTGATACGCTGGAACTTAACTTTATGCCCTACGCCATGAGCGTAATTATGTCCCGTGCAATCCCTGAAATAGACGGCTTCAAGCCCTCCCACAGAAAAATTCTTTTTACAATGTATAAGATGGGTCTGCTTACGGGTAACCGCTCAAAATCAGCAAATATCGTAGGCCGTACAATGCAGCTTAACCCTCACGGCGATGCCGCAATTTACGAAACAATGGTTCGTCTTTCAAAGGGCTACGAGGCATTGCTGCACCCCTATGTTGATTCAAAGGGTAACTTTGGTAAAGCATATTCAAGAGATATGATGTGGGCTGCCTCAAGATATACCGAAGCAAAACTTGACAAGCTTTGTGCCGAGCTTTTCTCGGATATCGATAAGGATACGGTTGATTTTGTAGACAACTACGATAACACAATGAAAGAACCTGTTCTTTTGCCTGTAACATTCCCAAGCGTGCTTGTAAATGCAAATACGGGTATTGCTGCAGGTATGGCAAGCTCAATATGTTCATTTAATCTTGAAGAAGTGTGCAATACTACCATTGAACTTCTCCGAAATCCCAAACATGATGTTACAGAAACTCTCAAAGGTCCCGATTTTGCAGGCGGAGGCTTCCTTATATATAACCGCAATGAAATGGAAAGCATTTACAGAACGGGCAGGGGAGGATTTAAAGTAAGAGCAAAATACACTTATGATAAATCAAACAACTGCATTGACATCACCGAAATCCCTCCCACCACAACATCGGAAGCTATTATTGACAGAATAATTGAAAAAATCAAAGCAGGTTCAATAAAAGAAATAAGTGATATCCGTGACGAAACAGATAAGAACGGTCTTAAAATCACCATTGATATCAAGAAGGGCACCGACCCCGATAAGCTTATGAAAAAGCTTTATGATTCAACTCCGCTTCAGGATACATTTTCCTGCAATTTCAATGTGCTTATTAACGGTATGCCAAAAGTTCTTGGTGTAAGCGAACTCCTGAAAGAATGGATTGATTTCAGAAGCAACTGTATCAGAAGAAGAACTGCGTTTGACTTAAAGCGTGCAACCGACAGACTTCATCTGCTCAGAGGTCTTGAAAAAATTCTTCTTGATATTGATAAGGCAATTAAAATTATCAGAAACACAGAGGAAGAATCCGAAGTTGTGCCCAACCTTATGATAGGATTCAAAATCGATAGAATTCAGGCGGAATATGTTGCGGAAATCAAGCTCAGACATCTTAACAAAGAGTATATACTCAAACGCTTGCAGGATATTGAAAAACTTGAGGAAGCAATCAAAGACCTTAATGACATTCTTGAAAATGCAAAAAGAATCAAACAGATTATCATTTATGAACTCAAAGAAGTTATAAAGAAATATTCTTCACCCAGAAAAACCGAAATCATTTATTCAACAGAAATCGATGATGACGATTATGAAGAAGAAGTGCCCGATTATCCCGTACACATTTTCTTTACCTCCGGCGGATATTTCAAAAAAATCACACCGCTTTCGCTCCGTATGAGCGGCGCGCAAAAACTCAAAGAAGGGGATGAGATATCCCAGACATTTGAAACAACAAATGCAAAAGAGCTTTTGTTCTTCACCAACAAATGTCAGGTTTACAAATCATCGGCTGCCGCTTTTGAAGATACAAAAGCAAGTGTTCTTGGCGATTATATTCCTGCAAAGCTTGAAATGGAGGACGGCGAAGTGCCTGTCTATATGGCTGTCACAAGCGACTATAAAGGCTATATGCTGTTTTTCTTTGAAAACGGCAAGGTAGCCAAGGTTGACCTTAAAGCATATCAGACAGTTACAAAGCGTAAAAAGCTTATCAAAGCATTTTCGGATAAATCACCTGTATCTGCAATTATGCATATTGAGCAGGATACTGAGCTTGTTGTCACATCAAGTGCAGGCAGACATCTTCTTATCAACACGGCGGTAATCACTCCCAAAACAACAAAAGATACAATCGGTGTAGGTGTATTGACTTTAAAAAAAGGTCACCGTCTTATGACCGCAAGACCTTACAGAGAAGGGGAGTTTGCAAAGCCTTACAGATATAAAGCCAAAAATCTTCCTGCCGCAGGTGCACTTCTCAGCGGCGAGGATGAGGCAGAGCAGATAACATTTTCAGCCGAATAATAACAAAGCCGTTCAAAGTCGGGCTTCCCCACCTTGAACGGCACAAGCGAGGCAATGTGAAATCCGTTTTATGCTGTTAACCGCACACCGTTCATTTAACAATGTGCATAAACATTGCATAAAACCAAAAGCCTGCTTATGCAGAGAATAACGCAAACGCTTTTTAAATCATCTCTGCAAAACTATCATTACCGGCTTTCCTGTTTTAATTACTATAATATTTTTCCAAATAAATTAAAAAAACATCTTGCATTTATTAATAATATGTGTTAAAATCCATTAGTACAATAATTTTTGGAGGTCATTTACCTATGCAGTGGTATGAAATCGTAGTAGGCATCGTCCTTATTCTTACATCTCTTGCACTTATCGCTATTGTTCTTCTTCAGGAAAGCAAAACTCAGGGTCTTTCAGGTGCAATCGCAGGCGGAGCTGAAACCTTCCTCGGTAAGGGCAAAAGCAAAACTACCGAACAGAAACTTGCCAAGATTACAAAGGTTCTTGCAATCGCATTCTTTGTTCTTGCTCTTG
Organism: Acutalibacteraceae bacterium; assembly: GCA_045533455.1. Classification (GTDB taxonomy): domain Bacteria; phylum Bacillota; class Clostridia; order Oscillospirales; family Acutalibacteraceae; genus CAG-177. The sequence continues at coordinate 30,925 of JAZSHU010000045.1, read as the reverse complement.
TTTCAACTCTCATTGTTCTTTTCATTGACTGATTTAACAAAATCAAATGAAGCTGTTCCCTTACGGGAGCAGCTTTTTTTCATTACTTGATGAACTTGCTTCTCAGCTTCTCAATAACCCGTTTTTCAATTCTGCTTACATACGAGCGAGAGATATCAAGCTTTTTTGCAATTTGTTTCTGGGTCAGAGGGTTTACGCCGTATAAACCATACCTGAGTATTATTATTTCTTTTTCGCGTTCATTTTCAAGCTCTTCAATATATTCATAAAGCTTTGTTATTTCAATTTTATCGCTTATATCATCAGCAATGGTATCCTCAATACAGACAATATCCATTAAAGTCAAAGGGTTACCTTCACTGTCCGAATCAATAGGTTCATTTATGGATATATCCTGTGCAATCTTTTTCTGGCTTCTGAAATACATCAGCACCTCATTTTCAATGCACTTTGAAGCATATGTTGCAAATTTGGTACCCTTCGCTCCGTCAAATGTATTGACAGCTTTTATAAGACCTATGGTACCTATTGAAATTATGTCATCCTGGTCATTGATGTTGGCACAATATTTTTTTGTAATATGAGCAACAAGCCTGAGATTATGTTCAATCAATATGTTTTTTGCGTTCAGGTCACCCTCCTTGAATTTTTTAAAATATTCCTTTTCATCCTTTGCCGACAGTGCTGACGGAAAGGAATTTCCGTTTTTTATGTGTAATGCAAAAAATAAAAAACCTTTTGTAATAATTTCAATCAGCAAACCAAACATTCAATCACTCCCGTAATTCAAAATATATTGTAAACAGACATTAAAAATACCGTCTTAAACAAAAAAGAAAGAATTTATAATCAATATAAACTTGCATAATATATAAAAAAGTTATATAATGTAATAAAAAAAAGGAGAGGTGAGTATAAATGAGTTCAATCAAGTTGGGAGCTCAGCTTTACACATTACGCGATTACATCAAAACATACGAGGATTGCGAAGAAACATTCAAATATCTTAACAGCATCGGCATCAATGTTATTCAGATTTCGGGTATCGGTCCTATTCCTGCCGAAAAGGTCGCTTACCTTGTTGAAAAGTATAATATGGATGTATGCGTTACCCACACCTCCTTTGACAGAATGCAGTCAGATCTTGATACAGTATTAAACGAGCACAAGATGATAGGTTGCGATACTCTCGGCATCGGCGGTATGCCCGATATTTACAAAAAAGATGTTGACGGCATAAAAGAATTCATAAAAATCACAAGTGAAATCGGCAAAAAAATGCACGACAAAGGTTTTCAGTTTGCTTATCATAACCACTCATTTGAATTTGCAAAGCTTGAAAACGGCAGACGCATTTTTGATATGCTTATTGAGGACACCAAATCCGAAGAATTCAGTTTTATCGGCGATACATACTGGTTCCAGTTCGGCGGTGTAAACCCCTGCGACTATATAGAAAAAATTGCAGGCAGAATGAAAGTATGTCATTTTAAGGATTACGGCATAACCGACCATACACCGAAATTTGTTGAAATCGGAACAGGCAACCTTAATCTTGATGCTATTTACAAGAAATGTTTAGCTACAGGTGTAAAGTACATTGTAATCGAGCAGGATATCTGCGAAATCGACCCCAGAGAATCAATGGCAATCAGCTACAAAAATCTTGTTGATATTGCCGAAAGGAACGAATAACAATGACATTTTCTCCGCTTACGCTTACCGTGTTGACGGATACGCACTACTATTGCAAAGAAAACGGCACAAGCGGCAAAGCTTACGATTTTGCAAACCTTAAAAGCCAGAAGCTTCTTGCCGAAAGTCCCGACGTTCTTGCAGAAGCATTTAAACAAATTGAAAATAATACGGAAAGCGATATTGTTCTCATAAGCGGCGATGTTACAAACAACGGCGAACTCAATTCCCACGCCGAATTTATCTCAATGCTTCGCAATCTGAAAGCCAAGGGCAAAAAAGTTTATGTCATAACTGCGACACATGATTTTCGTGAAGGCGGCGTAACAAACGGCTACAGCGGAGATACCGTATATGATGTGCCTACGGCGAAAAGAAGCATGCTTTTTGATATGTACCGTGAATTCGGGCCTGATGAAGCGTTGGATGTTCATATGCCCAGTATGTCTTATATTGTTCAGCTTGCGGATGGATACAGACTTTTTGCACTTAATGATGACACCAATCTTAACGGAAAAAGCGGATTTTCCGATGACTGCTTTGAATGGATTACAAAGCAAGCAATAAAAGCAAAAGAAGAAAACCAGTTTGTTATTGCAATGACCCATCATCCGCTTATTGCACCTTCACCCATATACGAATTAATCGGTAAGGGCGATATGCTTGGGGATTATAACGAAAGAATCCGTCAGCTTGCAGATTTGGGAATTCAGTTTATTTTCACAGGTCACACACACATTCATAATATATCTGCGTACCAGAGTGAGCAAGGTAACGTACTTTATGATATTTGCGGTGCATCACCCATAGGTTATCCAGGTGCATACAGAAAAGTTATCTTTAAACCCGACGAAAAAACGGTTGATGTTGATACGGTTTTTGTAAACACACCCGAAATATTCAGCAAACAAAATATTTCTCTGCGTGACCGCCTTGAAGAGCAAATGATAGGTGTTATAAGGGGAATGATAAAAACCGCAGGGGAAGATATTGATAAGCTTGCCGATATGGCTACCGCAATAAGCATAAAGCCCAAGGTGATATATAAATCCGGCTGGATTATAAAACCTGTTTTCAAGCTTCTCAACTCACTGAAAATCGGTACTGTTGCAAAATGGACAAAGCGTGAAACAGACTTGAAACCTACGGACTATGCACATATAAAGGATTATAAAGTTGTTGATTTTATAACAGAGCTTGTTCTCAACCTTTTCGGCGGAGAGAGTAAGTATCCGCCCGAAACGGCCGAATATAAAATTACAATGGGACTGCTCAGTATTGTTGACAGTATTCTCAGAGTACTTCATATTAATTTGAAAAAAACACTTAAAGTTGTACCCGATGCTGCTTCACTTGTTGAAACCTTACTTTATAATCCAAAAATCGATTCATATTTTGCAGACCTTGAAATCTTTCCCTATGTCGAAAAAGGGGAGAGCGATTTCAAAAAACTTGTTTTCACTAAAAAAAATTCCACTGTAAAGAAAAGTAAAAAAGGTCTGCCGATTATTATTGCTGCAGCAATTGCACTTATTGTTTTTCTTCCCGTATGGCTTATTCTGATATTATCAGGCATAATTTCAAACAATATCAGATATGCAAACAAAATAAATTAACAAACAGATTATAAAACATTCAATAATTCAGTTTATTATAAAATTAACATAATCTTCTTCAAGGAGGTTTGATTATATTGGCAAAAACCAAAGGCAAGAAAAAGAATATCAAAGATTTAAGCAAAACCGGTCTTGCTTTTCTGGGTATATTCAGCGTTGTAGCCCTGACAGCGGTTGTTGTTATTTCGTATGTTTTATTTAATGTTATTTCAACAATAAAAGGTGACCTGATTATCAATCTTGATGAACACAAAGCAAATCAGAACCAGACGTCATTTATCTATGCGTACGATAAAAACGGCAATACAGTTGAAATTGCGAGGCTCCACGGTGAAGAAGACCGTGTATGGGTTGACCTTGATGATATGTCCCCATATATGGAGAAAGCGTTCATAGCACTTGAAGACGTCAGATTTAAAAAGCACCACGGCGTTGACTGGATCAGAACCGTAGGTGTTATAGTCAAACCTAAACAAATCGGTCAGGGCGGCTCAACCATCACACAGCAGCTTATCAAAAACCTTACAAACAACAAAGAAGTAACCGTTGTCCGTAAGTTTAACGAAATTCTGACTGCTCTTAACCTTGAAGAACATTATGACAAGGATACCATTATCGAAGCATACCTCAATACACTGTATCTCGGCAGTGGATGTTACGGTGTAAAAACCGCAAGCGAAGAATATTTCGGTAAGGATGTAAGTGAGCTCAACGCAGCAGAATGTGCCGTTATCGCTTCGATCACTCAGGCACCTACAAAGTGGAATCCTCTTCTTAACCCTGAAAACAACAGAAAACGTCAGCTTGATTGTCTTGAAAAAATGTATGCTGAGGGCTTCCTGAATAAAGAAGAATATGACGAAGCCTGCGATTTTGAATTAATTTTCACAAACAGTGAAAATTATGTTCCCGATGAGGATGAAGAAGAAAAGGCAAATAAAGATACCGAAAATACTATTGACAGCTTCTATGTTGACTATGTAAGACAATGTGTACAGAATGACCTTATGGAAGAATACGGTTATTCACTGCAGCAGGCTCAGGATAAAATTCTTTACGGCGGTCTTAAAATTTATGCGGCGGTAGACCTTGAAACTCAGGAAACGCTTGAAGATGTGTATGTTAACCGTAAATCCTTCCCCGATTTATACAGCAAGGATGAAGACCATGAAGGGGAAGCTGTTCAATCGGCTATGACCATTATGGATTATAGCGGAAGAATAGTTGCAATCGTCGGCGAAGCAGGTCCAAAATCAGGTGCAATGTGTCTTAACAGAGCTGCAAATTCACCCCGACAGCCCGGTTCAACAATCAAACCTCTTGCAACCTATGCACCTGCAATAGAAATGAATATCTATAACTATTCAAGTATGATTAAAGATTATGCAATTCCTGTTCAGGGAAAGCTTTGGCCTCATAACGTAGACCAGACATACGGTTCGGGTAATAATGTAAGCGTTGAATATGCAATTCAGAAATCGCTTAACACCGTACCTGCAAGAATAATCAACTATGATGTCGGTATTGATAATTCATTTGAATTTGTAAGAGACAGATTTAAACTTTCAAGGCTTGACGAAAAAGAAGACAGAACACTTGCGCCGCTTGCAACAGGTGCATTGACAAACGGCACAACAACCGTTGAAATGGCTGCAGCTTACGCTACCTTCGGCAACGGCGGATATTACTACAAGCCTTACACATATTACAAAGTAACCAACAGTCAGGGAACGGAAATTCTTCTCAGCAACGAAAATCCCTCAGAAAAGGCTCAGCATGTATTATCCGAAGAAACTGCCGATATCATGTGTGAGCTTCTTCAGACCGTTGATACCAGCTATTACGGAACAGGAAGTAATGTACGCAAGTTCCAGATTATGGCCAAAACAGGTACAACCAGCAGCGATAAAGACCGTTGGTTCTGTGCAGGCACACCTTATTATGTAGCTGCTGTATGGTTCGGTTTTGACCATCCCGAAACACTCGGCGTTTCAACAAACCCAGGCGGCAAGGTATTTATCAGAGTTTTTGATGAAATCCACAAGGGTTTACCTGAAAAAGACTTCCCCAAGAGCACAAAAACTATCGAAAAACGCTATTGCCGTGTAACCGGTAAGCTTGCAGGCGAAAACTGCTCATCAACAGGTTTGGGCTGGTATAAAATAACCTCTTTACCTTCAACCTGCACATCCTGCACCTATTCACCGTCAGCAGATGAACTTGTAAGCAACGTTGTAGGCGGAGTTGTTGAAAACCTCGATTCAATACTGGATAATATTATAGGCGAAAGATAAATATATGCGGAGTTTGTATATAGCTGCAAACTCCGCAATTTTAAAAGGAATGATTATTTGATTATAATGGCAGTTGATTACGGTGATGTAAGAACGGGAATTGCCGTATGTGATAAATTTGAAATGCTTGCATCTCCCGTATGTGCAATTACACAAAGGAATCCCGATTTACTTATTGATGAAATAATAAAACTTGCCAAGGAATACAAAGCTGAACAGTTTGTTGTCGGTCTTCCAAAAAACATGGATTCATCATACGGCTCAAGAGCTGAAAAATGCGAAGAATTTGCAAAACAGCTTTCCGAAAAATCCGGCATAGAATATGTTATGAGAGATGAGCGTCTTTCAACAGTCACCGCACATAATGCTCTTAACACAACCAATACCCGCGGTAAAAAAAGAAAAGCTGTTGTTGACCAGGTAGCAGCCGTGGTAATACTTCAGGATTACATAGATTTCAAAAAAAATCAAAATAAATAATCATATTTCCGCATATTATTTATCACATTGATATGCGGAGTGATTATATGAGGATTGTTGCAACTTCAAAAATAAAAGTTAAAGTTATTTTATCGGTTTCACTTGTTTTTATTTTTGGCATTATTGCAGTGGGTACAAGATATGTTTATAAAAAATCTGCGGTCGATGTGCTCAACGATTCCGTTGCCCATACAGTAATAATAGATGCAGGGCACGGGGGAGTGGACAGCGGCACTTCCGCTGCTGACGGTACACCCGAAAAAGAAATAAACCTTCAGATTGCCCATAAATTAAACGATTTATTACAGTCTTTCGGTGTTGAAACCGTAATGACAAGAACAGAAGATATATCAATACACGACGAAAGTGCCAAAACAATAAGACAAAAGAAAGTTTCCGATATCAAAAACAGACTCAGCATCATTAATAATACCGATAATGCGATTTATGTAAGCATACATCAGAACCACTATTCAGACTCTAAATACAGCGGCACACAGGTGTTTTTTTCAAAAAACAATCCCGGCTCCAAAATTTTTGCAAATAAAATAAGAGCTTCTGTTGTATCAATTTTGCAAAAAGATAACACGAGAGAAATCAAACAAAGCGGCAAAGAAATTTACCTTTTAAATAATGCTCAGGTTCCTGCCGTAATGGTAGAATGCGGTTTTATGTCAAACAAAAAAGAAACAGAGCTTCTTAAAGACTCAGATTATCAGCAAAAGCTGGCTTTTGTTATTGCATTGGGAATATGCGATTATATTAATTCATCAGAGGATGTGTAAAAATGGCTCCTAAATCCAAAACATTATATATATGCAGTCAGTGCGGCTATGAAAGTGCAAAATGGTTCGGCTGCTGTCCAGGATGTTCGGAATGGAACACAATGGAAGAAGAATTCCGAACCGCTCAGCAGCAAAAATCCGTTCACACTGCTTCAAAAAGCATAACTGCGCAAACCATCAATGAAATTGACGCCGATGACGAAATCAGATTCAAAACCGGTATGGATGAGCTTGACAGAGTTCTCGGTGGTGGAATTGTCAAAGGTTCGCTTGTTCTGCTAAGCGGTGACCCCGGTATTGGCAAATCAACGATTCTTCTTCAGATTTGCGAATATCTGGGCAAAAATCTCAGAATTTTATACGTATCGGGGGAAGAATCCGCAAGGCAGATAAAACTCAGAGCTAATCGTCTTGGAGTCAAGACAGACAATCTTCTTATAATGTGCCAGACGGATGTTGAAGCTATAACAGAATATATCAAAGCCGAAAAGCCTGACCTTGTTATTGTTGACTCAATACAGACGATGTGTGTATCTGAAATCAACTCTTCGCCCGGAAGTATTACTCAGGTCAGAGAATCAACCAATCTTTATATGCACTGTGCCAAAGGTCTTGGTATACCTACAATTCTTGTTGGTCATGTTAACAAAGACGGCAACATTGCAGGCCCCAAGGTTCTTGAGCACGTTGTGGATTGTGTTCTGTATTTTGAAGGTGAAAGACACCTTTCATACAGAATTCTGCGTGCCGTTAAAAACAGATTCGGCTCAACCAATGAAATCGGTGTTGTTGAAATGCTTGACAAGGGTCTTGTTGAGGTTGAAAATCCATCTCTTATGCTTATATCCGGCAAGCCAAAAAACACCGCAGGCACCTGCATAGCCTGTGTTATGGAAGGCAGCAGACCTATTCTGGCAGAAGTTCAGGGACTTGTTGCAACATCGAATTACGGCAATGCAAGACGAATGTCAACAGGTTTTGACTATAACAGAATGTCAATGCTGCTTGCCGTACTTGAAAAAAGATCAGGCTATTTTATGAGCAATTGTGATGCTTATATCAATATTGTCGGCGGACTAAGACTTGACGAGCCCGCTACCGACCTTTCTGTTGCCCTTGCGCTTATTTCAAGCTTCAAAGATACTCCCATAAGAGATGACACACTTGTAATCGGCGAAATCGGTCTCGGCGGTGAACTGAGAACAGTATCATATTGTGAACAGAGAATCAAAGAAGCTGAACGCCTTGGTTTTAAACGCTGTATTATACCAAAGCATAACCTAAAAACACTTTCAGACGGTTTCAAAGGTAACATTGAAATAGTCGGTGCAAATAACGTTAACGAAGCATATAATGCGGCGGTATAAATAATATGAAATTCATTGAAAAACCAAATTTACCGCAGGGGAAGGTTACACTTGCAGCAATAAGCGAAGAAGCAGGGGAGTCAATAACAAAACTCAATTCCCTCGGAATAAAAACAGTTAAAATAAAGAAAAACGACAAACTCCCTGAACCGATTAGTTCACATGCGGATATTCAGATTTTGCATACAGGATATAACAATATTCTTTGCCACGAACATTTGTTCTTGGGGGAGTCTGAAGAAAAATTTATTTGTACTGATATAATTGAAAAGGCAGGCAACACGTATCCCGATGATGTAAGACTGAACTGCACAATTATCGGTAATAAGCTTATATGTAATCCCAAAACAGTTTCAAAGTCAATTCTTGATTATGCGGACAGCCACGGTATGATTGTCATAAATGTTAATCAGGGTTACTCAAGATGTTCAATCTGTGTTGTTAATGAAAATACCATAATTACCGACGATAAATCCGTCTTTACAGCCGCTGGAAAATTTTTTAACGATACTCAGTTCATTTCAAAAGGTTCCATCGGATTGAGAGGATACAGTTACGGATTCATAGGTGGATGCTGCGGTAAGATTGATAAAAATAAAATTGCATTTAACGGAGCAATAGAAAGCCATAAAGATTATAAAGTGATTATAGATTGTCTGGAAAGAAACAATACTGAATGTATTGAGCTTAACCGAAACAAACTCTATGACATAGGCGGAATAATACCGCTTTGCGAATTATAACAGTAACATTGTTCATTTCGCTCCCCCTAATTACACAAAACATTTATTTTGTGTAATTATAAATTATCGAAAATCACGAAGAATATCATCTATCTCCCGGAATAAATCTTCAAAAATTTCATTCTTCAGCTGTGCAAGATACAACGAATGTAAATCATCAGCTGAAGGATGTTTTTTTGAACGTACAGTAAATAACAAAGTATCAGCCCTATTCTTATAGAAATCAGCTTTACAAAGTATGTACTGATATAACAAAACTTTAAGTCGTTCTAAATCATCCATCAGAGAAAGCTCCATTCTCTATAACTTCGCCTGTGTCCTTATCAACCTTAACAAGCTTATGACGATTAGACTTGATATAAGTCGATACAATGTATGTAGCAGAATCACAAAGAAGATAAAACCACTCAGGCTCATTATGCCGGGCATATCGACAAAATGCCTGATACTCAATAAAATTGTGTTCATCAATAAAGTCGAGCATTTCACCGATGATATCATAACGTGCTGCTGAAGTGGGTTTAAGGTAATCAGCTACATCAACACCACCGTGACCGATAACCTCAGAAATCTTATACTGCTGCTTTTCAGGGTTATCAATATGAGCCATATAACGAACCAATGAACGAACAGAAGCAACCTTCTGAGGAATGGGAGCATTAAGCACATCAGTAATCTCTTTAATCTGTTCAAATGATTTGTTACCCTCAAATAATAAAGCAACATGCCAATGCGGTTTTTTCTGCGTACCGTCACCGTTTAAGTCAGCATCATGTAATGGGCTTTCAACCCATTGAATATGCATGTCATCAAGAAAAGTACGCCACTGTTCAGGAGCAGACTCAGGATAAAGGACAAAAGTCCAGTTACGAGTACGCTCATCACGCTTTTTTTCAGCCATAAGACCTCCAAAAAAATTTAATGGACAATGGACACCAACGGGGGTGTCGTAGTACCCCCGTTGGGCAGGTCCTACCCTACCCTACTACGAATTATGTTATGTTTGCCAATATGAGTGGCATCAGAGGAAGCAGAAAACTACTACCTTGCGCCTGCGATTCGGAAACAATTCGGGGGAAGCTTCCTGCACGCAGCGCTTGCCAATCTACCGCCAATAATCTACGACCACCGGGCACGGTGTACCGTAGTCCCACTTAGCACGGCGACCCGTACTCAGACAAAAATAACGAAATCAAGAAGCTTTTTCACTGCCGCACTCCCCTTTCAGAGCGAGCTCAGATACATAATCTTTGATATCAGTATCGAAGCCGGCTTCAACCAAACAACGTTTAAGGATATATGCTGCCATTCCGCAGGCGGAGCCAAACTCAGTCTTTCCGTCCTGCTCGTCAGCTATATTCTTGCATTTGAGCCAGTTCAGAAGAACGTTACTGAACAACTTTTCAAGATTCTTTTCCATTAAAAATCCTCCTCAGCATCAAAAAAATCAGAAAGAATGTCATTAATTCTCAAAAGTATACTTGATGACTCTTGAAGTGATTTGTAACAATCAGCTCGAACATCAATATATCCCTTAGGCAAATAACGATTTGAAAAGAAAAGACGGTCACCAAGAAAATCAGCAAGCTGAACCAAATCACCATGATCAGAAAAACAAAACAGATTACGACGTTCAGCTTCAACGAGTAAATCATAAAAATATTGACAAACTTCTTCTACGTCAGAAGAACGAGAAATATTATTAAGATTCTTTTCCATTAAGACAACCCTCCATAATAGAATCATATAACTCTTTTGAAATAAAAAATTGAACGCCGACTGAAGAAAGATAATCAAAAGCAAAATCTTCAAAAGGTTCAGAAACACCCAAAAAAGAACAGAGCTTATGACCACACAAACAAAGCCTTAATGAATGACGAATTACGACATCAGACAACGGAACAAGAGAACTGCAATTTTTTGATTTTTCCAATTTAAAAACCACCTTTCAAAAATTGTGGGTAATATGTTACCCAAAACAATTATAGGAAATATATCACCCAAAATCAATATGCAAATTCGGCGGAATTTGTATAACTTTGGCGTTTTTTGACCTGTTGGCGGAGCTGATGCACGAACGGTGAGCGATTTTTATGCCACTTTGTCATCATCAGGAAGAATATTTACATCAATTTTCGGTGGCTGGTACCAGGCTTTTGATGTAAATACTTCTCGGCTTTCAAGCTGTCCTTCGTCAAAGCTGTCAAATTTTTTGTAATATTTCTTTCTGTAACAAATTTGATAATTTCTGACGAAGAAGCTTTCGATTATGTTGCAGAAGCGATAACCAAGTGTGAGCTCTGATGTGTGTTCGTTGATATTGATATTTCTGTATATGCGTTTTGCGGTGGTGAATTCCCGTAGGAGTGGGACAACGCTTTTTGACATATACCAAAGTTCTTGTGTGAGAAAGCGGATTTTCAGATCCACTGCTTCATAACTCTGGGTTGCGTAAATAATATCATTACCAAGATGACGATGAAGGATAAAGAAATCACGTATATTATCATCAAAAGTTTTAAATTTACGATTATCCGCATCCATGGCGAGTTCATCCAGGAGAATCAATGAATTATATATCTTATACTTGCCAAGATCCTTAAAATCGATAATCTCAGCACCTTCACAATAGAAGTTTGTATAAACATGATCATATCGTTTAAGTTTTTTGAGCCTCAGGAGCCATTCAGGAAGCTTCTGAGCTTTAATAGCATCCATAGCGAATTTGGTAAGCAAAGTTGTTTTACCGGCACCGGGGACACCGAAATAACAAGTTATCATATAATCACCTACCGAAAATAAGCTTCTGAACAAGCAACATTACACCGAAGAAAGCAAAAGCAACAAAGATATATGTTGTAAATTCAAAAGCAAATAAATAATCAAGAATATTCAAAAGAAACATAAAAACACCTCATTAAAAAGCGAAAGGTACCCGCAGGAGCAGCGGGCACCTTTCTTCATCAGGAGGACATCAACGACCTATCAGACGAGAAGCGAGACCGATTGCGCCGCCAACGATAAAAATACCGATGGGAAGAAGCATGATCTCATTGCCTTCGGCGGTCATTGTAGAAACGATACCACCCATCCAGGTTGTGAATGAACCGAAAAGAGTTCCAAGTGATTCCATACAATACCTCCGTTATCTACCGATAAGACGAGAAGCAAGACCGATTGCACCGCCAACAATAAAGATACCTACGGGAAGCAGCATAATTTCATTGCCGGAAGCGGTCATTGTTTCAACGATGTCGCCCATCCAGCCGGTAAAGGCTGAAAAAAGAGTTGTGAGAGTTGCCATAAATAATTAATCCCCTTTCATCAATTTTCATTTTCTCTCTCAAAAAATATATATTAGTGCACAATATATAGCTTAGTTACTTCTTCTGAAACCAGCTTAAAATTGCCGAAAACAGAAGATGATAGAAGTCATAACAGACCAGGAATATAATAGCAAGAGCTACTGCAATGATTACCGGGTCAAGGTCTGCCGGTAAATTATTCTGAATAAATTCGATAAGTGTCATTTAAAAGTTCTCCTGAAAGCAAGAAACATTATAACGATAAGAACAGCCAGGATAAAAATGCCGAAAGCCTTATCACGGTTATATGATTTAAATTCTTCATAAAGAGCAGAGGAGCTGCCGAGCTCGTCTACATTCGAAACAACAAGATTATTGACGGTCAATGATAAATTTTCCGAATCATCATAGCTGTAACGATATTGGTAATCATAGCCCGAACCTTCACGGTAATAAGAAATACATTCAGCTTCAGAAGCTGTAACAGATGAACCATTGTAATTCAGATCACCCCAGAAAATATAATAATTATACTGTCCGCTCTGAAATACAACAAAATCAGAGTTTATAAAACTGTTATAACTGTGTGCATATGATATGAGGTTCTGAACCTGCGTGGAGCTCTGAGCAAGGTCAGCATATGTAGAAGCACTCAGAGCAAAGCAATTAGCAGTAAACAAAACAAAAACAATTATGCAGCATAAAGATATTTTTAGAAATTTCATTTTTTACCTTTCTTACGTGCAGCAGCGCGTGCTTCAGCTTCCCTAACACGGCGATTATGAAGATTCTCAGACTGCCACTTTTGGTCATATTCCCGGACAGAGCTGACCGCTCTGGAAGGTAACAAAGTTATTACCAACGGAATAGCAACACCGAGAACAAAAAGAGTTATTGTAAAATCAAGCAACGAAATACCGTTAAAAGAAATACTGTCAAGAGTATCGAAGAAACTGCCGAACATGCTCAAAATCGAATTGAGAAAAGAACTAAAAAAACCAGATATATCAGTCACTTTTATCACCTCCGGTTTCTCTGCCGAGAATCATAAAGATTACAGATATCAGAACGGTTACAGTACCGAAAGCCTGCAACCAGGCAGGCAATGAAGCAACAAGGTTATATGCAGTTGTTGAAGCAATTGCAATATACCGGAAAAGCATAATTGAATTATCAATAAAACCACTGAAAAAACCGTAAACCGTTTCAATAATAGAGGTAAGACCGTCTATAAAGTTATTTATAAATTCCATTCAATCACCTGCCCAGGATAAGTGCGATTATGCCAAGTGACAGAACCGTAAGAGTAAGACCGAAAACCTTTCCGTTAGAATTCATAATTGCATCAAGAAGATTCCATGTAAATGACATTGCATTCTGATCAATCTGCACATTGACCACATTGGAAACATCTACATCAGAACGGTTAATCAGACCTTGCTCTATCTCATAGTAATCATCAACATTTGATGAATCAGGAGAAGTAAGATTACTTTCACCGGAGCTCCGAAGGATCTCAATAATAGTATCAAGTTTATCATTGATATCCATTAGCTCATAATCTAATTCCCATAACAAATAAAATTGATCCACAGTAAGGTAATTACATATCATATCAAGAATATTTCTGATATCTTGACATTCTGAAAGTAACTCAGCCATTTCAGCAAGTATTTCAACATTATCTGAATGGAGCTGAACTACTCCATTTATTATCTCAACAAGCTTACCAAGCTGATCAACGTTATCAGTATGCAAAGTAGCAAGATTATTTAACGCATCAACAAATAAGTTTATAAGTTCAAGATTATCAGAATGAAGAGTAGTAAGTTTAGAAATAATATTCTGAAAATATGAAGTGTAATCAGACTGATCACCCCATACAGGAATCATAGAATAAGTAGAAGGCCAGTTAGAATCACCATCAACAAAAATATTACCCTTCATAGTATAGTTATGAAGATATTTTAAACCATCAAATTGAAGCATACCACCGGAAGGTCCATCAATAACCTTCAAAGGGAAATAATAAATATATCCATCCGGATAAATAACAGAAACCGAAAGATAATAACCAATTACAGCATTGGTAAGAACATAATAATTAATATTAGTTACGTTTTCCGAAGAAACCCGATTAAATCCAAGCAAAGTAATTTCAATATCATGAATATCATTCAGAGTTTCATCATTGGTAATAGGATAAAAAGAAAAGCGATATATATAACCTTCACCGTTACCGAAATTCAAAGCAAGATATGCATTATGAGAATCAACGTAAGGCTCAGGGCATTCCCATTTAAAAGAATTATCGGCAGCATACGCAAAAGTCGGACACATAGAGAGAATAATCAAAGGAATTGAAAGGCAGCATAATATAACCTTTTTGATTTTACTCATGTATCCGACCTCACATAATTAGACTTTTTCGATTGCAGATACATAACCGGAGCGGTTGTATCTTACTTCAACCTTATCCTTCAGCTGGAGCGCAGGAACTGAAACAAACTGATGATTACAATAGACATTCTCTACTGCAACACCCTGACAGCCATCTCTGCTCTGAGCCAGATGAAGAATAGTAGCATTAGCTGTTGAACCGTCAGCCTTCTTCTTACTATAAGGCTGTATGCCCACTACTTCATACATAACTTAATCACCTCAATACATTCAAATTTTCGTATTAAATTAGGCATTGAAAGGAACTTACCCGGTAGCCAGCTCACCGGGCAAGCCCGAAAATGGTATAAGCCAGTCAACAGACAGAAGAACCGCTGCAAGACCCGTGCACGGTATCTGATGTATTAACTGGCTTATGTCTGTTATTATAATCCACATATGACCCAAAGTCAAGAGGAAATATGTGACCGATGTTAAAATATAATTGAGGTGATAAAAAATGAAATATTATGAAAGAATAAGAGCAATGAGAGAAGACAACGATTTAAACCAAGGAGATATTGCAAAAGTTTTAAAAACAGATAGATCATACTACGGAAAATACGAAAGAGGATTACACCCAATGACAGCAGAACAAATTAAAACACTTGCAATCTATTACAATGTGTCAGCTGACTACTTACTCGGAATAATAGACGAACCAAGGAAAATAAAATAAGTACAATAAAACGGACAGAAAAAAATCCCCCGCTCAGAGCGAGGGATTTTACATTGTTTTTGTGCAAGATAACCAACGGAAAGGTATGATATAGCATTTATTTTGTGTAATTGTATTGATTTTTTTATAAGGGTATGTTATAATACTATTATGACATACCCTGTTGTATTTGAGGTGAAAAAAATGAGACAGGAAGAAATTGCAACCCTTCCATCGCTTGTAAGAATTTATCTGAATTACCTTATGTCCATTAAAGCCAAATCAGAATTGACCGTTCTCGAATACGGCTCGGACCTCAGACTTTTTTTCAGATATATTTCACTTATAAAAGGTCTTTGTGATAAATCAACTCCTTTTGATGAAATCAATATTTCACTTTTGTCCAATGATGTAATATTTAATGTAACACTTGAAGATGCATATTCATTCCTCGC
Source organism: Acutalibacteraceae bacterium (assembly GCA_045533455.1). Lineage (GTDB taxonomy): Bacteria > Bacillota > Clostridia > Oscillospirales > Acutalibacteraceae > CAG-177. Next base: position 15,088 of record JAZSHU010000045.1, on the reverse strand, counting down.
CTATTGCAGAAAAGAAAGAAACAACGACACAAACGCACGCGCACGCAAAGTTGTTGCAATCAAGCGTTTTTATAAATATCTGGAAATAAACGGATATATTGAAAATAACAGAATTGCATTTCTCGAATCACCGCAGACAAAACGAGGTCTGCCAAAATATCTTTCTCTTGAGCAGAGTGTTATGCTTCTTCAAAGCGTTGACGGTAAATTCAAAGAACGGGATTACTGCATTCTTACTCTTTTTCTGAATTGCGGTCTTCGTCTTTCTGAACTTGTGGGTATAAATATATCTCATATAAAGGATAACAACACACTTGTTGTGCTGGGTAAAGGCAACAAAGAAAGAACAATATATCTTAACAGCGCTTGTCTTTCTGCTATCAAGTCATATATGGCTGTCCGTCCTGCCGACGGCGTAAAAGACAGAGATGCACTTTTTATCAGTAATCAGAAAAGACGAATAAGCAGAGAAAGCGTTCAGAAGATGGTTGAAGGTTATCTGAAAAAATGCGGCCTTGACGGTATGGGGTTTTCCACCCATAAGCTCAGGCACACCGCCGCAACGCTTATGTATCAGCACGGTAATGTTGACCCCTTGCAGCTTAAAGAAATACTTGGTCACGAAAATCTTTCCACAACAGAAATATACACACACATTCACGATGAACAGCTTAAAAAGGCTGTTGATTCTAACCCGTTAAACAACCCTTCAAATTTCAAAAAATCCGGTGAATAAGGCATTGAATACTGCATCAATTGCTGCTGAAAGAATGCAAATTACTGCAAAAATCATTTGTCTTGTAAGAAAGAACTTTGTTTCGCCTTTTTCGAACTGCCCTCTCCCCTTCACTGCCTTTGCAAACGCATTTTTTGAATATTCGCAACTGTCATTACAAGCAATCAAAAAAGAAAAAACAGACACAACAGCACCGGGATAAACGGTAAGAATACAATAACCCAGACCTGTCAACTTATATGCTGAATACATATATCCGCTTAATGCACCAAATCCCAATCCACGCAAAAAAGGCAGCCACATAATAAAAGGATAACCAATAAGAGAAAATCCGAAAAATGTACTTAAAAGATTAAATGACAGGCATATTTTCAATGAATCAAAAAAATTCTCGCCCATCCCCTTTTCTGCTCGGTTTTGTATAAAATTTTCTGCTATTTCACTTATTTTAACAAACCAATCGGAAGGATTTTTAATCAGAACCGCTCCGAATATTATCCCGATTGCAAAAAGTGCGGTGAGAAAAAATATTCTTGAATTTTCAAACATTCTTTTTAACGCTTTACCGTTATATACTTTATAATTTAATTTAGACTTGCTCATTTTTTACCTCCGAAAGCTTTTTTTAAAATATATGAGCAAGTCCTTTTTTATATTACAAAAGACGGATGATTACCCATCCGTCTTTAAAAATTATTTCTTTTCAACCTTGGCATAATTTGCCATAATCTTTTTTGTTCCTGCCGCAGTAAATGCAATTTCAAGCAAAGTATCATTACCCATAGGCTTTGCACTGAGAACAATACCTTCACCGTAGGCTTTATGAATTACAGTATCACCCACATTGAAAACAGCTGTATTCTTGGCAGGTACAGAAACCGAAGGTGCCGATGTAAAGCCCCTTGAAGGAGTCTGTGGTTTTGAAAAAGCTTGTGAAAAACCGGTTGCAAACGATGTTTTGAGAGTTTCACCCGTTCTTTCCATAAGTTCTTCGGGAATTTCTCTGATGAATCTTGAAGGCTGATTGAAGCGTGTCTGCCCGAAAAGCATTCGTGTTTTTGCTCTCGTAATATATAAACGCTTTTTAGCTCTTGTAACAGCAACATAAGCCAGTCTGCGTTCTTCCTCAATTTCATCCTGACCTGCCATAGATGACATATCAGAAGGGAATATAGATTCTTCCATACCAACAAGAAAAACAACGGGAAATTCAAGACCTTTTGCAGCGTGAACAGTCATAAGAACAACAGTTTCTGCCTCGGCATTGTAGTTATCAATGTCAGTCATAAGTGCAACTTCCTGCAAGAAATCATTAAGAGTTGCATCACCGTTATCGTTCGAAAAGCGAAGAAGGTTATTGGCAAGTTCATCAAGGTTTGCAAGCCTTTCTTCTTTTGTTTCGGGTTCATTTGATAGCGATTCAACATAACCCGATACATTTATAACTCTTTTGAAAAGTTCGGATAATTCAATATTTTCCATTTCATCAATGAAATCTTCAATCATCCTTGCAAATTCAAGCATTTTCTTTGCACTTCTGCTGAGTTTTGGGAATTGATCAGCAGATTTGATAACATCAAAAAGACCTATTCCGAGACCGTCGGCAATCTCCTGCGCGGCAGCAACGGAAGAATCGCCTATTCCCCTTTTGGGAACATTTATGATTCTCTGAAGCCTTACACTGTCATTGGGATTAACAAGCACACTGAGATAGGCAAGTGCATCTTTGATTTCTTTACGGTCATAAAACTTATGACCGCCTATAAGTCTGTAAGGAATACCCATTCTTACAAATGACTGCTCAATATGGTTTGACTGAGAGTTCATTCTGTAAAGAACCGCAAAGTCACTGTATTTTCTGCCGTTTCTTATACCGTCATAAACCTTATCCGCAACATAAAAACCTTCATCTCTGTCAGAATCAGCGGTATGATAGGTGATGAGCTCTCCCCTGCCGTTATCCGACCAAAGGTTTTTGCCTTTTCTGTTCTGATTATTTGAAATAATCTTGTTTGCAGCATCGAGAATATTCTGAGTAGACCTGTAATTCTGTTCAAGGCGGATTACCTTTGCATTTCTGTACTGATGCTCAAAGCTGAGAATATTTTCAATTGTAGCGCCTCTGAATTTGTAAATACTCTGGTCATCATCGCCTACAACACAGATATTTTTATATCCGCCTGCAAGCAAGGAGGTAAGAAGATACTGAGCGTGATTGGTATCCTGATACTCGTCAACCATAATATACTTGAATTTTCTCTGATAATATTCAAGCACCTCGGGATTATTCTGCAAAAGGCGGACGGTGTTAACAATGATATCATCAAAATCCATGGCATCTGCGGATTTAAGGCGTTTCTGATAGGCCTCATAAACAGAACCGATATTTCGCTTTCGGATATCCATATAATTTTCTTTTATGTATTCTTCGGGAGAAATAAGCATATCCTTTGCACTGCTTATTGCACCCAAAACACTTTTGGGTGTAAGAATATTATCCGAAAAACCAAGCTGTTTCAAACAATCCTTTATGATACGCTTACTGTCATCCGTATCATAAATAGTAAAATTTGATGAATAACCGATATAATCGGCATTACGGCGAAGAATCCTCACACAACTTGCATGGAAAGTGCTTGCCCAGATATCTCTTGCCTGTTCGCCGAGCATTCTTTCCAATCTGTCTTTGAGCTCACCTGCCGCTTTATTAGTGAAGGTAATGGCAAGAATCTCCCAAGGTCTTGCAGCATCAACCTTGAGAAGATGCTCAATATCGAATGCATCGTCAATAATTCCGTCTGCATAGGCACACATCAAAGCGAGTTCATCATTTGTGGGCTCATACTCAACAGTATCACTGTAATAAGCCTTACCGTATTTTATCAGATTAGCTATACGGTTAACAAGAACGGTTGTTTTACCGCTGCCTGCACCCGCAAGCACCAAAAGCGGTCCCTCCGTAGAAAGGACCGCTTTTTTTTGCATATCATTAAGGGAACCGAAATCCCTTTCAATAATTCTTTTTCGTAATGTAAGAAAATCGTTAGAAAGCATTTGATACCTCAGATCGAAATCTCGTGTGCAATCTTATAAAGCTCATCGTTAACCTTGCGTTCCATACTGAGAGCTTCATAAATATCGTAATCAACGATATGATCATCCTTCTGAACAACAACTCTGTTACCGATACCATCCATAAGAAGCTGAACAGCCTTATAACCCATCTGGCTTGCAGCAACACGATCGCGGACTGTGGGTGAACCGCCACGCTGAACATGGCCGAGAACGATAGCTCTTGACTCAACGCCGCATTCCTTCTCAATCTTTCTGGCAAGCTCTTCAACACCGCCGATGCCTTCAGCAACCATAACGATGAAATGCTTTTTATCGGTCTTCTGAGTTCTTCTTATTCTCTCGATAACATGCTTTTCAATCTCAGAAGGAATCTCGGGAATAACAATTGCAGTTGCGCCGACCGCAATACCTGCGTTAAGTGTAAGGTCACCGCATCTGTTACCCATAACCTCAACAACTATGCATCTGCTGTGAGATTCAACGGTATCTCTTACTCGGTCAACCATCTGCATAACGGTGTTAAGACAAGTGTCATAGCCGATTGTATAATCTGAACTTACGATATCATTGTCAATTGTGCCGGGAACACCTATGCAAGGAATACCTCTGAGTGAAAGGTCACGTGCACCTCTGAATGAACCGTCACCGCCGATAACAACGATGCCTTCAATACCAAATTTTTTACAGGTATCAATGGCCTGCTGCATACCTGCTTCTTCTCTGAAAGCCTTGCATCTTGCTGAGTAAAGCATTGTGCCGCCTCTGTGGATAATATCGGAAACACTTCTGATATTGAGTTCACGAATGTCCCCTTCAATAAGGCCCTGATAACCTCTGTTAATACCGTAAACTTTAATGCCGTTTTCACATGCTGTTCTTACAACTGCACGGATTGCAGCGTTCATGCCGGGTGCGTCACCGCCGCTTGTTAAAACGCCGATTGTCTTCATAATAAATACTCTCCTTGGAAAAATGTTCAAGCTATATAATACACTTTTTATTACATAATGTCAATGAAATAAATATTTTTTGATAAAAAACTTCACTATTCGCCAATACTATTCATTGTAAATTACATTCTGCTCTCCGAGAATTTTCCTCAGTTCACGAAGAAGTACGGGGTTAACATCAATTCCGATATTCAGAGGATTCTTTTTATACTCTTTGGAATCACTGAAATAATAGAATAAGGGTACATTTCCGTCAAATATAGCAAGCAATCTGCGGCAGTATTCTATCTGCGGCGATTGAGCATTATCAAAACGAAGGAACAAACCTCTTGCTTTTTTCTTATCGTTTTTCTTGTTTTCCGTAACAGAATTTTCAGACGGACAGGGTTCAACGGATTCACACACAATTTTAGTGTCTTCATCCTCACGCATACTTATTCTGCCGCAAAGAAGAACTATGTTGCCTTCATAAAATAAAGAAGGATTTTCGGTAAGTGTTTTCGGAAAAACAATAACTTCAACACTTCCGTAAGTATCTTCAAGATTTACAAAGGCCATTGTAGAATCATTTTTGGTAATTTTTCTTTTAAGCGAACCGATAAGACCGAGTACCTTTACCTTGTCATTATCCTTATATACCGCTTCTTCACCGATTATATCGGATATTTTTGCACATTTAAGTGCCGCTGAAACACTTCTGTATCTTGCCATAGGATGACCTGAAAGATACATACCAGAAACCTCTTTTTCATATTTTAAAAGAGTTTCATTGGGGTATTCATCAACATCGGGATAGGTAAATGTTACAGCAGGTGCAGGTGCATCCGTTGAATTCACCAGATCACCAAAACCGAGCTGACCTTCAACATTGCGGTTTTTCGCACTGTCAAGCTCTTCAATAATTTTATCGGTTACGGTTATCATCTGATTTCTGTTTGCGCCCAAGCCGTCAAACGCACCGCACTTAATAAGGCTCTCAATAGCTCTGCGGTTAAAATCCCTGCCGTGCATTCTTCTGCAGAAATCATAAAAATCAATGAATCTGCCGTTTAATTCTCTTTCAACGGTCATTCTTTTTATGAAATTTCTGCCAAGATTTTTTACTGCAAGCAGACTGAAATGGATATTACCGTCAGAAACCTCGAAAGATTCGGAGCTTCGATTAATATCGGGCGGAAGAATTTTTATACCAAGTCTGGAACATTCGCTGATATACTGAACAACCTTATTTGTATTGTCAAGAAAGCTTGTAAGCAAAGCTGCAAGAAACTCGCAGGGATAATGACATTTAAGCCACGCTGTCTGATATGCAACGTAAGCATAAGCTGCGGCGTGTGCTTTGTTGAACGCATAAGAAGCAAACGACATCATTTCATCAAATATTTCGTTTGCCGTTTTCTCGTCAATTCCACGCCTTACGGCACCTTCACAGACAACATTTCCATTATCGTCAACTATACCGTAAACAAAATTATCACGCTCTTTAAGCATTACATCGTGCTTCTTTTTACTCATTGCACGGCGTACAATATCAGCTCTGCCGTATGAATAACCTGCAAGCTCGCGGCAAATCTGCATTACCTGTTCCTGATAAACCATACATCCGTAGGTAACATCAAGTATGCTTTTGAGTTCAGGCGTTTTATATGTGATTTTATGAGGATTATGACGGTTTTCAATATAAGTTGGTATGGAATCCATGGGTCCGGGTCTGTAAAGGGATATAACCGCAATCAGATCTTCAAGACTTTCAGGCTTAAGCTGTGAAAGCACACTTCGCATTCCTGCAGATTCAAACTGAAAAACACCTTCAGTCTGTGCAGAACACATCATTTCAAATACATCCTTATCTTCTATATCGATATTATCAATACAAAAGTCAGGAACAGATTTGCGGATAAGCTTTTCGGCAGATTTAATAACCGTAAGAGTCCTCAGCCCAAGGAAATCCATTTTAAGCAAACCGAGGTTTTCGAGAGTCGTCATGGGAAACTGTGTAACAATCGCCTCGTCATTTCTTGCAAGAGGAACATATGACACAACAGGGTCATGTGTAATAACAACACCCGCCGCATGAGTCGAAGCATGCCTGGGCATACCTTCAACCTTCTTTGCCATATCAATAAGCTCCCGTGCCTCATCATCATTCTCGTATAAAGATTTAAACTCGGTTGAACGCTTCAAAGCTCTGTCAATGGTGATATTAAGTTCATTCGGAACCTGTTTTGCAATATTATCAACCGTCGAATAAGGCATCCCCAATGCTCTGCCTACGTCGCGTATTGCAGCTTTTGCGGCAAGAGTACCGAATGTTACAATCTGAGCAACATGGTCTGAACCATATTTTTCAATAACATAATCAATCACTTCGCTCCTTCTCTCGAAGCAAAAGTCAACATCAAAGTCGGGCATACTGACTCGCTCGGGATTAAGGAAACGTTCAAAAAGAAGATTATATTTCATAGGGTCGATTCCGGTTATACCTATGCAATAAGCACAGATACTTGCAGCACCCGAGCCTCTGCCGGGTCCGACGGGAATACCTTCTTCTTTTGCGTGTCTTATAAAATCATGAACTATGAGATAATAATCTACATAGCCCATTTTGTTTATAACTTCAAGCTCGTAATTAAGCCTGTCCACATATTCTGCAGGAGGATTTTCGCCGTATCTTTCAACAAGACCTTTGCGGCAAAGGTGTGAAAACCATTCAAAATGTCCGTATCCTTCAGGCACATCAAAATGAGGAAGCTTTGTTTTACCGAATTCAAACTCTACATTGCACCTTTCTGCAATTCCGGCAGTATTTTCAACAGCTTCGGGGCATTGTGGAAATGCATCAAGCATTTCAGCTTCACTTTTAAGATAAAACTCCGATGTTCCGAATTCAAGACCTGTGTCTTCACCAACCGTATGATTTGTCTGTATGCAGATAAGTACCTGCTGCATTTTGGCATCGCTTTTATCAACATAATGAGCATCATTTGTTGCTGCAAGCGGAATTCCAAGCTCTTTGGAAAGTCTTATAAGCTCCGGATTTATACGAAGCTGTTCATCAAGACCGTGGTTCTGAATTTCAATATAATAATTGCCTTCACCAAAGGTATCACGGTACCACTCGGCAACTCTTTTTGCCTCGTCGTAGTCACCCTGTTGCAGTGCCTTTGCTACTTCGCCTGCAAGACAGCCTGAAAGTGCAATAAGACCTTCGTGATATTTTTCAAGAATATCCTTGTCCACCCTTGGTTTGGTGTAAAAGCCGTTAACCCATCCTTCAGAAACAAGCTTTATAAGGTTTTTATAGCCTTCATTATTTTTACAAAGAAGAACCAGATGGTATCTTTCACTGTCTATTCCGTGAACCTTGTCAAACCTTGATCTTGGTGCAACATAAACCTCACATCCGATAACAGGCTTGATACCTTTTGCAAGTGCGGCTTTATAGAAATCAATTACACCATACATTACACCGTGGTCTGTTATGGCAACAGATGTCTGACCCATACTTTTGATTTTATCAAGCATAGGTTCAATTCTGCAAGCACCGTCAAGCAGACTGTATTCACTGTGAACATGTAAATGTGTAAAAGACATTATTTTTCTCCGTTTTTAAGATTATCGGCAATCTGAACAATTCTGTTTAGTCTGTGATTTATACCCGAGCGTGATATTGGCTCGTCCAAAAGCTTACCCAGCTCACTGAGGCTTGCTTCGCGGTTTTCTACTCGCAATCTTGCGATTTTCTGAAGCACATCGGGTAAAAATGAGAGACCCTTTTTTTCTTCAATATACTCAATAGCTGCTATATGGGCATTCGCCGCCTCAACCGTTTTGCTGATATTTGACATTTCAAAATTGAGTTTACGGTTAACCTTATTAATTACATCTTTTTCAATTTTGATTCCCATAACATAGAGCGATGCCTCTTGAGCACCGATAATGGCAAGAATATCCTCTATGCTCTCACTGTCTTTAAAATAAATAACATGGTTACCTTTTCTGACTATGTATTTGGGGTTAAGATTGAGTTCATCCATAAACTTCATCAAATCGCTAGAAAGGCGTTTATAAGGCACAACAAACTCAAGATGATATCCTCTCTCGGGTGCGGTTACCGTACCGCAAGAAAGAAAAACTCCTCTGAGAAATGCGCCTGCACAGCATTCGTCGGAAATATTGGCTCGGTTAAGCCTCAGAGTCGGCTCCTTGAGTGTATGACCGAATTTATCAAAAACCTTTTCTTTTTCATCATCTGTTCTCAGATAAGCGGTCATTTTTTTCGTACCGCTTTCACTTATCGTGGGTTCAACTCCACAGTAGTCTTTCAGATACGAAAGATATAAAGAAAACACATCCTGATTTTCAGTTGTAATGGAGAAATTATATTTTGAAAAATGAGCAAAAAGCACAAGCCCGTAGACTTGTGCGTGCTGGCAACAGGGGGAAAGATTTTCAAGCTTTGAAATATCACTTTTTACATCTGACGAAAACGACAATCAAATCCCCTCCTGCCCAATAATTTTAACTTCGGGTTCAAGTTCAACACCTGTTTGCTCCAGAACCGATTTTTTACAGTGATTAATAACATTCATCACATCTTCTGCGGTAGCGCCGCCTCTGTTTATTACAAAACCTGCGTGCTTTTCACTTACCTGAGCGCCGCCCGATGCATATCCTTTCAGACCACACTGTTCAATAAGAGCACCTGCAAAATAACCCTCGGGGCGTTTGAATGTACTGCCTGCACTGGGATATTCAAGAGGCTGTTTATCCTTTCGTCTTGACATAAGGTCATCCATTTTTGCTTTTATATCGCCTTTGTCACCTTTTTCAAGCACAAGAGTTAAGGATAAAATAATATATTCACTGTCGGAATATGCACTGTGACGGTATTTCAGATCAAGCTCATCACCCTTGAATTCACCGATCTTACCGTAAGGATTGATGTGTGTGCAGGATACGAGAACATCTTTCATTTCACCGCCGTATGCGCCTGCATTCATATATGCCGCACCACCTGCCGTACCGGGTATGCCAAATGCAAATTCAAGCCCGGTAAGAGAGTTTTCAAGTGCAAAACGGCAAAGACGCGACAGTGACGCACCGCATTCGCAGTAAATTGTTGTTTCGTCAACAAGTTCAATTTTATCCATCTTACAGGTATTGATAACAATTCCTCTGAAACCGTTGTCACTGACAAGAAGATTGCTGCCTTTACCTATAACCAAAACACGGATTGCGTTATTATTTGCATACTCCGTTACGGAAACAAGCTTCTCTTCCGTATCAGGAAAAACAATCACATCGGCATTACCGCCGATTTTAAAACTCGTATAGTCCCTCAGCGGCACATCAACAGAATATTCACATTTAATTTCATCACACAGTGCGCAAAATCCGCTATATGAGTTCATTATTGCCTCCGTAAATTTGATTTATTCATCAAGAAGTGCAGCGCCAAAGATACCCGCATCGTTACCAAGCTCAGCAGCAACAATTTTGGACTGAGTTGAAGAATGTACGGTATATCTTTCATCCTCAACGTGCTTTCTGATAGGTGCGAGAAGAGTTTCACCTTCATGGCTGATACCGCCGCCGATGCAAACAAATTCAGGCTGGAAGGTATTGATAATATTGATAACACCAACTGCTACATAGTAGATGTAGTTATCAACAACTTTTTTTGCAGTTTCATCACCAAGACGCATTGCATCAAACGCTGTTCTTCCGCTTGCTGCATCAATATTGCCGTTTACAAGCTGCCACATTTTGCTTTCTTTATCATCAAGCATTGCTTCTTTTGTCTGTGAAATAAGTGCAGTTGCTGAAGCATACTGTTCCCAGCAGCCCTTTCTGCCGCAGTTACACTGTTTGCCGTTAACCATAATAACGGTATGACCCATTTCACCGCCGGCATAGTTGACGCCGCTGACAATTTTACCGTTAACAATAATACCGCTGCCTACACCTGTGCCGAGAGTAACTGCAACAAAATTGCCGACACCCTTACCTACACCTGCAATAGCCTCACCGAGAGCCGCACAGTTTGCATCGTTATCAAGGTATACGGTCTTACCGATTCTTTCTTCAAGCATTTCCTTTGCAGGCACCTGGTCAAAACCAAGATTATTTGCAAATTCAATATAGCCGTTGTTCTTATTTACCGAGCCGGGAGTGCCGACACCAACCGAAACAACTTCGTCCATTGATATACCTGCATCTTTTACAGCCATTTCAACTGCAACTGCAATATCATCAAAAATTTCAGCGGCAGGTCTGGGGCATCTTGTTTTCACTTTGCCTCTGCCGATGATTTTAAGTTCTTCATTTACAACACCTACAGCAATATTTGTACCGCCAAGGTCAACACCGATTCTATACATATTTTATTACCTCCAAAAAATATTATCCTTAATTATTAAAAATTATGCCATACTTCAAGTTCCTGCTGAGCAGGTATAACATCATCCGTCATACCAAGACTATGCAGAAGCTCTCTTGCGGCATTATAGCCCATTTTCTTTTGTCTGTTGTTCATTGCGGCAGCTTCTATAATAATCGAAAGATTTCTGCCGGGCTTTACGGGAACAGTTGTTACGGGTACTTTTATATCAAGTATTTCCGTATATTCATTGTCAAGGCCCAGTCTGTCGTAAACCTTCTCGCTGTCCCAAGGTTCAAGCTGAACAACCATATCAACTTTTTCGGTCATCTTAACGGCGCCCATACCGAAAAGGCGTCTTGCATTAAGTACACCCACACCTCTGAGTTCGATAAAGTGGCGGATATTATCGGGTGCGGAACCAACAAGTGTTTTGTTGGAAACTCTGCGGATTTCAACAGCATCGTCCGCAATAAGTCTGTGTCCCCTTTTAATAAGTTCAAGTGCGGTTTCACTTTTACCGACACCGCTGTCACCGAGAATAAGTACACCTTCACCGTAAACCTCGACCAGAACACCATGGCGTGTAATTCGTTGAGCAAGTTCAACGCCGAGATAAGATATTGCAGCAGCCATTGAACCCGATGTGGATTCGGATGTGCTGAGAACGGGAACCTCATATTTTTCGGCAAAGCTCAAAAATCTCTTCCCGCATTTAAGATCCCGTGTTACAACAATAGCAACAGGACGTTTTGAGAAGAATCTTTCAAGACATTCAAGAAAAGCTTCTTTGCTCAGGCTTTTAAAATATTCAAGCTCCGTCAGACCGAAAAACTGAATTCTTGCAGGATCAAAATAATCTTCAAAACCCGTAAGGATAAGTCCGGGACGGTTAACATCCTGAGCGGTAATATAAATATCTGCAATATCCTTAGGTGTATATATCACCTGAAACGAAAGGTCCTTTACAACCTTTTCAAGAGAAACGGAATATTTACTACTCATAACATTCTCCTTATATTACGGGTTTAATCTTAACGCACAAACCCATATTATAGTTATTATAAAGCATATCCGATAATTTTCCAACCCTTTTTAAAAATTTTTATTATTTTTTTATATAAAAATCAAGCGACATCCGTATATAACAGATGCCGCATGCATTCAAAGCTGAGAAGCCATATTTTCGTATTTTGTTTTTGTTTGGTCAATCATCTGTGTTTCTGCGGCAGATGGGCTGTACCAACCTCTTTTCTGCATTTCGCCGAAAACACTGAACTGAATTGTATGCTCCTCTTTAAGGATATTGAGCATATCCGTCTGAAGCTGCTGATTTGTGCATTCATTTGAGAAAGTATTGTAAACATCGGTAATATGCTTCTGCGACGAAAGAATATCATCCATAATTTCTTTATCTGTGAAGCCGGCATCCATATTCATCATAATATAATCCCCCGTTAATATAAGTGTCCCATAAGTGTGTTGTAGTGCTGCTTGTGCTGATTTGCAAGCTGTTCACAGGTCGATTTAATCTGAGGGTCAGTTGCAACCTGAGCATATGCCTTATATTTTTTGATAAGCATCTGCTCGCAGTTAAGCTGATCTTCAATAGCAGAAAGCTCTTTTGCAGTAAGATTTGCCATTTCAATTCTCCTTTACTGTTTAGTAATAACAGTATTTGCGGTAAAATCAAAAAAATACAACCAAAAGAAAAACGGCTGCTACCTTTTGGTAACAGCCGTAAAAATATTTAATTAGTTGTTCATCATGCTTGCAACTTCTGCTGCGAAGTTATCTTCTTTCTTTTCGATACCTTCACCCTTTGCAAGACGCACAAAACCTGTAACCTTGATGTCAGCACCGATTGTCTTTGCAACATTTGCAACATAACCGCTTACTGTACCGTCAAAGAGGTCTGAACGAACGAAGGTCTGGTCAAGAAGGCAGATTTCCTTGAGCTGCTTCTTGATACGGCCCTCAACTGCGCCTGCAAAAATCTTATCGTTTACAAACTCTTCTTTACCTGCTACTGCAAGCTGTGCAAGAGTTGCAACTGCTTCCTTTGAAAGGAAGTTGAAGAGGAAGTTGTTGTTCTTCTGCTCTTCGTAAGCAGCGATATCTTCATCGCTGAAAAGCTTCTCGCTGACAGCCTTTTCAAAGAGCTTTCTGAGAATGGGCTTGGGAAGTGATTCGGGCTTGTTGAGTGAGCTGTCAATTGTGATTGACTTCATCTTTGCAAGCTCATCTGCTGAAATATCTTCCTTGCTGAGATATTCGGGGCTCATAGCTCCAACCTGCATTGCGATGTTCTTACCCATAGCAACAAACTCGTCGTTATCAGCAGCATTTGTATCAAAGCTTACAAGTACGCCAACTGAACCGCCGCCGTGGATGTATGAAACAGCTGTACCTTCAACAAGTACAAAACGGCGAAGCTTAAGGTTTTCGCGGATTTTAAGGAAGAGTTCCTGAATTGCATCTGCAACTGAAACGCTGCCTTCTGAAATTGTTGTTGCAAGAAGTGCATCAAGATCAGCGGGCTTAGCTTCAACAACAGTCTTAGCAATCTGATTTGCAAGAGCCTTGAACTCGGGGCCGTTGCCTACGAAGTCTGTTTCGCAGTTAAGCTCAACAAGAGCTGATGCTGAACCGTCTGAATAAAGACCGATAACGCCTTCTGCTGCAACTCTGCTTGCCTTCTTTGCTGCTGTTGCAAGACCCTTCTCACGAAGGATTTCTATTGCCTTATCCATATCACCGTCAGCTTCTGAGAGTGCCTTTTTGCAATCCATCATACCAACGTTTGTCTTTTCTCTGAGAGCCTGAACATCTTTAGCTGTAAATGCTGCCATTGTATTATTCCTCCTCTGATGCTTCTGCTGCTTCGGGAGCTGACTGCTCGCCCTGTCTGCCTTCGATAACTGCATCTGCCATTGCGCCTGCGATAAGCTTAACAGCACGGATAGCGTCGTCGTTACCGGGGATTACGTAATCAACTTCGTCGGGATCGCAGTTTGTATCTACGATAGCAACGATGGGGATACCGAGCTTCTTTGCTTCAAGAACAGCAATTCTTTCTTTGCGGGGGTCTACTATAAACATAGCTGCGGGCTGCTTCTTCATTTCTGTGATGCCGCCCATGAACTTTTCGAGCTTTTCAATTTCAAGGTTAAGCTTTGTAACTTCCTTCTTGGGAAGAAGATCGAAAGTACCGTCAGCTTCCATAGCCTTGAGCTGTGCAAGTCTCTTGATTCTCTTCTGAATTGTGTTGAAGTTTGTGAGCATACCGCCGAGCCAACGTGCATTTACGAAGGGCATACCGCAACGGATTGCTTCTTCCTTAACTGAATCCTGAGCCTGCTTCTTTGTACCTACAAAAAGTACTTCGCCGCCGTCTGCAGCGATTTCACGGATGAACATATAGGCTTCTTCGAGCTTCTTAACTGTCTTCTGAAGGTCGATGATGTAGATGCCGTTACGTTCTGTGAAGATGTACTCAGCCATTTTGGGGTTCCATCTTCTGGTCTGGTGTCCGAAATGAACACCTGCTTCAAGCAACTGCTTCATTGATACTACTGACATTTGATTTTCCTCCTAAGTTAAATTTTGTATCATGTCAGATACGAACCGCCGCAAAGCCTGATATTACAACGGATTTTGACTTCCGCACTAATAATAAGAATAGCTTTGCGTGTGATTTGCTCGAGAATTATATCACAATATTCCAAGAATTGCAAGCATTATTTTAAATATTTTAATTATAAATAGAATTTCATCAACTTATACAAAAAAGCCGCATCGAAAGGATTCCGATGCGGCAATATGCTTTAAAATATTATTCTCTGTGCCACTTAACGCCCTGAGCTGTATCTTCAAGCAGCATACCCATTGCCTTGAGCTCATCGCGGATTCTGTCCGCCTCTGGTCAATTCTTATCTTTTCTTG
>JAZSHU010000057.1:0-68107 GCA_045533455.1 Acutalibacteraceae bacterium | reverse complement strand
TCGAGGTTGAGGGTCTTGTTCCCGAAAACACTGTTTCAGATGCTCCCAGAAAGCCCAGAAGAGATTTCCGCGGCGACAGAGGCAACAGACAGAGAAGAGAAAACAACAACGACTGATAAAAGCAGAACCGCTCCGAAAAATCGGAGCGGTTTTTTAAATTTACTTTGTGGAAATTGTGTTTCCGTTATCTTCAATTTCAATGAAACAAGGTTTTTCAAACCCCGATTGGTTTGGAGAGTGGAATGTTAAATACAGCTTATCACAACCGCTGAAAATCATACCGTGACCGCCGTCATCATCAATAAGAGGGGCAAGGTGTTCAAAATTCATACCCAGTTCCCCGTCATTGAATTTAACAAGGCATTCCGCATATTTACCTTTGATAAAGGTCGACCACAGCATCAAAAGCTCGTCTGTTTTTGTGCGGTACATAAAAGGTCCGTCGGTTATTTTGTGTTCTTTTTCGTTCTTGATTTCATCTGCCCAATAAGGTTCGGATGCTTTGAACAGGGTAAATGCTTCGCCGGTTCTCTCGGTCAGGTCATCGCTTAAAGGTGCATAACAAATAGTACCGTCAATAATCTGTGTATGCTCGTGACAGAATACAATATACGGCTTGCCGTCACGGTCAATATAAAGCGTACCGTCAAGACATTCCCATTCTTCGGGTGTTACAACACCTTTGCTGTGGGGAACAAAGGGTCCGAGGGGATTATCTGCTTTCAGAATAAATGTACCTCTCAGTTTGTTGTTTTCCCTTGTAAATGTTGCAAACATGAAATATTCATCTTTGTATTTGTGGACTTCGGGTGCCCAGTTGACCTCGTAATTCATACCGTGCAGTTCCGAGTTGAAGCATTCATGCGGTTCGTTCCAGTTTTCAAGATCGGTTGAAACATAAACATCAAAACCGCCTGTCTTTATGCCGAAATTTTTCGCTCTCGTTCCGTACATATAATATTTTCCGTTTTCATAAATAACAAACGGGTCACGGATGTTTATTTCACTGTTTTTCATAAGAGTTGCTCCTTTGTTTTGTTGTTTTAATATTATCATACACATCCGGAAAAGTAAATAAAACCCATGAATTTTTGAACGTTCGGAAAAGCTCTGCACGCAACAAAAAAATAAATCTCTGTGACCCGCCGAAGTGAGTCACAGGGATTTTTAAATGAATTCAGCCCTGTATCTTTAATTACGGATTAAAAATGTCCGCCTCTGATTGCAACAACAACCTCGTCTATTTTCATATACACGAGTCCGAAAAGCTCAACAACCTTGTAAAGTGCTGAACGGATAAATGTGCTGATGGGTTTTGCCTTGAAATCCTTGGTTTTTTCAATGGTGATGCTGTCAAGAAGCTCGCTGTTGTCGCCTCTGAATGTTTTGATTGCCATTGTTGAATCCGTAAATTCAACTGTTGAGTATGTGGTAACATCAGCATTCTCAAATGCATATGCTGTGTGAGGCCAATCGCTCATACCTTCCATTGAACCCTGGTCACAGCAGGCGTTTGTGTTAAGATAAATAATACCGTTGGGATCGGTGTAGGTCTTGCCGCTTTCGGCTTTGCCCACTACAATGCCGTTGCTGATGAAATGGCTGCGTCCCTGCATATGAGTATGACCGGTGAAAACAATATCAAGGTCATACATGGTGAATATGGGCTGGAAAACCGCATTGAGGAGAATTCCCGTTTCGGGTTCAAGGGCGGCAATGCCGGGTGCATAAAGACCCTGATGCATAACGCCGATACGCCATTTCGCATCGGGATTTGCTTTGACAGCTTCCTCTGCCATTGCTCTGTGGTCTGCGGCAGAGCCTGAGCAGGCGTAAAAAACAAGGGAAAGTACGTCACCGTAGCGGAACCAGAAATCTCTGTCAAGACCGGTAAAATACTTGCCGAAATATTCGTTGGGCATATGGGTGTAATAATCGTACATCATGCCCTTTTTATCGTGGTTGCCGATTGCAAGAGCCATGGGAAGGCTTCTTGTGTATTCAGGCATAAGCAGGGTCTGCCATTCGTCGGCGGCATTGCCGGTTGAGGTGTTGTCGCCGGGTGAAAGCAGGAAGCTGATATCGGGATTCTTTGAAAGTGCCTCATCAAGCACGCTCTGCCATACATAACCGATTCTTGACTGCTCTTCGGGGTTATCCGTTGACTGTCCGCCAATCTGAATATCACCGATAAGCATCATTTTGTAGCTGTCGAAGCCTTTTGATTCATACTTATAAGGCTCGCTCCAGCCGTTTTCGCTCAGCCACTGATAATAATAAGTTGTGTTTTCTTCAATACCCGTCATTGTGACACGGCAGACAAGCTGTTCGTCGTTTTCTGCGGGAGTTGTTTCGCCTGTGAATTCAACATAATCCGTCATTGCCGCATTTTTTGCAAGCCTTACCTTGGGCTGTGCCTTATCTTTTGCGGCGTGCCAGCAGATGTTGAGCTGAGTCTGGTCTGCGCCCACACAAAGAATAGGCAGAGTGTTTTCGTCGCGAAGGTTTGCGTAAACTTCGTTCCATTCCTCTTGGGTCAGTGACTTATCGTCAAAGGCTGCAAAGGATGTGATACCGCAGCTTAAAAGCATTGCGGCGGCGAGTATAAGTGCGATAAATTTTTTCATATATATCTCCTCCTTGCTTTTCATTCTATCAAAGAAAAAAACAAATGTCAAACAGCATTTTTCTTGTCAAAACACTTTACAAACAATAAAATTTGTTACATAATATATACTGTATATATATGCAGTCAGACTGTATCGGAAGAGGAAACGATTATGAAAGAGAAAAAAGAAAGAAAAGGCAATACCCAAAAGAATGTTGCACTCATCAAACGTTTTTTTCCTTACCTGAAAAAACATCTGGGCACTGAGCTTGTGGTTCTTGCCTGTGCACTGATTTCGGCAGCGTGTGAAATCATTCTTCCCCTTGTTGTCAGAAGAATCACGGACACGGGTGTCAATGACCCCGCAGGGCTTACAAACATTCTGATTTTTCAGATTTGCGCCGCTTACATAGCGCTCAGAGGAATTGACAGCATTTCAAGCTACTGCCAGTCCTTCTGGGGTCACAAAATGGGCACAAAAATCGAAAATGCAATGCGTGAGGATATGTTTGACCATTTGCAGACTCTTTCCTTCACCTTTTTTGACAACACAAAGGTAGGTCAGCTTATGAGCCGCATGACCTCAGACCTTTTCGATGTTGCGGAATGGGCACACCACTTCCCCGAAATGGTGCTTATGACAGTGGTGAAATTCCTTGCAAGCTTCATTATTTTTGCTTCTATGGATATCCGCTTTGCCCTTGCAATATTTATCCTTATGCCCTTTATGATAATTTTCACCAAGAAATCACGCACAAAAATGCGTGATACCTTCAAGCAGGGCAGGCATCAGGCAGGCGAAATCAACGCAAGAATCGAGGATAGTCTGCTGGGTGTCCGTGTGGTACGCTCCTTCACCAACGAAAAGGTTGAAAAGGAAAAGTTCGCAAAGGGTAACGAGCAGTATGTGGTAATCAGAAACAGAAGCCACGGTTATATGTCAAAATTTCACGCAACCGTTAAGTTTATTGACGGTATTACATATATAGTTGTTGTTGCAATCGGTGCAATTCTTATGCGTGAAGGCATAACCACCGCAGGCGATTTTGCCGCAAGCCTTCTGCTTATTTCAACACTTCTGGGTTCAATAAGAACAATCGTTGATTTCAGCGAGCAGTTCAGCCGCGGTATTACGGGTGTTGAGCGTTTTGCGGAAATTATGGAAGAAAAGCCCGATATTGCAGACAGCGAAAATGCCGAGGATATCGGCGAGGCTCAGGGCGAAATCGAGTTTAAAGATGTTTCGTTCAGCTATGTAAAGGGCGAAAGGGAAATCCTTAATCACCTCAATCTGCACATCAGAAAGGGCGGCAATGTTGCCCTTGTGGGTCCCAGCGGCGGCGGTAAAACAACCCTTTGCAACCTTATCCCACGTTTTTATGAGGCGGAAAGCGGCGAAATTCTGCTTGACGGCAAAAACATCAAGGATATTACCCTGCGCTCACTCCGCTCCAACATCGGCGTTGTTGCTCAGGATGTTTACCTTTTCTCGGGCACAATCCGTGATAACCTTATTTATGGCAAATCCGATGCAACGGATGAGGAAATTGTTGAAGCTGCAAAAAAAGCGGGTGCACACGATTTCATAAGCGCACTGCCCGACGGCTACGATACCTATGTAGGCGAGCGTGGCGTAAAGCTTTCGGGCGGACAGAAGCAGAGAATTTCAATTGCCCGTGTATTCCTTAAAAATCCGCCCATTCTGCTGCTTGATGAGGCAACCTCCGCACTGGATAACGAAAGCGAAAAGCTTGTGCAGGAATCCCTTGAACGCCTTGCAAAGGGCAGAACAACCCTGACCATTGCTCACAGACTTACAACAATCCGCAATGCAGATGAAATTGTAGTGCTTACTGAAGAAGGCATTGCAGAGCAGGGAAGCCACTCGGAGCTTATGGAAAAGGGCGGCATTTACAGCAATATGTACAGTATGTATGCAACTATGTAATAAAGAAAGGATAAATCACTATGCTTAAAAACATCTCTCCCATCATTTCACCCGAACTTCTTAAAATTCTTATGGAAATGGGTCACGGCGACGAAATCGTTATCGGCGACGGCAACTTCCCCTCGGCATCAATTGCACAGCGTCTTGTGCGCCTTGACGGCCACGGTGTTGACGAAATCCTTGCCGCTATCCTTAAACTTATGCCTCTTGACACCTATGTTGACGCTCCCGTTGCACTTATGGATAACGGCGATGCTTCAAATCCTCCTCCCATCTGGAGCGACTATAAAAAGACAATCACTGCTGAAGAAGGCGATAAAAATATTGAGCTTGTTGAGCGTTTTGCATTCTATGACAGAGCAAAGAAGGCTTATGCGGTTATCGCAACAGGCGAAACAGCAATTTATGCAAACATTATTCTCAAAAAAGGTGTTGTAATTCAGTAATGGAAAAAAGAGTATTAGCCATTGACTTCGGTGCTTCAAGCGGCAGAGCCATCGTCGGCAGTTTTGACGGCGAAAAAATCTCCCTTGAGGAAGTTCACCGTTTTTCCAATGATCCCGTAAAAGTGGGAAATACAATGTATTGGGATGTTCTGCGTCTTTTCTATGACATCAAGCAGGGCATCGTCAAAGCAAAGCTTGCAGGCGGATTTGACAGCATCGGCATTGACACCTGGGGTGTTGACTTCGGTCTGATTGACGAATTCGGTTGCCTGCTTGAAAACCCCGTTCACTACCGTGACGAAAGAACCGTGGGTCTTATTGAGGAATGTGCAAAAACCGTTCCCAACGAAGAATTTTACGGCGCAACGGGCATTCAGTTCATGGAGCTTAACACTGTTTATCAGCTTTATGCACTGAAAAAATACCGTCCCCACATTCTTGAAAGGGCAGACAGACTTCTCTTTATGCCTGACCTTTTCGGATATATGCTGACGGGCAAAATGACAACTGAATATTCAATCGCAACCACCTCACAGATGGTTGATATCAAAACAAAGGGCTGGGCAACGGGTATTCTTGACAGGCTCGGAATCCCCTCACGTCTGCTTGGCGAAATCAAGCCTTCGGGCAGTATTCTGGGCAAGGTACGCAAGGATATCTGCGAGGAATGCGGCATTGACGAGGTTGATGTTATCAGCGTCTGCGGTCACGATACACAGAGCGCACTGACCGCCGTTCCTGCGGAAAGCAAGGATTTTGCCTTCCTTTCAAGCGGAACCTGGTCACTTTTCGGTACGGAGCTTGATGAGCCTATCGTCAACGAGAAATCCGTTGCAATGAATGTTACCAACGAAGGCGGCTACGGTGCAACCGTGGGTTTCCTTAAAAATATTATCGGACTGTGGCTTATTCAGGAAAGCCGCCGTCACTGGAACAGACACGGCAGTGACTATTCATATGCAGACCTTGAAAAGCTTGCCCTTGCGGCAGAACCCTTCAAGTGCTTCATCGACCCCGATGCACCTGAGTTTGTGGCACACGGCAACATCCCTCAGCGCGTCCGTGATTACTGCAAAAAGACAGGTCAGCCCGTTCCCGAAAGCGTGGGCGAGGTTATGCGTTGCATTTACGAAAGCCTTGCAATGAAATACCGCCTGACCCTTGAAAATCTTGAAGACTGCACGGGTAAGACCTACCCTGCAATTCATGTTATCGGCGGCGGCACAAAGGATACACTCCTTTGTCAGATGACAGCATCATCCTGCAACCGCAGAGTTGTGGCTGGCCCCATTGAGGCAACCGTTCTGGGCAATATTGCCGTTCAGCTTCTTTCCTGCGGTGCGCTTGAAAGCATTGAGCAGGCAAGAAAGGTTATAAAAGCAAGCGAAAAAACCGTGGAATATTCTCCCGAAAATGCTGAAGCCTGGGCAGAGGCATACGAGAGATTCAAAAAAGTAATAAAATAAATTCATCCAAATAGAAAGGAAGATTACAATGGCAAAAAGCAGACTTATCGGCGATTATCCCGTTATCGGTATTCGCCCCGTCATCGACGGAAGAAGAGGACCCCTAAAGGTAAGAGAATCCCTTGAGGAGCAGACAATGAACATGGCAAAAACAGCAAAGGCTCTGTTTGAGGAGAATCTCTGCTACTCAAACGGCGAACCCGTAAAGGTTGTTATCGCTGACACAACAATCGGCCGTGTTGCAGAGGCAGCAGCCTGTGCAGCAAAGTTCAAGAAGGAAGGCGTTGACATCACCCTTTCCGTTACTCCCTGCTGGTGCTACGGCTCCGAAACAATGGATATGGACCCCACAACAATCAAGGGCGTATGGGGCTTCAATGCTACCGAAAGACCCGGTGCAGTTTACCTTGCATCAGTTCTTGCAGCTCATGCACAGAAGGGTCTCCCCGCATTCGGTATCTACGGCCATGAGGTTCAGGATGCTGATGATACAACAGTTCCCGACGATGTTAAAGAAAAGCTTCTCCGTTTCGCACGCTCAGCTGTTGCGGTTGCAACAATGAGAGGCAAGAGCTACCTTCAGATCGGCTCAATCTGTATGGGTATCGCAGGTTCATCAATCGACCCCGATTTCCTTGAAGAATATCTCGGTCTCCGTGTTGAATCCGTTGACGAGGTTGAAATCATCCGCCGAATGACAGAGGGCATCTATGACGAAGCTGAATATCAGAAGGCACTTGCATGGACTAAGGCAAAGTGTAAGGAAGGCTTTGACAAGAACCCCGAATTCGTAAGAAAGAGCGACGAAGAGAAAGAAAAGGATTGGGAATTCGTTGTTAAGATGATGTGCATCATCAAAGACCTTATGAACGGCAACGAAAATCTTCCCGCAGGCTGCGAAGAAGAAATGTTTGGCCACAATGCTATTGCCGCAGGTTTCCAGGGTCAGAGACAGTGGACAGACTTCTATCCCAACGCTGACTTTGCAGAAGCACTTCTCAACACCTCATTTGATTGGGAAGGTGTAAGAGAGCCCTACATCCTTGCAACAGAAAATGACGTTCTCAACGGCATCGGTATGCTGTTTATGAAGCTTCTCACAAACAGACCCCAGATGTTTGCAGACGTTCGTACATATTGGAGCGGTAACGCTGTTAAGAGAGTAACAGGCTACGATATCGAAGGTAAGGCAAAGGAAGCAGACGGCTTCATCCACCTTATCAACTCAGGTGCCTGCTGCCTTGACGCTTGCGGCGAAGCAAAGGATGAAAACGGCAACGGCATCATCAAAGAGTGGTACAACGTTACCGAAGAAGATGCAGACAAGATTCTTGAGGCAACAACCTGGAACGCAGCAGACAACGGCTATTTCAGAGGCGGCGGATATTCATCACGCTTCCTTACCAGAGCTGAAATGCCTGCAACAATGATCCGTCTTAACCTTGTTAAGGGTCTCGGCCCCGTTCTTCAGATTGCAGAAGGCTGGACCGTTCAGCTTCCCGATGAAGTATCGGAAACAATCTGGAAGAGAACAGACTACACATGGCCCTGCACAAGGTTCGCACCCAGATGCAACGGCGAAGGCCCCTTCAAGTCAGCTTACGACCTTATGAACAACTGGGGCGCAAACCACGGCGCTATTTCATACGGCCACATCGGTGCAGATATCATTACAATGGCATCAATGCTCCGCATTCCCGTTGCTCTCCACAACGTTCCCGAAGAGAAAATCTTCCGTCCCGCTTGCTGGGGTGCATTCGGCACAAAGGATCTTGAAGGCGCAGACTTCAGAGCTTGCGAAACCTACGGTCCCCTTTACAAATAAGTTAAATAATAAGACCTGCACGGTTCGTTCCGTGCAGGTCATTTTTTTCTTGCTTTTTCGTCAGAAAATGATATAATAATTCCGATTTGGAAAAAGGAGAGATAAAAATGATTGAAGTTATCCGCCGTATTGTGGGATTTATCCCGTCGATTATATCGTTGATCACGGCGTTTTTTACAGTGCTTTCGATAAATACGGAGCTGTTTGAAACAGATAAAATCAATCAGATAAACCGTATTGAAGCCCTTGAACAGGCGTATGAAAACGGTGAAATCCTGCCTGTTGATGAAGCCTCATTTTTTGACGGAAACCTTGAAGAAGAGCTGAAAGCGGGAATGAAATTCAACGAAGTCAGCTTTCTTGCAACGCATAACAGCTATCAGGCACCTGCTTTTGACGAAACAAAAAAGCTTTTCAGCAGTCTTTCAGGTATAACCTTCGGCATTTATGACGGCAAAAAGGCGGACTTTTGGAGTGAAACTCCTACGGACCAGCTTAACTGCGGTATCCGCAGCCTTGAAATTGATATCGAAACCTTTGACCGTGACGGTGAGGTTTCCTTCACCTGTATGCACAGCCCCTATTTTGAAATGTCAACTTATTGCAGTGACTTTGCATTGGGTATAAAAGAGATTGCAATGTGGTCTGATAATAACCCCGACCATCTTCCCGTAACAATCATA
Organism: Acutalibacteraceae bacterium; assembly: GCA_045533455.1. Taxonomy (GTDB): domain Bacteria; phylum Bacillota; class Clostridia; order Oscillospirales; family Acutalibacteraceae; genus CAG-177. Next base: position 59,131 of record JAZSHU010000057.1, on the reverse strand, counting down.
ATTGAACCCAAAAGTGCATTTTTGCCTATGAAAAATATGAAGTCTTTCAGTGTTGATTATGCCGTTGAGCTTGACAAAGTGCTGAGAGAAACTCTTGGCGAAAAGCTTTTTACACCTGCGGATATGCTTCGTGACTATTCGTCATTCGGCGAAATGAGAGCAGCGGATGACTGGTGCAAAATCAGTGATATGCAGGGCAAAATACTTGTTCTTCTTCATGAAGGCAGTGTTACCGAAAAATATATTGCCCTTGACCCTTCAATAAAATCTCAGGCTATGTTCCCCATGCTCAGGGAAAAAGATATTGACCGTGATTGCGCATCTTTTGTTCTTTGCAACAAACCCGAAGAACTTCTTGAAATCTGTGATGAAATCAATGAGAAAAGGGTGATTGTCCGTACCCGTGCGGATAATTTTAATTCTGTTTCTGAAAAACGCCGTGAACAGGCATTTGAAAGCGAAGCACAGATAATTTCAACGGATTATCCGCCCCGAACCGATTCAACCGCAGAAAGCTATATCGTTTCATTCGAAAATCTTACAACAATGAAAAAAAGATAAACAAAGCCCCGTGTTTGTGAAAAACACGGGGTATCTTTATTTAAAAGGTTTTTACAAGTTCTTTGAGATATGCTTTGAAGTCGTCGCCGATTTCGGGGTGGTCAAGTGCAACCTCGCAGTTTGCCTTCATAATGCCCAGCTTGTTACCCATATCGTAACGCTTGCCGTCAAAGTCGTAAGCAAGAAGCTTGCCTGCCATACCAAGCTCGGTGAAAACATCGGTGAGATAGAATTCTTTGCCTTCGGGAGTTGCGGCAAGACCTTTTTCAATAAGGTCAAAAGTTTCGGGAGGCATAACGATTCTGCCAAGAATAGCGTAGAGAGAAAGAATCTGGTCGGGTGTGGGCTTTTCAATGATTCTTGTGCAGTTCATTGCTCTGTCTTCGCCCTCGATGGGTGAAACATCAAGTGTGCAGTAAAGACGGATAAGCTCCTCAGAAACTTCATTTACGCCTACAACGCCCTTACCGTATTTTTCGTAGCAACGGGTAAGCTGTGCGGTAACGGGGTCTTCGGAAACGATAACATCGTCACCGTAAAGAACTGCAAAGGGTTCGTCGCCTACAAAGGATTTACCGCAGAGAAGTGCGTGGGCAAGACCCTTTGTTTCTTTCTGGCGGATGAAATATATGTTTGCAAGGTTTGCAACAGCCTTAACATCCTCATAAAGCTTTTCCTTTGAAGGTACGCCTTTAAGGCCTGCTTCAAGCTCAAATGAATGGTCAAAATGGTCCTCGATTGCACCCTTGCCTCTGTTTGTGATGATAAGAATATCCTCAATACCTGCGGCAACAGCTTCTTCAACAATATACTGAATTGCAGGCTTATCAACGATATTGAGCATCTCCTTGGGTACGGATTTTGATGCGGGAAGAACTCTTGTGCCGAGACCTGCGGCAGGAATAATCGCTTTTCTTACTTTCATATTAATCTCCTCCAAAATCAAATGATTTCTTTTATGAAGTCTGCTGTATAGTAAAGAACATTAACGAGCATTGTTTCGCCCAGAAGGCTTGCGGCAAATGCCAGCGGTGCAAGACCGCCCTTGTGGGCAATCATCATCCGTCTCATATGGCTTGCCTGAACGGTTTCGCTTATAAGTCTGAGATCGTCAAAGATTTTTTTGTAGTAAAGACGGTTTGCCATAAGTGCGCAGATAAGACGGAGAATTACTGTGACGGCGGTAGTTATAAGCAGAGGCTTTCTGGTTTTTGCAATCAGCTCCGAAGCATATTTTTCAATCTCGGGAGCAATTTCTTCAAGCTGCTCATCCGTCATATTTTCAACATCACCAAGCTCGGTGACATTGATGCTGTATTCTTCAACCGCGGCGGTAATCTGGCCTGTCAGACCTGACAGCAGAATGGATGCGGTTACAAACGCAACAAGGAAGAATGCACCGGCCTTGTAAAGCTTTCTGTAAAAGAACCAATAGGGTGCAAAGAAAAATGCGGCAAAATTAAAGCTGATTTTTTTGCCCGATTCAAATTTTTTGAATTTCCTGATATATCTGTGGGGGCTTGCCTGAACATAGGTTGCAAGGTCGGCGGCAGTGTATTCGCCGATTTTTTCATCTGCAGGAATGTCCGTGCCAGCAATATAACCGGCATTTCCTGCCGATATATTCAGCGGAGCGCCGCACTGATTGCAGTGAAGGGCATCTTCGGAATTTTCTTTGCCGCAGAAGGCACATTTTTTTTCATTCTGTTTTTCCTGAGTGCCGAAAAGCGCACCGCAGTTGCCGCAGTGAAGGGCGTCGGCAGGGCTTTCGCTGTTGCAGATGTGACAAACTCTCACATCCGGATCTTCCAGGATTTCAGTCGGTTCTTCATAAACCTCCGTGTTATCTTTACTCCAAACATAGCCCGAAGCGTGCAGGTCGTCGTTGCCGCATCTTCCGTTTTCCATCCAGCATTCTCTGTGCTGAGGGGTTGCGCAAACAGGGCACACAACAACATCTTCACCCTCTCTCAGCGGCTTTCCGCACACGGGACAGGGCACATTTTCATAATTCACGGGTATTCACCTCTTTCATCAGAACATAACAATACATTCTATATTTTACCTGATTATTAAGAAAAAAGCAATTATTAATTAAAATTTGTATTGTAACTTCTTTACTTTTCCTGTTTTTATAGTTATAATATACTGTGAAAAATTATGCATTAGGAGATTACCTATGATTCAGTTTGAAGAATTAAGACTTTCACTTCTCGAATATGAAGAAAAGCTGAACCAGCTTCGTGAGGCGCTTGGCCTTGACGATATGGTGAAAGAGGTTGAAGCCCTTGAAGCTCAGACCGCAGAGGAAGGCTTCTGGAACGACCTTGCAAATTCGCAGAAGGTTCAGCAGAGAATAAGCCAGCTTAAAAATAAGGTTGGTGCTTATAATTCACTTGAAAATGAGTTTAACGATACCCTCGTTCTTATCGAACTCTCAAACGAAGAAGAAGACCTTGATATGCTTGATGAGTGCAAGGCAGGTGTTGAAAGCTTTGTTTCAAAGCTGGATGCAATGACCCTCAGCACTCTGCTTTCAGGCGAATACGATTCAAAGAATGCTATTCTTACCTTCCACGCAGGTGCAGGCGGTACCGAAGCTCAGGACTGGAATCAGATGCTTGTAAGAATGTATCAGCACTGGGGAGAAAAGCACGGCTTCAAAATCAGTATGCTTGACTTCCTTGACGGTGATGAAGCAGGTCTTAAATCTGCTGTTGTGCTTGTTGAGGGTGAGAATGCTTACGGTTACCTCAAAGGCGAAATGGGCGTTCACAGACTTGTCCGTGTTTCACCCTTTGATGCTTCGGGCAGACGCCACACTTCGTTTGCATCACTTGAAGTTATGCCTGAAATTGATGACACCGTTGAGGTTGAAATCAATCCTGACGATCTGAGAATCGACTACTACCGTTCAAGCGGTGCAGGCGGACAGAAGGTTAACAAAACATCATCTGCGGTACGTATTACTCATATCCCCACAGGTATCGTATGTGCCTGTCAGGTTGAAAGAAGCCAGCATCAGAACAGAGATGTTGCAATGAAAATGCTTAAATCCAAGCTTATCGAAATCAAGGAAAGAGAGCATCTCGATAAGATTGACGATATCAAGGGTGAGCAGAGAGAAATTGCCTGGGGCAGCCAGATTCGTTCATACGTATTTATGCCCTATACCCTTGCAAAGGACCACAGAACAGGCTTTGAAGCAGGCAACATCAATGCTGTTATGGACGGCGATATTGACGGCTTTATCAATGCTTATCTTAAGATGGAATCCCTTAAAGACAGCGGAAACTGATTAAGCGAAAGGTGGGATAACCGTGAAACTGATTGATATTTCAAGAAAATTTTTCGGCGGCGAGGTTTATCCCGGTGACCCTATGCCCGAAGCGGAGCAGATTTGCGAAATCGGTGAGGCTTCGGAATGCAACCTTTCGGTTATTCATGCCTGCGTGCACAACGCGACCCATGCGGATGCTCCTCTGCACTTTATCAGTGAAGGGGATACAATAGAAAATCTGCCCCTTGAAAGCTTTATAGGTCCCTGTACGGTCATGCAGGTGCCTGCAGGAGTTATAACTGGCGATTATGTTGACCGTCATTTCCCTAAAAAATGCGGACGTCTTCTGATAAAGGGCGGCGGAAAAGCATTTTTTATGGATTCGTCTGCCCAGGAGCTTGCAGAAAGAGGTCTTGTGCTTATCGGTACAGATTCACTTTCAGTGGGTTGCAAGGGTAACCAGACAGGGCCGCACAAGGCATTTTTGCGGAATAATGTTGCCGTGCTGGAAGGTCTCGACCTTTCACAGGTGCAGCCCGGAGAATATTTCCTGTTTGCTCCTCCCGTTTGCTACAACGGTCTGGAAGGTGCACCTGTAAGGGCGGTGCTGATTGAGGATTATATTTTCTGGTCAGGGTCAAAAAGAGGTGTAAAATGAAACGGTTTTTCGATTTCACGGTAAGCCTGCTGGTAATTCTGGCATTGCTTCCCGTATTCCTGATAATCGGTATTATCATTGCAATCGATGCGGGTAACCCCGTTATCTACAAGCAATACCGTGTAGGAAAAGATAACAAGCTTTTCTATATCTATAAATTCAGAACAATGAAGAATAACACAAGAATTGCCGCCACAAAGGATTTGACGGAGGCTGACAGTGTTATTACCAAAAGCGGCAGATTTCTCCGCAAGACAAGTCTTGATGAGCTGCCTCAGCTTTTCAATGTGCTGAAAGGCGATATGAGCTTTGTAGGCCCCAGACCACTTATCCCCGAAGAAAAGGAGATAAGGCAAATCCGTAAGGATTACGGAATATATTCCGTCAGACCCGGTATTACGGGCTGGGCACAGGTCAACGGCAGAGATATGCTGGGTGACGAAGAAAAAGCCCTGTTTGACAAGGAATACATTGACAAACAGAGCCTGCTTTTCGATATTAAAATTATGATTAAAACCGTTATGGTAGTGCTTAAAAGAGAGAATATTGCCGAAGGCGGAGAGCCTGACAACAAGTATAATTCAGGCAACTCCTAAGTACTCCTCAAAGCACTGACCGCTTGCCTTCATGGCCTTGGCGGCATCAACGCCTACATATCTCCAATGCCAGGGTTCGTAAATAATCTTGGTGATATCCTGCTTATCCTTGGGATAGCGGAGAATAAAGCCGTAATCGGCGGCGTTTTCGCTGAGCCATCTGAATTCATCGGTGTTCTCAAAGCTTTCGTAAAGACTGCATATGTCCATTGCAAGGCCTGCGTTATGCTCGCTGGTGCCGGGAGGAAGAATAATTGTTGCCGCCATCTGAGTGGCTTCGGTTCTTCCGTAGCCCTCGCTCACATACTTCTGAATTTTGTTTTCAAAGTTGTTTTTCTGCCTTTCAACGGAGCGGTAGCCCGAAACGGGAGTCAGATTAATTCCGTCGTCAAGAGCGGCAAGGTACATTTCGTTGTAATGAGGAGCAACTCTGTAATCAAGTTTAAGGCTGTCGGGGTCATCCGTAATGCAGGGTGCAAGAGTAACCTCATAGTCATCGGGAAGAATGTAATCTCTGTTGACAAGAATCATTTTCCAGTCACTGATATTCATATTTGCGTATGCGGGCATAAATCCTGCATAAGCGTATTCATAATCCTCAATAATATCTGCATCGGACTGCGGGACTTTTTCCGTTGCATCGGTAACGATATCTTCCGTCTGACCGTCTGTGGGAAAATCGGAATTGCCGTCAATGGCAGGGTCGGGTTTATCCGTAAGGCAGGAGATGCCGTAGCCCAGAAGCACAACCGCAAGTATGCCCAGCAATATAAGGGTAAGATTTTTTTTCATATAATCAATCCTCCGTGGGAGATTTATTCGCACAGTACATTTTAGTCTAAAATTGCAGATATGTCAAATGAATATAAATTTGTTTATATAAAATTCAAAAAGGGAAAGACCCGTGAAAGGAGAGTTTGTTGTGAAAGCAAACGAAAGCGTAAACAATTATGAATCAACACGCCGTATGTATGCAAACTATGCCGCGAGAAGCATTAAGAAGGTTTGCAAGGAAATCGGCCCCAGATTCGCAGGCTCTGAAGAGGAAAAAAAGAGCATAGAGTATATGGCAGAGGATCTGAAAACCTGCTGTGATGAAGTTAAGACTGAATCATATCCCGTTCACCCCAAAGCATTTCTCGGCTGGATACCTTTTTCGGTTGTGCTTATGACAATTTCAAGCATACTTTTCTTCCTGGCGCAGTTTTTTGTGATTGCACCTCTCTTTTATGTTGCATTGGGTCTGACGGTTATCTGTCTTTTCTTTATCATCACGGAATTTCTTTTCTATAAAGAAACCCTTGACCCGTTTCTTCCCAAAAAGACTTCTCACAATACTTACGGCATCAGAAAGCCTTCGGGTGAAGTTAAACGCCGCATAATTTTCTGCGGTCATGCCGATTCTTCAATGGAATGGCGTTTCACCTATTGGGGCGGACCCAAGCTTGTCATCCCTGTTATTGGCGGAAGCCTTTTTGGTGTTGTTGTTTCACTTGTTTTTAACATCATTGAAGTTGTAATGAGCATTGTTAACCCCGATTTTATCCAATCAACCGCAACGGATATTTTCAGCTACATCCTTCTCGGATTTATCGTTATTTTCCTTACAGTATCACTTTTCTACGATAAAAACCGCATTGTTGAAGGCGCAAACGACAACCTTACAGGCTGTTTCACATCAATCGCAATTCTCAAATATTTGCAGGATAACCACATCAGCCTTGAAAACACCGAGGTTGTTGCACTTTGTGCCGGCTCCGAGGAAATCGGTCTGAGAGGTTCAAAATATTTTGCGGAAACCCACGGCAAGGAATTCAGCGATGTTGAAACTGTTTTTGTTGCACTTGACACTCTCCATGATTTTGATTTTATGGCTATCTACAACAAGGATATGACGGGTACGGTTACAAATGACCCCGATGCCTGCAAGCTTGTTAAAGAAGGTGCAAAACTGGCAGGCTACGATGTACCGTATAAAACCGTTTCTCTGGGTGCAACCGATGCCGCCGCAGTCACAAAGAGTAAGAACGGAATGAAAGCAACCTCTTTTGCTGCTATGGACCCCGCACCTGCACGTTACTATCACACCAGACTCGATACTCACGAAAATCTTGACCTTAAAACCATTGAAGCAGGTCTTGATATCTGTCTCAACACCCTTTTCCTTTATGATGAGAAGGGACTTGACGTATAATTCTTATGCAAATTACACAAACGAAAACAGTCTGATTTTTTCACTTTCAACAAAAATTTTTATTTCATAAAATTTGGCTGTATTTTGTCTGGTAATATGATATAATACCCTTATTAATACACAGAATTTGCTTAATGCAAGCGGCGAATGCCGCCTGTGAAAGGAGATTTACCAAATGAGCAAGAAATTAATGGCAGCAATCAGCATGATTCTCGTATTCTCATTCCTTTTTGTTTTTGCAGGTTGTGATTCAACCGGCGGTGAGGACGAAACTACAACCACAACAATCAATGTTAAAACTCCTCTGCCCACAGACATCACAACATCTGTTGACGAGGAAAGCCAGGTTATCACTGACACCACCTATTCACCCGAGGCACTTGCTGCAAATACAGCAACCATTTTCGAGTATTTCAACCTTCACGTCAACGAGCTTAAAGGCGTTAAGGCAAAGGTTGATATGAGCCAGGATAAGAGCATCGGCAAGGTTAAGGATGCAGAAGGCAACGATATTGCAATGAGTGAGAATGCTTATGTTAACTCAGCAATCACAAGCCTTGACAGCTATATGCTCCACAATGACGGCGCAACAGCAGAATACGGCGCAGACCTTGTTCCCTTCCTTCCCGTTAAGGGCGCCGCTTATGTAAGCGCAATCACTCTTGACGAAGTTGAAAGCGCAACCTGCGTTGACGACGGTACACAGAGAACAATCACCGTTACTCTCAAGAATACTCCCAACCTTCCCGCAACTCTGGAAAAAGCTTATGATATGGGCAATGTTGCCGATGTTATGGCAGAGTTCAAGAAGGCTGACAAGTACCTTTCAGTTGCAGAGCCTACCCTTACATATAAGGATTGCCAGATTATCATTATTGCCAATGTTGAAACCGATGAAGTTCACACCATCAAGTATGTAAAGAACATCGACGTTGCAACAGAGGTTACAGGTCTCGGTTCAATCGAAGCAATGGGTACGGTTCCCGTTCAGTTCCGTTACAGCAACACAGTAACATATACTCTGGACAGAACAACTCCCGAAATGGAAACAGCAGTTGCTGAATAATAATTGAAAACAGTTAACCCCCGTCAGTGACGGGGGTTGATTTTTTGTTATTGATAATCTTTCATATATTCGCCGTGGGCTTCGATAAGCTCGTCGACCATTGCCTTGATATCGTCAATGGAAAGCTCTGCGGCGGTGTGGGGCTCAAGCATTGCTGCCATATAGATATCCTCACGCTTCTTTGTGACTGCCGCCTGAATTGTAAGAAGCTGAGCGTTGATGTTGGTCATATTCATTGCCGCAAGCTGAACGGGAAGTCTGCCTACGTGGCAGGGATGAATGCCTTTGCCGTCAATAAGGCAGGGAACTTCAACGCAGGCATCGTCGGGCAGGTTGTCGATAAGACCTGTGTTCAGCACATTGCCGCCGATTTTGTAGGGATTGCCCGTAACGATTGATTCCATAATGTAGGATGCATATTCACCCGAACGCTCGTGGGTAATCTGACCGTTGTCAAGAATTCTTTCCTTTTCAGCCTTCCAGCCTGCAATCTGATTGACACAGCGGCGGGGGTATTCGTCAAGGGGAATGTTATATCTTTCAATGAGTTCGGGATATTTTGATTTGATGTAGAAGCAGTTGTATTCGGCATTGTGCTCACTGGATTCGGTGCAGTAGTAGCCGAAATTCTTGATGTATTCAAATCTTACCATATCACTGTGCTTTTCGGTTGCGTTCTTTTCAGCGGCACGGCGGCGAATTTCGGGGTAAAGGTCGTTGCCGTCCTTATCTTCAACTTCAAGAAGCCAGCCCATATGGTTGATGCCTGCGATAAGCTCTTTTCTGCCTTCAAGCTTATCTTCCATACCAAGATGATTGAACAAATCCTTTGTGCAGCTCTGCACGCTGTGGCAAAGACCGATTGTTTTGATTTTGGTATATCTCTGCATATAGCCCGTAAGGATAGCCATGGGGTTTGTGTAGTTAAGGAACCATGCATCGGGGCAGACTTCTTCCATATCGTCGGCAAAATCCTTGAGCACGGGAATTGTACGCAGACCTCTCATAATACCGCCGATGCCGAGGGTATCGGCAATTGTCTGACGGAGACCGTATTTTTTGGGAACCTCAAAGTCGATGATTGTGCAGGGATCATAAAGACCTACCTGAATGGCGTTAACAACAAAGGTTGCATCTCTGAGAGCGTCCTTTCTGTTTTCAACGCCGCAGTATTTTTCGATTTTTGCTCTGCCTTCGTTAACGTTTTTGTTCATGGCAGAGAGAATGATGTAGCTGTCTTCAAGGCGTTCCTCATCAATATCGTAAAGAGCGATAACGCTGTCACGAAGTGCAGGTGTGCACATACAGTCACCAAGAACATTTCGTGCAAAAACGGTGCTGCCTGCACCCATGAAAGTAATTTTAACCATAAAAATTCTCCTTTCGGAATTTATAACTTTAATATATCACACCGTTAAAGTTTTTACAATACAGAAAAAATTTTTATTTCTTAATTTAACAGGCAAAAAATAACGGGTGTGCAAAAAGCACACCCGTCTTCTGTTTTAATTATTCGTCGCAGTCCTCGCAGCCGCAATCGCAATCGTAGTCAATCTCAAACTCGAGAAGCTCGTTGCAGTTGGGGCAGTTGATGCTGCCTTCTTCAAGGATGTCACCGTCAACGCAGATAACCTCGCCGCAGCTGGGGCATTCAACGTCGTAATATTCTTCTTCCTCGTCTTCGTCGCAGCAATCATCGCAGCAGCAATCGTCAAGGTCTTCGTAAACAAAGCCTTCAAGCTCGTCAAGATCCTCGTCAACAGCGTCAAGCTGCTCGCTGATGAGGTCAAGGCCGTCTTCAAGATCGCTTACTGAGAGTGCGATATCGTCAAGAACATCAATCATAGCCTTAATGAGCTTTGCTTCGGGCTTGCTTTCATCAAGTGCAAGACCTTCTGCAAGACCTTTAAGGTATGCAACCTTTTCAGTAACAGTCATTTTTGTTTCCTCCGTTAAATATAATTATGCACGGCTGAGATATTCGCCTGTGCGAGTGTCAACAACAATCATTTCGCCCTCGTCGATGAACAGGGGAACCTTAACCTCTGCGCCTGTTTCAAGAGTAGCGGGCTTTGTTGCGTTTGTTGCAGTGTTGCCTGCAAATCCGGGGTCTGTCTTTGTTACCTGAAGAGTAACTGAGTTGGGGGGTTCTACGCCGAAAACGCTGCCCTTGTATGAAAGAACACGGCAGGTTTCATTTTCCTTAACAAACTTGAAGTTTTCGGGAAGGGTGTCTTCACCGATGGGAACCATATCGTAGGTTTCGGGGTCCATGAAGTAGTAAAGACCGCCGTCCTCGTATGAGTATTCCATTTCCTTACGCTCGATGTAAGCGGTGGGGAACTTGTCGGTGGGGTTGAAAGTACGCTCAACAACTGCGCCGCCGATAACGTTTCTGATTTTTGTTCTTACGAAAGCTGCGCCTTTGCCGGGCTTAACGTGCTGGAATTCGATAATCTGATAGACCTGACCTTCCATTTCGAAGGTTACGCCGTTTCTGAAATCGCCTGCTGATACCATAAGTTATTTCTCCTTATATATATGTTTTCGCAATTATTTTATACTATTCACTTATATTTTTCAAGTCTTTTTTGTGAATTCGTGGTTTACTTTAAAGAATTATAAGGTTTTTCGGGGATTTTGTAAGGTTTTCAAAGCCCTTTTCGGTTATAAATGCCATATCTTCGATGCGTACACCGAATTCATCTGGCAGATAAATGCCCGGCTCAACGGTGACAATATCGCCTGCCGTCAGAATTGCATCGCTTTTGGGTGAAAGTCTGGGTGCTTCGTGAATTTCTATGCCCACACCGTGACCTGTGCCGTGACCGAAATATTTGCCGTAGCCTGCGTTTTTGATAACATTTCTTGCTGCAGCATCTGCATCGAAGCAGGAAACACCTGCTTTAAGTGTTTCAAGGCTTTTAAGCTGTGCATTGAGCACGGTTTCGTAAATCTCTGTTTGCTTTGAGGATACTTCGCCAACCGCAACGGTGCGTGTCATATCGCTGTGATATCCGTCAACAACGGCACCGAAATCCAATGTTATAAAATCACCTTTTTCGATTTTTTTGTCGCAGGGTACACCGTGAGGCATTGAAGAATTTTTACCGCTGACCGCAATGGTTTCAAAAGAAACACATTCCGCGCCGTTTTTCAGCATAAAAAAGTCAAGCTCAAGAGCGATTTCACGCTCCGTAACGCCGATTTTTATGAAATCGAGAATACGGTCAAAAGCCTTTTCCGCAATGGTCTGAGCTTTAAGAATTTTATTTTTTTCATCCTCTGTTTTTATGCGGCGGAGAGCATCGATTGCTTCGTCTGCATTGCCTGCAATACAGGTACAGGGAGAGATTTTTTTGATTTTTTCAAAATCCGAAACGCTGAGCCGCTGTGCCTCGGTATAGAGTGCTGTAATGCTCAGCTTGTTGATATATTCGGGCAACTGTGCGGAAAGTGAAGTCAGCAAAACAGATTCACATACGGTAATCTGCTTCTGTGCAGCCTCGATGTATCGGCTGTCAACAAGAAAAACCGCTTCGTTTTTCGTGATAAGCAGGTAGCCGTCGGATGAAGCAAAGCCCGTAAGCCAACGTCTGTTTTCGGGTGATGCAATCAGGTATGCACCGCCGTTATCAAGGGACAACTGAAGATTTTTTATATTCATTTTTATACCTCTTCGGGATTGAACATAGGCATAAGCTGCAACTTGAAAAGGTTTGCCTTGTGCTTTCTGTCAATGAGTTCTTTCTTTTCGGGGTCGTCGATTTTGCCTGTACGGATATAAACATCAAGCTCCGCGTAGGTGAAACCAAGATTTTCTTCGTCGGTTTTGCCGCAAAGACCGTCAATGGGAACTTTTTCAACCAAATCACGGGGCAGTCCCAGAAGATGACCGATTTCTTTGACCTCTGTAACGGTCAGGTTGCACATGGGTGAAAAATCGCCTGCCGCATCGCCGTAGCGTGTGGAGTAGCCTACCCAATCTTCGGAAAGGTTGCAGGTGTTCACGACTCTGCCGTTAAGCGACTGGCTGACCGCATAAAGGGTACTCATTCTGATACGGGGAGGAAGATTGACCTTTGACTGTTCAGAAAGCGGCAGATTTTCGGGGAAGGCACCCAGAATACCGTCGATAGCCGCCTTTACGTTGATTTCATAGTGCCTGATTCCGAGATGATTCACAAGCTTGTAAGCGGCATCAATATCATGCTGTACGCCCTGAGGCATAAGCACGCCGATAACTCTGTCCTTGCCCAGTGCTTCAACGCAGAGGGCCGCCGCAACAGAGCTGTCTTTACCGCCTGAAATGCCGATTACCGCATTACAGCCTTTGCCGTTTTCTTCAAAGAATTTCTTTATCCATTCAACACATTGATTTTTGACTTTAAGTGCATCAAACATATTATCACCTTCAAAAATTTTTTCACTCAAACATCGGAGTGGAAAGGTATCTTTCACCGCCGTCGGGCAGAAGCACAACAATTTTTTTGCCTGCATTTTCGGGTTTTTTTGCGATTTCCGTTGCGGCGTGAAGTGCCGCACCCGATGAAATTCCGATAAGAATGCCTTCGGTCTTAACCGTCAGCCTTGCGGCGGCATATGCCTGCTCGGTGGTGACGGTTATTATTTCGTCATAGATTTCAGTATCGAGCACCTTGGGGATAAATCCTGCGCCGATACCCTGTAAGCCGTGTGCACCTGCTCTGCCCTGAGAAAGGAAGGGCGAGTCTTCAGGCTCAACGGCAATGATTTTTACATCGGGATTTTTTTCTTTAAGATATCTGCCGACACCTGTTATTGTTCCTCCCGTGCCTACGCCCGCAACAAAAATATCAACACTGCCGTCGGTATCGTCCCATATTTCGGGACCCGTTGTTTTATAGTGTGCGTCGGCATTTGACGGATTATCAAACTGTGCAGGGATAAAACTGCTTTCAATCTGTGCGGCAAGCTCATTTGCCTTCTGAATGGCACCTGCCATACCCTTTGAGCCCTCGGTAAGCACAAGCTCTGCACCGTAGGCGGCAAGAAGCTTTCTGCGTTCAAGGCTCATTGTTTCAGGCATTGTGATTATGACTTTCAGACCCATCTGTGCCGCAACGGAGGCGATTCCTATGCCCGTGTTGCCGCTTGTGGGTTCAATAATAACCGAATTTTCATTTATTTTACCCTCTGCCATCGCGGAGCGGAGCATTTCAAAGCCTACTCTGTCCTTTGAACTGCCTGCAGGATTTCTGTATTCAAGCTTTGCAAGAATTTCAGCATTTGTACCTGCGGCATTTCCGTATGCGGAAAATCTGACAAGAGGGGTTTTGCCGATGGTTTCGGCGGCATTGTTATAAATTTTCAAAATATCGCCTCATTTCATTTCGATTATATCAATCCCGCTTATTTCAGTCAAGTTAATGTTTTTGTTAATTTTAACTAAATTTTACCCTTCAAAATTTACATCACTGACTTTTATTTTTTCTTGATTTACTGTAATAAAGTATTATAATAAAAGGTGAATAGGCGGAATTTTCCGCAATCTGATTTTAAGGAGAAATTAAAATGGCTGAAAAAGTAAGAATAGGTATTATCGGATGCGGCGGCATCGCAAACGGAAAGCACCTTCGTGCAATCTCAAACATTGATTTTCTTGAACCTGTTGCATTCTGCGATATCATCGAAGAAAGAGCAATCGAAACCGCAAAAAAATTCGGTTCGGCAGATGCCAAGGTTTACACCGATTACAAAGAACTTCTGAAAGATGACAGCATTGTTGCCGTTCATGTTTGTACTCCCAACAAGTCACACAGCTTCATCACCATCGATGCACTTGAAGCAGGCAAGCACGTTCTTTGCGAAAAGCCCATGGCTAAAACATATGCAGAGGCAAAGGCTATGTATGAAGCATCCGTAAGAACGGGTAAGGTTCTTTCAATCGGCTATCAGTCACGTTGGAGAGGCGATTCTCTCTACCTCAAAGAGTGCTGTGAAAACGACGAATTCGGCGAAATCTACTACGCAAGAGCACTTGCACTCCGCAGACGTGCCGTTCCCACCTGGGGCGTATTCCTTAACGAAGAAGAGCAGGGCGGCGGTCCCCTTATCGATATCGGTACACACGCGCTTGACCTTACTCTCTGGATGATGAATAACTACAAGCCCAAGATGGTTGTAGGTACAACCTTCAAGAAGCTTGGCGACCAGAAGAGAACAGCAAATGCCTGGGGCGACTGGGATCCCGAAAAGTATACGGTTGAAGATTCTGCATTCGGTTTTGTTGTTATGGAAAACGGTGCAACAATCAGCGTTGAATCCGCATGGGCACTCAATATTGCAGACCCCTGCGAAGCATCAACACTTATCGCAGGCGTCAAGGGCGGCGCAGATATGCTTGGCGACGACCTTCGCATCAACTACGTAAAGAACGGCAGACAGGTTATTGAAACTCCCAACTTCGATGCAGGCGGCGTTGCATTCTATGACGGTGCAAGCGACAAGCCCGAAGAGCTTGAATGCCGTGCGTTCTATGATGCAGTGCTTAACGGTGCAGAGCTTCGCACAAAGCCCGAGCAGGCTATGGTTGTTACACAGATTCTTGAAGCTATCTATGAATCCGCAAAGACAGGCAAGCCCGTATACATCAACAACGACTGAGGAGATACACAATGAAAATAGCTGTTCAGGTTTATTCAGTAAGAGAACACATAAACGATACAGAAACTTTACTTGCAGCCCTTGAAGAAATCAAGAAAATCGGTTATGACGGCGTTGAGTTTGCAGGCTTTTTCAATACCGATGCCGCAACAATCAGAGCAAAGCTTGATGAGCTTGGTCTTGTTGCAGTGGGCTGTCATATGGGTCTGGGTGATTTTGAAGAAGATAAGCTTGCCGAAACAATCGAATTCGTTCATACGCTGGGTGCAAATGCGGCAGGCGTAGGCGGTGCACCTCACAGCACCGATGCCGAAGCTGAAAATACAGGTAAAGTTCTCGGTAATGCCGAAAAATACGCAATGGATAAATACGGTATGAAGGTTTACTACCACAACCACTGCGAAGAATTCAGGCCTACCGAAAGCGGTAAGCTTCCCATCGATATCATCGGTGACCTCTGTTCACTTGAAATCGATACATACTGGAGCTTCCACGCAGGTGAAGATAACTACAAGCTTCTTACCGATAAGAAGGATGATATCGTTCTTCTTCACATTAAGGACGGTATCGACGGCAAGCCTATGGCACTTGGTGAAGGTAACAATGACCTTGCAACAGTTGTAAAGGCTGCAAAGGATATCGGTATGGAATGGCTTGTTGTTGAAAACGATGACCCCGTACCCACAGGCTTTGAGGATATCACAAGAAGCCTTGCATACTTAAAGAGCATAATCTAAGGAGAAAAATAATGAAACTCGGTGTATTCACAACATTACTTTCAAACCTCTCGCTTGAAGAGGCACTCAAATATTTCAAGTCGCTGGGCATTGAAATGGTTGAAATCGGCTGCGGCGGTTATCCCGGCAACGCTCACGCAGACCCCGAAATTCTGCTTAACGACGATGCAAAGCTTGAAGAATTCAAGGCTCTGCTTAAAAAGTACGATGTTCAGATAAGCGCACTTTCCTGCCACGGCAACCCCGTGCACCCCAACAAGGAAATTGCCGCTGATTACGACAAGACAATCAGAAACACAATTCTGCTTGCCGAAAAGCTTGGTCTGAGCCAGATTAATACATTTTCAGGCTGCCCCGGTGACTGCGAAACCGCAAAATATCCCAACTGGGTAACCTGCCCCTGGCCCAACGATTTCGGCGAAATCCTTGAATGGCAGTGGAACGAAGTTCTTATTCCTTATTGGAAAGACCTTGTTGAGTTTGCAAAGGCTCACGGTGTTAACAAAATTGCCCTTGAGCTTCACCCCGGTTTCTGTGTTTACAACACCGAAACTCTGCTGAAACTCCGTGAAGCTGTAGGCCCCGAAATCGGGGCAAACTTTGACCCCAGCCACCTTATCTGGCAGGGTATGGACCCCGTTGCCTGCATCCGCAAGCTGGGTGATGCAATCTTCCACTTCCACGCAAAGGATACAAAGATTGATAAATACAACACCGCTGTTAACGGCGTGCTTGACAACAAACCCTACGGAGACGAAATCAACCGTTCCTGGATTTTCCGTACAATCGGCTACGGCAACGACAACGCATACTGGAAGGATATTATTTCAAACCTTCGTATGGTTGGTTATGACTATGCCATCAGCATTGAGCACGAGGATTCACTTATGAGCCAGAATGAAGGTCTTTCAAAGGCTGTTTCATTCCTCAAAAATATTATTCTTACCGAATCAACAGGCGAAATGTGGTGGGTTTGAGTAAATCGTAATTTAAAGGAAGCGCATATTATGGTTAACAATAAAATCGGCTGTGCCGTTATCGGCTACGGCGGAATGGGCGGTTGGCACGCCCGTAAAATTAAGGAGGAAATGGGCGAATATGCCGAGGTTATCGGTGTTTTTGACATCAATCCCGAAAGAAAAAAGGTTGCGGATGAAAAAGGTTTTTATTTCTTCAATTCCCGTGAAGAGCTGCTCAGCGATGAGCGTATCGATCTTGTAACAATCGCAACCCCCAACGATGTTCACAAAGAAATTGCCATTGACGCAATGCGCCACGGCAAAAATGTTATCAGTGAAAAACCTGTTACAATCTGTTCGGCAGACCTTGAAGAAATGATTGCCTGCGCAGAAGAAACAGGCAAGCTTTTCACCGTTCATCAGAACAGACGCTGGGATGAGGATTACCTCACAATGAAAAAGCTTTTTGACGAGAACACACTGGGTAATGTTTTCCGCATTGAATCCCGTGTTCAGGGTTCAAGAGGCGTGCCCGGGGACTGGCGTAACCAGCCTCAGCACGGCGGCGGTATGGTTTATGACTGGGGTATCCATCTTCTTGACCAGGCTCTGATGATGACTCTGCCCCGAAAGCTGAAAACCGTTTATGCGGAGCTTACAAATGTCACAAACGAAAACTGTGACGACGGTTTCCGTACAACGCTTATATTTGACGACGGTCTTTCATTCTATGTTGAAGTTACAACAAGTAACTTCATCGAGCTTCCCTTGTGGTATATGCTTGGTGAAAACGGCACTGCCGTTGTTGACAGCTGGAAGCCCGACGGCAAAATCGTTATGGTTTCCGATTGGGAAAACAGGGATGCCGTGCCCATCGTTGCAGGTGCAGGTATAACAAAAACCATGGCACCCCGTACGGATGACACAATTCAGACCTATCCTCTTGATGTTCAGAAGGCGGATTGGGGCGAATATTACAAGAATATTTTTGCTCACCTAAGAGGCGAGGAAGATATTATTGTTACCCACAATCAGCAGCGCAGACTTATGCGCCTTGTTGAAGCCATTTTTGAATCAGGCAAAACCAACAAGGTAGTGGAGTTTGAGGATATCGTGTAATTTACAGGTGAATTCTATGAACAAAGTTTCACTCAGAGAAAAGCTGGGCTACGGCGTTGGTGCCATAGGTCTTGACCTGAGCTACGGAATGTTTTATTCCTATCTGTCAATTTACCTTACCAACGCACTGGGTATTTCTCCTGCTTTTCTGCTTATCATAACCCCACTCGCAAGGCTTTGGGACGGTTTCAACGACCCGATGATGGGTATGATAGTTGATAAAACCAAAACCAAAATGGGCAAATACCGTCCGTGGATTCTTACGGGTGCAATGCTCAATGCGGTTGTGCTCTGCCTGCTTTTCAACAACCCCGGCTTCGGTGCAGGCTCAACGGGTCTTTATGTCTATGCCGCAGTGCTTTATGTGTTCTGGGGTATGACAAACACACTGGCGGATATCCCATTCTGGTCAATGGTGCCTTCATTCGCAAGCGAAGAAAAGGACAGAAACCTTGTTTCTACCATTGCAAGAGCCTTTTCGGGTCTCGGTCAGGGCATTGTTTCTATTTTCACCCCCATTGCCGTTGCGGCACTGGGCGGTGTTGCAGGCAGCAAGCTTGACGCAATGACCTCGGATACCCTCAGCAAGGGCTTCGGAAAATGGTCAGTAATTATGTCGGCAGGTCTTATCTTCTTTGCCCTTGTCAGCGTGATTTCAACCAAAGAAAGACGCGTTGTTGTCAACAACGAAAAGTTCTCGTTCAAGGCGGCAATCAATGTCATAAAGAGCAATGACCAGCTTCTTGTATTCATGCTTTTTGCCATGATTTCGAACGCCGGCTTCTATATGACATCGGGCATCAGCAGCTATTATTTTACATCGGTGCTGGGTGACCTTACCCTGCAGTCGAAGTTCAATCTTATGGGTACAATCGGCTCTGTGCTTGCAATTCTCGTTGTGCCCGTATGTTCAAAATTTATGAACAACCGTTCAATCTATAAAATGTCCCTTTCAATGGCTGCCGCAGGCTATATCGGTATGGCAATTATGGGCTATGCCTTCGGAGAAAGCGTCAGCGTAACTGCACTGGGCGTTTTCTATATTCTCACATCTCTGGGCACGGGCAGTATGTTTGTTAACCAGACGGTTATGCTTGCAGACTGTGTTGACTACGGCGAATATAAAACAGGCAGCCGTAATCAGAGCCTCACCTTCTCAATGAAGGGCTTCCTGCAGAAAATGGCATATACAATGCAGGCGGTTATAATGTACGCATCCTTTACCCTTACGGGTTATAACGGTGAAGCTGCAGTGCAGACTCCCGCCGCCAAGAGTGCAATTTCATTCCTTATGTTCATTGTGCCTCCCGTTATGATGATTGTTTCTCTGATTATCTTCTCAAAGAAATACAAGATCCACGGCGAATTCAAGCGCGAAGTGCTGGATGCAGTAAGCAGTAATTCGTAAGAGGAAATATATGTTTGGAGAATATCTGGAAAAATATAATTAAGAAAGGAGCTGTTTCACTTCATTCGTGAGACAGCCCCTTTTCTGTATTCGACAGAAATGTGCAGTGTGTTTAAATATTATATTGACATATTTTACTTTTTTTTATATCATAAAAATGACCGTTCGACACAAGCTTTTAGGGAGGACTGTTAATGGACAAAGTGTATACAGCGTTTATTTCTTCTGCATTTGAATCACTTCGCGATGAGCGAAACACGGTTATTGGTTCACTGCTTGACTTGCGTATTCTTCCTATCGGTATGGAGCACTTTACGGCTTCTTCTTCAGGTGAATTTTCCGATATTCAGGAGCTTATTGATGAATCCGACTTCTTCATAATGCTTATGGGTAAGTTTTACGGTTCCTGCGATAAAAACGGAATATCCTGGACCGAGCGTGAATATGAGTATGCAATGGAAGAAGGCAAGCCGATTGTTGTTATTCTCTGTGACGAATTGATTGAGAATCTGAAAAAGGATGAATCGCTTCTTTCCGATGATGAAAAGCGTCAGATAGAATTCAGCCGAAAAATATCCTTTGCCCGTGCTGTGTCCGAGGAATTTACCATCTCAAAAATTGTATATCAGTTCATTGATAAGCATAAGGCGAGAGTTTCGCAGAAGGCAAACGAAAAGCTTGAAAAATGGCGCGATGAGCACAGGGTTTTTGACCTTGGCGGAAACTGGTTCCATGTTCATTTAAGCGAAGATGATGAAACATATATCCGCATAGGCACAATAAATATTGTGCAGGATTTTTCACCCAATGAATATAAATCGCTTCATATGGAAGGTTATAATTATAACATTATCCGTTATGATACACAAAAGGGTGCTTTTTCGGAAAACAAGATGAAAAGTTCGCACTTTGTGGGTGAATATACCCTTCAGGAAAACGGCGAAATTTTCGGCATTTTTAATTCAAGGCGTACTTTCGACAGTTCGTTCAGTTCAAAGGAAGTAAAAAGAATAAACCGTGGCATTCACGACTTCAACATAGATGTTTTTCAGAAGGAAACAACAGTCATTGAAGGCGAATTTCACGACGAAGCACCATCTCCCAAGCTGGGAAGAATATTCATTTTCCGCAATATGAGTGACCGTGATGAGTTCTTGCTTGATGTTCGCTCAGATGTAATAGAAAAAAGGTAGGAGGCCTTATTTATGAATTATCAGGCAATTACAGATTTGGTTAAAGAGGCGGCACAATTTGTTTTTGACGATACTTTGCGTACCGAAATCAATATGAAGGGTGCGGCCGACTATGTTACGGCGGTTGATTTGAAAATCAGCACCTTTGTGAAAGAAAAATTAAAGGAACTGACCCCCGAAATCGGTTTTATGAGTGAGGAAGAAGAAGGCGAAATAGCCGAAAAAAGATGGATTCTTGACCCTATAGACGGCACAACAAACCTTGTTTATGATTATAATATGAGCTCGGTATCTCTGGCCTATTTTAACGGTAAAGAGATTGAGTTCGGTGTCATTTACAATCCTTATAACGGTGACCTTTTCACTTGCAAACGCGGTGAAGGTGTTTATTACAACGGCAAGAAACTGAAAAAGCCCGAAGACCGCGAACTTAAAAACTGCCTCATAGAATTCGGTGCAGGCTCAACAAAGAAACAGTTTACGGACGAAAGCTTTGCACTGGGTAAGGAAGTGTTCAGAAACTGTCTTGATATCAGGAGAATCTGTTCTTCCGCACTTGCTATTGCCTATGTTGCGGCAGGAAAAATCAACGGTTATTTTGAGCGTAACATAAAGCCTTGGGATTATGCCGCAGCTACGCTTATGCTTGAAGAATGCGGTGCTCTCAGCTCGGATTGGGACGGTAAACCCATTCAGTATGAGCGTCAGTCCAGCTATGTGTGCGGTACACCGAAGGCATATGCCTTCCTTATGGATACCATTGATAAATATTCGCAGAAATAAAAACCAAAATCCACGGCTCATATGAACCGTGGATTTTTTGAGTGATGAAAAAATTGATATCTCTGATAAAAACAAAAAATCCGAACCCATTGCCGATTGGCATTAAGTTCGGATTTCTCCATTGTGGTGGACCTGATGGGAGTCGATTCGCGCCGCTGCGGCGGCTTGGTCGCTCGCGGTCACAACAGTTCGCCGGACTGTTGCTCTGTGCCGCTCGTCCTTCGACTTCCCTCCAAAAAACAAGGCTCACGCCTGACGGCGCAAACCTTGTCTTGGTGGACCTGATGGGAGTCGAACCCACGACTTCTACAATGCGAATGTAGCACTCTCCCAACTGAGCTACAGGCCCGTTTGCACAGAAATTATATATCTTTTCAAAGGGAGTGTCAACAAAAACCGTTAAAACAGTGCACTTTTTATCAAAGTTTTCAACTTCTTTGTTGAAAACAAACCAAAAAAATTTGCCGTCTTGCGAAAGGGATAATTAGGTGCTATAATTACAAAAACGAAAAATATGTAACAAAGTGCAGGTGCGTAATGGAAAAGAAGCTTCTTATGATTATCAATCCCCGTTCGGGACGAAATAAACGCAATGATGAAATTTCCGAGGCGTTGGAGGTTTTCAGTGCTCACGGATACAGCGTTACCGTTATGAACACAACAAAATCGGGTGATGCAACCGAATATGCAAAAAAATTCGGTTCCGATTATGACCTTGTAGTGTGCAGAGGCGGCGACGGTACCTTTTGCGAAATGATGAACGGTATTATGACTCTTGAGAAGAAGCCTGAAATCGGCTTTGTTCCCGCAGGTACCACAAACGACCTTGCGAACACACTCGGTCTTCCTTCAGACGGAGAAAAGGCAGCTCAGCTTGTTATGAAAGAGTCGTCAAGACCCAGCGATCTGGGTATGTTCAACGGCAGATATTTTACATATGTTGCATCTTTCGGGGCGTTCACGAAATGCTCCTATGCAACACCTCAGAAACTTAAAAACCGAATCGGCAGAATCGCATATTTTTATGAAGCAGCGAAGGAAGTGAAGGATATAAAGCCCGTGCCTATGCGCTGTGTTGTTGACGGTACTGTATACGAAGGCAACTTCATTTTCGGTTCAATTTCAAATTCATATACTGTAGGTAAAATCATTCACCTCAGCGAGGATGTTGTTTGCCTTAATGATGGCAAATTTGAAGTTCTTTTTGCGGAAAATCCCGGCACGGTAAAAGGTTGGGCTGAGCTTGCGGAATGTGTTCTCAAAAAGAAATTTGAGCACAGAAGCCTCAGATTTGTTCAGGGCACACATATTGAAATCGAAACCCTTGACGGTTCAAAAATCCCCTGGACAATTGACGGCGAATTTGCAGGCGATGTAAGCAAGGTTACGCTTGATATATGCAAACACGCATTCAATATGTACAGACCGCCGCTGCTTCACGAAATGGAGAGTGCAGATGAAATCGGTATTGAAAAATAAAACAGCCTCATCCAGAATATTATGGGTAGATGAGCTGAGGATTTTCAGCATATTCTGTATGATGTTGCTTCACGTTGCGGCAAGCTGCTGGAACAAGGTGTCGGTTGATACATTTGAATGGCAGGTTTTTAATGTATATGACGGACTTGTCAGGTTTTGTGTGCCTGTTTTTATAATGATATCAGGCAGCTTTTTTCTTGATAATTCAAGGGAGCTGACCGTAAAAAAGCTGTTCCGAAAAAACATTTCACGAATAGCGACGGCGTTCTTTTTCTGGTCATTCTGCTATTCGCTGGTGCTTTATTTCATCAGCCCCGCTAAGGACAGCTATACCTTCGGTGTGTGGTTCAAGGAGTTTATATGCGGCAGATATCATCTCTGGTATATGTATGCGATTTTTGCTCTCTACCTTGCAACGCCGTTGCTGAGAAAAATAACCGCCGACAAGAAGACGACGGAATATTTTATCATTCTTGCGGTGATATTCACCTCTGTTGTTAAGCTTCTCAAAGCCATAAAGCCCATTGCACCTACGGTTACGGAAATAACCAACGATATGGGAATGAATGTTGTTGTGGGTTATTCGGGATACTTTTTGCTTGGTTATTATCTTAACAGTACGGAGCTTACCGTAAAAATCAGACGGCTTATTTATATTCTCGGCGCAGTCGGCGTGTTGACAACCGTAATCGGTACATCAATATGGTCGCTGAACAGAGGCAGTGCAACAACCGTTCTTTATCAGAATTTTATGCCTAATGTCTGGGCTGAGTCTGTGGCGGTATTTGTAGCTTTCAAGTACGGAGTTTCAAAGATAAATCACAGAGAAAGATACATAAAGGTAATATCAAAACTTTCCGCACTCAGCTTCGGAATGTATCTTTTCCACGATTTTGTGAATATCGCATTCAAGGAATGGGGTTTCACCACATTGCTCTATAACCCGATTCTTTCGGTGCTGTGCAACACGGTTCTTGTGTTTGTGATCAGCTTTGCTGCTGTGTGGCTGCTGAATAAAATTCTTTTCATAAACAAATATATAATGTGAAAAAGACAGTCTTCGGGCTGCCTTTTTTTGTAGCTTTTTCAGCAAAACAAAAAAACAGAACCAATGCAACGCATCAGTTCTGTTCATGGCGGAGAAGGGGAGACTCTCCCCCTCAGAAACATAGTCGCACTGCCTTCCTTGGAGCGTCGGCATTGCTCCTTGTTTCTTCACCTCACCGCCTTGCTTTATCCGCCACCGGCGGCGCATCGGCGGTTCGCCCCACGCCGGTTCCCGGCGCAGTCGTTACGGAAATAAAAAAACAGAACCAATGCAATGCATCAGTTCTGTTCATGGCGGAGAAGGGGAGACTCGAACTCCCGCGCCGGTTTCCCGACCTACGCCCTTAGCAGGGGCGCCTCGTCACCAACTTGAGTACTTCTCCAAATCAGTAACTTATATATAAATGAGATTGAATTTTAAATGGCGGAGAGAGTGGGATTCGAACCCACGGTACCCGTAAAGGTACGACGGTTTTCAAGACCGTTCCGTTATGACCACTTCGGTATCTCTCCGTAAAATGCTTTAATATATTATCATAACATTTTGCTTCTGTCAATACTTTTTTTAAATTTTCTGAAATGTAACAAAAAGGCTGTTGGTTATGGCGGTTTGCATTCGTCAATTTACAATTTGTTTAATTTATAACTAAAAAATAGTAAAAATAGTCTTTTATTTTATATATAAAGGTGTTATAATAAACCTAATTATGGATTTTAGTGCGGTGTTGCCTGAAATCCGGTATCGGGAGGATAAAATGTCTGAAATTATTTCCGTAAAAAATCTCAGCAAGTCTTACGGCAGTCAGAAGGTACTTTCAAATGTGTCCTTCGGCTTTGAGGCAGGTCAGATTATCGGTCTGCTCGGCCCCAACGGCAGCGGTAAAACTTCGCTCATAAAAATACTTACAGGTCTTATCAACGATTACACGGGCGAAGTGCTTATTGACGGCAATAAGCCCGGTAAAATCAGCAAGGCTCAGGTTGCCTTTCTGCCTGAAAAAACATATCTTGCAAGCTGGATGACGGCTGACGACGCCGTTAACTACATTGCGGATTTTTATGATGATTTCGACAAGGCAAAGGCAATGCATATGCTTGATGTTTTTCAGCTTCCCCACAAGCAGAAGGCAAAAACAATGTCAAAGGGTATGCAGGAAAAACTGCAGCTTATTCTTGTAATGTGCCGCAACGCAAAGCTTTATATTCTTGACGAGCCTATGGGCGGTGTTGACCCTGCGGCAAGAGATTTTATTCTTACTACAATCCTCAAAAACCGACCCGAGGGTTCAACAATCCTTATGTCGACCCATCTCATTCAGGATGTTGAGGAGATATTCGATTCAATTCTTATGATTGGCAGAGGCACCGTGCTTATGCAGGATACCGTTGCCAATATTACCGGAAGCGGTAAATCCATTAACGATGTGTTCAAGGAGGTGTTCAGCGTTGACTGGAGTTTCTAAGCCCAAAAACAAATTCCTTATGCTTCTCAAAAACGATTTTCTTGCAAGTGCAAGAGTCATAAGTCTGTTTTACATTGCACTTGTTCTTCTTCTTGGTATGTTCGGCATATGCGTCTTTCTTCAGAGAGGAGATTTCCTCAGTGCTGAAATACTTTCAAAGGTTTCAAGCCTTCATAACGCAACTATCGCAATTACAATTATCGTTTCATTTATGCTTATTTTCGTAACCTTCTTTTTTGTTGTTTACGATTTCTTCAAATCCCTTTTCGGACCGCAGGGATATTTAAGCTTCACCTTGCCGGTTTCAAGCAATCAGCTGCTGGGCTCAAAGGTTATTATTTACGGCGGCTGGCTTGTTCTCAGCTACATCGTGTTTATGTTTACAGGCGGCTTTCTGCTTAACTACACGGCGGATGTTGTTATCGGCGAGGAAAAAATATCCTTTGTTGAAAGCCTTATGGGTCTTTTGGGAGACTTCCCCTCAATGACTCAGCTTATTGCCTATGCGGTATATGTTACGGTGCTGTTTTTTGTTATGATTCTCAGCTTCGTATCCATTATTTACTTTGCAATCACACTTTCCCATGTGAGAATTCTTCAGAAGCATTCCCTTCTGGCTTCAATCCCCATTTTCATAGCAACAGCAATTGTGTTTATCGCTGTTGCATTCAAGATGTCGGATGTTGTTAATTTCGTTATGATTTTCAATGACGATTACACACTCAGCTTCGGCTTGCTTGAAAACGGATACATTGTGACAAGCCAGTACGCAGGCATGAAGATAACTCCCATCTTTGTGTTTATTATTCTTGATGTGGGAATGTTCTTCCTTACCTCATACATTATGCACAAAAAGGTTAACCTGAAATGATGAAGACCGGAATTTTCGGAGGCACATTCAATCCTCCTCACAAAGGTCATACACGGCTTGCGGAAAAGGCGGCTGAATTTCTGGGACTTGACAGAATGATTATTATGCCGTCCTGTATTCCGCCTCATAAAATTCCCGGCAAGCTTGCAAGCGGCGATGACCGTACGGAAATGTGCCGCCTTGCTTTTGAAGGAGATTTCTATGAAATTTCCTCAATGGAGCTTGACAGAGGCGATAAAAGCTACACCGTGGAAACCCTCCGAGAGCTTAAAAAGCTTTACCCTGATGATGAGCTTTATTTCATAATCGGCTCGGATATGCTTGAAACCTTTACTCAGTGGTATTGCTGGGAAGAGATTCTGACACTTGCTCATATATGTGCCGCTTCAAGGGAAAAGGGCTTTGAGCCTGACCTTTCGGCATATACACCTGAGCAGAGAGAAAGATTTGTTTTGCTTGACATTGAGCCTTTTGAGGTCAGCTCAACTCAGCTTCGCCGTATAGTTGCAGGCGAAGGTGAAACGGATTTGATTGACGAAAAGGTGCTTCAATATATTGAAGAAAACAATCTTTACGATGACGGGCTTTCTGAATACAGAAAAATTCTTTATTCAAAGCTTGACGGATACAGAATAAACCACAGCGAGTGTGTAAGCGAATGTGCGGCAACCCTTGCGGAGCGTTACGGTGCGGATGTTGAGAAGGCAAGGCTTGCGGGTCTGCTTCACGATGTTATGAAAAACGCTTCCGCGTCAGAGCATTTTGAGGTGCTTGAAAAATCGGGCGAAGTTCTTTCAAAGCTCGAACTTGCCAATACCAAAGTGTGGCATCAGATAAGCGGTGCGGCATTTCTGAAATCGGAGGGAATTACCGATGATGAAGAAATTCTGGGAGCCGTCAGGTGGCATACCACGGGCAGGGCGGATATGACTTTGCTTGAAAAAGTGGTTTATATTGCGGATTTCATTTCTGCGGACAGAAACTATCCCGATGTGGGTGAGGTACGAAAGCTTGCACAGACAAGCCTTGAAGAAGCGATACTTTACACTTCACGATACACGGTAAAAAAATTGGTTTCGGCGGATTTGCCCGTTCATCCGGCAACCGTTGACTGCTATAACGATATGATTTCAGAACGACGGGAGTAACCTGAGCTGTGCCCCAAAGCGAATCTTTTTGCCGCTTTTTGGCGTTTCGGGTTTGAAAGGCGTTAGCCTTCCTGCACCCTCACCATCCAAAAATCAACTAAAAATATTTCGCTTTCGGGCTGAAGATTTTTATTGCGAATATTTTAAAAAAGGCGGAAATCATCTGAAAAAACACAGCTCAGATTACTTCCGTCGTTCCAACAGAAAGGATAATGCATATGACAGACCCCGCAATTCTTGTTAAAGAAATAGCAAAGGTTCTTGACGAGAAAAAGGCCATGGATATCGTGGCAATAAAAACCGAAGAAGTAACAATCGTTTCCGATTATTTTGTTATTGCTTCGGGTACTTCAAACACTCATGTAAAAGCTCTTGCAGATGATGTTGAATACGAAATCAAACAGCGTCTGGGTATTGACCCCGAACACATTGAGGGCAGAGCAACAGGCTGGATTCTTATTGATTACGGCACGGTTATCGTTCACGTATTCCAGCATGAGGACAGAAATTATTATAACCTTGAACGCCTTTGGGCAGATGCAAGCGTTATTGATTTAAGCGATGTAATTACAGAAGATTAATTTAAAGAGGTTGAATTGAAAATGGCTCAGTATGATTTTAAAAATGTAGAAAAAAAGTGGCAGGACAGATGGGATGCTAACAAGACCTTTGAATGCACAGAGGATTATTCAAAGCCCAAGTTCTATGCGCTTGTTGAATTCCCTTACCCCAGCGGTGCAGGTATGCATGTTGGCCACATCAAGGCTTATTCGGGTCTTGAAGTTGTTTCAAGAAAAAGAAGACTTGAGGGCTACAATGTTCTTTTCCCCATCGGTTTTGACGCATTCGGTCTTCCCACCGAAAACTATGCTATCAAGACAAACACTCATCCCCGTCAGGTAACTGATAACAACATTGAAAAATTCACAAGTCAGCTCAAAAGAGTTGGTTTCTCATTTGACTGGTCAAAGGTTGTTGACACCACTCAGGAGGATTACTACAAGTGGACTCAGTGGATTTTCCTCAAAATGTTTGAAAAGAATCTTGTTTTCAGAGATAAGACACTTGTTAACTACTGCCCCCACTGCAAGGTTGTTCTTTCAAATGAAGATTCACAGGGCGGTAAGTGCGATATCTGCCACAGCGATATCGTTCAGAAGTCAAAGGATGTATGGTATCTCCGTATAACCGAATATGCAGATAAGCTTCTTGAAGGTCTTAAAGAGGTTGATTACCTGCCCAACATCAAGCTTCAGCAGGAAAACTGGATTGGCAAGTCAACAGGTGCATTCGTTAACTTTGCAGTTAACGGCACAGACGAAAAGCTTAAGATTTATACCACAAGACCCGACACACTTTTCGGCGTAACCTTTATGGTTATGGCTCCCGAGCATCCTCTCATTGACAAATACGCTTCAATGATTTCCAATATGGACGAGGTTGAGGCTTACAGAGATATGTGCAGCAAGAAGTCCGCATTTGAAAGAACTCAGCTTGTTAAGGACAAGACAGGTGTTAAGCTCAGCGGCTTCACTGCAACAAACCCCGTTAACGGCAAGGAAGTTCCCATTTATATTTCCGACTATGTTATGATGGGCTACGGTACGGGTGCAATTATGGCTGTTCCCGCACACGACCAGCGTGACTATGAATTCGCAAAGAAATTTGGCATTGATATCATTGAAGTTATCAAGGGCGGAGATATTGAAGTTGAGGCATATACCGGTGACGGTGAAATGGTTAACTCAGGCTTCCTCAACGGTATGACCAACAAGAAGGATTCAATCGAAAAGATGGCTGAGCATCTTCAGGCTCAGGGCATCGGCGAAAAGGGTGTTCAGTATAAGATGAACGACTGGGCATTCAACCGTCAGAGATACTGGGGCGAGCCTATCCCCATCGTTCACTGCCCACATTGCGGAATCGTTCCCGTACCCTATGAGGAGCTTCCCCTCAGACTGCCCAAGGTTGAAAACTTTGAACCCGGCACAGACGGCGAAAGCCCCCTTGCAAAGATTGAAAGCTATGTTAACTGCACCTGCCCCAAGTGCGGTCAGGCAGCAAAGAGAGAAACCGATACAATGCCTCAGTGGGCAGGTTCATCCTGGTATTTCCTTCGCTACATAGACCCCCACAATGCAGAAACCTTTGCAGATAAGGATAAGCTTAAATACTGGATGCCCGTTGATTGGTACAACGGCGGTATGGAGCACGTTACAAGACATCTTATCTATTCAAGATTCTGGTATAAATTCCTTTATGACCTTGGCGAAGTGCCCGTTTCCGAGCCCTACGCAAAGAGAACTGCTCAGGGTCTTATCCTTGGCCCCGACGGCGAAAAGATGTCAAAATCAAAGGGCAACGTAGTTGACCCCAACGAGGTTGTTGACGAATTCGGTGCAGACGTGCTCAGAGCATATGTATTGTTTATGGGTGACTACGAGAAGGCAGCACCCTGGAGCGAAACTGCGGTTAAGGGCTGCAAGCGCTTCATTGACAGAGTATGGGGTATGCTTGATATGGTTACCGACGGCGATGCTTACTCAAAAGAGCTTGAAAGCAGCTTCCATAAGACGGTAAAGAAGGTATCAAGCGATATCGAAAACCTTAAATACAACACCGCCATTGCCGCAATGATGACCCTTACCAATGAAATTTATGCAAAGGGCTCAATCAACAAGGCAGAGCTTAAAACCTTTATCACACTTCTTAATCCCTTTGCTCCTCATATCACAGAGGAAATCTGGGAGCAGCTCGGCTTTGAAGGTATGCTCAATCAGACACAGTGGCCCTCATACGACGAAGCAAAGTGCGTTGATAACGAAATCGAAATTGCCGTTCAGATTAACGGTAAGGTCAGAGAAAAGCTTGTTATTGCCGCAGAAGCAAATGCCGATGAAGCCATTGCCGCCGCAAAGAGCCTTGAAAAGATTGCAGAGGCAATCAGCGGTATGACAATCGTTAAAGAGCTTTACGTAAAGGGCAGACTTGTCAACATTGTTGTCCGTCCCTGATTGAAACAAAAAATTAATAATTTTAAGGTTGACAAGCAGGGTGAATGTATAGTATAATGTCCTTCAAGCTATGAAAATTAGTCCCTAATTAAATGAGGGGAGGGAATACATTGAGTCAGGTAAAAGTTAAGGAAGGCGAGTCACTCGAGAACGCACTCAGAAGATTTAAGAGACAGACTTCAAGAGACGGCGTTATTCAGGAGGTTCGCAAAAGAGAGCACTATGAGAAGCCTTCTGTTAAGAGAAAGAAGAAGTCAGAGGCAGCTCGTAAGCGTAAGTTCAAGTAATTGAAAACGCAAAGCCAAAGCCCACCGTATTTTCGGTGGGCTTTTTTGCTGTTATTTATAAATCAGAATGTCCTCGTCGTCCTCGTGCCATAAGCCGTAGGCTTCATTCAGATCATCGTTCAGGAACATCGGAATATAATTCCCGAAATTCTTTGAAAGCTTTTCGCTTTTCAGTTTGTCAATATCAATCCAGAAAATCCTGCCTTCGTCGGTTTCCGAAAGAAGCTCACCGCTGAAATCTGAGGTTCTGAAAAGAAAAACGATATATCTGTCACCGCGGGTTTTGTGTACCCAGTGAATAACGCCGCATTGATGCAGGTTTTCAACGTCAAGCCCCGTTTCTTCCTTTACTTCACGCATTGCGGAGTCAACAATGCTTTCAAAAGGCTCAACGTGACCGCCGGGGAAGGAAAGACCCGTCCAGCTTTTTCTTCTTTCCTGCACAAGCACCCTGCCTGTTTCCTTATCTTCAACCATAATCATATTGGTAAACTCAACAGTACCTTTTTCTGTTCTCATACAAATACCTCTATATATAATGTAATGAAATACTAACATAAAATTGAATATGTTGCAACTGTGTGATATAATAAGAGGCGAGGTGATTTTTGTGACAGATTTCACGTTCATAAAGGATAAAAAAATTCAGAATCAGATTAAATTTGCCATAACCATAGATGAAATGAAAAATATTTTCCGCCGTAATCTGCTTGCCGACGGCTCAAGGCGTGAGAATGATGCGGAGCATTCCTGGCATCTGGCAATGCTTGCAATGCTGCTTGAAGAATACAGTGCAGAGAAAATTGATATTGAGCGAGTGCTGAAAATCGCACTTATCCACGACCTTATTGAGGTCTATGCAGGAGATACCTTTGCCTATGACGTCAAAGGCAATGAGGATAAACACGAGAGAGAAATTCAGGCGGCGGAGAAGCTTTTCGGTGTTCTTGACCCCGTTCAGGGTGCCCAAATCCGTGAACTCTGGGATGAATTTGAGGCAATGGAAACAGCGGAAAGCAAATATGCAAATGCCATTGACCGTATTCAGCCTCTTATTCTCAACTATCTGACCGACGGACATACCTGGAAGGCAGGCGTAACTTCGGCACAGATATATAAGCGTATGGATATTATCCGCACCGCAACCCCCGAATTGTGGCACATTGTTGAGGGGATTATAAATACTTCAATCAAAGCGGGAATTCTGAAACCTTAATAAATTTGTTACTTTTTTGATTGCTTATTTGTAATTTACATCCCATATAATCATAATTGTTCCGTGGGATTGAATTTTTCAGAGGTGAAAAAATGTATACCGTACTTGTTTGCGACGATGACGTTGCAATTCTTGAATCCGTTGAAATTTACCTGAAATTAGAGGGATACAATGTTCTCAAAGCCGAAAACGGCGTTCAGGCTCTTGAACAGGTTAAGAATAACGAGGTTCATTGCGTTATTCTTGATATTATGATGCCGGGGATGGATGGCCTTCGTGCAACTGTCAGGATGCGTGAGAAGCTTAATATTCCCATCATTCTTCTTTCTGCAAAAAGTGAGGATACCGATAAGATAACCGGTCTGTCCTTCGGTGCGGATGATTATGTGACAAAGCCTTTTAATCCCCTTGAACTTATGGCAAGGGTCAAGTCACAGATAAGACGCTACACCTCGCTTGGCGCAATGGAGAAGAAGGAGGGAGTTATAACAACGGGGGGACTTTCTCTTGATACTCTTGCAAAGGAGCTGACCGTTGACGGTGAAAAGGTGAAGCTTACCGCAACGGAATATAAGATAATCAACTTCTTTATGGAAAATCTGGGAAGAGTTTTTTCAACGGGACAGATTTACGAGGCGGT
Source organism: Acutalibacteraceae bacterium (assembly GCA_045533455.1). Taxonomy (GTDB): domain Bacteria; phylum Bacillota; class Clostridia; order Oscillospirales; family Acutalibacteraceae; genus CAG-177. The sequence continues at coordinate 26,767 of JAZSHU010000057.1, read as the reverse complement.
ATGGAATGAGCCTGCAGGCTACTCTGAAAAAACGGTGACGGTACATATCAACAGAATCCGTGAAAAAATCGAAATCAATCCCAAGGAGCCAAAATACTTACAGGTGGTGTGGGGCATTGGATACAAAATGGAAAAATATTAAGTACAATAAGGCGACTAAAACGGTTGCCTTTCTGCTTGCGGTATTTATGTTCTTCCTTGCAGGCAATTTTGCAGGGCTTTTCATCAAGGGCTTTGCCAATTTCAACATCTTCGCTCATCCCGAGGATTTCACAAACACGGCATCCTTCCGCAATCAGATGAACAGATATATCATTGATGTGCTGAACGTGGCGGAGAAAAACAACAGAGGCACCTTCGAGGAATGGCTGCTGACCGGAAGGGCAAAGGAAATTTCCGCAGAATATGATGATGATGTCAAGAAAGTGACCGATGCAATGACCCTGCTTGATAATTCGGGCATAAAGGTTTTTGTTGATGCGCAGAACCGTTACCGCTATATGCTGGATTATAACGGAGTCTGTTATTTTATGACGTTCAACGGCGAATTCATCAGCTACAGCCAGTTTTCGGATCACGAGTTTGTTCATTCCTATGAGGAGGAAGTAACGGCGGTTGAAACGACAGGCATTGACGGCAGTATTTCCGTACCCATTGAAGTTCCCGAAACCGAGAGGGGCATTGTTTATTATGACCCTTATGAAACGGGCAATACGCCCGATTATGTGGCACGGATTTCAGAAGCGCTTCGCCTTCTCAACAGCTACAGCGATTACACCTGCTACGGTGAATGTACTCTTGAAACGGTGCTTTCCATTATTGAGGCTCAGCGGCAGGATGCTCTCCAAGGTGAATATGATTTTCCTTTGAATTATTCAATCCGTTCAAGCTATGTGCTTGATAATGTAAAGAGCGTCAACTATGCGATTATTGCCGAAAACGGCAAGGTTTTCACAAACTGCGGTGTTGAAGCCGATGACAGCCACAATATGATTCTTGCAAAATTGCAGGGCGAAAACGGATGGATATGGGCTGAATGGGTAAACGACGGCAAACACAGCCTTGTTGACGTTGAAAATAAAACCGCAACGGGTATCTACGCAACCCTTCACGAGTGGCTTTTTGGTAAATGGTATAACAGCGGAATCCTTTCATGGGAAACCTACACTCAAAACAAAACCTATAAATCCGCATATTTTGCCATTGATGTGCCTTTTGAATCAGACCCGTTTCAGGCAATTTCATATTCGTTTACTGTTTACAACAAGGATGCATCCCTGACGGGCTTGCTTTTTGCAATGCTTATCTGCCTTGCGGTTGCCTGTGCACTGTGCATTTACCTGCTTTCCGTTGCAGGAAAATCTGCCGACGGAAGCGTTAAAATCAAATTTTTCGATAAAGTTCCCGTTGAAATAAATTCCGTGCTCGGTCTCGGAGTTATGGCGCTTTGTGTTTTCGGTGCGGTAATGATTGCCTGCTGCGATTTTGAGCCGCTTATGCTTTCAGACGATTACGGTCTCGGCGGCGTGCTGACTTCGTTTATCTGCACTGCGGCACCTTATTCAAATCTGCTGACGGGTGCGGTTGTTGCGATTTTCTTTACGGTCTGGACGGGGCTTACCGCAAGCCTTATCCGCAATTTCCGCAACAAAACCTTCCGAAAGCACTCTCTTGTATGCATCATCTTAAAGCCCGTGGGCTGGATTTTCAGAAAGCTTTGGAATTGGGTAAAGAGAATTGTTGATAAAATAAAATACGCCTTCAACTGCGACTATTCAAAGGGTCAGAGCACAAAATTCAAGGTGCTTGCCTGCATAATCACGGCGGCGTTTATAATAGTGACGGGTATTTATTATACTGTTGCAGGAGTAATGGTATACAGTTGGGATGAATTGTTCGGTTTTGTGCTTTTCATCCTGGGCATTATGGGCGATACCGCAATAATGGTTTTTGTTGTTCTGCTTATTGTGTCGCTTGACAGAATTATGGTTGCCGTTTCCGATATCAGAAAAGGTGAAATGGGCAAGGGGATTGACACAAAATATATGCCTCCCTTTATGAAACGCTTTGCAGAGGATGTTCTCTGTATGCAGGATGGTTTGCAGAATGCGGTTGAAAGTGCAGTTAAAGACCAACGCATGAAGGCGGAGCTTATAACAAACGTTTCCCACGATTTAAAAACTCCCCTTACCTCAATCGTCAACTATGTTGACCTGCTTAAAAAGTGTGATATTCAGGATGAAACCGCACTTAAATATGTTTCGGTTCTTGATGAAAAAGCACACAAAATGAAAAAGCTTATTGAGGATCTGGTTGAGGCTTCAAAAGCATCTTCGGGTGCAATGGAAATTCACCCCGTTAAGCTTAACCTTTGCGAGCTTGCGGCTCAGGCAGTGGGTGAGCACGAGGATGAGCTGAAAAAATACAACATTGAGCTTGTGCTGAAAATGCCGGACGAACCTGTTACGGTTATGGCGGATGCACAGAAGGTGTCGAGAGTTATAGAAAATCTTTTCTCAAACATCCGCAAATATGCCCTTGAAGGCACAAGAGTTTATATTGATGTTGCCGCAGGTGCGGAATACGGCTCTGTGATTTTCAAGAATGTTTCAAAAAATCCTCTGGATATATCACCTGACGAACTGACTCGCAGATTTGTCAGAGGTGATGCTTCACGCTCAGGTGAGGGCAGCGGTCTGGGTCTTTCGATAGCCAAGGATTTGTGCGAGCTTCAGAACGGCAGACTGGGTCTGCAAATCGACGGTGACTTGTTCAAAGCGGTTGTTGCTTTGCCAATAGCATAAAATTAACCCCGTACCGATCGGTACGGGGTCCGTTTTTATTTCAGCAATGAACTCTGATTGAGTATTTGCGTGTTGTAGATGAAAAGCACGTCGCATCCGCTGAAGTCAACAAATTCGCCCAGCATTTGAGATGAAATATAGCGAAGGTCAACCAGTGTAATTTTGCTGTATCCGTCAAGCATAAGGGGTGCAAGGGATGAGCCGAAGGAATCTCTGAAAATAACAAGCTCCTTTTTCTCTGTTGCTGTGGGGTTTTCAACCGTCAGCAGTGCCGCCGCACCTTGCAGATATACATCGTATTTATCGCCGCTTTCAAGCTTTGATTTATCGTAAACACCCTGGATTGTTTTGTTTGTTTCAAGATTGAATACCCTTGCACCGTCGGTGGCAGGTGAATTCATTGTGATGATTTCATCATTGAATCCGCTTCCCATTGCAAGCCTTGGTGCGTAAACACCTTCAAAATCCGCCAGCTTTTCTGCAGTGTAGTAATCCGCAGGCTTTGCCTCAAAGTTCATTTTTGCGGCAAGCTTTTCAATGACGGGAGCAATTTCCTGCTGTTTCCAGTGGGAATCGGTTTTGTAATAATTATCAAGGGTAAGGCAATCAAAAATATCAATATATTCCATATTCTCAATGCCTGAAGTGTAAATTTCAATCATTCTGCCGTAATCAAGTGCGGGGTAACCGTTTTTTTCGGCAAGATAATAGTTTTTATCGGGCACAACGGAAAAATAACATTTCGCACCTTTGCCATCAATGTATTTGCCGTAAATATCATTGAGTTTCTTTGCCGCGTTTTCAACGGAGGTTTCGTTGAGGGCATAGTCAAGCTCGGATATATGACCCTCTGCGGTGTAAATGCCGTTGTTATCGCTCTGATTCAGAATTTTAAGCTGAATTGCGGCTTTGATACTTCTGAAGATATCGCGCAAGGGGAATTGGTCGGCAAGAAAATCTTCAAGTCCGCTGAAAAAGGATTTGTCCATAACCGCTTCAACCGAAAATTCGGGGAACTGTGCCGCTTTTCTGCGTTCCGAAATAAGCACCTGAACGGGTTCCTTTGCAAAGCAGGCAATTCCGAGGGTGAAAATGAACGCCAAAAAGCATATTATACTTATTATCTTTTTCATTTTCACACCTCCTAAAACCTGAAATAAAGGAACGGGTTGTATGAGCCGTCAACAAGGTATGCCGTAACCGTAATAAGAACGGCAAGCACGAACACAGGCTCTGCAACAACCGTAAGCTTTGAACCGATTTTGCTTTCGGCAAATTTGTTTGCAAGGGTTTTTGCCGCAGGAGTTGCGCCGAAAATACCCAGTGCAAGCAGAACTGCATAGCTTCTGAGATAATAAAGGGTAATATCCGTGCAGAGGGGGTAGGCGGAAGTGAACATTCCTTTAAGGTCGTAAAGAACGCCTTCAACACCGCTTCCGTTAAAGATAACAAAGCCCACAAGCACGGCAAAAATCAGGTAGATATGACCGAACACAGAGGGAACCTTGTCCTTGATTTTCTTCGGTATGCTTTTTTCGATAAGCAGAAGTGCCGCAAAATAAAGACCCCATATGATGAAAGTCCAGTCAGCGCCGTGCCAGAAGCCCGTAAGGAACCATACCGTAAGAATATTGAAGAAAAATCGGGGAGTTTTCACGCGGTTGCCACCCATCGGAATGTAAACATAATCCCTGAACCAGCTTCCCAGTGAAATGTGCCAGCGGCGCCAGAATTCCGTTACGCTTGTTGAAACATAAGGATAGCGGAAGTTTTCCATAAATTCAAAGCCGAATATTTTGCCAAGGCCGATTGCCATATCGCTGTAGCCGGAGAAATCAAAATATACCTGCAAAGAATATGCAACGGCGTAAATCCAGAAAAACAAGGTGGATTTTTCGTCAGTATCCCTGAAAACCTCGCAAAGACTGCCCAGTGAGTTTGCAAGCAGAACCTTTTTTGCAAGACCTGTCACAAACCTTCTTACACCGAATGAGAAATTTTCAATACTGTGCTGTCGTTCGTTAAGAGCCTTTTCAATATCCGAATATCGGACTATGGGACCTGCTACAAGCTGAGGGAACAGAGAAATATAAAGTGCGAGCTTTAAGGGGTTTTTCTGCGCAGGCACATCGCCTCTGTAAACATCGATGTTATAGCTGATTGCCTGGAAGGTGTAAAAGCTTATTCCGATGGGCAGGGCAAGACCGAGAAGGCTGAAATCCGTACCGAAAAAGCTGTTGGATGCGGAAAGGAAGAAATCAGTATACTTGAAGAAAAGCAGAGCCGACAGTGTTACTGCAAGCGAAAGTGTAAGCACAGCCTTCCGTGCCGTACCCTTTGCCTTTTCTGTTATAAGTCCGAAAATATAACTCATTGTAATGACGGAAATCATTATAATCAGATATTTGGTCTCACCGTAAAAATAGAAAAACAGGCTTGAAAGAAGAAGCCACAGGTTTTTAGCCTTGAAAGGCAGAATGTAATAACCTGTTATAACCACAGGTAAAAATACAAACAAAAAAATTATGCTCGAAAACAGCATTTCAGTTTCCTTTCAGAAAGAAAGCACCGAAGTGATTCGCTTCGGTGCTTCGGTTTCAATAATTATTCAAGTGTTTCACCGTCGTATGCGGGCATATCAGCGGGGATTTCCATATCAGCAATGCCGCCGTCTGCTACGGGAGGCTCTTCGTTAACCTCGCCTGCCTTTGTAAGGGGAGCAGATGCTGAATTTTCGGTGATTGTCGAGAATGCGTTGTAAACATCGTCAACAATTTCTTCTGTTGACATAACCATAAGAATTTTGTTGCCGCAGCTTGATACAAGCACCTTTTCAGCTGCAACGCAAACCCATTTTCTGTAGTTTACGGTTTCGAGAATTTCGTTTTTGAGGTCTTCAATCTTAACGCCCTCAGCACCTTCGATAATGCACATTGAGAAGGGGATTGAACCGATCATGGGTTCAACGAAAACAGCTCTGTTAACCTTTGCTGTGGGGTCAACACCGATATAATATTTTGCAGCTTCAACATCTGCAAAGTCAACCTCTGTGGGAGGCATAAGCATCATTTCGATTTTTGTTGCCTTTTCAAGCACCTGAGAAGCGATTTCTTCAAGTGTGCCTGTAAGTTCGAATGCGGGAGCGAGAGTTGTTGTTTCTGTTTCTGTTGTGTCATTGTTGCCGCCGCAGGCTGCAAGTGAAAGAACAGCTGCGAGAGCAAGAAGAATGGCAATAATCTTTTTCATGTTTTTCTCCTTAAATGTTTTTATTGTTTCCAACGGGATTGATTATATCAGTAAAATCCCTTTTTTACAAGTGGTATATTATAGACAAATGTGTAAAATATTTGTGAATTAAAGCTCAATTTTCCAGAAAGCAACATTGAGGCGCTCGTAAGTATATGAAATGTAAAGAGCACCGTTCATATAAACCATTGCAGGATATGAAAATTCGCTGTCAAGTTTTTCTTCCTCAAGAGTGATGAGGGTTTCCCAGCTTACGCCGTTATCCGTTGATTTCTGGATGGTGAGAGGTGAGCGTTCGCCCCAGTTTTCGCTGACGGGGTTTGAAATAAGATAAAGGTTGCCGTCAGGTGTCTTTACAACGTCAAGACCGCTGTTGTTGTTGGGCAATACAGTGGGGTATGCCTGACACCAGGTCTGACCGTAATCATCGGAATCACTTCGGTAAGCTTTGCCCACTGATGTTCTTGTGAGCATATGCACCTTGCCGTTTTCGGATTCCCAGAGAGTAGGCTGAATCATGGGGATAAGGTTTGATGTGTAGCTGTTAAGGCTGTTGAGAATGGGTGCGGTGCGTTCTGTTCTGATTTTCTGACCCTTTACCCAGCTTACGCCGTCGTCAAACGATGTGTCGATAAAACAGTTCCAGCCGCGGTTTTCAGTTGAAGCGGGTGCAAGCACTCTGCCGTCGGAAAGGCGGATGCATTTATTTTTGACGGGACCTCTGCCGCCGCTTTTATCACCTTCAACAAGTTCACGGGGTTTGCCGAAGGTTTTGCCGCCGTCTGTTGAAATGCTTACGAATGTACGCCAAGAAGGAATCTTTTTGCCGACCTTGAAAAACAGCACTACTTCTCCGTTTTCACGAAGGAAAAGCACGGGATTCCAGTGGGGAATATGTTTGTTATAGCATACGCTTGAAGGTTTGCTCCATCCGTTTTCGTCACGGCGTGAATACCAGATATCAACATCGGTTTTTCCTTCTTTTGTGCCGCCGAACCAGGCACAGATTACCGTGCCGTCAGGCAAGGGAAGAACGGTTGAAGCGTGGCAGTTGGGTGTGGGCAGGGGGTTGCATACAAATTCTTTGATTGTTTTCATTTTTATTACCTCACAGTGTAAAATCCGACGGGTCTGCCTGCTCAATGAGCAAAGGCTTTTTCGGTCTGCGTTTAAGGGGGTCATAAGAATAGCGTCTGCAGGTGCCGTCAGGCTGAACAATGCCCTTTTTGATACAAAGCACGGTTTCCTCATCGGGGGAAAGCCTGCCGTGAAGGCAGTTTTCGCATACTGCGGCATATTTTTTCTTTTCGGTTAACTTTCTTTTCACGGCTAACATCCTTTATTCTCAATGATTCAATAAATTCTAACATATTTTTTCGCCGTTATCAAGGTCTAATATAAGCAAGGCACAAAGAAACAGCAGAGATACTGCCGCAGGTGCGGAAAAAGAGAACACCGCCGCAGGTGGATTTATCACAAGCGAAACGGGAATGGTAACGGGGTGAAAATAAAGTATCAGTCTGCACACCGCATAAGCCGTAACCGAATTAAGCAGGCGGAACAGATAAAAATGAGGAAGACTTATGCCGATATCCTTTAACGATGAAAAGACCTGAAGGTGAACACACAGACCGCCGAATGCACAGACCGCCGCAATAACGGGCAGAGAAGCTGTGCTGATTATGTCGGAACATCCTTTTGTAACTTCAAGCAGGCAGGAAATTATGTTTTTAAGCAGAGGGTACGGAATGTATTTATCAAAAACAGCGCATATTCCCGAAAACGCAACGGTAAAGGTGCAGGCGTTAAGCATTGCTGTGCCTCCGACAGAAACGCTTTCCGTAATAGCAGAGGAAAGGTCTGTATGTGACAAAACGGTATATTGAGGAGCTTTTGAACCGTCTTTTATGAAAAAACAGCTTATTATTCCGTTTGTCAGTGATGAAATACACAAAGAGGCAAAAATCACCTTGCCTGCCTGACGGGAATCAAGCATACCGTTGCCCACAGCGTTAACTGAAAAACCCATACCTGCATTTATGCAGAAAAAAAGCATACGTTCCGCCGCTTTTTTGCCGATAATCCCGTGGGAATAAAGGCTCTGAACGGATTTTGCACCCGAAAGATATCCGCCGAAAAAGCTCAGGATAATTGCAGGCAGACATTGTGCAGGCAGACCGAAAAATAACTCCGTGACGGGGTTGAGAATTTTGCAGACAGGTGCAGGCAATGTTCCTCTGCCCGTAAGGGTTGCCGCAACAAGAAAAGGGAAAACAGAGGGAATAAGCAGCTTTGCGCAGAAATCAAGCCCTCTGCTCACTCCTTCGGCAAAGGTTTGAGAAAAAACCGACAAGGCGGCAAAAAGGCATATGCCGGCCGCAAGGATAAGGTGACTGCTTTTGTTTTTCAACCCATGCACCTCCCTTTGTTTCATTCTATGAAGGGCAGGTTCTTTTTAATGCAGGGTACACATATTTTTAAAACGGAGGGATGTACATGAGAAAGAGAAATTGCAGAAAAGAAAAAAGAACCGAAAGCTTTTTTGAATCGGTGGGCAGAAGCTTTGATCTGCCTCAGGAAGCACTTTCGGGTTATGTGCATACGGAAATCAGCGGCAACAAAGAGGTGCTTGTTGACGGCTGTCAGGGTGTGCTTGAATACGGCGATTGTGCCATTGCGCTGAATACAGGTAAGCTTACGGTGCGGATATGCGGCTGTGAGCTGACGGTGGTTTCAATGCAGAACGGTCAGGCAATAGTCCGCGGAATAATTACGGGAGTGGAGTTTTGTAATTAAATATGCTTTTACTGAAACTGATAAGATTTCTTTCGGGCTATATTGTTTTCAGTGCAAGGGGCGGCTTTCCCGAAAGATTCATAAACCTTTGCAGGCTCAATAAAATCAACCTCTGGGAGCTTAAAAGCTCAGGTTCGGTCATATATGCCTGCACAGACTGCGGAGAGTATAAAAAAATACGGCACTGTGCACGGAAATCAGGAATGAAAATAAAAATTGAAGAAAAGTGCGGTCTGCCGTTTTTTCTTAACCGTCACAGCCGCAGGGCAGGTGTGCTTGCGGGAATATTTATCTGTGTAACGGTAATATGTATTCTCTCCACAAGGATATGGAGTATTGAGGTTACGGGAAACGTGAATGTACCCTCTGAAACAATAATCGGTACTTTTGAAAAGCTTGGTGTCAGAAAAGGGACTTCGGAAAATAAGGTTGATATTGCAAAGGCAGAAATTGAGGCTTTGCAGGAGCTTGATGAGCTTTCTTGGGTAAACATCAATTTTGAAGGAAGTGCGGCGGTTATTGAGGTAAGAGAAAGAGAAAAAGTGCCCGACGAAAGCGATGAAACCCCTTCGGAAATCGTTGCTTCCCGTGACGGACAGATAGTAATTCTCCGCCCGTTCAACGGCACTCAGGTTCAGAAAATCGGTAACGGTGTGATGAAAGGGGATTTGCTCATAAGCGGAATTGAAGAAAACAAGGATTTGACCGTCAGTTTTTGCAGAGCAAAGGGTTATGTTGTTGCCCGAACGGAAAGAAAGCTTGAATGTGCGGTGAATAAAAAAATCGGAGAAGAAAAGCAGACTGCGGAAACAATCGCATATATCATAGAATTTCTCGGCATAAAAATTCCTGTAGGGAAATCGGATGGCAGTTCGTATAATGAAAAAACATCCGTCAGAATAAACGGTGTTACTCTGCCTCTCGGCATAACAAGGTGTATGCGGATTCAAAATGAGAAGTGTACGGTAAATCTCGATGATGAGCAGGCAAAGACACTTGCGTTTCTCAGGTTTTTTGAACAGTGTGCCGAAGACTTCCGTTATCTTAAAGTGCAGAGCGAAAAAATAACCGCCGAGGCAAAGCCCGACGGCTGTAACCTCAGCGGTGAGTTTGAGTGTATTGAAAATATAGGCAAGGAGATTCCTTTGGAAATAGAGGAGATGAATCCTTGAATTATTTGAACAGTCTGCTTTTTTTGATTGCGTAGAAAAGTGGTATTCCGCCTGCAAGGCAAACCGCCGCTTCGCCTGCACCAACTTCAAGGGCAGCAATGACGAATGCCGTTAAGCTTGGTGCATCGGTAGGGAAGAGAAAGGTTATTTCTGCGCCTACGATAAGTGCGTTGAACACAACAGGCATAAGCAGAGAAAGCAAGGGCAGACCTTTGATTGTTACATTTCTCAGCTTTCTTGCGCAAATTGCGGCAAGAAATGTTGCCAGCGAACCGAAAATAATGTCCCACACTCCGAAAGGACTTGATATGTTGCCCAGAATACAGCCTACGGTTAAACCGGGGATTGCTGCGGGTGTGAAAACTGCCAGAACAGTCAGCGCTTCCGAAAATCGGAACTGAATTGCATTATAAGCGATTCCGAGGGCTGCGCTGAAATAGGTTGCAGCGGCATAGATTGCCGCTATCATCGCTCCGTGAACGAGATAGAGAAGTTTTTTGTTTTTCATTTTTTACGCTCCTTTTGCTGCCGTGCAGCGCCTTTAGTTTTGTTTGACACCGAGCAGGTGTCTGTCAGGAAGGTTTCGAACTGACATTTTATATATTAAAGGTATTCTGCCAACGCCTTGAGGTTTTCAACAGCTACGCTTGCCTTGATATCCGAAGCAGCATATTCTTCGGGAGTGGTAACGCCGCTGTAAACAAGAGCGCAGGGAATGCCGTGATTTGCACCGATGGCAATATCCGTTGCAAGTCTGTCGCCGATAAACGCAAGTTCCTCACGTTTGCAGCCGAGCATTTCGGTAATGTAATCAACGGTTGCGGTCATGGGCTTGCCCAGTACGGTGGGTCTTTTGCCTGTTGATGCGGCAAAAAGCTCAATCATTGAGCCGGTGTCGGGCATATAGCCGTCTGCCGTGGGGCAGTTGAGGTCGGGATGAGTTGCAAGGTAAACTGCACCGCCGTCAATGTATCTGACAGCATCCCACATCTTCTGATAGGTGAGAGTTGTATCAAAGCCCAGCACAACAATGTCGGGATTTTCCGCAACAAGGTTTATGCCTGCCTTTTCAAAATCTCCCGTCAGCCTTTCGTTACCCAGAAGGAAAACCTTCTTGCTCTTGTAATTACGGTTGAGATAATCCGCCGCAACATGGGAAGAAATTATAACTTTGTTTTCGTCAACGGGGAAGCCCATTTTTTCAAGCTTAGCCCTGCAAACTTCAACATTGTTTGATGAGTTGTTGGTGAAGAAATAAAAATCTCTGCCGCTTTCTTTTGCTTTTTCAATGAACTCGATTGAACCTTCAATTATATTACCGTCAAGGTAAAAGGTTCCGTCCATATCTATTATGAAGTATTTTGTGTTTGCAAAAATGCCGTTTTTCACGGAATTCAGCTCCTTTTTGTATTCAGAATAAAAACCGATAACCATTGTAGCAGTTTTTTTCGGGGAGATAAAGGCTATTTCAAAAAAATATGTGATGTTTCGTCACACATAGTGCAAATCTCTGAAAAAGTATAGTATAATGTCCTCATCAGAGGGAAGGGAAGAACAATATGAAGGTTTTTGTGGGAATATCCGAGAAAAAGCTGGGCGAAATACTGAAAAAATACAGAACGGAATACGGTTATACTCAGAAGAAACTTGCGGATTATCTGGGAATCGACAGAACAACCTACACCAAGTATGAAACCGTCAGAAAACCCGAAATCGATGTTATAATGAGACTTGCCGCATTTTATAATGTTTCGGTTGAAGATTTTCTCGATGAATTTTTTGTTGAAGGCAAGGAAGAAACAAAAACCGCTCTTGCAAGCGCACCTGCAAAAAAAGAGCTGATGTCACTTACGGAAGACGAAAAACAGCTTATCGGTTTTTACCGTGAATCCGTGCGTAAGGATAAAATTTTTGAAGACACCAAAAATGTGTGGCTTGAAGATAACGGAATGGTTTCATCCGACAGCGGCGAAAAATAATATTGAAACACATCGTAAAGGACTGCCTTTTTGCAAAGGCGGTCCTTTTCAAATTTCCAGTTCTGCGTAGTTGTGAATATAAATATCCGCAAGGCGTTCAAGTTCTGCGGTTTCGGGCTCACTTTCATCGTAAATGCCCACAAGGTTGTAGCCGTTAGCCTTTACGGTTTTTGCAGCATAAAGAGCATCCTCAAAAACCCAGGTTGAGGCTTTGTCGGTGCCGATTTCTTCGAGCACCTTGTCGTATACCAGCGGCTCTGTTTTCCAGGCTCCCACCGTGTAGGTTGAAAGAATAACGGAAAAATAATCTTTCATTCCGTATTTTTCAAGCACCGCTTCAAGGGCGGTTTCTCCCGTCGCTGTGGCAATGCCCATTTTCACACCATTTGCTTTAAGTTTTTCAAGAAAGGGGATTATATCATTTTTGGGTTTTGCGTCTGCCAGATAAAGTTCTTTAAGGTAATCAAAAAACTGTGCAAAAAGCTCCTCATAGCTTTCTTTCAGGTTGAAGCGTTCTTTGGCAAGAATAAGCGATTCTCCAAGGAAGAGACCTCTGAATGCTTCTTCATCTTCCTCTGTAAGCTTCAGACCGATTCTGTCAAGAAATTTATATTTTATGCCTTTCCAGATAAACATGGAATCAAACAGAGTCCCGTCAAAATCAAATATTGCACCGGTAATGTTCATATTTTCTCCTTCTGCTTATATTTTATAAATGCGTGAGCAAAGTAACGCATTCCACATGGCCTGTTCGGGGAAACATATCCACGGGAGTGGCTTTTTGTGCGGAGTAGCCCAGAGTCCGGAGTATGCCGCAATCCCTTGCCAATGTTGCAGGGTCGCAGGATACATAAACTATCCTTTCGGGATTCATCTGTGCGGCGGTTTCAAGCATTTCGGGGCTGCAACCTTTTCTTGGCGGGTCAAGAATAATCACATCGGGCTTTATGCCTTCGGTTTTAAGCACCTTCGCCGCCTCAGCCGCATCGCCGCAGATAAACCGTGCGTTTCTGATACCGTTAAGGTTCATGTTTATTTTTGCATCTTCAATGGCTTCGGGGACGATTTCGACGCCGATGATTTCCTTTGCTTTGTTTGCCATTGAAAGACCGATTGTGCCAGCACCGCAGTAAAGGTCAAGGACGGTTTCCGTGCCTGTCAGTGACGCATATTCGGCTGCTTTTCCGTAAAGCTTTTCAGCCTGATTACGGTTGACCTGATAGAAAGAAAGGGGAGAAATTCTGAATTTCAGACCGCAGAGGATATCCGTAATGCTGTCTTTTCCCCAAAGGGTGCGGCATTCCGTGCCCAGAATCACGTTTGTATCCTTGGTATTTGAATTTACGATGATGCTTGCAATTGATTTTTCTTGTTCAAGCAACGCATTTACAAGGTCTGCCTCGTCGGGCAGGCTTTTTCCGTTGATAACGGCACATACCATTATTTCACCGCTTGCGCTGCCTTTTCTGATATAAATATGTCTGAGCAACCCACGGTGATTTGTTTCGTCATAAACTGTAACGCCCTTTTCCTTTATATAATCGGTGAATACTCCGAGAATGTTTTTAAATTCCGCAGGCTGCAGGAGACAGTCGGGGCAGTGAATGACTCTGTGGCTGTGGGGTGAGTAAAAACCTGTTTTTATTTCGCCGTTTTCCGAAGCCACGGGATACTGGGCTTTATTTCGGTAACGGCAATCGTTTGCAGCGGCGATAATGGGCTCGAATTCGGGAGCCACACCGCCGATGCGCCTGAAACATTCCGCAACGTGGTTTGCCTTGATTTCCGACTCTGCCTCATAGGTCATATGTGAGAATACACAGCCGCCGCATTTAAGGTAAACGGGGCATTCGGGTGTGATTCTGTGGGGTGAGGGAGTTATAACCTTTTCAACCTTTGCAAAGGCATAATTCTTTTTCACCTTCAATATATGAGCGGTAATTTCATCACCCACTGCGGTTGCGGGCACAAATATTGCCATTCCGTTATGCCTGCCTACGCCGCTTCCGTTTGAGGAACAGGATTCTATTTTAAGGTTTATTCTGTCGTTCTTTTTAAGTTCCACGGCAATGCCTCCGAAAATTAATCATATTATTATAGCATACAAACGGCACGGGAGTAAACCCATAAATATTAATTGTTCTCTAAATTCAGACATTTGCGGCAAATGCTGCTTGAATTTACAAATATTATATGATACTATGTGTTGTAAAAAATTTTTGCTTGGAGGTAAATGATGAAAAAAACAGCAACCCAAATTACTGCAATTTTCCTTGTTTTTATGTTCCTTTTCACAAGCTTTTCCGCATCGGTTTATGCAACTGACGGTACAGGCGAAGGCGAAAGTGCAGGTCACGCCCTTGTGCTTACAAGTGAAAGCCTTTCCGTTACAAAAGGCAAAAAAATTCAGATAACCGCAAATGTGACAAATGTTGAAACTCAGCCTCAGATTCTGTGGGCATCATCTGATACAAGCGTTGCAACAGTTGACACAAACGGTGTTGTGAAAGGTGTTAATGCAGGTAAGGCGGTTATTTCCGCAACAACACAGGTTGAAGGCGAAAGACTTTACGGCGAATTTGTGATTAACGTTGTTACAAGCAGTAACTTCCTTAAAGATTTGCTTGAAGGTCAGCAGATTCTCAGCTATCAGTACAGCTATATTGACGATTATTATTACACAAACGATAAAGAAGCCTGGCAGTACAATTTCGGCTTCGGTAAGATTTATGACATTGCATCGCCTTATATCCTTCTTGAATATGACTATATCCGTGTTTTCTTTACTTATGCAGGTAAAGACTGGATGCTTCAGATGTGGAAGGGTCAGTACGGAATGGTATTCTACGGCGGTGAAATCGGTATCTATAACAGACCTCACACCGATAGCGGTATGAACGAATGGACATTTTTCAACTGTCCTGCCGAAGAAGATTGGCTCAATATGGAAATGACCCTTTGGCACGAAGAAGCCAACGGCACATGGACCCGTGAATTCACCAGAGAATACGATAAATACTGGTGGTGCACAGGCTTTAAAAACGGTCATCTCCGTCAGGAAGAGCCTGCCGATGAGCTTCGTCTTGAAGGCAGAATCACCTTTGTTGATGCGGAAATGACAGCACTCGTTGCAGACGGTCTTAAAGAATGCGGCTTCGGTGTTGCAGATTCAAAGGACGATATCGGTCTTGATGAATTTTATGTTGACGGCAACGATATCAGCTTTGTATGGCAGAATATCACAGAGGCAGAAAGTACAATGGCAATCAAGGTTAATTTCGGTGCGCTTTATGCATTGAGTCTTATGCCAATATGGCCTATTCTTATGCCTTTTGTAAGTTGGTTTGCAGTGGCTGTTCTTCTTGTTTCGGTAATTCTTTAATAAAAAAGCTCCGTTTTTATGCGGAGCTTTCTTTTTTTTATTGACTTTTTGGTGATTTTTTGGTTAAATTAAGAAGTAATCTCTCTCAAGGAGGCAAAAAATGAAAAATTTCAGAAAAATTCTCAGCATTGCACTTACCGTACTTATGATAATGCAGCTTGGTGCTGTATGTCTTACCGCCGGTGCGGCAAGTGACTACACAATCGTTTCGCCCTACGCAGATGTTATCTGGGAAGGCGAAGATGCATGGGGTGCATACAAGGGCTCACTTCATACACATTCAACTTACAGTGATGCAGACGATACCCTGGCAGTTATGGTTAAGGAATCTTACAGACAGGGTTATGATTTCCTTGCGATTTCCGACCATGGCATTACGGGTGTTGACTGGGATGAAGCACCTTTTTTCCATCCGCTTTATCTTTATCAGTTTATCATTGATAACCCCTTTGAGCATATCACGACCGAAGAATATGAGGCAATAAAGAACGGTACATACGAAAGCAGAGGCTACGGAATGACTCCTGTTCTCGGTGCCAACGAATTCAACAACCTTTCACTTACGAAGAATCATGTTAACGGCCATTTCCTTGATGCAAACGAGGGTAACGGTTTCCCCGGTGCCGAAAACGAGCTTGGTTATGAGCAGGCTATTGCTTATATTGATGAGCACGGCGGTCTTTCATACATCAACCATCCCGGTGACTGGCTTAACACAAACTCAAACCCCGACGCGGTAAATGACGAGGAAAGCATCAAGTTCTTCGGTGACCTCATTCTCAAATACGACAGCTGTCTCGGCATGGAAGTTTTCAATGAGAGAAACGGTACAACCGGTTATGACAGAATTCTTTGGGATAATATACTTATGTATACTCTTCCCTATGGCAAAACCGTTATCGGCTTCAGTAATTCCGATGCTCACCATACGGGCACTATTGACAGCTCATACAGCATATTTATGATGGAAGAGAATACTGCCGAAAATATTAAGGAAACCATGCAAAGCGGTGCATTCTTCGGCATCACAAGAATACTGAGAGCAAACGACACAATCGGCCCCGATAAGGATATGGACGTTGCGAATGAGGGACTTCCTTACCCCATGTTCTCAAAGCTTACAGTTGACGGTCACAAAATCACCGCAAGCGTTACCGATGCTGAATATGTTCAGTTTATTGCAAACGGTAAGGTTGTTGGCGGCAGAATGCCCGTAAACGGCAACGGCACGGTTACTCTTGACCTTGACACAATTGAAAATGCATCAGATTTTCAGTATGTAAGAGTTGAGGTTTTCGGCGAAGGCGGTATCTGTTTTTCACAGGCTATGGTTATTGATAACGGCAGCGAACCTGTTGATTTTGAGGCAGCCCGACCTTCATTAATCGATATGCTGACAGCCTTCTTTAAGGGCACAAAGATTTATGCAATTATAATGGAAATTGCAGCGGCTATTTAAAGATAAATCTACGGCGGCAGATGTATAAGTCTGCCGCTTTCTTTTATAATAAAATTTTGAAAAAAGGTGAATTTTGCTTGCTTTTTTTGAAATGTTGATTTATAATCCTTACTGTAAAATAAAACGCTATAATGGCGGAGAATGTGTTTAAAGAAAGGAAGGATTTGTAAAATGGGTATTTTGAGTGACATTTTCGGCAATCTTGCAAACACTCAGCCTGAGCAGATCGTCATGTGGATTATCGGCGGCATACTGATTTTCCTCGCAATCAAAAAAGAAATGGAGCCTACGCTTCTGTTGCCTATGGGCTTCGGCGCAATTCTTGTTAACCTTCCCATCCCCGACCCTGCAGTAACAGGTGAGGTTTCGGGCGTAAGAGCCGTTATCGACTTCCTTTTTGAAATCGGTATCGACAGTCACGAGCTTTTCCCTCTCATTCTTTTCATCGGTATCGGTGCAATGATTGACTTTGAGCCCGTGCTTACAAACCCCAAGCTTATGATTTTCGGTGCGGCGGCACAGTTCGGTATTTTCTTCACACTCTGCCTTGCTTCACTTTTTGGCTTCGAGCTCAAAGATGCGGCTTCAATCGCTATCATCGGTGCGGCTGACGGTCCCACATCAATCTTCGTTGCCAATATGCTTAATTCAAACTACACGGCGGCTATTATGGTTGCGGCATATTCCTATATGGCGCTTGTTCCCATTGTTCAGCCTCCCATCATCAAGCTTTGCACAACAAAGAAAGAACGCCTTATCCGTATGAAGAATACAGGCAAGAAGGTTTCAAAGCTTACAAAGATTCTCTTCCCCATCGTTGTTACAATCATCGTTGGTCTTGTTGCACCTGATGCAACAGCACTTATCGGCTTCCTTATGTTCGGTAACCTTATCAGAGAATGCGGCGTTCTTAACTCACTTTCTGAAACCGCACAGAACGTTCTTGCAAACCTTATCACCATCTTCCTCGGCTTCACCATCGCATCAAAGATGGTTGCAGAGGACTTCCTCAGATTTGAAACAATCCTTATCATGGCTCTCGGTCTTGTTGCATTCGTTGTTGATACCTTCGGCGGTATTATGATTGCAAAGATTATGAACCTTTTCACAAAGAACAAGATCAACCCCATGATCGGTGCGGCAGGTATTTCCGCATTCCCCATGTCAGCAAGAGTTGTTCATAAGATGGGTCTTGCAGAGGATAACCAGAACTTCCTTCTTATGCACTCAATCGGTGTTAACGTTTCAGGTCAGGTTGCTTCGGTTATCGCAGGCGGTCTTATCCTTACACTCGTAGGCGCACTTGTTAAGTAAATCAGGAGGGGAAATAAATGGATACAACATTAATCACAGAAGTAGCAACAACAGTTGCCGAAATGCAGTATGAATTTGCCGTTACTCCCGAAAATCTTTCACAGACAGTGCCTATTATGGGCAAGGGTATGATTGGTATTTTCATTGTTATGGGTATCATCATTCTTTGCGTTACACTTCTCAACAATCTGGGTTCACCCGAAAGAAAGCAGAAGAAAGAGGCAAAAAAAGCCGCTAAGGCTGCTGCAAAGCAGGCAAACGGCACGAATAACGGTTAAATCAAAAATGAACGGTCTGCAATATGCAGGCCGTTTTTATTTTAATTAAGATTGACAGTACGGTTCAAATGTTGTAATATCATTGTATTAATATGAAAAGGTGACTGATATGAGTAAAATAAAAGCAGCAAACATAGGCATGAAATTTGGTATGTGCCATGTTGAGGGTGCAATGAGCTACGGTGCGGAAATTGCGGCAATCTGCGATTGCAACGAAGAAAATCTCCGATTTGCAGGCGAAAGATACGGTATTCCCGAAGAAAAGCGTATTGCGGATTACAGAGATATTATGAATAATGATGAAATTGATGTTGTGACCGTTGCCATACCCGACCAGCAGCATGTAAAAGTATCTTGCGATTTGCTTCGTGCAGGTAAGCACGTGCTTTGCGAAAAGCCCCTTGCACTTACCCGTGAGGATATTGAAGAAATGGTCAGGGTTGCTGATGAGTCGGATGCCAAATTTATGGTAGGTCAGATTTGCAGATTCACTCCCGCATTTGAAAAGGCAAAGGAAATCATCGAATCGGGCACAATCGGAGAGCTTTATTTTGTTGAATCCGAATATGCTCACGACTATATGAAGCTTTGCGACGATTGGCGCGCAGACCCCAGGCGTCACGGCGTTATCGGCGGCGGATGCCATGCAGTTGACCTTCTCCGCTGGCTTGCAGGTGACCCCATTGAAGTTTTTGCCTACGGCACCCACAGACTTCTCCCTATGGTTGATTATGATGATGCAACAATCGCAATTATGAAATTCAACGATAACCTTGCAGGCAAGGTGTTTGTTTCAACGGGCTGTAAGCGTGATTACACAATGCGCACCGTTATCTACGGCACAAAGGGAACAATTATCTGTGATAACACATCACCCACACTTACTCTCTATACAACAGACGAAGAAGGCGTCACAAAAGAGCCTCAGAGCATTGAGGTTGAGGTTAATAACCATAACGCCGTTAAGGAGTTTGAGGTTTTTGCCGATGCAATTCTGAACAACAAACCTGTTCTGACAGATGCAAGAGAGGGCGCAAAAACCGTTGCGGTTTGCCTTGCAATCGTTGAGGCGGCAACAACGGGCAAAATCGTAAAGCCCGATTATAATTTCTAAAAAAAAAACCGAATGGCTGAAAACCATTCGGTTTTTTTTATTTGAGTTTGCTTTTGATTGTGCGGTAAAACATTTCAAAAGCAACGATATATTCACGGCCGAATCTGTGCACAGCACTGCCCGGTGTGGGGCAGGATACACGTCGCACATCATTGATTCCGCATTGCTTTGCAATTATTCCTGCACGGTGCATATGGTAATCTGACGAAAGGAAGGCGATCCGCAGATTATCTGCCTTTTTGCCCGAATGTTTTTCAATGATGGGCAGGCCGAATTCAAAGTTTTCATAAGTTGTTGCGGATTTATCTTCAAGAATAATTCTTTCGGGCCGGATTCCCTGACTTGTGAGATAATCTCCGATAATCGCCGCTTCGGATTTTTCCTGACCTTCACGGAAGCATCCGCCGCAGGGCACGGCAATAACATTTTTATGCTCATTGAGGTAATCTGCGGCGGCTTTCATACGCTCAAAAAGCTGAGGAGAGGGCGTATCCGCACCGATAACGTTACCGCCCAGAATAAGCAGATAATCGCAGTCATCATTGAATTTTTTCAGCGAATCGCTTATGACGAAGGGCATATATGCGCCTGCCGACAGCGCAACAATGCCTGCCGCACCGCCTATAATCTTTGATAAAGTTCTGAGTATCATAACTGTCGCCTCCGCTTTAAGTATATCACCGCAACGCCTGCCTGTAAACCGTTCTTGTGCAAACAGTATAAAATTATCCCGTAATTTTGCCAAAGTACAATTTTTCTGTCATTGAAAAAGGTCTGTGCATATGATATAATATCCAACTGTACGATTATAAAATAATAAACCGAAGAAAGGTTTTTGCAATGATTTGTAATACAATTCTGGATGCAATGGGCAGCACGCCCATTATCAGACTTCAGCGTATGACCGACCCCGATTCGGCAGAAATTCTTGTTAAATTTGAGGGTCTTAATGTCGGCGGTTCAATCAAAACACGCACAGCTCTCAATATGATTCTTGATGCCGAGGAAAAGGGTCTTATAAACGAAAACACCGTTATAGTTGAGCCTACAAGCGGCAATCAGGGCATAGGCCTTGCACTTGTGGGTGCGGTCAAGGGTTATAAGGTTAAGATTATTATGCCCGATTCCGTAAGCGAAGAACGCAGAAAGCTTGTTGAACACTACGGTGCGGAGATAATTCTTGTTCATGATGCAGGCAACATCGGTGCTTGCATTGAAGAGTGTCTTGCCCTTGCAATGAAAATGAAGGCAGAGGACAGCAATGTTTTTGTTCCTCAGCAGTTTGAAAACCCTGCTAACCCTCAGGTGCAGAGAGAGGTTACCGCTATTGAAATCCTTGAACAGGTTGACGGACCCATTCACGGTTTCTGTTCGGGTATCGGTACAGGCGGAACAATAACAGGCATCGGCGAGGTGCTTAAAGCCCACAATCCTGATATGACAATATGGGCGGTTGAACCCGAAAATGCGGCTATCCTTTCAGGCGGTTCAATCGGAACTCACGTTCAGATGGGTATCGGTGACGGACTTATTCCCGATATTCTCAACTGCGGTATTTATGACGATGTGTGCATCGTTAAAGACGAAGAAGCATTGCAGACATCAAGAGACCTTGCTTCAAAGGAAGGCATTATGTGCGGCATAAGCAGCGGCACAAACGTTGCGGCGGCACTCAGACTTGCAAAAAAGCTGGGCAAAGGCAAGACGGTTGTAACCGTACTTCCCGATACAGCCGAGAGATACTTCTCAACACCCCTTTTCAGATAAAAACAATCCGCCTGTGTAATATTGCACAGGTGGATTTTTATGTTATTCTTGCAAAACTTCAATCTGAAAGATATAATGGAAATATAACAATCTTTTTAGTGTGACAAAAAGCTTTAAGGGTGATGAAAAATGTTTTCACAAATGATTGCGGTAATAATGTGCGTTGTTTCTTTTTTCACCGCGCCGTTTTCGCAGATTTTTTCCAAAACGGAGCTTAAAATTGAGCTTGCAAAGGGCAGCTATGAAAGCCCGTATATTGTGAGACCTCTTGACGGAATAACCGTAAACGGTGTGTCTGTTGATGAATACTCCGTTGTTGCTCCGCAAGGTACTCTGTACTCAAACGCGGCCGATACCCTTTGTGATGAGATTTATGAGGCATGCGGCAAAAAGATTGCCGTAGCTGAAAATGCTGAAAAAGCCTTTATAATCAACGAAACCCTGAACGATACCAATGCTTTCAGCCTTAATGTTGAAAACGGCAATGTTTATATCACAGGCAGCACGGGTGCGGGAATTTCAAGAGGAATAACCGCCTTTGCAGATGAGGTTTTGTTCAGTTCACAAGGCAGTTATGATTTTAAAGACGGCTACGAATTCAGCAAAACTTTCTCCGATTATGTAACATATGAGGATTTCGGTGCAGTGGGTGACGGCAAAGCAGATAACTTTGAAGCCATTGTGAAAACCCACGAATATGCAAACGCCAACGGTTTAAGCGTTTTTGCAAATGAAACCGCAACATATTATATCGGCGGTGCAAATAAAACCGCCTGTATTATGACCGATACCGACTGGTCAACCGCACGCTTTATAATTGACGATACACAGGTTGAAAACAGAAGTGCATGGATATTCAACATCGCCCCGTCAAAAGGCACGGTAAATATAACCGATAAGGTTTCACCCCTTAAATCCGATTCGGAAAATATAGGCACGTCACTTGACGGTAAAAGCCTTGTTGTGCTTACGGATTCAAATGTCAAGCGGTATGTCCGCAAGGGCGCAAATCAGAATTCGGGCAGCAATCAGACAGATGTTATCCTTGTTGACGAAAACGGAAATATTTCACCCGAAACTCCGCTTATCTGGGATTTTGATTTAATTACCTCCGCCGTGGCTTATCCCGTCGATACCGAAATATTGACCGTAAAAGGCGGCAGATTCACAACTGTCGCAAACAACGCCGCTTCGGAGTATAACTATTACGCAAGAGGCATTCAGGTCAGGCGCTCAAATACCGTTATAGACGGAATATATCACGATATTAAAAACGAGGGCAAAACAGGTGCGCCCTATTCAGCCTTTGTCAGCCTTTCGTGCTGTGCCGATGTAACGGTAAAAAACAGCACGTTTACGGGTCATAAAAAGTATACAACAACAGGCTCTGCCGGAACATCCGTAACAATGGGTACTTACGATATAGGTGCCGCAACGGCGGTCAATGCAAAGTTTATAAACTGCAATCAGACAAACGATATAACCGATAACAATTATTGGGGAATTGCAGGCACCAACTATTGTAAAAATCTTGTGTATGACGGCTGTGCACTTTCACGCTTTGACGCACATCAGGGTGTTCTTAACGCAACGGTTATAAACTCCGTTCTCGGTCATCACGGAATAAAGCTGATAGGCAGCGGAACAGCTCTGATTGAGAATACCACGGTTTTATCCGACAGCTTTGTTGACCTCCGTGCGGATTACGGTTCAACCTGGAACGGTGAGCTTGTTATCCGCAACTGCAAGTTTTATCCTACGGGCATAGCAAGCCATATTATCAATGCAGAAAATTCAGAGGACCATAATTTCGGTTATACCTGCTATCTGCCTCAGAGAATAGAAATTGACGGATTCTATGTTCACAGAATGGGGAATAATTATCTTTTCACCAAGGTCAATTCAAAGCATAATTCCGATTCGTACAGCGCGGAATATCCCGTTGTTCCTCCGCAGGAAATAACCGTTAAGAATTTTATCAATTTGTTTTTCGGAAAGCTTTCTGTTTCAAAAAATAAAGCGATATTTAAAGTTGGAATTACAGAATAACGAATAAAAAATAACCTCCTTGTGATTTGGTGATACCATTTACAAGGAGGTTAAGTGTTTTGTTGAATGCGTGGGAGTTATTGTTTACTCTTCAATAATACTCAATATCCAATTTATCCAACCAACAATTGTAGATGCACGTCTTACAAAAGTGCTTTCAGCTCCCACATTATAAAGATTAGAAATTTTCATAATTCTTACAATGGTTGAAGTGTTAGGCATTTCATCATAGTGTACGGAAAGTTAAGAAAAGATATAGGATATTGAGGCAATTGTGTGATTACAAGCATGTAGAAATAATTGAAGCACACACCATGCCGAATCACATACATATTTTGCTGTCGATACCGCCAAGTATCTGTGCATCTGAATTTACGGGATATTTGAAAGGCAAAAGTAAAAAAATACAAGCACAACAACAAAAACATCTTAATGGGTTGATTTGAATTTTCGGTACTGTTTTTTGATAATTTTTTTAGTGTTCTTAAAGTAACGTTTTACATCATAAAGTTGTTCTCTGAGGTTTTTTCCTTTTGTTTTAGTTTTTTGAGGTTTTTTTAGAACTTCAGGGTCAAACATCCCCAAATTGTCAAAATTCACTTGGATGTTAAATTTTTCAAACAACTCAACATTTTTAGGCAGCCATTTTCTTAATGTGATGCCGTAACCATCTTCGACTTTTATTTTGAAAGTAAAAACCTCAGGTTGATTATTGTTCTGTTGCAAAATAATATAGTTAAGCTTCATTGCTCGATATGCAGCATATTGCTCAAATTCCCATATTGACTCATGGCTTTTTAATAATTTAAGCAAATATTCTCGACGATACAAACATATGCGACACCATATCATACATTTTGAATCGATTATACGTGAATAAAAATTCTCGTCTTCATAGTCACCGTTATTAATGTCATTCCGGTTTGTATGTGATAAGCATATCATACCAACATTCGGATTGTTGTCCATTACGGAAACGGCCTTTTCAAAAACCTCAGAATTAACCTTGTTGAGCAAAAAATAATCTTCCAAAGTGAATAACACATAGGGGGTATCAATCTGATTCAAGACAAATTCAAATCGTTCTGTCCAAGTGCCTTTTTTGCCATAGCAGATTGTTTTAATGTTAGCTAATTCACCGTTATATTTTTTTGTTTCTGTGTTAAGAACAAAACTATACGGACAATCAGGCCATTGTGCCTTGTAGAGTTTAAATGCTGGTTCCCATGCATCTTCGTATAAGTCACATGAGTTCACTAAAATGGTAACTTTATTCATTTTGAGGAACCCCCTATTTTTTTGTCAATTTTTTTCAATGAAATATAAATCCATTTTTCAAAGACATAGTAGTAAAAGACTGCAAATAATAAAGAAATTATAACAGATATAACGGAACATAAAATACCGGATACAAACAAATTGTATTTTTGAGAAAGGTTTACTAATATTAACATTCCGAATGTGCAAAAGATTGGCCAATGAAATGAGTATATACCAAAACTGATTTTATTTATAAATTGTGCTGTTCGGCAAGAAAATATTGTATTCAATAAAGGAAGTTTTGGTATTAAGATTATCAGCGATCCAAAAAATACACATGAAATTCGTGCTCGCGGAATAAAGAACAAAGATGCGCAAAAAATTATACTGGCAAAAAGTGAAATTTTATTTGACATTAGGTTATTGTCTTTTTCAAAATAGTATAAAAGCATACCCAAAACACTTGCAAAGACAATATTTGATATGATTAATGAGGTGAATAGTGTTCCCCAAACTATTACCAAGAATATGTTTTTATTTTTTAATTTGTTTTCCAGCAAAGAGAAAAAATAAACTATTATAGATGAAACAAACATTTCGCGCAAGACCCAAAAAGGGCTGTTTAAGGTGCATTTACCCAAAATCAGCACATCAACCGGGGCGGTAAACACTTGGGCAAAAGAATATGTTGAAAGATATGCATTTTGAATAAATGAGTTTTCCAACAAAGCAACTGTATCAGCCGTATGAAAACCGACTGTTTTATACACTAAAAAAATTATTGCATAAGCAAAAAGTACCGGAATGCCTAATCTTAAGAAACGCATAACAGATTTTTTTGCAAAACTTTTTATATTTGGCACGTTACTCATAGATACAAGATAGCCACTTACAACAAAAAATAAAACAACCCAAAAATTTTCATCTAGAATAAAGCTTAATTTTGAAGACAGAAAAGTGTCGAAGATATGCAAGATTTTTGAATTAAATGGGAAATTTTCTGCATATTTATATAAGCCGATAAAATGACCTATCATAACCATAAAACAGGCAAAACCTTTTAATCCGGAGATATGGTTTTTATAAGAACTTTTTTGTGTAAGTGTTTTGTGCATAGATATCACCTCGTTTTCTTCATTATAATGCAAAGAATGAAGAAAATCAACATAAAAAGCAAAAGCCTATACCACCCAATTTGGTGATATAGGCTCTTTTTTCAGTATTTGTTTTTTACTCTTTATGCGCAATCGAAAACCTTGATATTACTGGGGTCAAGCCGATTTCAGCTTAGCCTTTAACAGCTACCTGCGTCTCCGAAAGGAGTGGTTGGGAGGTGTCCCCCAACCGTTGATACAGAGCTGTTTTGGCGCCTTCTGCCCTCAGTTTTCAGGTGAAGCGGGTCATTCGGGTCGCCGTCAAATCTCAGGTACCAATCAAAGCCGTCTTTCTTTGCCACAATCTTCTCAACAAAGGCTTCAATTATGCTTTCGGGTATGTCGTTTTCATCGGGATTTGTGTACTGCACAAGAGCATATTGAAGCACCGTGAGCTTTTCTTTGTAGTCCACAATTTCAGGCTCGGCGATTTGCTTATCTTCAAGCTCTTCAATCTCGTCACTCAGTTTTCTTATTTCGGCTCTGAGCTCCGATGTTTTCTGTGTAAACGAGTCCTTGTCAATATCACCCTCCGCCCTCATTTCAATATAGTTATCGAGCTTTCGGTTGTGCTTTGCGAGCTGCCGTTTCTTCTGCTCGATAATCTCTTCGTAATCGACTGTTTCACCCGTGTCGCCGATGTGTGCTTCAAGCATCGAGTTGGCAAGTGCCAGCACCTTGTCCCTTTGCATAAGATAGTTGCGGAAGATGTGGTTTGCCATCAACTGCAGCTTCCATTCGGGTATCATCGGGGTACGGCAGATACCCTCAAGCGGCAGGCCCTTCCTTTTTCTGCTTTCATAAGAGCCTGTCCGCACGGAATCGTAGCACTGATAACCGATGTTTGACTGTGTTGCCGTTCTGTACCAGTTCCTTGTGTTGAACTTGTGACCGCATTCGCAGATGAGCAGCTTACCCCATACGGTAGTTCTCGGTCTTCTGCCAATCATCAGACTTCTTTTCTTTGCGTTCATTTTGCATTGAGCTGTTTTG
>JAZSHU010000063.1:0-63433 GCA_045533455.1 Acutalibacteraceae bacterium | reverse complement strand
GGTGATAACGTTGATATGGATGTTGAACTCATCACTCCTATCGCTATCGAAGTAGGTCTTCGTTTCGCTATCCGTGAGGGTGGTAGAACAGTTGGTTCAGGCGTTGTTACTGCTATCTTGAGTGGCTTTCAGCAGCTCAAGATACCCTTCCATATCAAACTCATCAAGTCCGCTGTCCTTCTTAAGGTAAAGGGGATGATGAGGGTGTCCTTTTTTTGAAATTGCACCTGATGAATACCATTTTGACTGATACTTCATTGAAATATCAACCATTTCTCTCAGGCAATCCTTAAGATAGGGACGCATTTCAACTATTGTGCCCCATGCCGCCCAGACGGAAGGTGAGTATCCCTCATAAAGAGAAAGAATATACTCAAAAGCCTTCATATTTTCTCTGTGGAGAGCTTCGTTGAGTTCATTGTCCATATCGTCGGGCTTGGTAGCTCTTTGTGCATAAACATTGAACATAATAAAGCTGTCGTAGCCGTTATGAAGTGCAATTCTCTCAACGGATTTGAGTGTGTTGTCGAGGTCATTGGGTGCGGCGGTTGAAGGATTGATACCTATACAGATAAGAGGATTCTTACCCACGGTACCAAGTATGTAACGGTATTCGCCGTAGTGATTGGGGACATAAAGCCAATCTTCAACATTGTATTCTATATGATTTTGTATTTTGCTTTCCTCGAGAGCCTCATAAAATTCTTTTATTTTAACGAGCTGGCTCTGACTTTTTGGTATGTGCATACTTTCACTTCCTTTTGTGTTTGATTATATCAATTAAGTGGTTATTTTGTCAACCTTGACACGGAAGTGGATTTAATATATAATAATATAGAAATATAATGCAAACAAGGAGGTTTAATATGGCAGAAAATAAAATAAGCAGTCCGCTTGTAAGAGACAGCTGGTACGATAATGTCAAGGCGTTTTTGATAATCTGCGTTTTCGTGGGACATCTTGCTAACGGTCTTTTCAGCACGAGCAACTGGTGGGTTGTTGCACTGCAGAATTTCATCTATGTTTTCCATATGCCCGCATTTATGATTGTTTCGGGCAGATTCGCAAAAAAGAGAATCGATAAGGGGGACTGGCCGACGGTTGTTTCCAAGATGGTTGTTCCGTACCTTATATTCCAGACTGCGTTTCTTGTTCTTTACTCGGCACTTGCAGCAACGCCGTCAAAGTTTAATTACTTCAATCCGCTTTTCGGTTTATGGTACTTTATGAATGTGGCCATATATTCAATAATTACCACTCATCTTAAAAAGCACGAGTGGCTTTTCATTGCATCTCTTATTGCGGCAGTGGCAATAGGCTTTTTTGAGGCTCCTCTTTACGGTGGCTTCCACAGAATTGTAGCCTTCTATCCCTTTTTCCTCTTCGGTTATTATTCTGCGGGAATGAGCTTTGATTTCTGCAAAAAGCCCGGATTCAGAGTATGGAGCTATCTTACATTTTTAGCTATTGGTATTTTTGTTCTTTACAATTTCAAAAACGGCAATAAGGATATAAGCTGGAACCTTCTTTGCATGAACAAGAACTATGAATACATTGAAAAGGCTATGAGATGGAGTACCCTTGACACGGTTGCTCATACAGTATTCAGATACTTTATGGGCTTCATCGGCTTCTTTATGGTACTGGGTATGATGCCCACCAAGAAGATGTTCTTCTCTTACATCGGTAAGCATTCGGTTTATGTTTATGTGCTTCACTGTATGCTTATAGTTATACTTCGTGAGCTTGATGAAGACTATGACCTTCTGAGAGTACTCACAAATAAATGGAGGCTTCTCATCTATTGCTTCTCGGGTGTACCGATTTCCTTCGTGCTCGCAAGCAAGCCCGTAAGAAAGCTGACGAGTTGGTTCATAGCTCCCGATATTGACATTTCAAGAATGATGAAACGCCTTGCGGGCGTAGAAGAAGAAAAGGAGGTAAAATAATGGCCGAAGCAAAAAGTCCTCTTCTTACAAAAAAAGAAAACAGAGATTATCTCTATGATAATATGAAAGCCTTTCTTATTATCAGCGTAGTTGTCGGCCACTTTGCAAGCGGTGGTACGGGAGCGGGATTCGGTGTTGATGCTGAGCTTAAAAATCTCATCACACTGCTCAAAAAGTTTATCTATGTTTACCATATGCCTGTATTTATGATGGTATCGGGCAGATTCGCAAAGAGCCGTATCGATAAGGATGATTGGCCGAAGGTTGTCTCAAAGGTGCTTGTACCGTACCTTTCGGCGCAGATACTTATGCTTCTTCTTTGCTGTGCGGTTAAGGATGACATCCTTTCAAAGAATTTCTCCTTCCTTAACCCGCTTTACGGTATGTGGTATATGTTCAATGTGGCGATATATACGATATTTACCGCCAAGGTCAAGGATAAAAAATGGATATTCCCGCTGTCTCTTGTTCTGGCTCTCGGTGTCGGCTTCGGACTTTCGATTCTCTGGGGCGGCTTCCACAGACTTGTATGCTACTATCCCTTCTTCCTTTTCGGCTACCTTACCGCAAATGTGAAGTTCGATATCTGCAAAAAGCCCTGGTTCAGAGTTCTTGCTTTTATTGCTTTTGTGGCACTGGCTTACTATGTGTTCACAAGAGGAAAGTACATCAACTACAGCCTTCTCAGTATAAACAAGAGCTATCTTTACATTTCAAAGGCAACAAAAACTCCTGTTATGAGAGTATTTGTAAATGCAATCGGCAGATATATAATGGCATTCGTTTTCTTCTTTGTAATCCTCGGTATAACGCCGTCGAAGAAAACAATCTTCTCCTATATCGGCCAGCATTCAGTTTATGTATATATCCTTCACCTGTTCATAGTCATCGCACTCAGAAATTTTGATACAGATTATAAGCTTCTCAAGCACATCAACACATGGTGGGAGCTTGGCGGCTACTTCGCTCTGACGGTAGTGCTTTCGTTTATTCTTGCAAGTAAGCCCATAAGAGTAATTGCACGCCCCTTCCTTGCTCCCGACTTTGACCTTAGCAAGGCGGCAAGAAAGCTGGTAGGCTTTGATAAAAAGGAAACAGAGGCAAAATAAATATTATACGAAATCTGTCGGTTAACTCCGGCAGATTTTTTTAGGTGCTGCAACCGGTGGGGGTGCGGCGGTGCGGATGTTCGTTTCACTTCCATCCGCCCGCGTCTCTGCCAGGCTTCGCCGCGGTCGCAAACCCTGACGGCTTTGCGAGCCGCCGCCCTCGTCAATATTCACAAAAAACGCCCCATATTTTTTCTCTCCGAGCATTAACAAAAAATTAAAAAACGCTTGATTTATTCTTTTTCATTATCTATAATAATACTGTGTAATTATAAGGGTGTATTATACCCTTTTACCGTGAAAGATAACCGTCAGAAATTCCGGGTCAAACACAGGGAGGTCAGTTGTGTTCGGAAAAAAGACAGGCTTCTTTCAACAAAATTAAATAACGGTTTTAATGACCGAATCCACTTTATTTAAGGGGGAAAAGCAAAAATGAAAAATAAATTATTCACTTACGGCAAAAAATCATTAGCAATTGTTATGACAGTGATGATGCTTATGACCTGCTGGGTATTTATACCCGCATCTCACGAGCATTTAGAGGCTGAGGCAGCAGGTGAAGCAACAGCCGAGTATAATGCATCACTTGTAAACGGATTATCTGAGCTCGGAACAACTGTAACTACTATGACCGGTTCATTTGACGGTGATACAGCTTACACTACACAAGATTATTATAATCAGCTTTATAAAAATGTTCTCCGCACATCGAGAGTAGTTCTCAGCAGCAATGATCCGTCTGTTACGATTAGACCCGCAAAATGGAAGGACAATAATCCAGTTGACAGAATCGGCTTTTGGTATCCCGAAACCGTTCTTCTCTATGACGGTCAGACAACTCCCGAGTTCGGTATTATGCTTGAAATTGATGCAGGCAGCAACAGAAATATTCGTTCCAGGAGTGGTTGGATTTCTGCGAATGCAAATGGTTTAACCTGGAAAAACACATACTGGAAGGGTCTCGTTACCGGTAAGCTTGACCATACATATCTTATGTTCAATTCCGGAGCAACTGACCATATTTCTACCGATGGTACAGAGCATTCAGGTAAAGTGTTTAACACAGGTAGCGGTGATTGGAAGTTTGTTGCAAATAATCTCAGATTTACCGCAACAATGAGTAATACGGAATATTTGAGAACTATTACACCTACTTTCTCAATCAGTGCTATGCAGGCATCCGGTGACTCATGGCATTCAGAATCAGGTGTAGCGACAAAAAAAATCTATGTTATCAACTATGTTCCTATTAAGAATGCTATACCTCAGGTAAATTCTTGGCTTAGAGAAATCAAGAATAACCCCGGTAAGTATACAACTGAATGTGTAAAGTCCTTCGTTGACCTTTACAACAAGATGGCAGCAGCTCATCCCAATAAATTTGCTTCCGCATCAGTTAACAACCCCACAGGCTATAACTCTGCAGCTTCTGCTGCTATGACTGCGTATAACAGTTTTAGCCTTGTGACAAGAAAATATGACATTACCTTCGAGAATATGTTCTCAATTTCCGATTGGATGAATTCCGAATCGTACAATTATCAGAGCAATGATTCAACTGAAATCAAAGTAGAAGAAAACAAAACCATTAAAATCTTTAAGAAGGCTGCCGGCGGCGAACTTACAACAAGCTCTTCATATCCTAACACTCATTCTAATACCAGATACGCAATGCCTGTTGACGGCGGAAAGGCATATACAGTCAGCTATAATACCACAAGCTCAATCAGCGGCGCAGAGCCCAAATCTGAAATCTTCCTTTTCTGGTATGATGTTAATAATAATCCTGTTAACAATACAGCAGGCTCAGCCACCTTCAATAACCAGTCTTTCACAGGCAACGGATATCACGAAGTAACCTTTACTGCTCCTGCCGGTGCTGCAAAGGCAGAAATCCGTTTTGATAATGACTGTAGTCCCGAAGGCTCGACTGTAAGATTCAACAATATTGCAGTTTATCCCGCAGAGCGCGGAACAGAATTTGCTATTAAGGATTGGAGTTCTCGTCCTACAACCAAGGCTTATGCATCCGGTGCTGCTCTTGGCACAACTCTTCCCGTTCCCGTAAGACAAGGCTACAACTTCAACGGTTGGTATCTTGACGGTAGCGTTTCTGCTGACGGTAAATTCCAAGAAGGTGAACGAGTAACAGACGCTAACGGTACAGTAATAGAAGCTACACAGAGTTTCGCCGTAACCTCTCACTATAATCTTTATGCTGATTGGGCTCCTCAGACCACTGATGTAGGTTACGACAATCTGTTCTCACTTTCAAAGTGGTCACTTACAGAAAGCGCTAAGCCCAGTAATAGCAGAGGCGAGGTAAAGTATGACCTTGAAGTCGGTACAATTACCGTTAACTCAACAAAAGACGGCGAAGAGTATACAAGTTATGGCTCAGCTGGAAATCACTATCAGATAGCTGTAAAACCCGGCACAGAATATATCTTTGAAGCTGATATGGATATCAACGACGGCGGATATACAGGTCAGATGTTTGTATTCTTCTATGATGCATCAGGCTCAGGCGTAACAGGTGCAATCTATAACGGTACAGCACAGCAAAATTCCCACATTGGTATTTATCCCGCTGCTGACGGTACCTATAACATTACATTTACTGCTCCTGCAAACTGTGCAAAAATAAGTTTCCGTGTTGGTGCAACACAGGCAGGTGCAACTGCAACCTACTCAAATATCGGTCTTTACGAAAAAGCTGACTATGATGCATACGCTAAGGACTATGCAAAGGTTCGTGAGCCCTTCAAGCTCGGTGACGCAATCGATCTCTTCGGTCCCACAAGAGACGGCTATGTATTCGACGGTTGGGAACTTGCTGACGGTACAAAGATCACATCAACTGAAGGTCTTACCGAAAGCACAACAGTTTATGCTACATGGACTAAGCTCTGGACAGTAACCTATTACTACGGCGACAGCTTTACAGAACTTGCAACTGTAAAGGTTAAGGATGGCGAAACTGTTGGTACTCTTCCTACAGTTACACCCACTAAGGACTCAAATGATCAATATTCCTATGAGTTCTATTATTGGATGGCTGATACCAAGGAATTCACCAAAGATACAAAGATTACTTCTGATTTAAGAGTATATCCCGTATTCAATAACATTCCTCACGGTAACTTTAATTACATACTTGAGGATCCCTCAACCTGCGAAGAAAACGCAACAGTAATCAAGAGCTGTGGTGGTTGCGGTTATAAATTCAATAACGGCAATGCTGTTACCTATAATCCCGATGAAGATCCCAACGCTGATTCTCATCAAACTTGGCTCGCCAAGGGCCACAGCTACACCGGAGGTACTATTATGGGCACAGGCGATGTTCATTTCATCAAATGTGCGCGCTACAGTGCCTGCGGTAGCACAATTGAAGAACCTCACGCATGGGATGGCAATATTTCTCAGGGTGCAACCTGCGTAATCCCCGGCACAATCAAAAAGACCTGTCCTTGCGGCGCTCAGAAAGATTTTGAAGGTGAGGTTGATCCTTCAAACCATGTAAACACAAGACTTATCAATGTTGTAGCACCTGACTGTGAAAATGACGGTTATACAGGTGATACATACTGTGACGACTGTAAGAAGATCGTAGCAAACGGCACAGTTGATCCTAAGCTCGGACACAGCTTCACAAACTATGTATCAGATGGCAACGCAACATGTACAGCAGACGGTACTGAAACCGCAAAGTGCGACCGTTGCGATGAAACAGATACTCAGACTGAAGCAGGCTCAATGATTCCTCACAAGTATACAAATTATGTATACAACAACGATGCAAAGTGCGGCGTTGACGGCACAAAGACAGCTCTCTGCGACTACGGTTGCGAAACCGAAGACACCGTTAAAGCAGAAGGCACAGCTCGTACACACGAATTTACAGGCGAAGTTAAGAATAATGAAAACGGCACACATTCGTATGAGTGTAAATATGATGACTGCGATGTATACGGCGGCACAACAGACTGTACCTACGGTGCATGGTCAAATACTGAAGCTGACACACATACAAAGGCATGTACAGAATGTTCATACGAAGTAACAGAAGGCCATAGCTGGTCAGCATGGACTACAACAGACAACTACAAGAATGAAGCAGGTGAGCACTCACGCTCATGTACTGTCTGCGGCAGAGTAGAAACAGAAGCTTGTACATATACAAGCAAGGAATTCAAGGTAACCTGTACAACCGACGGCTACACATTATATACCTGTGATTGCGGTCACATGTATACAGTAGCAGGCACAACCAAAACAGGTCACAACTATACAGGTACCGCTAAGTCATACAACAACGGTCAACACAACTTCCTTTGTGTAAACGATTGCGGCACCTACGGTGTTGGTGCAGATAAAGATGCACGTACCGCTTGTACCTATGGTTATGTAAACAATAAGACAGGCGAGCATCAGGCAACATGTACAGCTTGTAGCTACACCTTCGCTGAAGAATGCTCAGGCGGTCAGGCTTCATGTACAACCCTCAAGGTTTGTGAAAAGTGTGAAGCTGAATACGGTACAACTGATCCTCACTCCTTCACAGGTACTCCCGTAGTACTCAATGGCGATGAGCACGCATACCTTTGCGAATACTGCTCAACAGCAGGTCTCTACGGTGTAGGTGCAGAGCAGGGTGCAACAGAAGCTTGCTCAGGCGGCACAGCTACATGTATAGCTCTTGCAGAATGTACAGTATGTAAAGATACACACGGTGATTACGCTGCTCATGTATATGACGGCACTCCCGTTCAGCTTGCAGGTGATGTACACGCATACCGTTGCTCAGTATGTAACAATGATACACTTTACGGTGTAGGTTCAACCGACAATGCAACAGAAGCTTGCTCAGGCGGTGATGCTACATGTACAGCTCTTGCAGTCTGCGATGTATGTAACGATACACACGGCGAGCTCGACGAAGATGATCACAAGTGGAGCAAGTGGGCAAATGTAGCAGGCACAGAAACACATAAGCATGTCTGCGAATACAATAATGAACACACAGAAACAGAAGATTGCTTCTCACCTGATATCAGTGTAGTTGCTCCTGACTGTGAAACTGCAGGTTATACAGTCAATGAATGTATAATTTGCGATCATGTATGGCACACCAATCCCACAGAGGCTCTCGATCACGATTGGAGCGCTTGGGAAAATAACAACGATGGCACACATACAAGAGTATGTGAGGCTGAAAACTGTAAGTACGGCGAAAACGGCACTGCAAAAGTTGAAACTGCAGATTGCTCAAAGGATAATGCCGATGCAGTTGTAACAGCTCCCGAGTGTCTTGAAGAGGGTTACACAACATATACTTGTAATGATTGCGGCTATGTATGGGTTGACGATTATACCGATGCAACAGGCCACAGCTATGCTGAACATAAAAAAGTAGACAGTGCTGCGTATAAGAGATCTGATAAGGATTGCGTAACAGATGAGACCTATTGGTACCGTTGCGATAACTGTGATGTAAGCGCTGGCACAGAAGTAGACAAGTACGAAGATATCACAGTTCTTTACTGGGTAAGCGAAGCTGCTGTAGGTCATAAGTATGAAGCTAAGACTGTTGCTGATGAGTTCCTCGCATCCGAAGCTACATGTACTGATAGGGCAACATACTACTACTCATGCTCAGCTTGCGGTGAATCAAGTGAAGGCACAGCAGCTGAAAAGACATTTACAAACGGCTCTGCTCTCGGTCATGCTTGGACAGAGACTGAGAAATACCTTAAGTCAGAGGCTGACTGTATCAATAACGAAGTATACTACAAAGAATGCTCACGCTGTTACATCTCATCTGAGAATGAAACAGGCGAAACATGGGAAAAGGCAGATTCCTTAAAGGGTCACGACTTTGACCACGAAGCAGGCTACACTGCAGGCGTTGAAGCAACATGTACATCAGACGGTGTTGTTGAGCATTACACCTGTGAAGTCTGCGACAAGCACTTCGCAGCAGATAAGGTAACTGAAATTGCAGAATCAAAGCTTGTAATTCCTGCTCTCAACCACAGCTACCAGTATGTAGCTTATAAGGTTGCAACCTGTGAAGAGGCTGGTAATAATGAACATTACAAGTGCTTGATTTGCGGTCACAGAACTGTAGAAGATTGGGAAATCCCCGCAAAGGGTCACGAATTCAAGGCTGAAAACGGCTACTATAGCGATGCAACAAACGGCTACCACGCATATTATTGCACAAGATACAATGATTGCGGTGCATACGGTGTTGAGGATGTCAAGTATTCAGCAGAATATGACGGACTTGATTGGGTAATCGTTGGCGGTATCAAGTGTACTTTCACCGGTGAATATGTAAACTACGAAGCAGACGGCAAGCACAGCCACAAGCTTACATGCGTATGCGGTAACGAATCAAGTGCAGTATGTGAAGATGCAGAGCCCGTTCATGTACTTCCCGACTGTATCAATGACGGCTACTATATCCACACCTGTGATGTTTGCTCCTTCGAATGGAATGTAGCAAGCGATGCAGAAGAAGATAAGGCACTCGACCACGATCTCAAGGTAGTTCCCAACAATGACGGAACACACTCAATGGTTTGTAACAGAACAGGCTGTGATTATGCAGAGGCAGCAGTAGATTGTTCAACTGAAACACCTGCAACCGCTTGCGGTACTTACGATATCTGTGATATCTGTAAGACAGCATTCGGTGAAGCTAAGCCTCATGTATTCACAAATTATGTATACAACAACGATGCAGAATGCGGCGTAAACGGCACAAAGACAGCAGAATGTGATACTTGTGACGCTAATGTAACAGACACAATCACTGCTGAAAATACAGCTCTCGATCATATAATGGTTGAATTTGCTGATGCAGATGCACTCAGATATAAGACGGCAGGCGTATGGTATTACAACAATGCATTCGGTTATGACCTTAGCAAGTGGGCAGGCAAGCCTGCAGACTTCGACGAAACAACTATCGTAAGACCTAACTGTAAGATTGACGGTCGTGCAATCAGCTACTGTACAAGAGAAGGTTGTGACCACTACACAACAAAGGTAGCAAGTAAGGTTGACGATGAACACATCTGGAGCGAAACAGAAACTGTTGTTGGCGGCAACTGTGCAACAGGCGTAACCTTCAAGAGAGAATGTACTGTTTGCGGTAAGGCAACAACAAGAGTTGAAGCTGTAGAGCATAGCTATGTTCTCAGAGCTCTTGAATCTGCAAACTGTGAATCAGCAGAACTCAGATACTCAGTATGTTCAGTCTGCGGTGACGATAAGGAAGAACTCATCGGTGAGCCTCTCGGTCATGATTGGGCAACAGAGGTTATCGATAAGGAAGCTACCTGTGCTCATCCCGGCAGAATGTACTCAATCTGCTCAAGATGTAATACAGCAAGCGAAAAGACAGAAATTCCCAGACTCGGTCATGTATGGGAAGAGGATGGCTTCAATTATGATGAGTACATTGCTGAAAATCCCAACGCTAACATTCTCTATGTAGAAGCAAGTGAAGCAACTTGCGAGTTTGAAGGCTATAACGGATATTACAAGTGCTTCAGCTGCTCATATGACCAGCATCTTGATGAAGAGTGGAGAAAGGACAACATCATCGCTAAGGAGTCTCACGAAGATAATGACGGTGACAGCAAGTGTGATGAATGTAACACCAAGATTTATGGCGAAGACGGCGACAAGAATTGCAGTTGCATCTGCCATAAGGAAAATTGGTTCTCCAAGATCATCTACAAGATTCTCTGCTTCTTCTGGAAGCTCTTCGGAATCGGCAAGTCATGTGATTGCGGAACAGTTCACTATTAAGAATAATTTTAAACTCCCTGCTTCGGCAGGGAGTTTTTTTTCCTTTTCATTGACAAAAGCTTTCTTTAATGATAAAATAAGAGTGAGTTAATATCCAGATTATGGAGGTATATGAAAATGAAAAGAATATTAGCGCTTTCTTTATCACTTATTATGCTCTTTACAATGCTTCCGCTTGTAGCTTTTGCAGAAGGCAGCGATTCAAACTGCTATTGTGAGCAGCCGATAGTTAAAGAGTGGTGGTACTCAGGCACGAGTGACTGTACTGTTTCTCAGGCGACTCGTGTTGGTGTCTGCACTGTGTGCGGACTGTACTACTCCGAGAAGGTTCCCGTTCAGCCCTTCCACAAGCTTTTCGACCTTCCCATGTACGATGAAACAGGCAAGCTTATTGTAAACGATAAAGGTGAGCCCAACTATCTTGCACCCACCTGTGACAGTAAGGGATATATCAGAAAACAGTGCAGTACCTGCCACAAGATCGTTGAGGAAGTTATCGACGAAAAAGGCCACAAGTACGGCGAAGCAATTATTTATGTAAGATGCTTTACTGAAGGCGATCCGAAGGATGTCAATGGAGTAGTTACAAACCTTACCTACGGTATTACAAGAAGATACTGCACCGAAGGCTGCGGTTCATTTGTAGAAGAAAGATCCCTCGGACATGTTGTTCATGTAACTGAAGAAAAGCCCGCAACCTGCTTTGGTGAAGGCCGTACTGCTTATAAGTACTGTGCAACCTGCGGTACTGAATCATACTCAGAGCCTGTCAAGAAGCTTGAGCATATCGATGAAGACGGCAACGGATACTGCGATCATTGTGTTTCACAGTTCAGAGAAGAGGACGGAGTGTACTGCAGCTGTATGTGTCACAGTGAAAACGGCTTTATTAAGTTTATTATGCCCTTAATAAAGCTTGTATGGCAGATTCTCGGAATAGATAACTGTCACGGTGACTGCGATGCAGTTCATTATGAATAATAGTCATCTGAAAATCCCCATTATTTCGGAGGTAGTAAAATGAAAAGCAGTAAAAAACTTTTATCAGTGTTTTTATCTGTACTTATGCTTATGTCTGCAGTGTCTGTGGGTTTCGTACCGTCAGCGGCAACCGTATGTAACCATAATATAGGCGAAAACTACGAAGACTCAACAATGGTCAAGTACTCTGAAATTGCAGCAACCTGCCAGAGCACAGGTACTGCCAACTATGAATGTACAAACTGTTACCATACAGAATCGGTAGTTCTTCCCATTGATCCGGATAATCATGATTTCGGCTTCTGGATGCCCGTCGAGGATAACAAACCGGGTTGTGTAACAGACGGTGAGAAAATCCGCTATTGTGAGTGCGGTGCATCTGAAACAGGCGTAATGCCCGCTACCGGCAGACACACATATCCCGATGAGTCACTTCTTGACTTTTGGTGGACTGCTGAGAATGCAGGAGTAGGTACTGTATATGAGGGCTGGACTATTGTAAAGCTCCCCACATGTATTTCAACCGGTATTGCTAAGACTGTCTGTACAGAATGCGGCGGTGCAGAAAAGACTGCAGAGCTTCATCTCCACAGTGCTGATTTCAAAGAAGTAACAAGAGACGAGGCTACATGTACAGTTGAAGGTAAGAGCTATGTTGTATGCTTGAAATGTAATGCTAACTATACTCTTGCAATTCCCACAGACGAGAACAATCATGTTCTTGTGTGGGAGACAACAAAAGAAGCTACTTGCTCCGCTGAAGGTGAAGAAGCGTTATACTGTCAGTGGCACAAAGACCTCGGAATTTTAGAAACAAGAGCAACTGCGACAAAAGCACACAGCTTTACAAATTACAAGTATAATAACAATGCGGTCTGCGGAAAAGACGGTACTAAAACCGCTTGCTGTGACAACTGCAATGCAACAGACACAATCACTGCCGAGGGTACTGCAATGGTTTGTCTTAAGAGATGGAAGTTTGTAAAGGGCGGCAACTGCGCAACCGGCGGTGAAGCACAGCTTACTTGTGTATACTGCAATACCGTTTACGAAAACAAGACCTTCATGGCAGGGGAGCACCTTAACCTTGTTGTTATGACTGAGGAACCTGATTGCGAAAATGACGGATACAAGTACTATGTATGCGACACCTGCGAAGAAAGCTTCAATCCCATCCCGGGTACTGAAATAAAGAGCAACGGTCACAATATGAAGTGGACAGAAGTACTTGCTCCCAGCTGTATGTCAAAGAAGGATGGCAAGGAATTTGGCACCTGCACAAGATGTGGCCATACAGATGAAAGAACAGTTCCTTATAAGCACAATTACTTTGATGTAATTCCCGAAATTCCCGCTACCTGTGATGAAAACGGAGCTACAGCATTAATGCAGTGCTATGACTGTCACATTATGGTTGATTCCGTGAAGATTGAAGCCTTCGGTCATAACGATGCGGACGGCAACGGATGTTGTGATATTTGCTACGAGTGGTTCATCGACGGACCTGACGGTAATCCTACAAGCTGCAGATGTCTCTGCCATAATACCGACGGAATAGCAAAATTATTCTATAAGATATACCTCTTCTTTATCAAGCTCTTCGGCGCTGCTCAGGTATGTGATTGCGGCGCAATCCATTACGAGAAGTAAAGCAAAAAGATAAGAATAATACAAGACGACACGGAACGGTTTAATCCTTCTGCTGTCGTCTTTGATTTTGTATTACATTAAATAAAAGATATATCGCTATGCTAAAAAAAATATATCGGATTTTGGTGTATAACTATTGCAAATTGTAATAAAAATAAGTATAATACTTGAGAATGGTAGTATGGAGTACAATGAGTAATTTTAAGCTACTGAAATTTGTAATGTAAGAAAGGAAAATGTACTATGCTTAATAATGCACCTACAAACAACAAAAGCATCCTCGAATGGCTCGAAGACAAGCTTGCACTCGTAAATCCCGACAAAGTTGTATGGATTGACGGCAGCGACGAACAGATCGAAGCTCTCCGCGCAGAGGCTTGCGCAACAGGCGAAATGATTAAACTCAATCAGGAACTTCTTCCCGATTGTTATCTTCACAGAACTGCTGTAAACGATGTTGCTCGTGTTGAAGGCAGAACTTTCATCTGCGCTTCCACTAAGGAAGAAGCAGGTCCCACAAATAACTGGATGGATCCCGCTGAAGCTTATGAAATGCTTTACGATATTGCTAAGGACAGCTACAAAGGCAGAACTGCTTACATCATTCCCTATTCAATGGGTCCCGTTGGTTCAGAGTTCTCAAAGGCAGGTATTGAGCTTACAGACTCAATCTATGTTGTTCTCAACATGGCTATCATGACAAGAGTAGGCCTCAATGTTCTCGAGGCTCTCGGCGACAGCGATGACTGGGTTCGCGGTCTTCACTGCCGTTGTGACATCGACGAGGAGAAGAGATACATCTGTCACTTCCCCCAGGCCAATACAATCATCTCAGTTAACTCAGGCTACGGCGGAAATGTTCTTCTCGGTAAGAAGTGCTTCGCACTCCGTATCGCTTCCAACCAGGGTAGAAAAGAAGGCTGGATGGCAGAACACATGCTTATCCTTGGCATTGAAAAGCCCGACGGAGAATTTAAGTACAACTGTGCAACAATCCCCTCAACTTACGGTAAGACCAACCTCGCTATGCTCATTCCTCCCGAAGGATATAAGAATAAGGGCTACAAGGTATGGTGTGTAGGTGACGATATCGCTTGGATCCGTAAGGGTGCGGACGGCAGACTCTATGCTATCAACCCCGAAAACGGCTTCTTCGGTGTTGCTCCCGGTACAAATATGAAGTCCAACCCCAACGCACTTCTTTCAACTAAGAAGGGCACAATCTTCACAAATGTTGCTCACAACCTTGATGACAATACAGTATGGTGGGAAGGCCTCGATAAGAATCCTCCCGAAAATGCAGTTGAATGGACAGGTAAGCCCCGGAACGGTAAGGCTGACGAAATCAAGGGTGCACACCCCAACAGCCGTTTCACAGCTCCCGCAAAGAACTGTCCCTGCATCAGCAGTGAGTTCGAAAATCCCAACGGCGTACCCGTATCAGCTATCGTATTCGGCGGTCGTCGTGCAAAGCTTGCTCCTCTTGTATATCAGTCAAGAGACTGGAACCACGGCGTATTCGTTGGTTCAATCATGGCTTCAGAAACAACAGCAGCAGCTTCAGGTGCAGTAGGTGTTGTTCGTCGTGACCCCATGGCAATGCTTCCCTTCTGCGGCTACGATATGGCAGACTATTGGCAGCACTGGATTGATATTGGTGAAACTCTTGATGCTGACAAGGCTCCCAAGATCTTCAATGTTAACTGGTTCCGTAAGGATGACGAAGGCAACTTCCTCTGGCCCGGTTTCGGCGATAATCTTCGTGTTCTTGATTGGATTATTGACCGTTGCGAAGGTAAGGTTGATGCAGTTGAAACTTCAATCGGCTTCGTTCCTAAGGCTGAGGATATCAACCTTGAAGGCATTGAAGATGAAGTAAGCGATGCTCAGCTTAAAGAAATCCTCAGCGTTGACAATGCTCTCTGGGCAGATGAAATCGCAGGTATCGAGGAATTCTACGGCAAGTTTGACAGACTTCCCGAAACCCTCAAGGCAGAGCTTGAAACTCTTAAAGCAAACATTAAATAATTTAAAGGGCAGCTTCGGCTGCCCTTTTTTGCAGGTGGAATTATGAAAAAATACGATGTAATCTTATTTGACCTTGACGGTACAATTACCGACCCGGGCATCGGTATAACAAATTCAGTTGCCCACGCACTGAAAAAATACGGCATAACCGTTGAGGACAGGACTGAGTTATATAAATTCATCGGTCCGCCTCTGCATAAATCCTTTGAGGAATTTTACGGTGTTGACGGTTTGCAGGCTGTGGAATATTACAGAGAATATTACCGTGACAAAGGAATTTATGAAAATACGGTTTATGCAGGCGTTGAGGATATGCTGAAAAAGCTGAATGATTCGGGTAAAAAAGTGATTCTTGCCACCTCAAAGCCCGAGGTTTTTGCAAGGGAAATTCTCCGTTATTTCAGCCTTACAGATTATTTTTTCTATGCCGCAGGTGCAAACCTTGACGGCACGCTGACAGATAAGGCGGAGGTTATTGCCTATGCACTTGCCGAAGGCGGAGTGACGGATAAATCAACCGTCATTATGATCGGCGACCGTGAGCACGATATTATCGGTGCAAAGAAAAACGGTGTTGATTCAATGGGTGTGCTTTACGGCTACGGAAGCCGTGAGGAGCTTGAAGCCGCAGGCACGGATTATATTGCGGATACCGTTGAGGATGTGTGTAATATTTTAATGCGTGATTAATAATTTCAAAGTCAAAGACAAATTTTAAAG
Source organism: Acutalibacteraceae bacterium (assembly GCA_045533455.1). Taxonomy (GTDB): domain Bacteria; phylum Bacillota; class Clostridia; order Oscillospirales; family Acutalibacteraceae; genus CAG-177. The sequence continues at coordinate 47,166 of JAZSHU010000063.1, read as the reverse complement.
AATAAAGAATATTGAATAAATGATAAATAATAAATTCGGAGTGAAGTTATCCTTCGTTTTGAACTGAAAAAAGGCACCCCGCAGGGTGCCTTTTCTTATACCTGATATCTTTTTATTCGTTCATATTCGGCAGATGTGCCGCAGCCTTCTTTCAGATTTTTTGCAATAAGATGGGCTATTTCTTTTTTCAGAAGTGTGTTGACCTCTTCAACGGTAAGTCCCTCTGTTGAAATAGGTGCGCCTATTCTTGACATAAGGTTTTTGCTTCTGAATTTATAATCGCCCGTAACCGCAACGGGTATTATTTTTGCACCGTTCTTGCAGGCAAGGGATGCGGCGCCGTATTTGAATTCACCCATAAGGTTGTCGGTTCTGTTGCGTGTGCCTTCGGGGAAAAGACCCAGTGCACCGCCCTTTGAAAGCACCTGAGTTGCTTCGCTTTTGGCTTCGCCGTCATTGCCGTTACGGTTGACGCAGATGCAGCCCGTGGCTCTGAAAAACCAAGCGAAAGGACCTTTGAAATATTCAGCCTTTGCCATATAGTTTATGGGTCTTTCGGTAGCAATAGCCGCCATACACTGGTCCATAACATGCTTGTGGTTGCTGCAAATTATGATTGCACCGTCTTCGGGGATCGGGTGCTCGATAACAAGCTTCGGATTATAGTAAAACTTGAAAAGGGGGAGCAGGATTTTTGAGAAAAGTCTGAATCCTGCGTTGCCGCGGTGCGCCATCAGGAGATTGCCTCCTTTGCACTTTCCTTCTGAAGCTTCATAAAGTCAATCTTGTTATATGCGGTTTTGGGAAGAATATCAACAAATTCGTAGAGATAGGGTACGCTGTAATGCATAAGCTTCTTTTTGCAGTATGCCTTGATTTCCGCCTTGGTTTCATCACCGGCTTCCTTGCCGTTTTTAAGGATGACGTAAGCCTTTGCAACCTCTTTCTTATACTGATGAGGTACGGGAACAACAACGCACTTTTCAACAAAATCAAGCTCTTCAACAACCTTTTCAATCTGTGTGGGGTATACGTTGAAGCCTGATGTAATCATCATACGCTTGATTCTCAATTTGTAATGAACAAAGCCGTCTTCATCTATTGCCGCCATATCGCCTGTGTGGAGCCAGATTTTGCCGTCGGCGTGGGTACGCAGTGTGCTTGCGGTTTCTTCGGGATTGTTTCTGTAGCCAATCATAACGGTAGGTCCGCTTACGCAAAGCTCACCGTCTTCGCCTGCGGGCAGAACATTGGTTGTGCCGGGCTCAACAATGCACATTTCCGTGCCGATAAGGGGCTTGCCGATGGTGCCTGATTTGTAGCAATCCGCAACAGAAAGGCTCAGTGCTGCAAGACCTTCAGTCATACCGTAGCCTTCGCAGAGCTTAACATCCGAATTGTGTGCGGCAAAGAAATTGTTAACGCTTTCTTCAAGTTTAACGGGCAGGGTGTCACCGCCGCTGACCGCATATTTGAGGAATGAGAAATCAACTTTGTCAATGCCCTTTGCTTTAAGGAGTGCATCGTAGAGGGTAGGTACGCCGAAAAGCATTGAGGGTTTGTATTTTTTGATAATGCTTGTGAACTGCTTTGCGTTGAACTGGGGAATAAGCACGGAGCAGGCACCGAAGCAGAATGAAACGTGAACGCATACGCCCAGACCGAAGCCGTGGAATATGGGCAGAATTGCAAGAATCTTATCTTCTGCGTGAACGTCACGGAGAGTCAGTACAGCCTGAATGCCGAAGGCATTGAAGTTGCTGTTTGAAATCATAATATCCTTGGGTGTGCCTGTTGTACCGCCGCTGTGAAGAATAACCGCAACTTCGCCGTTCTGCTTGCCTGTGGGAGTGTATTCCTTAACGAGCTTTGTGTTCTTCACAAAATCGTTCCAGGCAACATATCGCTTGTCTTTCTTATCATACTTGAAATCCTTTATGCATTTGAGCGCATAGAGCTTTTTCATAATGAAAGGCATTGAGTTGCCGGGTGTTGCAACGATAACTGTTTTAAGCTTGGTTTCGTCAATGATGTTTGCGATTTTCTCCATGCAGATGTTGACTGCAAGAAGAACGGTGCTGTTTACTCTGTTGATGTGGTTTCTGATTTCTTCCTGAGCCGAAAGGGGATGAAGAATGTTTGAAACCGCACCGATTCTGTTAAGAGCGTAAATGCTGATAACCGCTTCGGGAGTGTTGGGCATAACAATGGTTACGATATCGCCCTTCTTTACGCCTGCTGCGGCATATGAAGCTGAAACCATTTCGATTTTCTTCATAAGCTCACGGTAGGTGCATTTTGTTCCGAAATATTCGTATGCGTAGGTGTCGGGCTGGTTTTCGGCTGTGATTTTGAGCATTCCGAACATTGATACATCGGGAATGTCAAAGCCGAGAGGGGAGTCGGGATTTTCAAATCTGAAAAACGGATTCTGACTTTTCATTTGTTACCTCACTTATTTTATCTTATTTTATTTCTTACGTACGGAATAACGAAGCCTGCCGCCAGCACAACTGCAATTCCTGCTGCAGCGGCATGCTTTTTGGTGAATATATTTCTTTCGCCGGAACATTTGATCAGACGCTCGGCGATTTCTGCCTTATCCTCAGAGGAAAGGGCAACGGAATTGATGATTCTCATAAATTCCGCGGTGTGGATATCTGTCATATTATTCTGTCCTTTCAATTTCATTCTTTAAAAGTGCTCTGCCTTTTTGCAGACGTTTTTTCACGGCATCCTCGCTTATACCCAGAATTTCCGCAATTTCGCTGCATTTGTATCCTTCTGCGTAATGAAGGGTCATAACGGGTTTGTATCTTGCGGGCAGAGCTGAAATGATTTCGAAGGCTTCAAAATCGCTTTCGGAAATACCTGCGGATTTAACTTCTTCAAGGCTCAGGGTATGTCGCCTTATGCGAAGCTTGAACATATTCTTGCTTATGTTGGCAGATACTCTGATAAGCCACGCTTTCCGGTGCTCCTCATCGTTGAATTCAGGGGCTTTGGTCATATATTTCATAATGGTATCCTGAACAGCATCCTCAGCATCGTCTTTATTGCTGAGAATATAGTATGCGATTCTGAAAATCATTGAGCCGTAACGGTCAACAAGCTCGCGGATTTCTTCTTCCGTGAAGGTGCGTTCTGCCATAAATATGCCCCCTTTCTCCAAAATCGGATAAGATGCCCGAAAAGTCACCCATATATAAAACAATTATAATGCCGAAAAAGTGAATTTTATTTTTTGAACAATTTGTAAACAAATTTGCACAAAAAGCCTCTTGACAAAAGAACAAATGTTCTTTACAATGATAGATGTGAGAGTGCACTCACCAATAAAATTATGGAGGTAAAAAATTGAAAAAAGGAGAAAACTCCGAAGCTTTTTACAGAATTCCGAAATATCTTTTTGACGATGAATACAGAAACATTCTTTCAACCGATGCAAAGCTGCTTTACGCCCTTCTGCTTGACAGAGCAAATCTGTCGGCAAAAAACGGCTGGTTTGCACAGGACGGAAGGGTGTTTCTTTACTTTACGGTTGCAGAGGTGATGGCAAAACTTTCTTTCGGGAAAAATAAAGTGATTCGTCTTTTTGAAGAACTTGAAAAAACAGGATTGATTGACAGAATACAAAGCGGTTTGGGAAAGGCATCCGTGATATATTTTCCGCAAGCGGTTTCAAAAACAAACCTTATGAAGTTTAAAAATGAAACCTCAGGAAGCCCCGAAAACAAACTTCAGGAAGTTTCAAAACCGGACCGTAATAATAATGAATATAACAATAACTACATCAATAATAACAATCTATCAATCGGCGATGAGGGATACGATGAGATACGAAGCAGAGTTGAGGAGCAGCTTGATTATGCTTTTCTTTGCTCCGTGCGTGACAAAACCGCCGTTGACGAAATAATAACTGTCATATGCGACACTCTTTACAGCAAAGCGGAGAAGGTGAGAATAGGCGGTGAGATGATAAGCAAAAGGGTTGTTGAATCCCGTTTTGCAAAGCTTGACGCCGAATACATATGCTATGTTATTGACAGCCTTGAAGCCAACACCGCTTCGGTACGGAATATACGTTCATATATGCTGACGGCACTTTATAACGCTCCCGCAACCTGCGACCACTATTACCGTGCCAAAGTCAATCACGATTTATACGGAGCCGATGTTAACTTATAATATAGACAGAGAAGCTGAATTTATTGCAAAAACCTATTGACAAAATCTTTTTTTTGTTATATTATAATACAGCACTTTAACGAATAAAAGCTTTAAAGCGATGAAAAAACAGACAAGATTCCGTTTACGGTTGTCTATATGAAAGGAAAGCAAATATGCCTATTACAGAATTTCTTGAAAAAAATGCACAGCTTTACAAGGACGATGTTGCCCTTGTGGAGATTAATCCCGAATTGCAGGAGAAAAGCCGTGTTACCTGGCGTGAATATTCACTTATCGAGCAGGGTGCAAACGGCGACGGCAGAAGCGAAATCACCTGGGAAGATTTTGAAAAAAAAGCAAACCGTTTTGCAAACCTTCTTCTTTCCAGAGGTATAAAGAAAGGCGACAGAGTAGCCGTTCTTCTTATGAACTGTCTTGAATACCTTCCCGTATACTTCGGTATTCTCAAAACAGGTGCACTTGTTGTGCCTCTCAACTACCGCTACACTGCGGATGAAATCAAATACTGTCTTAAACTTTCGGAAAGCGATGCCATTGTTTTCGGCCCCGAATTCACAGGCCGAATGGAGCAGATTTCAGACAGAATTCCCAAGGTAAGGCTTCGTTTCTATATCGGCAGTGACTGTCCCACATTTGCAGAAAGCTATAACAAGCTTATTACATACTGCACATCAAAGAAGCCCGATATCGAAATCTGTGACGACGACCATGCCGCAATCTATTTTTCATCGGGTACAACGGGATTCCCCAAGGCTATTCTTCACGCACATAAGGCACTTGTGCATTCTTGTAAGTGTGAGCAGGCTCACCATTCACAGACAAAGGATGACGTGTTCCTCTGCATTCCTCCGCTTTACCACACAGGTGCAAAAATGCACTGGTTCGGCAGCCTTCTTTCAGGCAGCAAGGCGGTGCTTCTCAAAGGTGCAAAGCCCGAATGGATTATTAAAGCCGTTTCGGAAGAAAAGTGCACAATCGTATGGCTTCTTGTGCCCTGGGCTCAGGATATGCTTGACGCCATCGAAAGAGGGGATATCGAGCTTGACAGATACGAGCTTGACCAGTGGAGACTTATGCACGTAGGTGCACAGCCTGTTCCTCCCAGTCTTATCAAGAGATGGCTGGGCGTGTTCCCTAATCATCAGTATGACACAAACTACGGTCTCAGCGAATCCATAGGCCCCGGCTGCGTACATCTCGGTGTTGAAAACGTTCACAAGGTAGGCGCAATCGGTAAGGCAGGCTACGGCTGGGAAACAAAGATTATAGACGAAAACGGCAACGAGGTTGCAAGAGGCGAGGTAGGCGAGCTTGCGGTTAAAGGTCCCGGCGTAATGCTCTGCTACTTCAACGATGAAAAGGCAACAAATGAAGTTCTTCACGGCGAATGGCTTTACACAGGCGATATGGCTCAGGAGGACGAGGAAGGCTTTATTTATCTTGTTGACCGTAAGAAGGATGTTATCATTTCGGGCGGCGAAAACCTTTATCCCGTTCAGATTGAGGATTTCCTGCGTAAGCACGAGGCAATCAAGGATGTTGCGGTTATCGGTCTTCCCGATGCGCGTCTGGGCGAAATAGCCGCCGCCGTTATCGAAATCAAAGAGGGCTTTACGGCTGACGAAGAAGATATCAACGATTTCTGCCGTGACCTTCCCAGATACAAGCGTCCTCATAAGCTTATCTTTGCGGAAGTACCCCGTAACCCCACGGGCAAAATCGAAAAGCCCAAGCTCCGCAAGATTTACTGCGGCGAAAGCCTTGTTGCAACTCAGGTTGAGATAGTTAAAAAGTAAGTGCAAAGTTCAAAGTGATGAGTGCAAAGTTTCGGATAGGCTCCGCCTATGACCGATTATATAAACGGGCAAGGGCAAAGCCCTTCCTTAACTATTCACTTTTCATTATTCACTGTTCACTTAACAAACAGGTACGGGTAAAACCCGTCAATTGCTTTGTTCTCATTAAATTTAAATCTTGCATTATTCCTCAGAAAATAGTATAATATTACATTAAATAAACAGACAGATTAGGAGGAAACAGGTTGAAAAAGCTGTTTTTAGGTAACGAAGCGGTTGCCAGAGGTCTTTACGAAGCAGGCTGCCGTGTGGTATCAAGCTATCCCGGCACACCCAGTACGGAAGTAACCGAGTTTGCCGCTACATATGATGAAATTTTTTCCGAATGGGCACCCAACGAAAAGGTTGCAATGGAGGTTGCATTCGGTGCAAGCGTTGCAGGTGCACGTTCATTCTGTGCAATGAAGCACGTTGGTCTCAACGTTGCCGCAGACCCTCTTTTCACCGCATCTTACACAGGAGTTAACGCAGGTATGGTTATCCTTGTTGCCGATGACCCCGGTATGCACTCGTCACAGAATGAGCAGGATTCCCGTCACTATGCAATGGGCTCAAAGACAATGATGCTTGAACCCTCGGATTCCGCCGAATGTCTTGAATACACAAAAAAGGCATTTGAGCTTTCCGAAAAATTCGATACTCCCGTTATTGTCCGTCTGACAACAAGAGTTGCTCATTCAAGAAGCGTTGCACCCGTTGCGGACAGAGTTGATAACGGACTTAAAGATTACGAAAAGAATGCTCAGAAATACGTTATGGTGCCTGCAAACGCAAAGAAGAAGCATGTTGTTGTTGAGCAGAGAATTCTCGACCAGATTGCTTATTGTGAAGAAGGTGCGGATGGCCTTAATACCGTTGAATATAACAGCAAGAAAATCGGTGTAATCACCTCGGGCATCTGCTACCAGTACGCAAAAGAAGCTCTCGGTGAAAACGCTTCATATCTTAAGCTGGGCTGTGTATATCCTCTGCCCGTTGATATGATTAAGAGCTTTGCCGCAGAATGCGAAACCGTTTATGTTCTCGAAGAGCTTGACGATTATATCGAGACTCATTGCCGCAAGCACGGCATAAATGTTATCGGTAAGGATGTATTTACCTTGCAGGGCGAATATTCACAGAGCCTTATTGCAAAGGTTATTCTGGGCAAGGATGCCGAATTTATGAAGGCAGACGTTAACATTGTGCCCAGACCTCCCGTGCTTTGTGCAGGCTGTCCCCACAGAGGACTTTTCTATGCATTAAAGCAGCTTAACGTTACCGTAAGCGGTGATATCGGCTGCTATACCCTCGGTTTCTCACAGCCTCTGGGTATGATTGATACCGTGCTTTGCATGGGTGCATCTGTTTCCGCCCTTCACGGCAGAAATGCCGCAAACCCCGAAAACGCAAAGAAGAGCGTTGCCGTTATCGGCGATTCAACTTTCATTCATTCGGGTGTTACGGGTCTTATCAATATTGCTTATAACGCAACGGATTCCGTTGTTATTATTCTCGATAACTCCATTACGGGTATGACAGGTCATCAGCAGAATCCCACCACAGGCAAGAATATCAAAGGCGAGCCTGCAAATGCGGTAAGCCTTGAAGCCCTTGCAAAGGCAGTGGGAATTCAGAACGTTATCGTTGTTGACCCCTATGACCTTGCTCAGACCAAGGAAGGCATAAAGCAGGCACTTGAAGCAGACGGCCCCGCAGTTGTTATTTCAAGAAGACCCTGCGCACTGCTTAAAACCGTTAAACATAATCCGCCTCTCAAAGTCAATGCGGATAAGTGCAAATCCTGCAAAATGTGTATGAAGATAGGCTGTCCTGCCATCAGTATGAAGGACGGCAAGGCTCAGATAGACTTCACACAGTGCCTCGGCTGTAATGTATGCAGCCAGCTTTGCAAGTTCGGTGCTATCGAATAACAGGGGAGGAGAATGACTATGAACAAATCAATTATGATTGTAGGCGTAGGCGGTCAGGGTACGCTGCTTGCAAGCCGTATTCTCGGTGCGGCACTGCTTGACTGCGGCTACGACGTCAAGGTTTCGGAAGTTCACGGCATGAGCCAGCGAGGCGGCTCGGTTGTTACATATGTACGCTGGGGCGAAAAGGTTGCATCTCCCATTATCGAAAAGGGTGAGGCAGATATTATCCTTGCTTTTGAACAGCTTGAAGCCGCAAGATGGCTTGAATACCTTAAACCCGACGGTAAGATTATCGTCAACACTCAGCAGATGGACCCCATGCCCGTTGTTATGGGTGCGGCTGAATATCCCGAAGGCGTTATCGACGCAATCAGAGCAGCAGGTGCGGATGTTGAAACACTTGATGCACTTCCCATGGCTGTTGAGGCAGGTACAGCAAAGGCAGTCAATGTTGTGCTTATCGGCGCAATGGCAAAGAATATGGCTGATGTTGATAAGGAAGTATGGCTGAAAGCCCTGCGTGAAAGCGTTCCCGCAAAGTTCCTTGACCTTAACCTCAAAGCGTTTGAAATGGGATACGGCATTTAAGTGCAAAGTTCAAAGTGCAAAGTGCAAAGTTCAAAGTGCAAAGTGTAAAGTTATTTTTTCAGTTTATATTTAAGAAAGAAGATGACCCGAATGGCAAAGTATTATCAGCCTGAAATCGAAACCGCACCGGTTGAAGAAATTAAGGCGCTGCAAAGCGAAAAGCTTGTTAAGCAGGTAAAGCACGTTTATGAAAACGTTGAGTATTACCGTAATCTTATGATTGAAAAGGGTGTTACACCCGATGACATCAAATCAATTGATGACATTCATAAGCTTCCTTTCCTGACCAAGGCAGACCTTCGTGACGCTTATCCTTACGGTCTTCTGGGTACAGACCTTAAAAACTGTGTGAGAATCCATTCCACCAGCGGCACAACAGGCAGAAGAGTTGTTGCATTCTATACCAAGAACGATATTGAACTCTGGGACGACTGCTGTGCACGTGCCCTTGTTGCGGCAGGTGCATCGGACGAAGATGTTTGTCAGGTTGCATACGGCTACGGTCTTTTCACAGGCGGCTTCGGTCTTAACGGCGGTTCACAGAAGGTAGGCTGTCTTACTCTGCCTATGTCGTCGGGTAACACAGAGCGTCAGATTCAGTTTATGCAGGATTTGCATTCAACAATTATCTGCTGCACTCCCTCATATGCGGCTTATATGGGTGAAACCCTCAAAGAAATGGGCCTTACTCCCGATGACCTTGACCTTAAAGCAGGCATTTTCGGTGCTGAACCCTGGACTGAGGAGATGCGCCGTGATATTGAAAAAGCACTTGGCATAAAGGCTTACGATATTTACGGTCTTACCGAATCGACAGGTCCCGGTGTTGCTTTCGAATGTGAAGAGCAGACAGGTATGCATATCAACGAAGACCACTTCTATGCAGAAATCATTGACCCCGAAACAGGTGAAGTTCTTCCCGAAGGCTCAAAGGGCGAGCTTGTTTTCACAAGCCTTGATAAGGAAGGCTTCCCTCTGCTCAGATACCGCACAAGAGATATCTGCATTCTTTCAAGAAAGAAGTGTTCCTGCGGCAGAACTCTCATCAAAATGGCAAAGCCCATGGGCAGAAGCGACGATATGATGATTATCCGCGGTGTCAATGTGTTCCCCTCACAGATTGAAACCGTTCTTCTCAAAGAGGGCTACACACCCAACTACCTTATCGAGGTTGACCGTGTGAATAATACGGATACTCTCGATGTTTATGTTGAGCTTACTCCCGACCAGTTCTCGGATACGGTCAAAGACCTTTCAATCAAAGAAAAATCACTTGCAAACGCAATCAAGACAATGGTTGGTGTTGTTCCCAAGGTTCATCTTGTTGCACCCAAGACCATTACCAGAAGCGAAGGCAAGGCAGTGAGAGTTATTGACAAGCGTAAGCTTCACGATTAATGAAAGGAGTCAGAAGAAATGAGCGTTAAACAGATTTCGGTTTTTATTGAAAACAAAACAGGCAAGCTTGCAGAGGCTACCCGTTTTATCGCAGACCACAACATCAACCTCAGAGCCCTTTCAATAGCGGATACTCAGGATTTCGGCATTCTCAGAATTATCTGTGACGACCCCAAAATGGCGGATGCCGCACTGAAAGATGGCGGTTACATCACAACAGTGACCGATGTTCTTGCCGCCGCAATTTCAGATACTCCCGGCAGCCTTGCTTCAATTCTTGAAGTTCTTTCCGAGGCAAAGGTAACTGTTGAATATACCTATGCTTTCAACTCCTCAAAGGCAGGGGCATATATGATTTTCCGTGTTGACGATAATCAGCTTGCCGCCGCAGCCCTTGCAGGCGCAGGCATCAGAACCGCAAATCAGGAAGACCTGTTTTAAACCCAAAGCTCCCTTCGGGGAGCTTTTTTCAGTGCAAAGTGCAAAGTGCGGATGTGCGAGACAAAATTTAAATTATACCTTGAAAAAATAATAATTATGTGGTAAACTACTATGGATATAAAAACGCAGTGATCGGGAGAGTAAGCAATTTTCAGGCACACAGAGAATGTCCGTCATCGGCTGTAAGCGGACTGTGCAGGGTTTTGCCGAAGTTCACCCGTTAGCGGTGCACCTGAATTCAGTAGGGTGTGACGGCGGCCTCCGTTACGGGCAAAAGAGCGCACGGCTTATGCCGTGAACGCAGGGTGGTACCGCGGATTTTATTCGTCCCTCGTCTTTGACGGGGGACTTTTTATTTTTGGCGGTACGAAGAATCGTAAATTATGAAAGGATGATATAAAATGACTCAGAAATCACTTGAATTAAAGCAGCTTTTTGAGGCTAAGATTGCCGCTGTTCAGGCAACGGCGGAAATCGAACAGCTCAGAATTGAATTCCTGGGCAAAAAAGGCTCGGTTGCAGCGCTTATGCAGGAGCTTCGCAACGTACCCAACGACCAGAAGAAAGAGGCAGGCCAGAAAATAAACGAAACAAAGCAGTTTATTGAGCAGGCTATTGCCGAGAAAATCACGGAACTCAAAGCGCTTGAAGAACAGAAGCTTATCGATTCGGCAGAAAGCTATGACGAATCAATGCCCACCGATGCAGACCTCGGTTCATACCATCCCATCACTCTCACCCGACGCAGAGTCGAGAACATTTTCCTCAGCATGGGCTTTACCATTGAGGATTATTCCGAAATCACCGATGACTACAACTGCTTTGAGGCACTGAATATCCCCAAGCATCACCCTGCACGAGATATGCAGGATACCTATTACCTGAGCACGGGTCAGCTTCTCAAAACCCATACTTCGGCGGCTCAGAATACAATTCTCCGCAAGTATGCGGCTAATCTTGAAAACGGCAACCCCATCCGTGCAATCTTCCCCGGCAGATGCTTCAGAAACGAAAAGATTGACGCTTGCCACGAAAACACCTTCTTCCAGATGGAAGGCATTATGGTTGATAAGGATATTTCAATTTCAAACCTTATTTACTTTATGAAAACAATGCTTTCGGAAGTGTTCCAGAAGGATATCACGGTCAGACTCCGCCCCGGTTTCTTCCCCTTCGTTGAGCCCGGCTTCGAGCTTGACATTCAGTGCACAATCTGTAAGGGTAAGGGCTGTCCTTCCTGCAAGGATTCGGGCTGGCTTGAACTCTGTCCCTGCGGTATGATTCACCCCAATGTTCTCACCGCCGCAGGTATTGACCCCGAAAAATATATCGGCTTCGCTTTCGGTCTGGGTATGACAAGACTTGCAATGATGACATACGGCGTCAAGGATATCCGTGTGTTCAACAGCGGCAGCCTTAAATCACTTTCACAGTTTACCGAAAAATCATTCACAAGACCCGAAGAAAGCAAGGAGGCATAAGCAATGTTTGTATCAATTAACTGGATTAAAGATTATGTTGACCTTGACGGAATAGACATCAAAAAGCTTATTGAAAGCTTTACTCTTGCAACCGCCGAGGTTGAAGATATCATCGAAAAGGGTTCGGATATAGACAAGGTTGTTGTCGGCGAAATCCTTTCGGTTGAAAATCATCCCAACTCAAAGAAGCTTCATCTTCTCAAAGTTGATGCAGGCGAAAAGGTCTGCAACATCGTGTGCGGTGCACCCAACGTTGCCGTAGGTCAGAAGGTTGCCCTTGCACTTGCAGGCGGTAGAGTATGCGGCGGCGAAATCAAGGTTGCAACCGTTGCAGGCTTTGAATCCGAGGGTATGTGCTGCTCCGAAAAAGAGCTGGGCATCAGCGATGACCACGGCGGAATTATGGAGCTTGACCCCTCGCTCAAAAACGGCACAAATATCAAGGATATTTTCCCCATTGACGACATTATTTTTGAGGTTGATAATAAATCGCTCACAAACCGCCCCGACCTCTGGGGTCACTACGGTATTGCAAGAGAGCTTGCAGCCCTTGCAGGCAGAGAGCTCAAACCCCTTGAAATGGGCGATCTTTCCTATGACGGCGACGAAGAGGTTGAAGTTACCGTTGGCAGAGAAGACCTTGTTTACAGATATTCCTGCATCAAGATGGATAACATCACAAAGAACAAGAGTCCCCTTGATATGAGAATCCGCCTTTTTTACTGCGGTATGAGAGGCATCAATCTTCTTGCCGACGTTACAAACTACATTATGCTTGAAATCGGTCAGCCCACACACGCATTTGCAGGCGGCTCAATCGATAAAATCGTTGTTACAACTCCCAAGGAGAAGATGAATTTCAAGACCCTTGACGGTGTTGAAAGACTTATTGACGAAGAAACACTTATGATTTGCAACGGCGAGGAGCCCGTAGGCATTGCAGGTATTATGGGCGGTCTTGAATCCGAAATCGTTGAGGATACAGGCTCTGTTGTGCTTGAAAGCGCAAACTTTGACGGCGTAAGCATCCGTAAGTCATCGTCAAGACTTGGTCACAGAACCGATGCCAGCGCAAGATACGAAAAGATGCTTGATCCCGAGCTGACTCTCGATGCGGTTGGCAGATTCGTAAAGCTTGTCAAGGATATTGACAGCGGTGCAAAAGTTGCATCAAAGCTTACCGATAAGTATGTTAAGAAATATCCCGAAATCAGCCTTACCTTCGATAAGAAGTATGTTGACCGTTATACGGGTATCGACATCAGCCACGAGCAGATTGTTAAAACTCTCACAGCTCTCGGCTTCGGCATCGACTACGCAGACGGTGTTTACACCGTAAAGGTTCCCTCATGGCGTGCAACAAAGGATGTTACAATCAAGGCTGACATCATTGAAGAAATCACCCGTATTTACGGCTATGATAACTTTAAGATTTCAACAACCGCAAGCCCCTTGAAGCCCGTTCCCAACGACTATGCAAGGCTTGAAGATACTGAAATCAAGGATATTCTCGTTAAGAAATACGGCTTCCACGAAGTTCACTCATATGTATGGTGTGACGGCAGAAAGTTCAAGAAGCTGGGCATTGAGGTTGAGGATAACGTAAAGGTTCTCAATATCGAAAACTCAGACAACGGCGTTCTTCGTAATTCAATGCTGCCCACACTCCTTGTTATGGCACAGGAAAACAAGGATTTTGCGGATAAATACAGCATCTTTGAAATCGGCAGAGTTGTTGACGGCACGGTTAACGGCCTTTGCAATGAGAAAAAACGCCTTGGTGCGGTAATCTATGATAAGAGCGGTAATGAAAAGGCTGCATACCTGAAGGCGGTTGAAATCATCAACTGCATTGTGGGTAACATCAAGCAGAAGCAGGCAGGTTATGCAAAGATTGCTCCCGAGCACGCTTGGCAGCATCCCAAGAACACTGCCGAAATCCTTATTGACGGCAAGAAGGTTGGCGTTCTTTGCGCACTTCATCCCTCAAACCGTGCAAAGCTTGACAAAACAGCCGCCGCAGTATGCTTTGAAATCGATATGGATGATTTCAGTGCACTTGACGCAGATTCAATTCTTTTCCGTGAGCCCAGCACACAGCAGTCAACCTGGTATGACCTGTCACTCGTTCTTGCGGAAAATACAAAGTATTCGGACCTTGCCGCCTGCTGGAATGCTCTCGGACTTGCAGAGCTTGAAAGCACAAAGGTTATTGATACCTACGAAAAGGACGGTATAAAGAGTATTACCGTACGCCTTGTGTTTACCGCAATGGACAGAACCCTTGAAATGGAAGAGGTTCAGGGCTGGATTGATACAATCCTTGCTAACCTTGCAAATATCGGCGTAACCCTCAGAGCGTAAATTCACCGTAGGGACAGCCCTTGCGGCTGTCCTTTGCTTTTAATTGAAAGGAAGAACTTCTATGCTTAAAATAGGTCTTGTGGGTGTCGGCGGTATAAGCGGTGCCCATATTCCCGCCTGGGAAGAAATGCAGGATGCTCAGCTTGTTGCAATCTGCGATATCCGTACGGAAAGAATGGAAAAATATCCCGACAAGCGTCATTACACCGATTTTGACGAAATGCTTGCCAATGAAGAGCTTGATATTCTTGATATCTGCCTTCCCACCTATCTTCACGCCGATTTTGCGGTGAAGGCAATGGAAAAGGGAATAAACGTTATCTGCGAAAAGCCCATTTCTCTCAAAGAAGAGGATGTAAAGCGTGTTTACGAAACCGCAGAAAAGAACAACGTTAAGTTTATGGTTGCTCAGGTGCTCCGTTTCTGGCCCGAGTATGAGCTTCTCAAAGAGATTTACGATTCAAAAAGATACGGCAAGCTTCTTTCGGGCACAATGATAAGACTTGGCGGCTACCCCAAATGGAGCTGGGACGGCTGGATGATGGATGAAAAGAGAAGCGGTCTGGTACCCTTTGACCTCCACATTCACGACCTTGACTTTATGGTTTATGCCTTCGGTATGCCCAAGGTTGCACATCAGTACCGTTCAAAGCTTCCCAAGCAGGATTTTATCAGCCTTACATACGATTTCGGTGATTTTTCAATCAATTCCGAGGCTTCCTGGTATGCAACCTGCTACCCCTTCACCGCAGAGTTCAGATTCCAGTTTGAGGACGCTCTGGTTTCAAATGAAAACGGCAAAATGATGATTTATCTCAAAGACGATGAGAAAATCGACCTTTCACAGCAGGCGGAAGGCGACACAGGCAGCATCAATCTGCCCAAGAGCGATGCCTATGCAAACGAAATCATCTATTTTGCAGACTGCGTGAAGAACAACAAGCCCGTTGAAAAGGTTAAACCCGAAGAGCTTGAATGCGTACTTAAAATTCTTAACAGCATCTGATAAAAAAACAAACGGCTTGTAACGGTATAACCGTTGCAGGCCGTTCTTTGTTGTTAAATTGGGTAAGGGCGAAGCCCTTCCTTCACTTTGCACTCTGCACTTTGAACTTTGCACTTAACGATATGCTTTATCTATCCTTAATTTTATTGACTATAACGCCAAGCCTTGTGTTATTGAAGTTTTCTTTACGCTGTTCTTCTTTTGTAAGCACCTTTTTCGGCGGAATCGGCTTTACAATCTGAGCAAAGTTGCCTGCATCAAGTGTGACGGGCTGGCTCATACATATTCCGCCATCGCCTTTGAGCTGGCATCTTACATAACAGCTTATCTTGTCTGCATAAGCCGTAAGGTCAAGCACGGAAATAATCTCGCCGTCTTTTTCGGCGGTTTCGGAGCAGATTATTTTGCCGTCGGCAATCCATTCGATTGCCTTGCAGTTGATACCCTTGACGGTGATTTTCTGTGCAGCTTCATCGGCTTCAAATGCCATGAAACGGGGATAATCGCCCTTGCCTTCGAAATCTTCGCCAAGCTCGTTTTTTGCATAGCGTGCAACGGCGAAGAAATTGCCCTTTTCCATTGCATTACGCAGATTTTGAACGCTGTAATCGGGCAGAATGAAATCCATAAATGCGGTGTCGATTTCCGTCACTCTGTGGGCATCACTGTTGCCGAAGCCCCATACGGTACGCTCTCCCTCGGGGATAAGGGTCATCAGAAGCTCATCCCAGAGAATTCTGTCACTTCTGTTGGGCCTGTCATACATATTCAGCACTTCCATACCCACGCAGGATTTGTAGCGTCTGAATAAATCCGCAAAGTATGCCACATTTTCGGGCACTCTTGCACATTCGGGGTCTTTGTATGCTCCCAGCCAGTCCGTAGGATGGTTTATGTGAGAAATTCCGCCGCTTTTTTCGATGGTGGCAATGGGGATTTCAAAATCGTTTTCCTTGCCGTATCTGCCTTCAAGCACATCATTTGTAAAGTAACCGTTGACGTGGTTTTTCATCAGGGTAAACATATTGGCCTCAATGGTGTCGGTTACGCACATAAGACCCCTGCTTTTTGTTCGTGCATTCTTTTCGGTTTTGTATGTGCCGTCAAGAATCGCCTTGTATTCGGGGGTTGTAAGGTGTCTGCGTTTGCCGTGCCAGAGATACTGAAAGAAGAAAAGGGGAATGATTGAAGGCTCTTTATCCCACTCCTTGCCCAGAATTCCGTGCTCCGCAAAGGCGAGAATATCAAAATCCTTGTCGTAGAATTCAAATATCATATCCGCCATTGTGTTATTGGCATCGCTGTATGTTGAATGGGTGTGCAGATTGGTTTTATAGTGATTTTCCGCATGGGGAATAAGTGATGCTGTGTTTTCGTAAGGACTTTTAATTTTAAACATATTTTCCCTTCCTTTTAAAAAATATCAATAAGAGGTATGCTGTGAGGCTCAAGAGATGCCTTGTCAACAAAATTGTGCTCAATAACAGCGTTTCCTGCTTTGTTGACTGTTATTGTTGATGAACCTGACATGTCCTCGTCATAATAAGCTCCGTAGCCTGTTTTCAGTGCATAAGAAAGTCTTATTCCCTGATATTCAACGGAGAAATTATTTACATGGTCATGACCTGCTATGATGTTTTTGGTGCTGCCGAGTTCTTTGCATACATCAAAAAATCCGTTGTTTTGCACCGAACAGCACACACTTTCTCTTTTTTCGCCAAAGGAAGCAGACGCGTATTCGGGGTTAAAACTGCCCGTGTCCTCATTGTATGCCGAATTCCATGCAGCTTCATATTCAGGCAGAGGAATATGGATAAACACCGTGCTTTCAACAGGCTTGCCTGCGATTTTTTCAATACCCTTAACAGCCCATTTATACCATTCAATCTGATTTTTCCACAATCCGTCATATCCGCTTACCTGAGCTCCGTCGGAATTTGTGAAGCTCACATTGTTGTGGGTATCCATCATAAAGAGAGTGTGAACTATTTCGCCGTTTTCCGTGATGTTGATAATATAGTTGCCGTAGCCCATATTCTCAGGACCGAATTCAAAAAGGCAATGCTCAGCCTTGAACAGATGATATGCCGCCCAGAATTCGTTTGCGCAGCCCTGCCCGTCGTGATTCCCCATTACGGGTGCCCACGGAATTTCATAAGCCTCCATCATTTTAACCAACCTGAGGTATGCGGCGGTACCCCATGCGTTATCGCCCGTGAGCGTTATAAGGTCAGGCTTTTTCTCCGCTATGAGCTTTTCAACCATAACCTCGGTATACTCACCCGCCGTGCCGTAAACAACATTATCCTTGAGCTGAAGATCGGCAAGGTTGAGAATAACAAAATCCCTTTCGGGATCTTTTTCAATTGTGATGTAATCATCTGCATCAAACTCATCGGTTACCGACCATTCGGTAAAAAATGAGTCCTCACCGACGAAAATCTGTGCCCCGATAGGCACTAAAATCTGAATGACTGAAAGCAAATAAGCCAGTATTTGTTTAATCTCTGCCATAAAAATCCTCCGTTATCTTCCGAGTTTTATTTCTGCGTTGTTATCCGAATAGCCTTTGTTATTGCCGATGGTATTCAGCAGCATATCTTCAAGGTTTATGTTTCCGTCTTCTGAAAGCTTTGCTTCAACCTTTTTAAGGATGAAGCGAAGCCTTTTGAGTGCTGTTGCCAGTGCACCGTGTACGGGATTACCTTCAACATAGGGCATATCGCCCTTGAATATTGCAACGCCGATTTCTCCTGCAAGGTCAATAAATTTCATCTTTTTTATTGATTTGTCAACCTTTATAAAGAGAAGTCTGCCCAAAGTGCCGACGGTGATTTTATTGAGAATATTTCTTGCGAATTTCTTTATTCCGCCGCCGCTGAGAGCGCCGTTAATGCGGTTTTTTATTGAATAGTCAAACTGTCTGTCAAAGTATTCCTGCAAGGTAAGACCCTGAGTGTCCGCGCCGAATGGGGGAGTGTCGAAACTCTGAACCTTCATCACTGAATCGGTGACGGTGATTTTTCTGTATTTTGCAGGGCTTCCCACAAGGCAGGATGTGCATATGTCAACAAGCTTGTTGCCCTTTTCCGAAACGAATTCATTGATGCTCTGAATATGCATATGACCCGTCAGTACAAGCTCAACCCCGTTATCCGCGAGGAAAGAAGCGGCTTTACGCCGGTCACGGAGCTTTGCATCGCCTACAAGGTCAAATACAGGCACAGAGGGAATGACGGGGTAATGGCAGATTGCAAAAACAGAGCAGCCGTCATCCTTTGCTTTGTCAAGCTGAATTTTCATCCAGTCGTAAAGCTCGCCGTCAATGCTGCCTTTCTGTTTTCCCGGGCTGTCGCAGTTGATTGCAAGCATTCTTACACCCTTTTCAACCTCTGCAACATAGGAGAGAGTTCGGCTGTCAACGGCAAGTGCATCTGCATAACCGAAATCGCGGTATAAATCGGGGATGATTTCAAAGGGTGTGCCTTCGACTTCAATACATTCATCGCCCGCAAAAGCCCTTGATTTTTCGCCGAAATCGTGACCTGCGGTAATAACATAAATCCGCTTGCCCGATTCTTTGAGCTTGTAAAGTTCTTTTATGAAACTTTTATGGCTTTCAATTTCTCCGTTTTTTGAAAGATCGCCGGGGATAATCACCAAATCCGTTGACTTATCCTGCGAAAGCTTTTCAAAGGTCGATTTTACTATATCACTGCTTTCAGCCATAAAATATTGCTCACGCTTCATATATTCATCGTAAGCCTTTCCGCTTGCACCAAGCGAAGGCTCAAAATAGTGGGTATCCGTAAGAAGGTAAAAGTTAATGTTTTTCATTTTCGTTTTCCTTAAAATTATTTCAATAAATTATAACACTATCTGCATAAAAATACAATAAAATATATAAAAAATAAATATAATTATTGCTTTTTTTGTGGGATTATGATAACATTACTTATTATATTTCGCATCGGAGGAATCTGGATGAAAACCGCACTGGAATACAGCAACAAATTTGATATTAAAAAGCTTTCACGCTATGCAATGAAGGGCATTACCCGAATCTGCAACGAAATCGGTCCCCGTAAGCCCGGCTCACCCGAAGAACTGAAGGCTCAGGAGCTTATGGCAAAAGAGCTTGCAAAATCCTGCGACGAGGTAAACATTGAGGAATTCAAGGTTCACCGTCAGGCGTTTATGGGCTTTATCCCCTTTACCGTAGCCTGTGCCGTTGCAAGCGTATTTACATATGCCTTCGCAAGCCCGATTATTTCACTTATCCTTGTTGTTCTCGGATTTATTCCTCTGCTGCTTGAATTCGTTATGTATAAGCAGTTTATTGACCCTCTCTTTATTGCTCATCCCAGCCACAATGTTATTGCAAAAAGAGCACCCAAAGGCGAAGTGAAGAAGCGTTTTATAATCGTCGGCCACGCAGACAGCCAGTTTGAATGGACCCTCAACTACCTTCTCGGCGGCGTAGGTATGAAGCTTGTGCTTATTCCTGCGGTTGTAGGTCTTGTTGCAGACCTTGTCATTGCGATTATCGGCATTATCTTTGCAGGCACGGGCGGAGCACTTGAAGCAGTTGAACCCCGCTGGCTTATGATTCTGGGCTTTGTTGTGGGCTGTGTATTCATTCCTTTCCAGCTTGGATTCCTTTTCTTCCAGAGCTATACAAAGAGTGTTCCCGGCGCCAACGATAACCTGACAGGCTGCTATGTAGGCATGTCAGTTGCAAAGGCTATGGCAGAAACCGATACAAGATTTGAAAACACTGAGCTTGTTGTTATCTGCTCAGGCTCCGAAGAAGCAGGTCTCAGAGGAGCAAAGGCATATGCAAAGGCACACGAGGATGAGCTTAAAGCTGTTGAAACCTGCGTTATCGGCTGCGATACCTTCCGTGACCTTGAAACAATGGCTGTCTATGACCGCGACCTGAGCGGCACAATCAAGCATCACTGGGGTGCAAAGCACCTTGTTAAGAATGCAGGTAAAAACTGCGGATTTGACCTTAAATTTGAGTCCATTTATATCGGCGCCTGCGATGCCGCCGCATTCACTCAGAGAGGCATCCCCGCAACAGGCTTTGCCGCAATGGACCCCACACCGCCCCGTTACTATCATACAAGACTTGACGATGTTGATATGCTCCGTGAGGATGCAATCGCCGCAGGTATTGAGGTTATGATTGAAGCGGCTTGCATGTATGATAAAGAAGGACTTCCCACAGAATAAAATTTCAATTTGAAAGAGGTGTTGTTATGCACACAATAAAACCCGGCGTGCTCAAAGATATGCACAAGCAGCTTGCCAAATATGCATTCCTCTGCAAGCTGAATATTCCTGTTTGGGAATATACAAGAGGTATGTTCCTCGGCGACAGCTATGAAATGGAGGATTTCAAGGGCGAAATCAAAAGCGGTGACTATTGGTATGCCGCTTATGATTCGGCACATTTCTTCAAGGCAAGCGTTACAATTCCCGAAGAAATGGACGGCAAAGAAATCCGTGCAAAGTTTCAGGTTGGCGGCGAAGCACTTGTAAAGCTTAACGGTAAATATATTTCAGGTGCAACCACAAGAGACAGTATTCCCGACAGAACAGAGGTTTCTTTGGGTGTTCACAATGCAGGCGATGTGCTGAATTTTGAAATTGAAGCAACCTGCGACTCAATGTCTTTCTGCGATGCGGCAATGGACGGTGCAAAGTATCAGGAATGTCATATGGGCGATACCTTTATCTTTGTTGCCGATGAGGAGTGCGAAGGCTATTTCTTTGACATTATGGTTGGCTTTGAAGCACTTGAATTCATCAAGGATGAGCACATCAAGGCAAAGGTTTATGCAGCTATTGACGACAGCCTTCACATTGTTGACTATGATTTCGATGAGCCTCAGGTCAGAAAATCAATTGCCGAGGCAAGAAAATATTATCTTTCAAAGATTGCCGCTA
Organism: Acutalibacteraceae bacterium; assembly: GCA_045533455.1. Lineage (GTDB taxonomy): Bacteria > Bacillota > Clostridia > Oscillospirales > Acutalibacteraceae > CAG-177. Next base: position 25,970 of record JAZSHU010000063.1, on the reverse strand, counting down.
TCGATTGGGCGGCACAGAGCAAGATTATTCTTACAGGCCACAGTCATATTGACGTTGCGTGGCTGTGGAGAATTCAGGAAAGCATCCGCAAGAGTGCAAGAACATTTATGAATGTTACGTCCCTTATGGATGTTTATCCCGATATGACCTTCGGTCAGAGTCAGGCTGTGCTTTATCAGATGATGAAGGACCATTACCCCGAAATCTATGAAAAGATCAAGGAGAAGGTTGCAAACAATCAGTGGGATATCTGCGGTAACGTATGGGTTGAAGCAGATACAAACCTTGCATCGGGTGAGGCACTTATCCGTCAGGTGCTTTACGGCACAGAGTTCTTCAAGAAGGAATTCGGTAAGGTTTCAAAAACCTACTGGTTGCCCGACTGCTTCGGCTTTACCTGGGCGCTTCCTCAGATTATCAAGGGCTGCGGTATGGAGAACTTCATTACCTCAAAGCTCAGCTATAACGATACAAACAAGTTCCCTTACAGTATGTTTATGTGGCAGGGTAATAACGGCGACAGAGTCAATGCTCATCTTCTCAGACCTGCATACAACTGCACCTATAATATCTGGGAGCTTATGACTTTCGATAACGAATGCAACAACAAGAGTGACCTTAACGTATCCATGGGCTTTTACGGCTACGGTGACGGCGGCGGCGGTCCCACAAGAGAAATGATGGAAAGAGGCAAGCGCCTGCGTAATTTCCCCGGTCTGCCCAAAACCGAAATCGGCCACGTTGACGAATTCTTTGAGCATTATCACGGCATTGAGGACGAGCTTCCCGTATGGAACGGCGAAATGTTCTATGAAAACCACAGAGGTACATTCACAAGCCAGGCATTCGTAAAGAAGAACAACAGAAAAGGCGAGTATCTTTTCACAAGAGGCGAAATGCTCAGCGTGTTTGCAGAAAAGCTTCTGGGCAAGGAATATCCCAAGGAAGAAATTGAAAAGGGTTGGAGAATTCTTATGACCAACCAGTTCCACGATATTCTTCCCGGCTCATCAATCCACGAGGTATTTGAGGATTGCCGTAAGGATTATGCCGTAATGAATAAAATCGGCGAGGATATCTATAACGGCGCTCTCAAGGCACTTTCAGGTGCGGTTACTGCGGATAAAAACAGCATTACCGTATGGAATCTGACAAACGCAAGAAGCTATGAACCCGTTGAGGTTGAGGGCGTGCCCGAAGGTATGCATGTTGCAACCGCAGACGGTTTCTCACTGCCCTGTGCATACATAAACGGCAAATTTGTGTTTATTCCCGAATATATTGAGCCTATGAGCTGCAAAACCTATGTGCTTAAAGAGGGCGAATGCATTTATGCACCCGTTGATGCAGGCGATAATTGGCTTGAAAACACAAACCTCCGTATTGAACTTGACGAAAGCGGCGCAATCACAAGCATTTACGATAAGATTAACGACCGCGAAAGCCTTGACGGAAGAGGTAATATTCTTACCATCAGCCTTGATAAGTGTATTCATGAAACCGCATGGAATCTGGAACTCAACTACTATAAAAAGATGTGGGAGCTTAAAGCCGAGAGCGTTGAGCTTGTTGAAAGCAACGCTGTAAGAGCTGTTATCAGAGCAACATATAAGTTCAACAAATCAACAATTTCTCAGGATATAATTCTCTATTCAAACGGCGAAAGCGTTGTATTTGACACCACAGTTGACTGGCACGAAAGTGATAAGGTGCTCAAAGCAGGCTTTGACGTTTCCGTTATCGATACCGATGCTACCTATGACATAGCTCACGGTGCTATCAGGAGACCCACTCACTGGAACACCAGCTTTGACCTGACCCGCTTTGAGGTTGCGGCTCATAAGTGGGCTGACCTTTCCGAAGGCGGTTACGGTTGCAGTATCATCAACGACTGCAAGTACGGCTATGATATCCACAACAGCCATATGAGAATAACCCTTATGCGTGCGCCTACCTGCCCCGACAGAACGGGTGACCACGGTATAAACACCTTCAAATATGCATTCCATCCCCATCAGGATGACTGGAGATTTGATACCGTTCAGCAGGCAATCACCTTCAATGTGCCTCCTGTTGCGGTTTACAATGCAGAGGCAACCGAAGGCAAGCTCGGCGGCGAAATCCGCTTTGTTACATGGCTTGAAAATAACCTTGCCATCGATGCAATCAAGAAGGCTCAGGACGGCAGGGGATATATCATCCGTGTTGTTGAAGAAGAGCAGAAGCGCGGCGAATGTATGATGAAGCTGAACTTCGCTTTTGATAAGGTTTATGAGTGCAATATGATTGAAGAAGATGTTGCGGAAATTCCCGTTGAAGATAACGGCTTCTCGTTCAGCATCAAACCCTTCCAGGTTAAAACATTCAGAGTTGTATAAAGCAAAAAGCCCTCCGGAATTGTTCCGGAGGGAATTTTTTATCTCATTTTAACCAAATCCATTGATTCTTTACCGCTGAGATGTTCGATATCCATAACGATGATTGATACCGCCTTGAATCGCACATCAATTTTGGCATCAACAGCCGTCTGAGAAGCATGCGGTGCGTATTTTTTTGTTATAACATCCATTATCTGCCATTTTTCTTTGTCGTCTTCAATGATTCTTGCTTTGCCGAATGCAACAACACTTCTGAAATCACCCGAAAACTTTTCGGGCTGAGGCTCATCAACCGTCACAACGCAGAATGAAACCTTGGGGTCTGACCTGATTGCATCAATTTTATGGCCGCTTTTTGCGGAATGGAAATAAATCTTTCCGTTTTCGTAAAAATAACTCATAGGCACGGTGTAGGGATATCCGTCATCCCCCGAAACCGCAAGAATACCCGAGCTTGATTCACTGAGTATTTTTTCGCATTCTTCTTTTGAAAGTGCTTGCTTGAACCGTCTCATATCTCTGAACATAATATCACCTTATTTAAATGAAAATTCATAAACCTTTGCCCAGTTCTGAACCCTGCGCTGATTCCATTTCTTGGGCATCATTGAGCATACAGCCGCAACCTTGCCCATTCCCACGCCGCAGGCAATAATCTTTTTGAGAAGTTCGGTGTCACTGCATACCTGCTTCGCCTTGTTGATAAGGTCTTTCGGGTCAACTTTAAGGTTGCCGATACCCGTGAAATCCGCACCCATTGCAATAAGGTCATCCGTAAGGATTTCCTCTTCGAAAAGGTAATCAACATCGTCGGGAGTAAGCTTCAGAAGAAGGAGCTTTGCCTGTGCCAGGGGAGCAAGGCTTGCACCAAGCAGCTTGAAATAATTCACCTGATAATTCCACAGCGATTCAGCGCTGAATGAATCCGATTTATCCTTGATAACCGTGTTTGCAAGCACCTTTGCGGCTTTGAGGCTGTTGGCAATACCCGAACCGATAACGGGAACCGTCATAAATGCACTGTCACCGATTGCGGCATAGCCGTCGGCAATCATAATTGAAAGGGGCTGACGCACGGGAATTTCAACAAACTGACCGCCACGGAGAATCTTTGTGCCCAGACGGGGATTTTCTTTGCGGAGAAAATCGGCAAATCTTTCAACATAGTCCATATCAAAATCTTCGAATCTGCCCATAAGAAGGTCTGTGTGGTCTTCTTCGGAGGCAACCCAGTTAATGCCCTGCTGACCGCCTTTAAAGAGCATTACCTTGAACTTGGCTTCAACCTCAACATCCTCGGCAACATTGAAAAAGGCACGGTAAATTGTGATTTTTTCGTTGCGTGCAACATCCTTTTCAATGCCGAAGCTTTCGGGCAGATTGCGTCTTACGGGAGAATTCATACCGCAGGCATCAATAACAAGGTCACCGTAAACATCGCCTTTCTCCGTCCTTATGCCCACAACTCTGTTGCCGAGTATAATGGGTCCTTCAACTTCGCAGTCATATACGATTTTTACGCCGTATCTGAGAGCATTATTGATAAGATGTTCATAAATGTCCCTGCGTTCCATCTTGATTTCAAGCTGGTCTTCGGGTATGTGCTGCTGAAGTGATTTTTTGCTGGTAGGACCGAAGAAGGTCATATCCTGCTTGTATTCGTATTTATCATCATCGGGCATATCGATTTCGGCGTATTTCAGAGCGTCGGGTGCAAAGATATCCGTCCAGTCATAGCCAAGAGTGCCTTTCTTTTTCTTTTCGTAAACGGTTACGTCATATCCTGCTTTTGCAAGAAGTGTAGCCGCGGCGATACCGCCGTGCCCCAGACCTGCAACCACAATATTCTTACCCATAAAAGCCCTCCGAATAAGTTCGTATTTGTAACAAGTATACCATACGGGGCGTATAATATCAATAAAAAATGCCGCACTGTTACAAATGTAACGGTGCGGCAGGGATGCTGAGTGAATAATGAATAATGAAAAGTGAATAGTTAAGGAAGGGCTTCGCCCTTACCCGTTTATATAATCGGTCATAGGCGGAGCCTATCCGAAACTCTGAACTCTGAACTTTGCACTTACTTATGGTAAAGCTTCTTGGTCTGGTATCTGGGCTCGCAGGTAAGGTTCATACCGATTTTTCTGTATACATCCGAATCAACCTGAGAAAGGATAACAGTTGAATGAGCCTCGCAGTCCTTAAGCTTTTCAATGGCGTCAAGTGCCTGCTTTGCAAGGGGATTATTGTTGGCACTCATTGAAAGTGCGATAAGTGTTTCGTCCGAATGAAGTCGGGGATTGTGACCCTTGAGGATGCCTGTTTTCAGCTCCTGAATGGGCTCGATGATTGAAGGGGCAATCATAAGCAAATCTTCGGGCAGACCTGCTATTGCCTTTGCGGCGTTAAGCAGTGCGGCGCTTGATGCACCGAGAAGATTTGAGGTTTTGCCGGTAACGATTCTGCCGTCGGGCAGCTCGATTGCAACCGCAGGCTGACCCTCGGTTGCTTCGCTCTTTTCAAGTGCGGCTTTGATAACTTTGCGGTCCTCAACCTTAACACCTGCCTGATTCATAAGGCTTACGATTTTATCAACAGCCTCCTGTTTGCCTCTGCCCATACGCAAATCGCACATTGCCGCAAAATAACGGCGCACGATTTCCTGCTTTGAGGCTTCAATAACCGCTTTGTCGTCGCAGATGGCATAGCCTGCCATATTGACGCCCATATCCGTAGGCGATTTGTAGGGGCTGACGCCTTCGATTTTCTCAAAAATAGCATTGAGAACAGGGAAAACCTCAACATCTCTGTTGTAGTTAACCGTTGTTTTGCCGTAGGCTTCAAGATGGTAGGGGTCAATCATATTGACGTCATTAAGGTCTGCCGTAGCGGCTTCATATGCAAGGTTAACGGGGTGCTTCAAGGGAAGATTCCATACAGGGAAGGTTTCAAACTTTGCATAGCCTGCCTTTGTGCCACGCTGATTTTCGTGGTAAAGCTGTGAAAGGCAGGTGCTCATTTTACCGCTTCCGGGGCCGGGTGCGGTAATAACCACAAGGGGTCTTGATGTTTCGATGTATTCGTTTCTTCCGAAGCCTGCCTCGCTTACAATGTGTGATACATTATAGGGATAGCCTTCGATTGTGTAATGAGTGAAAACCTTGATTCCAAGCTGTTCAAGCTTTGATTTGAATGAAATGCAGGCGGGCTGACCCTTGAACTGAGAAAGCACAACACTGCCCACATAAAGACCTGAGCCTCTGTAAGCATCAATAAGGCGGAGCACATCCGCATCGTAGGTTATGCCAAGGTCGCGGCGGATTTTGTTGTTTTCGATATCCGCAGAGCTGATAACAATAACAACCTCAACCTTATCCGCAAGGCTTTTAAGCATCTGCAGCTTGCTGTCCGGAGCGAAACCGGGCAGAACTCTTGATGCGTGAAAATCATCAAAAAGCTTACCGCCGAATTCAAGATAAAGCTTGCCGCCGAATTCGTTAATGCGCTTGCGTATTTCCTCCGACTGACGGCTGATATACAGAGCATTGTCAAATCCTTTTACTTTCAACTCAATTACACCCTTTCACCCTTACACGGGCAATCTAAACAAATAACTATATTATTATATAACACAGTTTGCACCAAATCAAGTGGAAAAGTCAAATAATTCTTGCAAAAATCTTTCATTTTGCAAATAAAATGCAGGATTATGAAAGATTTATTGTTAAATGTTGCAAATTTCAGCCTTTTGGTTTGCGATATTCAACATTTTTCACAAAATTATGAAAGTTATATATTTTTTGTTGCATTTTTTTCTTTATTGGTATAAAATATACCATTATCAGCGTATTAAAGCGTTAAACAAACGGAAAATTCCGTATTTTATACGGGCTGCCGACCGATCCCCGACAGCTTGATAAGGAGTGTCAATTATGGATTATATTAAGCGTACCATTGAAGCAGTTGCAAAGAAGCACGCAAACGAGCCCGAGTTTGTTCAGACCGTAACAGAGGTTTTTGAATCACTCGCACCCGTTATCGACCAGCATCCCGAATACGAAAAGTATTCACTGCTTGAAAGAATGGCAGAGCCCGAAAGACAGATTTCATTCCGCGTTACCTGGGTTGACGACAGCGGCAAGGTTCAGGTAAACACAGGTTACAGAGTTCAGTTCAACGGCGCAATCGGCCCCTTCAAAGGCGGTCTGCGTTTCCATCCTTCGGTATACATCGGCATTATGAAGTTCCTTGCTTTTGAGCAGACCTTCAAAAACAGCCTTACAGGTCTTCCCATCGGCGGTGCAAAGGGCGGTTCAGACTTTGACCCCAGAGGTAAGAGCGATGCAGAAATTCTCCGTTTCTGCCAGGCATTTATGACAGAGCTTTACAGACATATCGGTCCCGATGTTGACGTTCCCGCAGGCGATATCGGTGTAGGCGGCAGAGAAATCGGCTACCTCTACGGTCAGTACAGACGCATCAGAGGCGCATTTGAAAACGGTGTTCTCACAGGTAAGGGTCTTTCATACGGCGGTTCACTTATCAGACCCGAAGCTACAGGCTACGGCGCTACATACTACGCAGTTGAAATGCTCAAGCATTTCGGCGAAGAAATCAAGGGCAAGACCTTTGCAATTTCAGGCTTCGGCAACGTTGCATGGGGTGCTGTTCAGAAGATTACCGAGCTTGGCGGTAAGGTTGTTACAATTTCAGGTCCCGACGGCTATGTATACGATGCAGACGGCATCAACACACCCGAAAAGATTGATTATATGCTTGAAATGAGAGCTTCGGGCCGTGACAAGGTTCAGGATTATGCAGATAAATTCGGTGCAGAATTCTTTGCAGGTCAGAAGCCCTGGGGCGTTAAGGTTGACGTTGCAATGCCCTGTGCAACACAGAACGAAATCGGTATGGCAGAAGCTGAAAAGCTTGTTGCAAACGGTGTTTCCTACTACATCGAGGTTGCAAATATGCCCACAACCAACGAGGCACTTGCATATCTTAAAGCAAACTGCAAGGCAGTTGCTCCCTCAAAGGCAGTTAACGCAGGCGGCGTTGCCGTTTCAGCTCTCGAAATGAGCCAGAACTCAATGAGATACAGCTGGACTGCAGAAGAAGTTGATGCAAAGCTCAAGCAGATTATGAAGGATATCCACGATAATTCAGCAGCAGCATCAGAAAAATACGGTCTGGGCTATGACCTTGTAGCAGGCGCAAACATCGCAGGCTTCATCAAGGTTGCAGATGCAATGATGGCTCAGGGTCTTATCTAATGAAAAAAGGTCAGCTTCGGCTGACCTTTTAATGTTTACAGAATATTTTTTAATTTGTTCATTGTTTCCGCAGAGGGTTCGGGGATATGTGCAAATGGGAACTCAAGCCCCATTTTGTCATATTTGACCTGACATATTTTGCGGAAGGGGAGAAGCTCGGTTTTGTCAACACAACTGTGTTCCGAGGCAATCCTTTTGAATTCAAGAATATTTTCCTCGTTATCGTTGAGAGTGGGAATAATAACCTGCCTCAGGGTAACGGGGATTTTTTCTTTGTCAAGATAATCAAGAAATTCAAGAACAGGCTTCATTTCACAGCCTGCGTGCTTTTTATAAAGCTCATCGGTTGTGTATTTCATATCAAGCAAAACTCTGTCGGTTACCTTCAGCAGTTCTTTAACGCTGTCATTGAGAATACTGCCCGATGTGTCAAGGCAGGTGTTGATGCCTGCCCTATGACACAGCTCAAATATTTCTTTCACAAAATCCGCCTGCAACAGGGGTTCACCGCCTGAAACGGTGATACCGCCGTCACTGCCGAAATATTCCTTGTATCTTGCCGCACGGTTTGCAACATCCTCGGCGGTGTATTGTTTGCCTTCGTTCATTTTCCAAGTGTCGGGATTATGGCAGCAGCCGCAACGCAGATTACAGCCCTGAGTGAAGGCAACAAAGCGTATTCCGGGGCCGTCTATTGCACCAAGGCTCTGGAATGAGTGAATATAACCTGTCATATTGCTTCGTGGAAGGTGCGGCTGATAACTTCTCTCTGCTGTTCACGGGAAAGCTTGTTGAAGTTAACCGCATAGCCCGAAACTCTGATTGTCAGGTTGGGGTAATCCTCGGGGTTTTCGTATGCCTTCATCAGTGTTTCACGGTTAAGCACATTGACATTGATATGGTGAGCCTTCTTTGCAAAATAGCCGTCAAGAATTGAAACAAGATTGTTGATTCTTTCGTCATCATCTCTGCCCAGTGCTTCGGGAGTAATTGAGAAGGTGTTTGAAACACCGTCACGGCAGTCATCGTAGCTGATTTTTGCAACGGAGTTAAGGGATGCAAGTGCACCGTTTTCTTCTCTGTTGTGCATGGGATTTGCACCGGGTGCAAAGGGTGCGCTTGCCTTTCTGCCGTCGGGAGTTGCACCTGTATTTTTACCGTACATAACATTCGATGTGATTGTCAGCACGGAAAGGGTGTGAATTGCTTTTCTGTAAGTGGGAGTCTTGCGAAGCTCCGTAATAACCTTGTGAGCCATATCCTTTGCAATAAGGTCAACTCTGTCGTCATCGTTGCCGTATTTGGGGAAATCGCCTTCGGTCTTGAATTCGGTAATGAAACCGTTGTTGTTTTTAACGGGGATTACATTTGCATATTTGATTGCGCTAAGTGAGTCTGCAACAACCGAAAGACCTGCAATGCCGAATGCCATGAAACGCTCAACATCCGTATCGTGAAGTGCCATCTGAGTTTTTTCATAGGCATACTTATCGTGCATATAGTGGATGATGTTCATTGTGTTGACATAGAGGTTGCTCAGCCATGAAACATAAACGTCAAAACGCTTCATAACCTCATCAAAATCAAGCTTGTCGCCTTCCATAACGGGCATCTGAGGTCCGATGTGAATGCCGCTTGTGGTATCGTAACCGCCGTTGATTGCAATAAGCAGAAGCTTTGCAAGGTTGCAGCGTGCTCCGAAAAACTGCATCTGCTTGCCTACCTTCATTGCGGAAACACAGCAGGCAATAGCGTAATCATCGCCGTAAACAGGACGCATAATATCGTCGTTTTCATACTGGATTGAATCTGTATCTGCCGAAACCTTTGCACAGAATTTCTTGAAGTTTTCGGGCAGTGAGGTTGACCAGAGAACGGTCAGGTTGGGTTCGGGGGATGAACCGAGAGTATAAAGTGTATTGAGAATTCTGAAGCTGTTTTTTGTAACAAGGGTTCTGCCGTCTTCACCCATACCGCCTACGGCTTCTGTAATCCACATGGGGTCACCGCCGAAAAGCTCGTTGTATTCGGGAGTGCGGAGATGGCGTGCAATACGCAGCTTCATAACAAAATCGTCAATAAGCTCCTGAGCCTGCTCCTCGGTAAGAATGCCGTTTGCAATATCACGCTCAATATAGATATCAAAGAATGTGCTTACTCTGCCAAGTGACATTGCGGCACCGTTCTGCTCCTTGATTGCGCCGAGGTAAGCGAAATAAGTCCACTGAATTGCTTCCTTTGCATTTGCGGCGGGCTTGCTGATATCAAAGCCGTACATAGCCGCCATTTCTTTAAGATAGCCGAGGAAGGCAATCTGCTGGAAAAGTTCTTCGTCAAGACGGATCTGTTCTGTATTGAAAGCCTGATTTGAAAGCTCGCTCTTATCTTTTTTCTTTTCTTCAATCAGTCTGTCAACGCCGTAGAGGGCAACTCTGCGGTAATCGCCGATGATTCTGCCTCTGCCGTATGCATCGGGCAGACCCGTGATAACGTGGCATTTACGAGCCTGACGCATTTCGTCTGTATATGCACGGAAAACGCCGTCGTTGTGGGTTGTACGGAAACGGAATTCTTCCTCAACCTTTTTGCTCAGTTTGTAGCCGTAGGCTTCACATGCCTGACGCACCATTCGCATACCGCCGAAGGGATTGACGCCTCTTTTAAGGGGTCTGTTGGTCTGCATACCGAAAATAAGCTCATTTTCTTTATCGATGTATCCGGGTGAATAGCTTGTCAGTGAAGAAACGGTTGCAGTGTCGATATCAAGCACGCCGCCGAACTGACGCTCAATGGCAAAAAGGGATTCAAGCTTTTTCATAAGAACCTTTGTGCGTTCGGTTGCTCCTGCAAGGAAACTGCTGTCGCCCGAATATTCGCTGTAATTCTGCTGAATGAAATCGCGGACGTTGATTTCGTCCTGCCATACACCCGATTTAAAGCCTGTCCAATTCTTGTGTTCCATATGTGACTACCTCCTTTAAAGGATAAAAAAACAAAAAGGGCTTATTCAGTTTAGCAAAACTGAATAGCCCAGACGGTCGGCATATTATACTTTAAAAACTTAAAGTATAAGTTTACATTCCCTTGCGGTGCTCCGCTGTTCCGTCAGTCATGTAAACTTTGTATTTTTATTATACAGAAAGGCAGGGGATATGTCAATTAAAAAATTCACAAAATATTGTGCCTTTTATTAAAAATATATAGTGAATGTTGTGTCTGACTTATTTATCAGACCCACTTCTCAATTGCTTTGGCAACAAGATAAACTGTTTTGTCAACAATAGCATAGTCTTCTTCCGAGAGGTTGAGAAGCGGTGCTCTTACTCCGCCAAGGCGAAGACTTGCAAGCTCAATGAGAGCTGTTTTTGCAACTGCATACATATTGCCGTTTGCCGAGCACATGGTGTAAATAACTTCATTAATATCGTTCTGAAGCTTGCCTGCGTTTTCAAAATCGCCTGCTTCAAGAAGTGCGTTGAGTTTTACAAAAAGTTCGGGCATAACGCCGTAAGTGCCGCCGATACCGCCGTCTGCACCGATAAGTCTGCCGCCAACAAACTGCTCATCGGGGCCGTTGAAAACAACAATTTCTTTTTTGTTGAGTGCAGCCTGTCTTTTGAACATCTGAATATCCTGAATGGGCATTGATGAATTCTTAACGCCGATAACTCTGGGATTCCTGAGCATTTCATCAAAAAGGCTGAGAGTGAGAGAAACGCCTGCAAGCTGGGGAATATTGTAGATAACAAAATCCGTGTTGGGTGCAGCATCGGAAATATCGTTCCAATATTTTGCGATTGCTCTTTCGGGAAGCTTGAAATAAATGGGAGGAATTGCGGCAATAGCGTCAACTCCCAAAGATTCCGCATGGCGTGCAAGTTCACAGCTGTCTTCCGTATTGTTGCAGGCAACATGAGCAATGATTGCGATTCTGCCCTTTGCAACCTCCATAACAGCTTCAAGAGTCTGCTTTCTTTCTTCAACGCTCAGGTAAATACATTCACCTGATGAACCGCCTACATAAAGGCCGTCAACACCTTTTTTGATAAGATATTCAACATATTTTTTTGTTGCCTCGGTTGAAACACTGCCTGTGCTGTCATAGCAAGCATAGAAAGCGGGGAATATACCCTTATATTTTTCAAGACTCATAATTTTATCTCCTTAATAATTATTGCATTTTTTCCTGCTTTATTTTATGGTCAACAATGTGCCTTTTTGCAAGCTCAGCGGTGACTTCGTCAAGGCTGATGCCCATTTCAATCATAAGTACGGTGATGTGGTAAAGAAGGTCTGCGATTTCATAAACGGTTTCCGCTTTGTCACCGCCCTTTGCGCCGATGATAACCTCGGTGCATTCCTCACCGACTTTCTTAAGGATTTTATCAATTCCTTTTTCAAAAAGATAAGTGGTGTAGGAGCCTTCCTTTTTGTTGACCTTTCTGCCCACAAGCATTTCATAAAGACCCTCGTAGCTGAATTCTTCGGCTTCGGGTGCTACTACATCTTCAAAGAAGCAGGTTTCGCTGCCTGTGTGGCAGGCTGGACCGTTTTTGATAACATCAATAAGGAGTGTATCCTTATCGCAGTCCGTACGGATTGAAACAACCTGCTGAGTGTTGCCCGAGGTTTCGCCCTTTCTCCAAAGGCACTTACGGCTTCTGCTCCAGAAGCAGGTTTTGCCTTCGTTGATTGTAATTTCAAGGCTTTCTGCATTCATATATGCAAGCATAAGCACCTTTTTGCTGTAATGGTCCTGCACAATTGCAGGGATAAGTCCGTCACTGTTATATTTAAGTTCAACCATTTTTATATCCTCATCTCTATGTTGTTTTCGTTAAGGTAACGCTTCAGATCCATAATGCTTAATTCCTTGAAGTGGAAAATCGAAGCCGCAAGGCCTGCATCCGCAACCCCTGCACGGAAAAGCTCAAGAAAATCTTCCTTTTTGCCTGCGCCGCCGCTGGCGATAACGGGGATTGAAACAAGGTCGCTGATTTTCTGAAGCATTTCAAGGTCAAAGCCCTGCTTCACGCCGTCAGTATCGATGCTGTTAACAACAAGCTCGCCTGCACCGTTGCTTTCACCCATTTTTGCCCATTCAAGAGCATCAATGCCCGTATCGATTCTGCCGCCTTTGCTGAAAATATGGAATTTGCCGTCAACACGCTTTATGTCCATTGAAAGCACAACGCACTGGTCGCCGTATTTTTTTGCTGCTTTTTCGATAATCGAAGGGTCTTTTATGGCACCCGAATTAACGGATACCTTATCCGCACCGCATTTGAGCACACGGTCAAAATCTTCAAGGGTGTTGATGCCGCCGCCTACGGTAAGCGGAATGAAAATTTCACTGGCTACCTGAGTGAGAGCGTCGGTGAAAAGTCCTCTGCCCTCAACCGAAGCGGTTATATCATAAAAAACAAGCTCATCCGCACCGCTGTCATTATAAAAATGAGCCAGCTCAACGGGGGAGGCAACATCCTGAATTCCTTCAAAATTAACGCCTTTTACTACTCTGCCGTTTCTTACATCAAGGCAGGGGATTATTCTTTTTGTAATCATACTGCACCTCCTGCCGCCAGGGCATCTTTAAGGCTCAGCTTGCCTTCATAAACCGCCTTGCCTACGATTGCACCGTAAATACCCATTTTGTTCAGGGTTTCAAGCTCGTGTGCAAAGGTTATGCCGCCTGAGGCAACAATATCAAGACCCTTTATTCCGGAAAGCTCTCTGTATATTTCAAGGTTGGTGCCCGAAAGCATACCGTCCTTTGAAATGTCGGTATAAATAACTGTTGCGACACCTGTATCGCGGAGCTTTTTACAGAATTCAACAGAATTCACGTTTGTTGTTTCCTGCCATCCGCTGACGGCAACCAGACCGTTTTTAGCATCGACACCTACTGCAACCGCATTGCCGAATTCCTTAACCGCTTCTTCAACGAAGGGGTAGTTTCGCACAGCCGCCGTACCCAGAATAACACGCTTAACGCCGAGATTCAGATATTCCTCAATTCTCTGCATATTGCGTATTCCGCCGCCTACCTCAATAAAAAGACCTTCGATTTTTGCGGCTTCTTTTATGGCATCAAAGTTAACGGGAGTGCCGTCCTTTGCGCCGTCAAGGTCAACCATATGTAAGTTAGTTGCTCCGTCCTTCATAAATTCCAGAGCCATTTCGGCAGGCGAATCGGCATAAATCTTTACCTGATTGTAGTCGCCCTTTGTAAGACGCACAACCTTGCCGCCCAGTATATCCGTTGCGGGAAAAATCTGCATAAATTATACTCCTTATAACTCTGAAAATGCTTTGAGAAGTGCAAGACCCTTTGCACCGCTTTTTTCGGGATGGAACTGCATTCCGTAAACACTGCCGCTTCTGACTATTGCAGGCACGGCAACGCCGTATTCAGCAAAAGCAAGCGTATTTTCAACACAGTTTCTTGCATAGAACGAGTGAACGAAATACATATAATCACCGGGTTCAATGTATTTGAAAATGGGGTCAGCCTTTGCAAGATTCAGTTTGTTCCAGCCCATATGAGGAATTTTAAGTCCCTTGGGAACCTGACCTTCAAGGGGACCTACAAAGCCCTTGATAAGTCCGAGACCGGCGTGAGCACCGTATTCGAAGCTCTTTTCAAAAAGAAGCTGCATACCGAGACATATACCCAGAATGGGCTTGCCCTCTGCCGCCTGCTGACGGAGAAGCTCAACCATTCCGCAGTCGCGGAGCTTCTTTGCCGCATCGCCGAATGCGCCTACGCCGGGAAGAATTATTTTATCTGCGGCGGTGATTTCATCCTTGTCACCTGTGATTTTGCACTCAATGCCGAGGCTTTTCAGTGATGACGAAAGTGAAAAAAGATTGCCGCAGCCGTAGTCGATTATTGCTATCATTACAGAATTCCTTTCGTTGAGGGGATTTCGCCGCCAAGGGTCTTATCTTCAAAAACAGCCTTGCAGAGTGCTCTTCCGAATGCCTTGAAGATACCTTCAATAATGTGGTGGCTGTTTTTGCCTTCAAGCTGTTTGATATGGAGAGTGATATCACTGTTTCTTACAAATGAAATGAAGAATTCTTCAACAAGCTCCGTGTCCATTCCGCCAACAGCAGGAGTGGGAATGTGAACATCATAGTTGAGATAAGCTCTGCCGCTGATGTCGATGCTTGCAAGGATAAGGGTTTCATCCATAGGCAGAAGAATACTGCCGTAGCGTGAAATACCCCGCTTTTCACCAACCGCTTTTGCAAATGCCTGGCCGAGAACAATGCCCACATCTTCAACTGTGTGGTGGTAGTCAACATGAGTGTCGCCAACACATTTAACGCTTAAATCCATTCTGCCGTGGCGTGCGAAAAGCTCAAGCATATGGTCAAGAAATCCGCAGCCTGTGTCAATTTCGTTTTTGCCCGTGCCGTCAAGACTGAGGGTCATTTCAATATCTGTTTCGTTGGTTTTTCTTTTGATCTGAGCTTCTCTCATTTTATTATCTCCTTTATCGCATCAACCAGTGTCTGCATTTCTTCATCCGTGCCCACGGTTATACGAAGGTAGTTATCGATTTTTGCCTTGTTGAAGTATCTGATGAGAATACCTCTTTTGCGAAGCTCCGATGCAAGCTCGGATGCAGGGATTTTATCTGTGGATGCAAAAATGAAGTTTGCCTTTGACTCCGTGCAGGTAAAGCCGATTTCGCGGAGCTGAGCCATAGTCTTTTCTCTAGTGGCAACTATTTTTGCGATTTTGTCGTCGTAATATTCGTTATCCGCTATTGCAGCCGCAGCCGCTTTGATTGAAAGGGTGTTTATGTTGTAGGGATTGAATGAATATTTCAGCTTGTTAAGGTCATCGATTATTTCCTTTGAGCCTATGCCGAAGCCCACACGCAGACCTGCAAGGGAATGGCTTTTTGAGAAGGTGCGGGTAACAAGCAGGTTGCCGTATTTATTCACAAGCTCCATACAGCTTTCGCCGCAGAATGCCATATAAGCCTCGTCCATGATAACAATGTTATCGGGGTTTGAAGCAACGATTCTCTCAACATCTTCAAAGCCCAGGGCAAGTCCCGTGGGAGCGTTGGGGTTTGCAATAACAATGTTTTTACCCTTGCCGATGTAATCGTTCACATCGATTGAAAAATCATCTTTAAGTGGAATCTGTTCAAGCTCAACGCCGAAAATATCCGCATAAACGGGATAAAAGCCGTATGATATTTCGGGACAGCAAAGCTTACCGCCTCTGCCGCAGAAGCCCATAATTGCAAATGCAAGCACATCGTCGGAGCCGTTGCCGCAGAATACCATATCCGCCGTAACTCCGAACTGCTCTGCTATGGCGTTGCGAAGCTCTTTAAGCTCGGGGTCGGAGTAGAGATTGAGCTTATCTATAACTTCTTCGCTGAGAACCTCTTTGACCTTCGGTGAAGGAGGGAAGGGGGATTCGTTTGTGTTAAGCTTTATAACCTTCACATTAACCTGCTCGCCCGGTGTGTAGGGAACAAGCGTGTCATAGTTTTTTGAAAGGAATCTGCTCATGGGGTCACCTTATTTCTCAAATCTGATTGCCGCACTTTTGCCGTGTGCATGAAGTCCCTCGCGGTTTGCAAAAAGAACAATGTTATCCTTAACCTGACCGAGAGCCTCTCTTGTGTAGTAAATGTACTGTGATTTCTTCACAAAATCGTCAACCGAAAGGGGAGAGCTGAATCTTGCGGTGCCCGAAGTGGGGAGAGTGTGATTTGTGCCTGCAAGGTAATCACCCAGTGCTTCGGGAGTGTTCTTGCCGAGGAAAATCGAGCCTGCATTCTTGATTTTATCAAGCAGTGCAAAGGGCTCATCAACGCATACTTCAAGATGCTCGGGTGCGATTTCGTTGGCAATTTCAATGCCCTGTTCAAGATTTTTTGCAATGATGATTTTGCCGTTTGTGTCGATTGATGCTCTTGCAATTTCCTGGCGGGGCAGGAGAGGAATCTGTCTTTCAAGCTCCTCGCTTACCGCATATGCAAGCTCCTCGCTGTCGGTTACAAGCACCGCACTGGCGAGCTTATCGTGCTCTGCCTGAGAAAGAAGGTCAGCCGCAACATAAACGGGGTTGCAGGTGCCGTCTGCAAGAACAAGGATTTCGCTGGGACCTGCAATCATATCAATATCAACAAGACCGTAAAGCATTCTCTTTGCTGTGGCAACAAATACGTTGCCGGGGCCTACGACCTTATCTGCCTTGGGCACGCTTTCGGTGCCGTATGCAAGGGCCGCAACAGCCTGCGCACCGCCGGTTTTGATAATGGTATCAACTCCGGCAACCTTTGCGGCACAGAGAATTGCCGAAGGAATGTTGCCCTGCTTATCAGGGGGAGTAACCATAATTATTTCTTTAACCCCTGCAATTTTGGCAGGAATTGCATTCATAAGAACTGTTGAAGGGTAGCTTGCAGTGCCGCCGGGCACATATATACCAACCTTTTCAATGGGTGTGATTTTCTGACCCGATACGGTGCCGTCTTCGCCTTTGATTTCAAAGCCGCTTCTGAGCTGTTTTTCGTGGAATGCCCATATGTTTTTCTTTGCCATTTCAAGGGTTTCAATCAGTGCCTTATCTTCGTTTTCATATGCGGCATCGATTTCCTCCTGAGTAACACGGAGATTTTCGGGGCATACACCGTCAAACATTGCACTGTACTCTTTAAGTGCGGCATCACCGTTTTCTCTGACATTCTTTATGATGTCGGCAACTATTGCCTCAACGCCGCTTTCGAGCTTTATGTCACGGGTAAGAATATCACCTTTTTCAGCGGATTCTATGTTAATTATTTTAATCATTTCGCAAGTTCCTCCTGAAGCTTCTGCATAAGGCGGTCAATATCCGCACCCTTGAACTTATATGATGATTTGTTTGCGATGAGTCTTGCACTGATGGGCATAATCTTTTCATAAACTCTCAGGTTGTTTTCTTTGAGAGTTTTGCCCGATTCAACGATATCGACAATTACATCCGTAAGACCGAGCAGGGGAGCTATTTCGATTGAGCCGTTAAGCTTTATGATTTCAATTTCACGGTTAAGGGAGATGTAATAATTCTTTGCGATGTTTACGAATTTTGTGGCAACTCTGAGAGGTCTGTCAAAATCCTCAACATAATCGTTGGGTGCGGCAACACACATATTGCACTTGCCCAGACCAAGGTCAAGAAGCTCGTAAATATCAAAATCTCCTTCTTCAAGGATATCCTTTCCCACTACGCCGATATCCGCCGCACCGTGAGCGATGTAGATAGCAACATCAGAGGGCTTTACAAGCAGGTAACGCACGCCGTTTTCTTCGTTTTCAAAAACAAGCTTACGGTTATCGCTGTAAATTTCACTGCAATCGTAGCCGATGGATGCGAAAAGCTCATAAACCTTATCGCCCAATCTGCCCTTGGGTAAAGCTATATTCAGCATGATGTTACCTCCTTCAATGCGCCGTTTTCGTATGCATAAACCGTTTTTGCCCTGTAACCTTCGGGTACGGTATGCTCTGCACGCACGGAAAAGCCCTTGTCAACAAAGCTTTCAACAAGTGCAAGCAGATTTTCACTGCTGTCTGCAGAATCAAAAAGAATGAGAATGTCGCTGTCAAATTCACGTTTTTTATTGTAGTAAAGGTTAAGATTGTCAAGATAAACCGCAAAGCCGATTGCCTGAGTGTTTTCACGGAGCTTGCCTGCAAGCTTATCATATCTGCCGCCCGAAAGCACGGCGGAGGGAGCTTTTTCAACATAGCCCTGGAAGATTATGCCGTTATAGTATTCGGTGTTGTTGAGCACGGAAAGGTCAATGCAGAGTCTGTCTGCAAGACTGCTCTTTCTCAGTGAAGCGGCAATGAATGCAAGCTCACCGCAGGCTTTTTTCATTTCATCGTTGCAGGCAAGGTCGGTAAGCAGGGGAAGAACCTCATCAAATCTGCCGTTAATGCCTGCAAGCTTTGCAAGAAGCTCTGTCTTTTCGGCGGCAACACCGCTTTTTTCACAGATTGAACGAAGGTCGTGAGTGTTTTTACTGCTTACACAGCGGATTATTTCTTTTCTTGCATTTTCGCCAATACCAAGCTCTGAAAGAAGCGAGGGGATGAATGACATATGAGAAACGGAAAGCACAAAATCCTTATCGATGGTTTTAAGGCTCTTTGCCGCAAGGCTCAGCACCTCGGCAACAAGGTAATCGTCAACCTTGCCGAGAACTTCAACGCCCGTCTGTTTGATTTCCTTATAATCCATTGTGCTGTCACTCATTCTGAAAACGCTTTCGTTATAGTAAAGCTTGGTGAGAGCACCAGAGAGCTTGGCGTTTTTAACAATCGACAGAGTGATGTCAGGCTTGAGTGCCATAAGTCTGCCGTAAGAGTTGTTGAATGCAAGAATACCTTTGCCCGAGAGGAAATCCCTGTTGTCACTGTAGAAGCTGTATTCCTCAAACTTTGCCATTCTGTATTCTTTGTAGCCCCACTGCTTGTAAAGCATTGAAAGCTCATATGTAAGGCTGTCCTCTTTGGACAGTGTAGCAAGAAATTCGTCCATAATAATCTCCTATAGTATTTCAGTATACCAGAAAGTATATCACACTTCATCATATTAGTCAATTAGCGATTTACTACGCTAAATCGAAACCTTTTTGCCGTTGTTTATACAAATTGAACAATATTAACGGTGCAGGCTTGTTTTTGCTCAATATTCTTCGGTGAATTTTTTGAGGCAGTCAAAGCTTTCTTCGCTGATAACATGTTCAATTCGGCAGGCATCAACAGCTGCGCGCTCAGGACTTACTCCTATTTTTATCAGCCAGTTTGTTATAGTTTCATGTCTGCAGAAAACGTGCTTTGCGACTTCAAGACCGCTTTCGGTGAGCGAAATAAGACCGTTGCTGTCTGTTGTTATATATCCGTTTTCCCTGAGATTGCGCATTGCAACGCAAACGCTGGGTTTTGAGAAACCAAGCTCTGTTGCGATATCAACGGAACGCACAGAACCTTTTTTTTCTTTAATCATAAGTATGGTTTCAAGATAGTTTTCGGCTGATTCACCTATTATCATCTTTTTCACCTCAACAACATATTATAAGTCTTTATATATTATCATAATATAATATTTAATTCAAGTATCAATATAGATAAAAATCCTCCGAAAAATCGGAGGATAGTTGTCATCAGGGAAGAGGTGCGACGGTTATTTGGGAGTAATTTCCCATAACCTCGGGAACAGCACGGATGCTTATTTCTTCTATTCCGTCATTTCCGTAGAAATATGCCGCAATGATTCTGTTATTATCAAAATATTTATATTCGATATACCAATTTTCTGTGGTTTCTTTTATAAGAAGACCGTTTTCATATTTATAATTACTGGTGAAATCCTCAGAGCTTTCTTTTATGAGCGTTCCTTCGGCATCATATTCATATGTTGTTTTATGGCTTTTGCCGTTGCGGTCAATTTCATTCATCAGGGAAATTTTTCCGTTTGGTGCATATTCATAAAAGGTTTCGGATATTTCACCGTAGCTGTTGCATACGGATTTGATAAGACTTCCGTTTGCATCGTATTCGTTTTCAACATTTTCCATAATCTGATTGTTAATGCCGGACTTTGTTGTTTTTTTAATAAGTTTTCCGTCTGTATCGTATTCGAATTCGTATACACGATGACGGACAAGCTTTTCCTTGCTTCCTCTGTAGGTGGTAACTGTTTGTAAATTTCCGCTTTTATCGTATTGATAAATGTTTCTTTCGCATCCGTCATCAACCGTTCCGTCCCATAATGCGTGCTGAATTTCGATTATTCTGTTATGTTCATCATATTTATAATAATCGTTATCGTCGCCCCAGGGACAGTTTTCCGAACTTACGAGAAGACCTTTTTCGTTGAATGTAAAAGTTGCGGCATAATCGTTTTCATAAGGTATTTCAACAGTTCTTGCAATATTTTCTGTTGTTTCCCCGACCGGATCCGTTTTTTCGGGAAAAGCCGTTGTTGTTATCTCTTTCGGTGCAGTGCCTGAGCATGCGCTGAGGAAGAGCAGTACCGAAACGGCGCAAAGAGCAATTGCTTTTCTGATGGTGTTTTTCATTTCTTACCCCCGTATATAGGTTTAATTGAATTATACATTTCTGCTTTTCAAAATTCAAGTAAGAATTATCAAATAAATATTAAGAATAGCTTAAGAAAATCAAAAAGCCCCGAAAATATATCGGGGCATGAAATATCAAAGCTGGATGATGCCGTCGAAATCTGCAAAGTTGCCCTTTGCTTCGTCTGCGGAATAGGTATCGGTGATATAAACTTCGCCGTCTCTGGCTCTTTCGAATTTAACAACATTTCCTTCTGCGGAATATTCATATGTCGTAATATATTCGCGTGTTCTGTCGGAAGAAAGATCATTTGAGGGAACAACATTCATGGTTTCCTTAAGAAGAACGCCGTCTTTGTATTCATAAACGGTTGTTCTTGTGTCACTGTCGGTTTTTCTTATGAATTTTGTAACAAGACCCTCTGCATTGTATTCATATGAAGTTTCGTTGGTTGTATTGCCGTTTTTGTTCTTTGTAACGGCAGAAACAACAAGACCGCTTTCGTTATATGCATAAACGGTATCCGAAACAGCTTCGTCTGCGGCGTTGAATAAGCTCTCTTTGGTTTTGCTGCCGTTTTCGTTGTATTCATAATAAACGGCATTCATAACCTGAGTGCCTTCATATTTGGCATAACCCTTAAGACTGCCGTCATCGTTATAAATGAAATTATAGCTGAATTCGCCCTCTGTAATTTTAGCAATGCTGCCGTCTTCATTGTAAGTCATTTCAAACAAATCGTGCTTTTCAAGAATATTTCCTTCAAGGTCTGTTGCATAACGTTTTGTTATCTGACCGTTTTCGTTATATTCGTAGCACTCATAATATTCATATGTAACTTCTTTGTTATCATAAAACTTCTTCTCTTTTTCGATAAGACCGTTTTCTCCGAAAATATATTCTGCGGTGAAATCGTCAACGGCAACCTCGACCGTCTGATTTTTAACATCCGTACCGTTTACGGGTTTATCGGAGCAGGCGCCGAGAAAAAGAAGTGCCGCCGCAGAGAGAAGAGCGATGATTTTTTTGAGATTATGTTTCATGTTTTTGTCCCCTTTATTTTTACATTAACTAAATTATATCCGTTCTTAATGCAAAAATCAAGAGTAATTTATCCTTCGACCATAACACTTGGAACCGTTCCGACGATAACTGTCTGCGCAATGCAGAAAGATGTTGCAACCGTTTGCGTAATTCTTTTTCCCGACATGGAAAGCATAACCGTTGTTTCAATGTTGAGCATAACGCTGTGCTGAGTCTGGTTTATGCCTGCACTTGTGAAAATGTTTTCAAAATCGCTTTGTGTTGAAGAAGAAAATCCGATATCAACATCAATATATGGGCCGACACCCGAAAGAATTTCAATTCCGCATGCTGTACCGAGTGAAACCCTGATTTCTGTTTTGCTCTTTTGTCTGAATTCGTCGTCGATCGCCTTTGTAACCTGCGATTTGAAAAGATTAAGTTTTACAATGTCCGTTGTAATTCCCGTCACGGCATTGTTTTCGTTATAGTGTATGCTGACGATTTCCGAATAGGAGGGTGCTTTTTCCGAAAGGATTTTTTCGACTGCGGAATTCACCGTTTTTGACGACACCGCATATGCTTCAAGTGCTGCAAGGTCGTATAGTGCAGGCCGAAGCTTTGCATCAAGAAGCAGGACGGAAATAATCAGCACAATAAAAACACAGACAGCTTTGTAAATCCATGAATTTCTTCTGTAATAAAACCGTCTGCGCCTCATGCATATCACCTCGTTTCATTATATGAAACCGTGTTACCCGAATTGTAAGAAACTTGTAATAATGTGTTAATAAATTTTCAAAATACAGTTGGTAAAATGTTCCTGTAATATCATGAGGAGAGTGCCCGAATGAAAAAGTATATGAAGGTTTTGATTTGCCTGCTTTTGATAACTTCAATTTTATCTGCCTGCAAGGATTACGGAGAATTTGCCGATATGCCCGGAATAAAGCTGTTTTATTGCAGACCTGAAGAGGGCGCGGTAAATAACCCCTGTATCTATAATGTGAAATCAGAAAAGTCTGAAATCCTCGCGGTTGAAGAATATAAAAATGTTTATCTCTATGATGTCTGCGGATATTCCGACGGAGAGTTTTTCGCTTATTATGAAACGGCGGAAGAGTGTAAGATACTGAAAGTGAAAGACGGCAAAGCGGTTGCTACATATGACTTTGAGTCAGAATTCAAAGCGCCGAAAAACTGGGAATTCGGATATAAATCAATTCTTTCGATGGAAAGATACAAAGACGGTGTTCTGATTTTATCGCCTTCCGTGGATTCTTACGGCGATGAACCGTTTTATGCCGATATACCTTCAACTCTGTATTATGTTGATTTCAACGGCTCATGTGAACCTCTTATCGAAAATGTTGTTACATACGAAGTATATAAAGATAAAATCTGTTACAGCGCATTTGATGAAATAAGGCTTGTTGAATACGGTGATACATCAATTTACAGTAGATTTAATATCAACATTTATGAAAACGGTGAGTCACGCGAATTGCTTTCTTCGGAAGAATGCCCTTACAGTTCGGTTGAAGATTGGTGTAGCGAGAATGAACTGTTGCTGATGAAAGACGGAAACATCGTGAAATATAATATTGAAACACAAGAAGAAACGCTGATGCTCAAACCAAAGTTTTATTATTCATTTGAAGAAGGAAAATCCCTTTATGTTTCGGATAAATATATTCTTGCCTGTGCAATGAAGCAGAATCTCATAACTCTTAACAGCGATGTCAGCTATCTTTATTTGTTTGATACGGAAACAAACCGAAGAATTATGATTTCGGAAAATATTACGGGTACATACGATGCACCCTTTGAAATTATTAATCGGTAAGGAGAATTTCAATAAAAAAGGACATAAAGAAATAATTATCGGCACTGTTGTAATTATTCTGATTGTTGCATTATGCTTTGTTTCTTATGAGAAATTCAGAACATTCAACCCGATAAAAGGCGGAATCGGTTTTGTAAAAATATTGATTTTTATATAACTTCTTGGCATGATTAATCCCCCTATCGCAGTTTTATTCTACAATAGGGGGATTTTTCTTTCAATGTCTGTTTTTCGGGGTATAGTCCATAAAAGCAAAGCGGGTTCTTTTTACCATCTGTTTTCTACATATTCGCAGAAAGTGAAAAGGTCTTTTATCTCGATTTTTGTTCCGTCATCAAGGGTTACATCGCCGTTCCATACGCCGAAAATCTGATGGCAATTCATTCTTCCGATAAGGAAATTGATATCCGAATGGTTATCGAGGGTCGGAGTCATCGTCATGTTGAATCTTCCGTCTTCGGAAACGAATTTCCATTCTTCAAGAAATCTGCCCTTGGGGAATTTTTCAACGTCAACCGCACCGATTTTGTGAACTTTTCCGTCATAGAGAATGCAGGTTTCGGTTGCATTGCTTTCGTCACCGATTGCCCATGTGATTTCAAAACCGAGGAGATGCTTATCTCCGTTTTCATCGGTATGATATTTTGATGCACTTCCCCAATACCAGACCATTTTGTGAGGGGTATTTACTCTGCCCCAATCGAGGGTACAGAAGGAATTTTCCTTGGAAAACCTATATGTAAAATCATCAATTCTGAATTCGGCATCGCAAGGCATACAGAATTGCTTTGTTGTCATGAAATACTTGGTGTTATCACCTTCAAAGGGAAGAACGGTTGTTATGTTTTCAAGTCCCGGCATGATATCCATCTGACAGGTGCATTCAACATTCTTACCGCCGTGTTTCTTTTTAAACCAAAGAGTTCTTTCTGTTTCTTCCGTTATAAAATCAAATTCTGCACTGCCTATTTTATCCTTGAAACGGTTGGGTTCATCGCCCTTTGCAGGAGGAATGTGCTTCTTTCCGCCGAGGAAAAGCTGGGTTGCATCAATGATGACTTCTCCCGTTTTGAGGTCGACGAGCTTTGCACCGACATAACCGCCCATATTGATGTTCGCAAAACTCACAAGCATCTGCATTTTATCGTCGGCGATGTTATAGAAATCCCACTCCTTACGGCTCATTATGCCTGTTTTGACATAATCTCTGTTATATTCAAAAACATTCTTTCTTGCCCAGCCCTTTGCAAGCAATGTTCCGTCGGGTGCAAGGAGAGGAGTGCTTTCGGTATATTCCGTCTGTTTCGATTTTTCTTTCCAATCCTTGAAGGGTACATAGGTTCTTTTAAGTTCAGTGCTCATATCGTTTCTCCTTAACAAACTTTAACTTTGTAATTATAGCACATATTTACAATTTAGTCAAAGTTTATTATTTGTCTAACATTTTCCTTCAACAAACCATTTGCCGTGGTTATCTTCAAAAATAAAGGTTTCTCTGCCGTTAATCTGCACGGTGTAGCGGATTTCGCCGCCGCCGACATTCCTTGAACAGCAGCGGCATCGGTTCAGAAGCCTCTCAACGGTATAAACCGTTCCGTCCTCCCATTGGATACGCAGAGGTCTGCGCTTGCCGTCTTTATCAACAAGCACATATACATCAACAAAAACTTTCCTGACCATGCGTATCCTCCTTAACATTTCGAACATTTGTTCTTTTGCAAGGTTAATAATATACCCTTTTGCCCAAAATGTCAAGAGGAAAATAACGGCATAAATCAAGCCCGGAATATGCAATATATTCCGGGCTTTTGTTATTATTTTGCAGGAGGAACATTAATTTCAAGATCGGTGAGGGGGAATGAACAACAAGGATGGATACAGCCGAACTGATAGTCCGCAAGACGGCGGTATTCAAGATGCTTGGGAACATAAACCTCACCCGAAATAAGATGTGAATGGCAGAATCCGCATTCACCGCTTCTGCATCTCGAAGGTGCGGAAAGACCGTTTTTCTCGATTATCTGCATAACAGAATCCGAGGACGAACCGAAGATAATATAGGTCTTATCCTGAATTGTAACGGTGATTTTAACTCTCTCGGGAACTTCTGCGGGATAATCGGGCTGTGAAGCGGGATTATGGAATTCGCCGAACATTTCATGGCGGATATATTTCTTTGCAAGACCGAGCTTTTCAAGCTCTTTATCAACAAACTCATACATCTGCTGAGGTCCGCAGAGGAATACGGAATACGCTTCGTTTTCGGGTGCATATTTCTTTATAAGTTCTGCTGTGATAAAGCCTTTTTCAGTTCCTTTAACATTCTTTTTCTCGTCGCTG
>JAZSHU010000069.1:0-4163 GCA_045533455.1 Acutalibacteraceae bacterium | reverse complement strand
TTCCAGCGCTTCGGCGAGGGGCTGCGCCTTGCAACCGATAAGCTTGACGAAAAGAACTTCTACGCATTCAACCCGTCATTCGACAAACACTGCAATAAATAATATTTTGGAAGATGTCGCTTCGGCGGCATCTTTTTTTGTAGAAATTTTTCTGTGTGTGATATAATGCGGATGCATATATGAAATTGAAGCAAAGTTAAATATAAAACCAAAGAAAATACTTGCTTTAATTTTTATTTTGTTGATAAATAAGAACTTGTAGTTTTGTTGTGTCAAATTCCGTATATCTTTGCCGGCAAGGACAAAATAGATATTGATCTGGCTTTATTCAAGCTTAAGAATATCTTCGGATGCGAAACTCTGCTTTTAGAGGGAGGAAGCATACTCAACGGCTATTTTCAGCGTGCAGATGCAATCGACGAGCTGAGCCTTGTTGTTGCGCCGATTGTTGCCGGCAACCAGGATAAACCGTTGTTTATGAAAAGTACAATTTCAAATTATGAACTTACAGAATCAGAAAACATAAACGGAAATCTTGTTTTAAATTACAAGAAAAAAACAGGCTTGAATTTGTTGAGTGATTTATGATAATATGGGTCTCGGCTATGCTATTGTAACTGTTGCTAATGAACGTAACAGCTACCTTGCAGGTGTTGACATTCTTTGCGACGGCGGAAGCACAAGAGGTCAGAAGGAATTCAAAAAGAAAAAGAAATAATAAAATTGCATAAAAACATTAAACCACTTCACCGTTATGATGAAGTGGTTTTGTTTGTCGTTATATTTATTCCGTAATTACTTTCCAA
This sequence comes from Acutalibacteraceae bacterium, assembly GCA_045533455.1. GTDB lineage: Bacteria > Bacillota > Clostridia > Oscillospirales > Acutalibacteraceae > CAG-177. The sequence goes on along the minus strand of JAZSHU010000069.1, from coordinate 3,357 downwards.
TCGCTGAGATTACCCTGAATACTTTCGATGCTGAGTTTACCGTCAGTAAACGTAACTTTTGCAAGCACATCGGGTATGATGAGTGGGAAAGTAATATTTTTACATATCGGATTAAAGCTCAGCTTTTTGTTTTCATAGTCGATTTTAAGTCCCGATGCAGCTAAAAGTGTGCTCCAGCTCGACATAGGTCTTGTGTAGTGGTGTCCGCATTCCCAATGGTCCCAGAAGTGACCGAGCCTTAACTGATTGCTGTGAATTGAATCAACTACGGTGTCCGATATCTCGGTTTTTCCGACAGCAAGTGCAAGAGCAGAGAAGGCATAACCTATACCTGTCCACACGGCGATAGTCTGACAGTTGTTGTACGTATCGATGCTTGTCCATCTGTTTTCGGGTACGGTAGCGTTGACAAGTCCCTGCTCATTATCAAAATTACTTTTGAAAATAAACTCAATTACCGAACGTACTCTCTCATCGGGCAGATTGCCGTCAAGACCGATCATTCGCAGGAACCATTCGCCGTCAAGCTGATCAGTCATAAGTGATTCGTCAGTTACGTCGTTGTTTCTCCAGAGGTTATAATAATCGCCGTTCCAGAGCTTTTCTTCAAGAGCTTTTTTGCTGTTAAGAAGTATATTGCTCCATTGGTCAGAGCGGGATTTGTCACCGACTCTGTCGGCTATGAACACAGCAGCCTTCAGAGCAGCCAGCCAAAGGACAGAAATATATACGGGTGTTCCCGAGAAATTCCATGCGTCATAGGTGTTACGCTTGGTATCGTAATCGGGAAGACCGTCATTATCCGTGTCGAGCAAACCCGTAGAATCCATCGCTTTTTTCACATTGTCCCAAAGCGATAAAAGATAATCCTTATCACCCGTAAAGAGGTAGTCACGAAGCACCATCAGAACAAACTGCATATTTATATCGACACGGGCAAAGCCGTTGTCCGAGCATTTCATATCGGGCTTGAAGGAGTGATGTACTCTGCCGTCCTCTCGTTGGTACTCAGCCCCCATCTTCATTTGTTTTTTCTGCAAGTCGGGAAAAAGGCTGATAAGTGAAAAAGATGCGTGGTAGGTTATATCGGTTGTGTGAAGTCCGCAGTAGCCGAGTCCCTCCCACAAACCGAATTTTCCGTTTTTATGATAAACGGAGCATTTTATCAGAGGCAAAAGATTGGACGACCACGCATCGGGATAGATTGAGGGTAAATCGGTTGAGTAAAGAAGTTCGGAGAAAGCAGCGGCGGATTTAAAAATGCTGTTATAGCCTTCTTCAAGAAATCTGTTGGCATCCAGAGAATTTTTATAAAGATTTTCGTAATAATGGCCGAGCATTTCGCCGTCCTTTGCCGTAAGGTTCGGAAAATACCAGGTGAGAATAAAGCGGATGTTTTTCTTTTCACCGGGTTTAAGAATTACTTTAGAGCAAAGAGCACAGCCGCCGAAATCCTTGCCTCGTCTCTCATTGCGGTTGTAGCAGTTGTCAAGAAAGAAGATTTTATTCTCTCTTGAATCCAAAAAGTCGGGCCTGCAGTATAAAATTCGGCTGAGAATGGAAGCAACATAGGGATACTTCTTGAATTCCTCGCAAAGGGTATCAAGCTCAGCATCACTTAATGAAGTTAAATCCTCGGGCAAGGGTTCGGGTTTTGTTCCGATGTCGGTATCGGGAAGACTGCCCTTTTCTCTGAAGCCGAACAGAACGGATTCCTGCGTTACACCCAGTTTTGAATCGGCTATAAATTCCTTCATAAAGCGGTAGTAATCTGCCGTGATATAGGATTTATCACCGTCACCGCTTACGGAAAGGCATACATCTCCGCAGCAAGGAGAATCTGATTTGCTTGCAGGCTCAATATGTACGGCATAACCGTTACCTGCGATATGAAGAGAGTTTACGTTACCCTCGTCTTTATTTGCAAAGTCAGGCACGAGCGTACCTAAAAGACTGATTTCAATATCGCTGTCCGTGGGATTTTCTGCAGTGAAATCCATATAAAAGCCGGGAGTGGATGAAATATCGGAGTTAAAGGGTACAAAGGGAGAAACAGCACGAAGGCTCAGCTTACAGGAAAGAGCGCTGTCGGTATAGTCAAGGTCACACATCGGGAATCTGCCGTCAAAATCAATTCTTTCTACAGGCTTATTCCAAGCAAACATTCTGTACGAAAAATCGTCGGCGTCGGTTTTCATACCGAGTTTTCGCACAACAGGAGCGTTGTTACCTTTCTTTTCACGAACATAAAAAGAAAGAGCTCCCGTACTGCCCTCGCCGTCATCAACCTTATCTTCAAAGCACACCCGTGTAAGCCTCGGCGGATTAGCTATCTGCCAGAAGTGAAACTCGCCGTCGGGCAAAAGCTCTACACTGCCGGCACCAATACCGCCCAGAGCAATACCGCTTGCGTGTGTTTTTACGGTTGTGATCTTTGCCATGATATCAACTCCAAAATTTTGATTAATAATATTATACAGTCAGCAAGCGAATAATTCAAGCAAAAAAGGCTCTGTACACATATAAGCAGCCAAAGCCGTACGGACATAAATGCAACAAACGCACTTGGTGCAAAAAAGTAAATTCCAATTTGTTGAACAAAATAATAAAACTTTTTCAAGTGCAATGGGATATAAAAGCCTGTTGCACTTTTCTATATATATAAAGTCAAACCACTTCACATCGCTGCCTGTATCGGCATTGATTGAAGTGGTTTGCCATTTCTTTGTGAAAGAACGAATCAGCTCATAAAATCAAACTAAAAATGTGATTCCGATCCATTCAATTAAAAAGTTTTTTAATTTTTATTTTTAATCTTACTAACGGCTCACAGCCGCCGTAATCAACAGACAAATCAGTTCTTTCTGTCCATTTGTAATCAGGTCCGAGCTCGTAATTCAGCCATTCCTTAACGACCTTAACAAAGTAGAAATCCTCATTTTTTACATAGCCGTAAGCTCCCGTTTCCTGGTCATAGCCGTAAACTGTAATCAGCTTTGCGTTTCCGAGCAGACTTTCTTCAAAATAAGCACGGCAGGTTTCAACATCGTCATAATGTGCGTAACCCTCAGCATTGGCGTATTCGTTTCTGCCGTTTTGAGCTAACTGCATATAAAGAACATCAAGGTCATACGGGCAGGTCTTGGGGCTCATTGTCCAGCCGGGAGTACAGTAATCGTTGATGCAGACCCAGGTTGGAGGACGCATCGTGCTGTATTCTTCCGTATAAGACGAAAGCGAAACTATATGTGAAATTATTTTATGCCGTTCAATCCCTGCATCATAAAATAATTTGCAGGTAAACTCAATATAATCGGCGAGCACACCGTAAAGAAGCTGCTTTGTATAATCCTCAAC
>JAZSHU010000006.1:0-47141 GCA_045533455.1 Acutalibacteraceae bacterium | reverse complement strand
GGTAAACACCCGTTGTGTGGTCTACAAAATATGCGTCAAAGCCGTGCTTTTTGATTTCATCCTCCGAAAGATTTCTTGTAAGCTGGTAAACAATGGCACCAATCATCTCAAGGTGCGAAAGTTCCTCGGTACCTACATCGGTAAGAAGACCTTTCAGTTCATCATAGGGCATTGCAAAACGCTGGCTGAGGTAGCGCAGAGATGCACCCAATTCGCCGTCGGGACCGCCGTATTGGGAAATTATTATCTGTGCGTATTTAGGGTTGGGATTTTTAATTTTAACGGGATATTGCAATTTCTTCTCGTAGACAAACATCAGCAGTCACACTCCTCAATTTCCCAGGGCCAGGGACCTTTAAGCCATTCAAAACCCTGAGCCTTTGAGGCTGTCAGGGGGCAGAACTTTTCTTCATATTCGTTACGCAGAGCCTTGTATTTTGCGCTTGCTTTTCCGTGGGCTTCAACCATCTGAAGGTCCCAGGGATGCGTGTCAAGGTAAAGGTGCATTTCCCAAAGCGTGAACTGGTATGCGCTCAGCTTTTTGAGCATTGTTTCTCTCTGATTCATCGGCAGCACTTCCCGGCAAAAGGCTTATTGAGAATCGCAAAAAGCGTTCCGCATTCAAGCGCTTTCATCTCGTCAAACATTGTTGTATCAACCTGCATAGGAATATACATCATTGCTGCAACAGGGTTTGCGGGCAGGGGAGTGACCGTGCAGGAGCAGACCTCACGCTTGACGGTCTGTCTCTGCGAAGGATAACGGTATCCGTAATCCTGCATTACAATCATTCCTTTCTTGATTTGAGGCATATACCTCTGATACATTATATGTTATCAGAAAAGATTTGACAGTGAACATTCTTTGTTTCTTGACACAGTGCCGTGAGCAATGATATACTCGTATCCATAATTAAAAAAGGAGAAACCAGATGTCAATTAAAATAATTGCAACAGACCTTGACGGTACGCTTATGGCACCGGATCATATTACAGTTACACCTTCAACAAAGCAGGCGCTTCTTGATGCACATAACAGCGGTGTTAAAATTGCCGTTGCAACGGGCAGAGCCTTGAATCTTACGGAAGGGGTTACAAAACAGATTCCTTTTGCCGATTACGTTATATGTTCAAACGGTGCTTCCGTCTATGACAGAAACAGCCAAAAATTTATATATACAAATCTTGTGTCTGCCGATGTAACTGCAGAAGCAGTAAAGCTTCTTGATTCGCTTCCCGTGTTTTATAATATCTATATGGACGGCGGAATATATGCCCGTGAGGGTGCTGAAAAATATTTTACAAGATCGGATTTGCCTGAGGTTTTTCTCAATGAATTTGTTTCCAAACTGACAGTTTGTAAGGATATGAGTGAAGCTGTAAAAGGCAAGGGGGCGGAACTCATTGATGTTTTTTATGGTGACGGTGAACTTAAAAATATTGTTTTTGATTTCTTTAAATCAAAAGGTCTTGTGCTTGTTTCGGCACTTGCAGGGGTTGTGTCCGCAACGGCACCGGGTTCGGATAAGGGTACCGCACTTGACGGGCTTTGCAGAATAACCGGTATTTCATCCGATGAAGCAATGGCTTTCGGCGATGCTTCAAACGATGCAACGATGCTGGAATATGCTCATTATTCCTTTGCTATGGAAAACGGCGACGAAATCTGCAAAAAAGCCGCACGCTTTTCTGCACCCTCAAACGGAGATGAAGGTGTGGCACGGATGATTGAAAAATATGTGCTTGGAAGATAATTGGCTAATATGCACAATTTTTTTGTGTTATTTTTGGCTTGCCAATTCTGTTAAAATTGTGCTATAATACATTGAAAATTTTAAGTAAGGAGATTTTACTTATGGGAAAATTAAATCAAATCGATAAGGCTGCAGAGAGCAAGGGTTCGCTTCTTGTAACAATCTGGCAGTTCGTGAAGTTCATCGTTGTAAGCCTTCTTGCAATGATAGTTCAGTTCGTTCTTCTCAACACACTCAACCTTATTCCTCCCATTGCAGAGCTTTATAATGAGCCTTTTTCATGGTGGGTATTTGTTTATCCCGTTGCAGTAGGCGGTCTCGGCTACTTCATCGTAAGCAATGTTGCCAACATCATCGCTCAGATTGTTGCTTTCTTCGTAAACAAAGAAAAGACCTTCAATTCAGGCGCAAATGTAGCAATTGCACTTCCCATCTACATTGCATTCACAATCGGTCTCATTCTTTTCTCAGCATGGCTTAACCCCACACTCAAAGAAGTATTCGTAGGTTGGGGTCTTGAAGAAGCAGCTGCAAAGAATATTGCCACAATGATTTGCTCTGCTGTTCAGTTCTTCCTCTACTTCCCCGTAGACAAGATTCTTTTCCACAAGAAAAAGGAAGAAAAAGCTGAATAATAATGCTTTGAGCTTCAGACGGCGACCTTTCGGTTGCCGTCTTTTTTTTCTCTGAAACACAATATATAGCAGTTTTGAATTTGAAATTAATCAAAATTTGGTGGTTTTTGCTATTGCAATACACAATATCTTGTGCTATTATTTATTTGCACCGCGTTTTTAAAAACACATAATTTACAGGGTGAATGATAACATGAACATTCAGGGCTTTCAGAAACTAACATTGCTCGATTATCCGGGTAAAATGGCTTGTACGCTTTTTACGGCAGGCTGCAATATGCGCTGCCCGTTCTGCCACAATTCAAGGCTTGTGATAAATCCTTCACAGCAAAGTGAATTCAGCGAAGAAGAAATTCTCGGTTATCTGAAAAAAAGGCAGGGTATTCTTGACGGCGTTGCAATAACGGGCGGTGAGCCTCTTATGCAGAAGGGTTTAGATACATTTATAGAAAAGGTTAGGGCGCTTGGCTATCCCGTAAAGCTTGATACCAACGGCAGCTATCCTGATAAGCTGAAAGACTTTGTTAACCGCGGGCTTGTGGATTATGTTGCTATGGATGTTAAAAATTCACCCGAGCTTTATTCTGAAACCGTGGGAATAAGCAATTATGACTTGTCAAAGATAAATGAAAGTATTGCTTTTTTGCTTGAAGGCAAGGTTGATTATGAATTCAGAACAACGGTTGTCCGTGAGCTTCACAGTGTATTTTCCGTTGAAGGTATAGGTAAAATGATTAAAGGAGCAAAACGTCACTACATTCAGGCATTTATCGATTCGGGCGAACTGATCGGTTTTGAGCTTAATCCCGTACCCAAAACCGAGATGGAAACCATGAGAAATGTTATGCTTAAATATGTCGATAACTGCGAAATAAGGGGAATATGAAAAAATAACTAAAAATAATTGCACATATTGTGCATAATTAACGAAGTTTAAAAAACGTGCACAATATCTTGTGAAACCCATTGACACAAACACAATTATTTGATAATATCATTATCGTTGCGGCAGATTATGCCTGAAGCACAATATATTGGGTTTGATTAAAATTTATAATACAAATTATCGGAAAGGAAAGCGTGTCTATGTATCAGGTAGTAAAAAGAGACGGCAGCACCGCTGATTTTAACATTACCAAAATCGGCGAAGCCATCAAAAAGGCATTCGAATCACAGGAAAAGCAGTATCATCCCTCAACAATCGATTTCCTCGCACTCAAAGTAACGGCAGATTTTGAGTCCAAAATCGAAAACGGTCTTGTTGCTGTTGAGGATATTCAGGACAGCGTTGAATCCGTGCTTATTCAGGCAGGTTATTCAGACGTTGCAAAGGCTTATATTCTTTACAGAAGACAGCGTGAGAAGCTTCGTAATCTCAAATCAACAATCCTTGACTATAAGGAGCTTGTTAACAGCTATGTTAACGTTACCGACTGGCGTGTTAAAGAGAACTCAACCGTAACATATTCTGTCGGTGGTCTTATTCTCAGCAACTCAGGTGCAATTACCGCTAACTACTGGCTTTCCGAAATTTACGACGACGAAATCGCAAACGCACACAGAAATGCGGATATTCATATTCACGACCTTTCAATGCTTACAGGCTACTGTGCAGGTTGGTCACTCAAACAGCTTATTCAGGAAGGTCTCGGCGGTGTAACAGGCAAGATTACATCAGCTCCCGCAAGCCATCTTGCAACACTTTGCAACCAGATGGTTAATTTCCTCGGCATTATGCAGAATGAATGGGCCGGTGCACAGGCATTCTCATCATTTGATACCTACCTTGCACCTTTTGTAAAGGTTGATAACCTCAGCTACGACCAGGTAAAGAAGTGCATCGAGTCCTTCGTATTCGGTGTAAACACTCCCAGCCGTTGGGGTACTCAGGCACCTTTCTCAAACATTACTCTTGACTGGACCGTTCCTGCCGACCTTGCAGCCCTTCCCGCAATCGTAGGCGGCAAGCAGATGGATTTCACATACGGCGATTGTAAAGCCGAAATGGATATGATTAACAAAGCTTTCATCGAAATCATGATCGAAGGCGATGCTAACGGCAGAGGATTCCAGTATCCCATCCCCACATACTCAATCACAAGAGATTTTGACTGGTCCGAAACAGAGAACAACAAGCTTCTCTTTGAAATGACTTCAAAATACGGCACACCCTATTTCTCAAACTATGTCAACAGTGATATGGAGCCCAGCGATGTCCGTTCAATGTGCTGCCGTCTCCGTCTTGACCTTCGTGAACTCCGCAAGAAGAGCGGTGGTTTCTTCGGCAGCGGTGAAAGCACAGGTTCGGTAGGTGTTGTAACAATCAACCTTCCCAGAATTGCTTACCTTGCAGAAAGCGAGAAGGACTTCTACAGAAGACTCGATAAGATGATGGATATTGCCGCACGTTCACTTAAAATCAAGCGTACCATCATCACAAAGCTCCTCAGCGAAGGTCTTTATCCCTACACCAAGAGATATCTCGGTACATTCGAGAACCATTTCTCAACAATAGGTCTTGTAGGTATGAACGAAGTTGGTCTTAATGCAAACTGGCTCAGAGCAAATATGACAACAGCAAAGACTCAGCAGTTTGCAAAGGATGTTCTTAACCATATGAGAGAGCGCCTTTCAGACTATCAGGAAGAATACGGCGATCTTTATAACCTTGAAGCAACTCCCGCCGAATCAACCTCATACCGTCTTGCAAAGCACGACGTTAAGCGTTATCCCGGCATCATCACTGCTTCCGACGGAACACCTTACTACACCAACAGTTCACATCTTCCCGTTGGTTACACAGAGGATGTATTTGAAGCTCTTGATATGCAGGATGAACTTCATACTCTTTATACATCGGGTACTGTTTTCCACGCCTTCCTCGGCGAAAAGCTTCCCGATTGGAAGGCTGCTGCAAACCTTGTAAGAAAGATTGCAGAGAATTACAGACTTCCCTATTATTCGATTTCTCCCACATATTCCGTATGTAAGAACCACGGCTATATCGCAGGCGAGCATTTTGAATGCCCCGAATGCGGTGAGGGTGCAGAGGTTTACAGCCGTATCACAGGCTATTACAGACCTGTTCAGAACTGGAATGACGGTAAAACTCAGGAATATAAAGAGCGTAAGGTTTACAGTATGGCAAGCTCTGATATTGCAAAGCACGGTACTGTTAAAACAGCAGGCGAGGCTGTGGCTCAGGCTGACGAAAAGGCTTGTCCTCTTGCGGACGGCATTTACCTTTTCAAAACAAGCACCTGCCCTAACTGTAAAATAGCAATTTCACTTCTTGATAAAGCAGGTATTGCAGTTCAGGAAATTATGGCATATGAGAATGAAGACCTTGCAGTTGCTCTCGGTATCAGACAGGCTCCCACACTTGTTACTGTAAGCGGCGGCGAAGTTGCAAAGTATGCAGGTGTTGCTGATATCAAGAAATTCATTGAAGCTGCAAAAGGTGCAGCTATCTAAAGGTTGATATTATGTATGATATAATCATTGTCGGAGCAGGGCCTGCGGGTTTAACCGCTGCGCTCTATGCTCTGAGAGCCGATAAAACCGTTCTTGTGCTTGAAAAAGGAACATTCGGCGGTCAGATAACCTATTCACCCCAGATTGAGAATTATCCCGGTTTTGCAAAAATGAGCGGCAACGAGTTTGCGGAAAAGCTTATCGACCAGGTGCTTAATCAGGGTGCGGAGATTGAAATGGAAACCGTAACCGGAATCCGTGACAACGGCGAAACAAAAACCGTTATTACGGAAGAAGGGGAGCACGAAGCAAAAGCAGTTATCATTGCTACGGGTGTAAAGCACAGACAAATCGGTCTTCCCAATGAGAATGACCTTGTAGGTGAGGGCATTTCTTACTGTGCAGTGTGCGACGGTGCTTTCTTCAAAGGACAAACTGTTGCTGTTCTCGGCGGAGGCAATTCCGCTTTGCAGGAGGCTGTTCTTCTTTCCGAAGGCTGTAAAAAAGTCTATGTTATTCAGAATCTCGATTATTTCACGGGTGAAGCACGCCTTGTTGAAAAACTCAGAGAGAAAGATAATGTAGAGTTCATTATGGGTACGGTTATTTCAGAGCTTATGGGTGAGAAGTCCCTTAAAGGTCTGAAGCTTGTCAAGGAAGCAGATAAAACCGAATCTCAGCTTGATGTTGACGGTCTTTTTGTTGCAATCGGTCTTATTCCCAATAACGGTGCATTTGCAGATATTGCAGGCCTTGACGATTGGGGATATATTGATTCCGATGAAGCCTGTCTTACAAAAACCGCAGGTGTTTTTGTTGCGGGTGACTGCCGAAAAAAGCAGATAAGACAAATCACAACCGCAGCGGCTGACGGTTCTGTTGCAGCACTTGCCGCTTGCAGATATATTGATTCCATGTAACAGAAAGGGCTGTCCGTCGGACAGCCCTTTTGAAAATTTTAATGGATCTGAAATTAATTTTTAACATTTGAAGTATATTGTTAAGAGGGGAGGCGGATATATGAAAAGCAATATCAGATTGGCATTTGCAGGCATTGCTGCAATTATTGTTGCCATAGCCGTTGCGGCATTTGTTTTGGGTGATAGCGTTCAGGTTGTCATTGACCCGGGTCACGGCGGCAGTGATGTGGGTGCAGAGTTTGAGGGCAGATATGAAAAAGACGATAACCTTGCTCTGGCTTTGCTTGTGGAAGAAAAGCTTGATGATATGGGTGTTGATGTTATTCTTACCCGTGATGACGATTCGTATGTCAGCCTTGAAAAGCGTTGCAGGATTGCCAACCGCAAAAAAGCCCTTCTCTATATTTCGCTTCACAGAAACAGTGCCGACGGTGCAAAGGGTGTTGAAATATGGGTAAGCGACAGCAAGCCGACAGCAGATACGGTGCTTGCCAACGATATTCTTGACGGGCTTGAAGCGGCGGGCATTTCCGAAAACAGAGGTGTTAAATTCGGTTATGCACAGGGTAACGGCAATTACTACATTAACAGTCATACCTTTATGCCCAGTTGCCTTGTGGAACTTGGATTTATTAACAGCGAAACCGATAACAAATTTTTTGACAGCAACCTTGAAGCGTATGCTCAGGCCATAGCCGAGGCAATATACAAATCAATTCCAAAGCAATAAGCGGGAGGTCAGACCTCCCGCTTTATCTTTTCAATTATTCTTTTTTCTAATCTTGAGATGTAGCTTTGCGAGATGCCCAATTCATCGGCAACCTCTTTTTGTGTATATTCTCTTCCGCCGCCTATGCCGAAACGCATGGTCATTATCTGTCTTTCCCGTTTGTTGAGAGATGCAACGGCTCTGTAAAGCCTTGAGCGCTCATCCTCATCTTCGAGGTCACGGTATACATCGTCGGGTTCGCTTCCGAGAACATCCGAAAGCAAAAGTTCGTTGCCGTCCCAATCGATATTCAGCGGTTCAAAATACGAAACCTCCGCTTTCATTGAATTGGTTTTTCTCAGATACATCAGTATTTCATTTTCAATACACCGTGAAGCATAGGTGGCAAGCTTTATGTTTTTTGCAAGCCTGAAAGTGTTTACCGCTTTTATAAGACCCAGTGTGCCTATTGAAATAAGGTCTTCAATGGGGATGCCCGTGTTTTCAAACTTTTTTGCAATGTAAACCACAAGACGCAGGTTGTGAACTATGATTTCTTCCCTTGCATCCTTATCCCCCTGTTCAAGTTTAAGAAGACAGTCAAGCTCTTTTTCGTTTGTCAGGGGAGGCGGCAGAGTATCGGGTCCGTTTATGTAGTCAACCTCTGTTTCAAAAATCCTTGATTTCAGTTTCAACAAGAACTTTCTTATTGGTTTCATTGATATTTTTTTCATTTTACGGTTAACCCTCCTTTAATCTGCGGTTCGATTGCATCAAAAAACGGCATGCCGAGAAGTGCGGAATACCCGCCGGAAACAATTTTTTTCTCGGTTACGGCTATGTATACATTGTCTGTTTCAATCCATTTTCCTTTATCCATTATTGCTGTTTTGTCTGCAAGAAAAGCAGGCAGAGCACCGCCGTTTTTGATTGTTGTGAAAGGAATCAGCCTGAAACTTTTCATTTCGGTGAGCTCTGTATTTTCACATAAAAGCGATATAAAATCCTTCTCCGTTATTATTGCGGGCTTACCCGAAAAACAGTCGCAAAGAGTATTTCCTGTATCAAGAAGTGCCTTGCCCTCAACGGTTTTACCTCCGTATGTGATTCTTATGGGGAAAATATTTTTTTGAGGAACTTTGCTTTTTGTAAAACGGGATATAAGGCTCAGCACTCCGTAGCATATAACCGATGTGATTGTGAGTGTTAAAATATTTATATCAAAGTAGACTACGCCGTTTTTATAAAGTGCAACTCCCGGCGAAACCGCAACCGTCAGGCAAAGCATTATGCCTGCGAATGCAAAGTTTGCAAGAAAAAAAGCACCGCAGCATTTCAGAAAAGATTTTGCGGATTTTGTACCGAATGCAATCAGTACCATAAATATCAGAAAAAGTATTTTGATTAATAAGTTAAGCACAGAATTGATGTTTTCAACAAAAATCATAAGTGAAAAAATTCCTCCCGCACCGGCGGCAAGCAAAAATCTCAGCGGTTTGAAATTGCAGCCTGAAATTGCCGCACTTGTTCTCAGAAGCAGGTAGTTCACGATTATATTGATAACAACAAGTATATCTGCATATATCACCGTTTTCAGTTTTATCACCTCAATTGCGGATTTAATTATATATCTTTTCCGATGAAAAAATTTGTCGCTTGAAGTAATAAAAATCAAAGATTTCTATTGAATATCATAAAACAAAGGTATATAATAAATTGCATACGGAAAGAAGGTTGACCATTATGAAAAAATATCTTTTTGATACACACATCCATACAAAAGAGGCTAGTTCATGCAGCCGTGTTTATGCTGCCGACATTGTTAAAAGATACAAGGAACTGGGTTATGACGGTCTTATAATCACAGACCATTTCAGTGCATCTCAGTTTGAACGCCACGGTGAAACGTATGCTGAGCAGGTACGGAAATACCTTTCGGGCTACAGAGCTGCCAAAGAATTTGAAGACGAAAACTTTCACATTATTCTCGGCATGGAGCTCCGTTTTCTTGAAAATGACAATGATTACCTTGTTTATGGATTTGATGAAGAATTTGTGATTAATAATGACCTTACCCGTTACAACGATCCCGAGGAATTCCGACCTGTTGTTGAGGCGAATAATCTTATGATTTTCCAGGCACATCCTTTCAGAATCGGAATGACGGTTATTGACCCTGAAATGCTTGACGGCGTTGAAGTTTACAACGGCCACGGTGACCATTATTCGAGAAATAAAATCGCAAACAAATGGGCTGATTTACACTCTTTGCGTAAGCTTTCCGGATCTGATTTTCACGGAAATATTACTCTTGAACCCGGCGGAGTTTACTTTGACGAGTTTTACACTGATTCAAAGCAGGTGGCATCAGCGTTGCGTGACGGAAGATATTCACTTAAAATCTTTGAAGAATAAAAATTACCGCCGAATGTATCGGCGGTTTTTTTCTTAAAGAAAGCTGTTTTTATCGTTTTCAAGTTTATTCACAAGCCTGTTCATTTCCTGCTTTGAGCGTACAGACCGTGAAAGTTCAATGAATTTTTTGCGTTCATTTTCATTGAGTCTTGAAAATGAATTCATGGCTTTTTCGTTTCGTGAAAGTGCCATACCAAGACCCTGCGGTATACCGTTTAAATCAAACATAGTCAACACCTCGTTTCTATTTTATCGCAAAAAGAAGTTGATATTCAAAATAAGGGCTTATTTTATATTTAATCTTGTTTTTACAGTTTCTATATGATATAATACGATAGGTTATATTCAGCAAGTATGACTTTGAGGAGAAAATAATATGAGATACAGAGAATTCGGTGCAACCGGTGTTGAAGTATCGGCACTCGGTTTCGGATGTATGAGATTGCCTGTCATAGAAGGTGACGGCAACAGAATTGACGAAGAAAAGGCAGTTGAACTTGTTCGTCACGCTATTGACAACGGTGTGAATTATCTTGATACCGCTTATTTTTATCACGGCGGTAACAGTGAATCCTTTGTGGGTAAGGTTATCAAAGACGGTTACCGTAATCTTGTCTATCTCGCTACCAAACTTCCTCTCGGTGAAGTTAAGTGCGAAGAAGATGTTGAGAGACTTTTTAACACACAGCTTGAAAGACTGGGTGTTGACTATGTGGATTTTTACCTTCTTCACGCTGTTAACAACGATTCATGGGATAACAAGGTTGTAAAGTTTGATATCCTTTCAAAACTTGAAAAATTCAAAGAAGAAGGCAAAATCAAGCATCTTGGTTTCTCGTTCCACGATGATTTATGGGTTTTCAAAAAAGTTATTGATGCCTATGACGGTTTTGAATTCTGCCAGATTCAGTTTAATTATATAGATACGGATTACCAGGCAGGTATCGAAGGTCTTGAATATGCGGCTTCAAAGGGACTTGGCGTTATCGTAATGGAGCCACTTCTTGGCGGTAAGCTTGCAAACCCTGCGGCTTGCGTCAAAAATGAGCTTTCGGACGAAAAAACACCTGTTGAGTGGGCTCTTGATTTCGTGTGGAACAGACCCGAGGTTGCAATGCTTCTCAGCGGAATGGGCACAATGCAGATGGTTGACGATAACCTGAGTTATGCCGATAAATCTCAACCCGGTATGCTTTCGGAAAACGAACTTGAAATGCTTTCTGATGCCAAAAAGGCTTTTGACGGAATGAATCTTGTTCCCTGCACGGGCTGTGAATACTGTATGCCTTGCCCCGCAGGTGTTGAAATACCCAAAGTCTTTTCTGCTTTCAATAACATATCCGTCGGAGGAAGAAGACTTGTAAAGGATATTTTCCCTGATATCGAAACAAATGCAGGTCTTTGCAAAAAGTGCGGCAAATGCGAAAGTGCGTGCCCACAGCATATAAAAATCATTGACACATTGAAAATGGTAAGAGATAAATTCTGATGAGGTGATTATATGAAAATTCTTTTTCAGGGTGATTCAATTACTGATGCAGGCAGAAACCGTGAAGATTATCACGATTTAGGCAGCGGATATCCTCTTTATGCGGCAAAATTCATTCGTGAGGAAAATCCCGATACGGATTTTGAATTCATTAATCTGGGTATCAGCGGAAATCAGACAATTGATCTGGTAAACAGACTTCATAGCGATTTTATTGATATTCAGCCCGACCTTGTTTCAATTCATATCGGTGTGAATGATACCTGGCACAGAGCAGATAACCGCGCATGGCTGGGTAATGATGTTTTTGAAGCGAATTACCGCAAGGTGCTTACCGAAATCAAAGAAAAAACAAACGCAAAAATTCTTATGATTGAGCAGTTTTTGCTCCCTGTTCCCGATAAGGAATATTTCAGGGCAGATCTTAACGGTAAAATTGACGTTGAGCGTAAGCTTGCAAGAGAGTTTGCGGATTATTATATTCCGCTTGACGGACTTTTTGCACAGGCTTGTGTTGGTCAGAGCTGTTATCACTGGTCTGAGGACGGTGTTCATCCCAATGCAAACGGCTCGGAATTTATCGGCAGAATTTATGCGGATGCTTTTAAAAAAATAATTTCAAAGTAAGGCGATAAAAGTGAAAAGTGTTAAAGGGATTCTCAATTATATTTTCGTTGACGGACTTTCAGGTATGGCTCTCGGTCTTTTTGCCACGCTGATTATAGGTACGATTCTTGAACAGATCGGCGGCTTTATAACCGGAACAATAGGTACATATATTATTCTTGTTGCTTCTGTCGCAAAATCTCTTACTGGTGCAGGCATCGGCGTGGGCATGGCATTCAAATATAAGATGTCACCGCTTGTAGGCGTTTCTGCCGCAGTTGCAGGTATGGTAGGTGCGTTCGCATCAAAGCTTGTTGCCGGTGCGGTTGTTACCGATGCAGGTATGCTCTATTCAGGTCCCGGTGACCCGCTTGCGGCATTTATAGCAGCATTTTTTGCCATTCAGGCAGGCAGTCTTATCAGCGGCAAAACGAAGCTTGATATCCTTCTTACTCCTGCGGTTTCAATAATTGCAGGCAGTGCGGCAGGTATATTTATAGGGCCTCCCGCTTCGAAAGTAACAACATATATCGGCGAAATCATTACCTGGGGTATGGAGCGTCAGCCCGTACTTATGGGAATCGTTGTTTCTGTAGTTATGGGCATTTGTCTTACACTTCCCATAAGCTCTGCGGCAATCGGTATTATTCTCGGTTTGTCAGGTATAGCAGGCGGTGCAGCTGTAGTGGGATGCAGTGCACAGATGGTAGGCTTTGCGGTTGCAAGCTACCGTGAAAACAAGCTGGGCGGTCTTCTTGCTCAGGGTGTAGGTACTTCAATGCTTCAGATGCCCAATATTGTAAGACATCCTCAGATATGGATTCCGCCTATAATTACGAGTGCAATTCTCGGTCCCATATCCTCGGCAGTGCTTAAAATGGAATGCTATGCGTCAGGCTCGGGAATGGGTACATCCGGTCTCGTGGGTCAGTTTATGACTTATTCCGCAATGACCGATTCGGGGGTTGATCCTGCTGTTGCGGTTATAGAAATTATTGTTATGCATTTTATTGCACCTGCGCTTATAACTCTGGCAATTTCAGAGTTTATGCGTAAAAAGAAGTGGATAAGCTTCGGCGATATGAAGCTTGAGAATAACTAAGTAAATTAATTTGGAGGTTTAATTTATGGCAAAGAAATTTACGGCAATTATCCTTACCCTGGCTATGCTTCTTTCAGCTTTTGCTATTCCCGCATCAGCTGCAACAGAAGTGACATCCGATTTTGAGCGCGGCTTCTACCGTTTTGTAGACGGTCTGCTCGATGCTGTTGTAACCGGTATCAGCTATATGATTGTTGAGCCTTACGGCTGGGCAACGGTAGATACATATGAGTCAGAAAACTTCTATGAAGGCAACGATTTTATTGATGAGCCTGCAGAAGGTGCAAAGTGGACTCTCGGCTATGCAAACGCATCGATTCTTACAGGCAAAGAGCTTGAAGAAGAGCATTATGTCGGCGGCAGCCTTTCTGTTACAAAGAAGCTTGCAGATGAAAAAAGAGACGACCAGAAGGTAAGAACAATCGCTGTTTCTGACGGCAGAGGTATCACAATCTTCTCATCAATCGATACATTCGGTCTCGCAAACAACGAAGTAAGAATTATCAGAGAAAAGTTCCAGGCATATGCAGATGAAAAGGGATATGATATTACAAGTATCAACATTTCCGCACTTCATCAGCACAGCTGTGTTGATACCTTCGGCCTCAACGGCGATATCATTGGCGCACTTTTCACCGCTTCATTCAGGAATCTTTTCGGTATGGAACTTCCCAGCGGTAAAAACAAGAACTATATGGAAAACCTTTACAAGGTAACCGTTCAGTCAATGATTGATGCGGTTGAAGGTATGGAAGAAGGTAACCTCTATTACGGAACAGTTGATATTACCGAGTACATCAGAGATAAGCGTAATCCTCAGGTGTTTGACGGCAATCTCAACAGAATCCGTTTTGTTCCCGCTAAGGAAGGCGCAACCGAAACCTGGCTTATCAATCTTCCCATTCACTGCGTAGGTAACGGTGCGGCAGGCACAATGCTTACAGGTGACTATCCCTACTATATCGAAAAGTATCTCAATGAAAATGAAAACGCAAACTTCATTCAGATTCTTGGTGCAGAGCTCGCAATTTCATCAGAGTATCCCGAAGTTCTTGATCTTGACCCTGCTATTATGAATGAGTATGGGGATGAAGGTTATGCACGTCTTGCTGCTTACGGTACACTTCTTGCAAAGTGTGCGGCATCAATCGATAACGATGTTGCAATCACACCTATTCTCAATATCAAGCACAGAGAACTTTTTGTTCCTGTTGACAACAGCATTTTTAAGCTTGCCGCAAGAGGCGGACTTCTTACAAATGAAGTTGTTAAGGATGGTCTTGATTATTACGCAGCTTCCGAACTTGGTTATGTAGAATTCGGCACAAGCCTTGCAGTTGCAATTATTCCCGGTGAGCTTGCTCCCGAAATTGCATACGGCGGTGCGATTACAGCGGCAGATTCATGGGACGGTACAGATTGGAAATACACTGCATTTGCAGATGCAACGGACAAAACTCTTCTTGTTTTCGGTGTTACAAATGATCAGGTAGGTTATATGATGACTGATAATGATTGGCGTTCATATCTTACCGAAAATGAAGAAATTGTTTCGACAGGTCCCAAGGCAGGCGCAATCATTGCAGACACATATCTTACTCTTTTCAACGAACTTAACTGATTGTCTAAAGGGGCTGTTTGTTCAGCCCCTTGCAATACTTTTTACCAACTAATATAAGGCGGTGGTTTCATGGGCAAAAGGTCAACAATTAAATATGCTCTGAGAGAAACCGATTTCATTCTCTTTCTTCTGTGCTTTTTCACAACGGCATTCGGCGTGCTTATGGTTACAAGTGCAACAAGGAATGAAGCCATAGAATCAGGTGACTTGATCAGCCGTGACTGTCTTGTTATGATTCTTGCCGCAACGGTTGGTATGGTTATCGGTATCTTTATTTCTTTTCTCGATTATGATGCCGTTGTGGGTCTTGCACCGTTTATCGGCGGCTTCTGTCTTCTGCTTATGCTTTCGCTGTTTATTTTCGGTGAGGGTACTGAGGACCGCCCCGATGCGATTTGCTGGATTCCAATTATCAAAACCGACAGTTTTACGGTTAATTTTCAGCCGTCAGAGCTTGTTAAAATCGGGTTTATGGTAACCTTTACCGCACATATTGAGGCAGTCAAAGATAATATTAACAGCCTTAAAAATATTGTGTTGCTTGCGGTTCATGCCCTTATTCCCATTGGCATTATTATTCTGACAGACGACCTTGGGTCAGCTATTGTTTTCGCACTTATGTTTGTGGGAATGATGTTTGTTGCCGGTGTAAAAATGCGTTATTTTGCAGTTGCTTTCGGTGCGATAATTGCGTTTGTTCCGCTTTTATGGACTCAGTTTCTTGCATCTTTCCACAAAAGAAGAATACTTGCCATTTACTATCCCGAGGCGCTCAGCCCCGAAGTATACAGAGATGTTGTATACCAGCAGCAGAGAGGTCTTAACGCAATAGGATCAGGCAGATTTTTGGGTGACGGACTGTTCAAGGGCACATATACTCAGTCTGCGGCAGGTGTACCTGTTAATGAAAGCGATATGGTGTTTACCGTTGTGGGTGAAGAGCTTGGCTTTGTAGGCTGCATTGCACTTCTTGCGGTGATGGCACTTATTATTGCAAGGATTGTAAAAGTGGGTAAAATGTCACGCAATCTTACGGGCAGTTTGCTTTGCTTTGCGGCGGCATTTATGATAGGCGCACAGACAGTAATAAATATAGGTATGTGCCTTATGCTTTTGCCCAGTATCGGTATCACATTGCCGTTTGTCAGTGCAGGCGGCTCGTCAAATCTGTGTGTGTATTTTGCGGTGGGTATCGTAATGAGCGTATACCGCTTCAACTGCAACCGTAACCCTGTTAATTTCAGGCTTACACGGGTAAGCACACCTTTTGCGGAAACTTAAGAATTATCTTGAAGACAGTGCATTGGCACTGTCTTTTTTTCAATATGTTGGTTTAATTTTCTTGACAAATCACCAAATGTGGTATAGAATTAATACAATTATGATTATTTGGTGAAATGGAATTTTAAATAAACTTTGAATGGAGTGGATTTTAAAAGTGAGTGATAATATGGTTCAGTTTGTTATTGCCGCCGGTAACGGTGATATTGATGCAGTAGCAAAGCTCTACACAAAAACTCTGAAAGCATCTTATTTCCTTGCTTCAACTCTTTCGGGCGACAGCCGTGAAGCAGTTGAAATAATTAAAAAGGCATATGCAAGAGCTTTCTGCAATATTGAAAAGCTTAAAAAGCCTGAAGCATTTGAAATCTGGATGAAGCAGAATGTTGCCGCTGTTTATAAAGAAAACAGAAAGTTTGTATTTGCTGATGCAGATGCAGGTGCAGTTGAAAATTCATCGGAATTTCTTCCTGAAACTGTTCTTGAAGACGGCGAACTGTGTTCAAAGGTTATGGATGCTGTATCTGCTCTCAGACCCGAGCTTAAAACTGCTCTCGTGCTTCACTACAACAACGGTATGCCCGTGCAGATTCTTGCTAAATTTTTGGGCGTATCCGAAAGCACTGCAAACGCACTTCTCGGTAAAGCAAGGGCAAGTGTTCTTGAATCAGCAGATATTACTGCGGATTCAACCGTTACAGCAGGTTCCCTTCCCGTTATAACGAGACTTTTTCAGCGCTTTGCATCAGAAGTCACAATTGAAAATACTGATGTAAGGGATATTTTCATTTATGTAACCGATGAATACAGAGCTTCACAGCCCGAAAAGGCTGAAGAAGAACCCGAAACCGTTGAAGAAACCGAAGAAGTTAAAGAGGAAGCTTCCGCTCAGGATGAGCCTGCAGCAGATGAAGAAAAAGAGGAAATTTCCGAGGAAAAGCCTGCGGACGAAGAGCCTGCTCAGACAGAAGAACCTGTTGCAGATAATATAGTAATGTTCACACAGAGAGTGAATCAGCTTCTCGGTGAGCAGCCTGTTTCTGAGCCCGAGGATGATTCTTCGGTTGAAAGCGAGGAAGAGCCTGAAGAAGAGGTTTCGGTTCCCGATATAGCAGTAAGCAGTGCGGCAGAAGAAGCCATAGGTAATTTCGGCGGCATTTCAATGGATGCAGAGCCTGAAATTCCTCAGGTTACAGAAGAGAAAAAACCTGTTGCAAAGACATCAGTTCTCAAAAAGCTTAATCCGAAAATTATAATAATTGCTGTGGTTGCACTTATTGTTCTTGTTGCTGCAATATTCGGTATTTCAAAGCTTGCAGGCGGTAACGACACTCCTGAAGAAGCTGCATATGCGTGGCAGGCGGGCGGATTTACTGAATGCACCGAACTCGGATATCTTGACGAAAATACTGCATACTTTAAGTCTGCCACAACAGGCAAATACGGTCTTCTGGATTATCAGGGCAATGTTATTCTTCAGCCCAATTATGATGGCTTCAAGCGTTGCGGAAGCGGCAGAGAATATACAGACAGAGACAGCTATCATACTCTCGTTGTTATCGGTAATGAGGAATTTGAAATTACCGTTACGAACGGCAATGTTACAATTTCCGAAAACGCACATCTTTACCATTCCGTTCCCACAGAATCACTTGAAGGTGTTTCTTACGACGAGCGTGACCGTTATTTTGAAGGCTATGCCGCCGCAATGAAAAACGATAAATGGGGCTATGTAAGTCAGGATAAGGATAAGAAGGTTATCCCTTACGAATACGAGGCTGTAAATGACCTTACACCCGGTGAAACCTCATCCTGTGATTATTGCCGTCCCGTAACTGGCGGACTTATTGCAGTTAAGAAAGACGGAAAAATGGGTATAATAAATCTTGATAATGATGTTATCGTACCCTTTGAATACAGCAACATTATGCCCGGAAGCAACGGTATTTTCATCGCTTGCAAAGACAATGTATGGGGCGTGATTCTTGTTGGCGAAGCACAGAAAACATTCAAGGGTGTAAGCATTGTTGTTGAAACTCTGCCTCCCGATGTCAGTGAGAATGCAAATGATGAATCACTTGGCAAATATAAGGTTGTTTCTGAAGACGGCGCCAATGTAAGAAAAGACGCAGGTTCCGATTATGACCTTGTGGGCGAGCTTGATTACGGCGATGTTGTAATCGGTTATGCAACAAAGAAAGCCGATAACGGCAACAGATGGCTTCAGATCAAGCTTAACGGCGAATACGGCTGGGTTGCTCTCAACATGCTTGAACCTGCCGAATGATATCGCTTGACAATTATTGCGAAGATGATATAATAATCACAGTTTAATATCAATGCGTTGAAGGAGATTAATTCTCTGCTTGCTTTACAGAGAAACGGCTGAGTTGCTGAAACAGCCGTTAAGCGGATAAGCAGGGGAGTGCCGCTCCCGAGCACTGCCGTGATGAACGGCGGCGTTACCTTGCGTTATAAAGGAATGAGTGGTGCAGAAAGCACAATTTGGGTGGTACCGCGGCGAAAGCCGTCCCATATCCGGATTGTTCTTCTGCACCTTTTTTTATTTACAAATCAATAAAAAACGGGTCAAAATACCCTCAGGAGGAATATTTAAATATGAAATGGATGGGTCTTAACGAAATCAGAGAGAAATATCTTGCATTTTTTGAGTCGAAGGATCACCTCAGAATGCCCAGCTTTTCGCTGGTGCCTCAGGGTGATAAGAGCCTTTTGCTTATCAATGCAGGTATGGCTCCTCTCAAAAAGTATTTTACAGGTGAACTTACACCTCCCAGAAACAGAGTTACAACCTGTCAGAAGTGTATCCGTACACCCGACATTGAGAGCGTAGGTATCACCGCACGCCACGGCACTTATTTTGAAATGCTGGGCAACTTCTCATTCGGCGATTATTTCAAACATGAAGCAACCCGCTGGGCATGGGAATTCTGCACAGAGGTAATGGAAATGCCTGCTGACAGAATATACATCAGCGTTTACGAAGAAGACGACGAAGCATATGATATCTGGACAAAAGAAATCGGTATTCCCGAGGATCATATGGTAAGATTCGGTAAGGCAGATAATTTCTGGGAGCACGGTGCGGGTCCCTGCGGTCCTTGTTCGGAGCTTTACTTTGACAGAGGTGAAAAGTACGGTTGCGGTTCACCTGATTGTAAGGTCGGCTGTGACTGTGACAGATATATTGAATTCTGGAACAATGTTTTCACTCAGTTTGAAAATGACGGTAACGGAAACTACACAAGACTCAAAAGCTGTAACATTGATACAGGTATGGGTCTTGAGCGTCTTGCCTGCATTATGCAGGATGTTGACAACATTTTCGAGGTTGACACCGTTCAGAATATTATGAAGCACGTTATGGAGATTTCGGGCATCAAGTATCACGAGAACGAAAAGAACGATATCTCTCTGCGTGTTATTACCGACCATATCAGAAGTACAACATTTATGATCGGTGACGGTGTTATGCCTTCAAACGAAGGCAGAGGCTATGTTCTTCGCCGACTTCTCAGAAGAGCTGCACGCCACGGCAGGCTTCTCGGCATTGACGGTATGTTCCTTTACAAAGTATGTGAAACCGTTATTAACGAAAATGCCAATGCATATCCCAACCTTGTTGAAAAGCGCGACCTTATCGTAAAGGTTATCAAAGCAGAAGAAGAAAGCTTCAACAAGACCATTGATACAGGTCTTAACCTTCTTGAAAATATCATTGC
Organism: Acutalibacteraceae bacterium; assembly: GCA_045533455.1. Classification (GTDB taxonomy): domain Bacteria; phylum Bacillota; class Clostridia; order Oscillospirales; family Acutalibacteraceae; genus CAG-177. The sequence continues at coordinate 27,393 of JAZSHU010000006.1, read as the reverse complement.
AAACTCCGATTCAAAGGTGCTCAGCGGTGCAGATGCATTCAAGCTTCAGGATACTTTCGGTTTCCCCATCGACCTCACAAAAGAGCTTCTTGAAGAGAGAGGTATGAGCGTTGATATTGATGAATACAAGCGCCTTTATGCAGAAAGCAGGGCTGCTGCAAGAGCTGCCCGTAAGGATGCAGGTGCAGAGGCATGGAAGGGCGGACAGGCTTCACTTAAAGATATCGAAGCAACAGAGTTCCTCGGTTATACCGATTATGCTTGTAACGCAACCGTCAAGGCTGTTATCGCTGACGGTGAAAGAGCTGATACCGTAACTGCAGAATCCAATGCAGTTCTTGTTCTTGACAAAACTCCTTTCTACGGTGAAAGCGGCGGTCAGGCAGGTGATAAGGGTATTATTAAAACTGACAATGCTGTTTTTGAAGTTACAGCAACAAACAAGACACCCGACGGAATTGTTCTTCACATCGGTAAAATTGTTGACGGTGACAGTATTTCAGTAGGTGACGGTGCAGTTGCTGAAATTAACTGTGAGCTCAGACAGGCTACAATGAGAAACCATACCGCTGCTCATCTTCTTCAGGCAGCACTCAGAGAGGTACTCGGCTCACATGTTGAGCAGGCAGGTCAGCTTGTTAACGACACGGCAATGAGATTTGACTTTACTCATTTCTCTGCACTTACTTCTGAAGAACTTGCAAAAGTTGAAAACAGAGTTAACGAGATAATTCTTTCGGCACTTGAAGTTTCAAGCACTGAAATGCCTATTGAAGAAGCAAAGAAGCTCGGTGCAATGGCACTTTTCGGCGAAAAATACGGCGATGTTGTCCGTGTAGTCAGAGCAGGTGATTTCTCAACAGAGCTTTGCGGCGGTACTCACGTTAACAATACAGGCAAGCTTGGTCTCTTTAAGATTGTTTCTGAATCATCTGTTGCCGCAGGTGTACGCAGAATTGAAGCGGTAACAGGTTACGGTGTGCTCGATTATATTGCAAAGGATACTGCGCTTATCCGCAATACAGCCGCTACTATGAAGCTTGCGAATGTCGGTGAGCTTGATAAAAAGGCTAACTCACTTATGGCTGACCTTAAAGCAAAAGAAAAAGAAATTGAGCAGCTTCGTGCAGAGCTTTCACAGCTTAAAACAGGTGACCTTATGGGTAATGCCGTTGATGTTAACGGTATCAGCCTCGTTGTAACAACCGTTGAGGGCGTTAACCCCGGTGACCTTCGTTCGATGTGCGATAAAGTTAAAGAAAATGACGATGCGGTTGCAGTTATCTGCGGTGTTAACGGTGCAAGTGCAAACTTCGCTTGCGCTTGCGGTAAAAATGCCGTTGCAAAGGGTGCTCATGCAGGTAATATTGTCAGAGAAGTTTCAAAGCTTGCAGGCGGCTCAGGCGGCGGCAGACCCGACAGTGCAATGGCAGGTACAAAGGATGTTTCAAATATTAAAGCGGCTATGGATGCAGTTGCAGCTATCCTTGGCGGAATGATTAAATAATATAAGGAAGTGTTTAATATGGATTGCATTTTCTGTAAAATCATAAGCGGAGAAATCCCTACAACAAAAGTATATGAGGATGATAAGGTTATCGCGTTCAACGATATAGAGCCTCAGGCACCTGTGCATATTCTCATAATTCCCAAGGAGCACATCAAATCAGCTGCTGAGATTGACGGTACAAACAGCGGTCTTATTGCTCATGTTTTTGAGGTTGCGGCAAAGATTGCAAAAGATATGAACCTTGACGGTTTCAGAATTGTCAACAACTGCGGTGACAGTGCAGGTCAGACTGTTAAGCACATTCATTTCCACCTTATGAGCGGCCGTGATTTCGGCTGGCCCGCAGGTTAATGGAGGTAGAGGTATGTCTGAATATTACAGAGTTGATATAGCAGGCGTTGAGCGTGATTTGCTCAGATGCCCCATCAGTGATAAGCTTGATATTGCCGCATTTATTCTTTTCGGTGATGTTGAAATTACCGTTCATTCTGCTCAGAAGCTTCTTGAAAGACTTCCTGAATTTGATTATATCGTAACACCCGAAGCAAAGAGCATTCCTCTTGCATATGAAATGGCAAGACAGAGCGGAAAAAAATATTTTGTTGCCCGTAAAAAGGCAAAGCTTTATATGAAAGACCCCGTAACCGTCAGCGTCCGTTCAATTACAACTGCATCGGAGCAGACACTTATTCTTGACGGCGTTGAGGGTGAGCAGATAAGAGGCAAGCGTGTGGTGATTCTTGACGATGTTATCAGCACGGGCGAATCTCTCAAAGCTGTTGAGGAGCTTTGCGCAAGATTTGATGCGGATGTTGTTGCTAAGGCGGCAGTTCTTGCTGAGGGCGATGCTGCCGAAAGAGACGATATAGTTTTTCTCGGTGTTATTCCGCTTATTGAAAAATAAATTTTAAGGTGTTGCATAAATGTCGAGACCTTTTGCTGTTATCGGTTTAACACTGTTTTTCGTAACGGCATTACTTTTTGAATTTGAAATCGGAGTGACGGTAACCGCCTTCCTGGTGTTTATCGCCGCTCTGGTTGTGTCATTGATAATAAAGAATGTCAGAAACAACCGCTTTTTGCCGACTTTATTTGCATCTGCCGCTATTGCCTGTGTGTTGCTTGTAAGTGAAACTTTGTTTGTGTATAATCCCGCAATGGAGTATGACGGCAGAACAGGATGTCAGATAAAGGCGCAGATTACCTCATTGCCTGAAATCAGATACGGCAACTGCTACTATGAAGCAAAGACTCTTTCGGTTGACGGTAAAGATGCTGAACTGAAACTTCGGCTTGTGTTTTCCGCACCTCTAGAAGCTGAGTCTTATGATGTTATCGAAGGTAAATTCACTGTTTTTGCTCTGGGTATATCAAGCGAAGACTTGCTTCAATCATACAAATCCGATGGCGTTTTTCTGGGTGCATATCCCGAAACGGATGATTATATTATTCACAATATCAGTGAGTCCGATAAGCCTTTTGCCAAAAAGATTCTTGATTTAAGAGAAGGTATAAAAAGTGCAGTTTATCGCATTATGCCTGATGAGAGAGGGGCTTTGGCGGCTGCGCTTCTTATAGGTGATAAAAGCGGTCTTCCCGATGATATTTATTCCGATTTCAGAAGTATCGGTATATCTCATATTATTTGCGTTTCAGGGTATCATCTGTCTTTGTGGTCAACACTTATTCTGCTTATTCTGAAGAAAACGCGTCTTGATTTCAGAGTGTCAAATTTATTGTCACTTGCGGGCGTTGTTTTGTTTATGTTTATTGCAGGGTTTACATACTCGGTTGTCCGCGCCGGTGTTATGATGATTGTTTTTCTGCTGGGAAACATATTTATACGTCAACGGGATTCGCTGAATTCGCTGGGTATTGCACTGTCTGTTCTGACAGTTTGCAGACCTTTTTCGGCAGGTTCGGTGTCGTTGCAGCTTTCCGCACTTGCGACTATGGGTATAATACTCTATACACTTCAGATTGAGCCTGACATAAGAAAAATTACCGCTAAAATCCGCAACAAGAGATTATGCGGTGCCGTAAGGAAGCTGATTTTCCCCCTTATGGTTACCGTTTCGGCAACTGCGTTTACTCTGCCAGTTGCGCTGAGTATTAACGGAAGCTTCAATTTCCTGAGCTTTGGTGCGAATCTTATCGCTGTGCCTGTTGCAGGCTGGTGTATGGCTGTCAGTGCTCTCGGTGCGGCGCTGGGGTTTGTTGTACCTGATTTCGTCAATTTACCCGCTTTGGCGGCAAAGTTGCTCTGTTCGGTTCTGATAAAATTTTCATCCTGGCTTGCAGATTTCGATTTTCTTACCTTCAAAGTCGGTTCCGAGAAAATCATGCTTATATTCTGCGGAGTTTTTATGCTTTGCATAACGGCGGTATTTATTTCTGCATTTCGCAAACCTGTTTATTCCGCAGCTGCCGCAGTGTGTGCCGTAATGTTCAGTGTCTGTATTGTTACATTTTCGATAAACGAGGCGGCACAGACGAAAATTACGGTTGTTGATTGCGGTAACGGTACATCCGTGCTTGTAAGCACAAAGGGAGAAAATATTCTCATCGGCGGCGGTGGAGATGATATTCTCGGTGCTTACAGAATAAATAATGCTCTTCTTTCGTGCGGAGGAGGGCTTGATGCGGTGTTTGTTCCATCGGGTGACAATACCGACAGTTCGTATCTTCTTGATGTTTTCGCATCTTACAGACCCGAAACAGTTTATTGTAAAGAATTGCCTGAGGGATTGTCTTTACTGACCTCCCGATGTAAAATATATAGTTTTGATGAATTACATAACACCGAAAATGTTTCGGTAAAATCATATAACTACGATAATAATTACTGTACGATATTGAAAACAGACGATATTTGCCTTGCTGTTTGCTTTGACCCTTATTTTGATTTCAGTGTAATTGACGACGGTACCTATCCGCCTGATGTTGTTATTTCCCGAGGAAAAATTCCGCAGGAAATTATCTGTGATACTGGGTCGCTTTGTATATTGAATGCCGAAGAAACAAGGGGACAGGCAGCTGCGGAATATTATGCAGGTACGGGTAAAACCGTCATTATAACCGGCGGTGAAGGCAATGTTGTGCTTTGTGCCGATAAAGGTGCTTTGAAGGCAGAAAGGGAGTAATTTCCCGGAAAGGATACTTATGCCGAGTCTTAACGAATCTGCTCTTAAAGATAAGCTCAGGGAAAATCCCGTAGGTGTATATCTCATTTACGGTGAAGAAGCCTATCTTAAAAAGACATATGTTGATAAAATAGTCTCCAAAACGGTTGATCCGTCTTTTGAAGACTTTAATTTCCATACATTTGACGGCAAAGATTGCACGCTTTCGGAAGTTTACGAAAGCGCGGAAGCTGTGCCTATGATGGCAGAAACAAAGTGCGTGCTTGTTAAGGATTTTCCGTTGGATACTCTTGATGATAACGGATTTGAGCAGCTTGAAAGGGTTATAAGAGAAAATCCTGATGATTGTGCACTCATTTTTTCGGTTATTGCCTATGAGCCCAAAGGTGCAAAATGGACAAAAGCAGTAAAGCTTTTTGAAAAATACGGTTATGCTGTAAAGCTTGATAAAAAAACATCCGTCGAGCTTGCCAAAATGCTTGAAGGCGGTGCAAAACGCCGTGGCAAGCCTTTTGCAAAGGGTGTTGCATCATATCTTATTACCTGTGTCGGCAGTGACCTTAATACATTACTTAACGAAACTGAAAAGGTATGTGCGTATGCACAAGGCGAAGAAGTTCAGAAAAGCGATGTTGATGCTGTGTGTATCAAGAGCCTTGATGCAAGGGTATTTGATATGATAAAAGACCTTACGGCGGGCAGGTTTGACAGTGCGTTCAGAAAGCTTTCGGTACTTTTTGAACAGCGCGAGGATGAATTTCAGATTCTCGGTGCACTTATAGCACAGTATTCGGATATTTACAGAGCAAAAGCTGCTGTCAAATCAGGCGGCAGAGCAGAAGATATTGCAAAATATTACGCTTATGCAGGCAAAGAATTCAGACTTACCAATGCTGCAAGAAGCGGCTCATCCCTTTCGTTTGATGATGTAGGGGAGTGCATAGAAATTCTGCTTGAAGCAGATACAACATTAAAAAGCTCGGCACTCAGCAAGCGTCTTGTGCTTGAACAGACGGTTGTTAAGCTTGCAAGGGTAGGAAGATAAGCTATGATTAAAATAAAACAGGCTGTTATTGTTGAAGGCAAGTATGATAAAATAAAGCTTTCTTCGATAATCGATGCTCCCATAATTCAGACTGACGGTTTCGGGATTTTCAAAGATAAGGAGTTGCAGCTTCTTATCAGAAAGCTTGCGGAGAAACGAGGTATTCTTGTGCTTACGGACAGTGATTCCGCAGGCTTTAAAATCCGTTCGTTTATCGGTTCAACTGTTGATCAAAGGAATATTATTCATGCTTATATACCCGATATTTTCGGCAAAGAAAGCAGAAAAACCGAGCCTTCAAAAGAGGGTAAAATCGGTGTTGAAGGTGTTTCGGAAGAGATAATAATGCAGGCACTTTCAAATGCGGGCGTGCTTTGTGAAACCGCTCCCGAACCGCAGAGACCCATTACAAAAATTGATTTGTACGAGCTTGGTTTTACGGGTTGTGAAGAAAGTTCAAAAAAGAGAGCAGCATTGCTCAGATATTATTCGTTTCCCGAGCGTCTTTCTTCCAATTCGCTCATAAAAGTGCTTAATTGCATAACTACTTATGAACGGTTTATTGAAGATGTGAGAGAAATCGAAAAGGAGATGGCGGAATGTTCAGAATAGGTCACGGATACGATGTTCACAGACTTGTTGAAGGCAGAAAACTGATTGTCGGCGGCGTTGATATTCCTTATGAAAAGGGTCTGCTCGGTCACTCGGATGCGGATGTTCTTCTTCATGCGATAGGTGATTCGCTTATGGGTGCCGCCGCACTTGGAGATATCGGCTGCATTTTTCCCGATAATGACCCGAAATTCAAGGATGCGGACAGTCTTGTTCTGCTTAGCGAGGTTGTTTCTCTGCTAAAAAACAAAGGCTATTCTGTTGTGAATATTGATGCTACTCTTATTGCTCAGAAACCCAAAATGCGTCCTTATATTGATGAAATGAGAGCAAATATTGCTTCTGCTTGCGGAACGGATATCAGCTTTGTAAGCGTTAAAGCAACAACCGAAGAAGGTCTGGGATTTACGGGTAACGGCGAGGGTATTTCTGCCCATGCCGTGTGCATTGTTGAAACAGAAAATTAATTTTTTGTAAAGAATACAAATATTGTTTGCAACCTGCAATCTGATGTGATATCATAGATTCATATATATGAAGGGTTGGTCGAGGTATGTCCTTTTTTGAAAATACAGCGGATTTTTTCTCAAAAATTCCGTCAATCAATTTCAGGGTTACGGATATTCTGGATATCTGCCTGGTAGCGTTTATAATCTATAACGGAATAAAGCTTATCCGTGACACAAGAGCTTTTCAGCTTGTCAAGGGTTTGCTTTTGCTCGGCGTGGGATATTTGGTTATCAACGCCTTGAATATGGAGGCAAGCTCATACATTTTTGAGTTTATTTTCAAGAACATATTTATAATTCTTGTCATACTTTTCCGTCAGGAAATCAGACACGTGCTTGAAAAAGTGGGAACAAGCAAACTTTCCAACCTGAGTCATTTTATTAAAGGAGGAAGTTCCGAAAAATACAAGGTTGTAAATGAATCTATTATTGAGATTTCCAAAGCAGTTCAGCGTATGAGTGACAGCAAAACAGGCTCTCTGATTGTTATGGAAAAAGAGCTTCTTCTCGGTGATGTTATCGAGACCGGTAAAGAGATTGATGCTAAAATCACACACGAACTGGTGGGCAATATTTTCTTCCCAAATTCTCCGCTTCACGACGGTGCGGCAATAGTCCGTGACGGCAGATTGCTTTGTGCAGGCTGCGTTCTTCCGCTTTCAAAAAACAGTGAACTTTCAAGCGATCTCGGTACAAGGCACAGAGCGGCTCTCGGCATGAGTGAGCAGAGCGATGCAATGGTTATTGTTACATCTGAAGAAACAGGAACAATTTCCGTTGCGGTTGAAGGCGAGCTTATCAGAAATCTTACGGAAGCCGAACTCCGTGAAGAGCTTATTGATTACATTCTTGATGATGTTGACACGGAGAATTCTTCGGGTGACAGCGGATTATTCACTAAACTGTTTAAGGGTAAAAAGAAATGAAGAAGAAATACAAAATAAGTGATATTTTCTACAACAACAGATTTCTGCTTGTTTTTTCTGTTCTGATTGCGGTTGTTTTCTGGCTTGTTGTGGTTGTTGAACTGGGCGTTGAGGTTGAAAATACCGTCAGAAATGTTCCGGTTCAGATTGACTATGCGTCGGTTGAAGAGAATCTCGGTCTGAAGCCCTTCGGTGAAAAATCCTTTACGGTTGATGTTACGGTGAAGGGTAAAAAATATATTGTTGAATCGTCAGATATGGTTGATGACCTTGTTGTAAAGGCTAACACGAGCTATGTCAATTCTGCAGGCAGTTCAACGCTGAAACTTGAAATAAGCTCAAAAAATACAAATCCCGCTTACGATGTTATCAGATATTCAGCCGATGAAGTTTCGGTTTATTTTGATTATCCGGGTGATAAGGAATTTGTTGTTACTCCCGAATTGGAGTTTGACGGTGAAGCAGTTGCGGAAGGTTATTATATCGATGATTATATTTTCCCCGAATCTGATACTGTGCGTGTAACAGGACCCGAAACCGAGGTTAACAAAATAACCGGTATTGTTGCAAAAGCAAAGCTTGAAGGCGGTCTTAAGCAAAACGAGACAATAGATGCTGAGCTTGTTGCAGTTACTGAAACAAACGAAGTTCTCCGCAATATTACCTTCAGCAGAAAAAACGGTTCGATCCGTATTACTCTGCCTGTTTACAAAGTTGTAAATTTGTCCCTGACCTGCGGATTCAGTAACAAACCTTCAGATTATGTTGACAGTTATCCCTTTACTGTGTCAATCTCTCCCACAAATGCCGAGATCGGTATACCCGAGCAGAAGTCTGACGGGCTTACGGAATTTGAAATTTCAACCATCGATTTTTCAGAAATAAAAGAGGGACTTAATATCTTCACGGTACCTGCATCTGCCGTTACGGGCGGTATTGTCGTAAGTCAGACAGAAGAATTCCGGGTAACCGTAAATGTTCACGGAATGGCATCTGCCAAAATCAGTGCACCTGAGAATATCAGCTTTGTAAACGAACCCTCAGGTTCAAAGGCAGAGCTTGTAAAGCTTGATTTTTCGGAAATGACGGTTATCGGTCCGATCGAATCTCTTGAAGCAATGAGTGCGGATAATGTGACGGTTACGGCTGACCTCAGCGGAATTTCATCCGATACCAAGGGTAATGTAACTGTTCCTGTTATGATTAAAGATGACGATTGCTGGTCATATGGAGAGTATACCGCAACGGTTTCAATTTCATAAAAAGAATAATAAGTCTGTGCAGCGTGATTGCACAGACTTTATTTTTATATTTAATATAAATTATTAATAAATAATTATTGATTTATATGTATTTCTTATGCTATAATAATATGAAATAGTTTAAAAGGGGGAGTGGCATAATTGAAAAGAAATATCCTTTCCGTTTCTTCAATAATGATTTGCCTTTTGATTTTGCTTTCTTCCTGTAAATCATCCGACTTTATAAAACCGGTTGACACCTTGCTTTCTCCTCCGCTTTACCACGAGGAATATGAATCTTTGGTTAACGCATTCCGCGAAAAGGTGAATAAGAAAGCTGTTTTTTGTAGTCCGCGCAGCGGAGAATATACGTCAGCAATAATCATTGAGGATCTTGACGGAGATGACGAAAACGAAGCTCTGATATTTTATAAAGACGAAATAGAAAGCTCCGTTGCAAAATTGCACTATTTCAACATTGTTGACGGTGAATGGGTTTCACGTTCAGACCTTAGCGGATACGGTAATGAAGTTGAAAAGATTCTGATAAGCGATATGGATGGCGACGGAAACAGTGAACTTATTGTTATATGGCGTGTGTCCGGAGTTTCGTCAAGCAACATTATGTCGGTTTACAGAACATCGCATAATCTTGACAGATACAAAGAACTTTCAAATGAAACCTGCTCCGTGTGTGAGCTTGCAGATATAGACGGCGATTCAGGAGATGAGTTGTTCTACATTAATCAGACAACTTCTTCAGGTGTTGTTCAGAGAGTTGCAAGGGCTGTCAGACTTTCGGGTAACAGTGTGGTAATAATGGGTGAAGCGAAGGTTGACCCCAATATCAGCAGTTATGTCTCTGTCAAAACTGAAAAGGCGTCGGGAGAATCTCCGCTCAGATTTTATATCGATGCTCTCAAAGGCGAAACTCAGATGATTACGGAGCTGATTTATTGGGATGCCGCCAAATCTCAGCTTTGCGCTCCTTTTCTCGATATCAATACAATGTCAAATATTGAAACACTTCGCGATAATTCCCTTATCAGCACCGATATAAATAACGACGGCACCATCGATATTCCCGTTCAGGGCAGGTTAATGTGTGATGACGGTGTGAACAGGATATTCCTTACACGATGGATAGATTATTCATCCGATGAGCCTGTGACGGTTGCCGATACTGTTGTGAATTTTGCAGATAATTATATGATAACTCTCAGCGACGAAGAGGTTGAAACGGCCGGCATAATCAATTACAGCTCGCAGAATTGCTGGGTTGTTTGCAGAATTGACAAAGATGGTACGCAGACCGAGCTTTATTCTGTTCTTAACGTTACTGCCGAAAGATGGGCAGACGATGAATTCAAAGCGTATTTTCCTGTTCTCGAATCAGACGGCAGCGTAATTTGTGCATATATCACCGATAAAGGAGCCGATTCGGGAATTACGCAGGATTATTTAAAAAGCAGGATTACCAAAATTCCATAAGGAGAATTGAAATGAAAAGAGTTCTGATTGCAGAAGACGAGGCTGCCATAAGAGAGTTTATAGTAATTAACCTGCGCAGAGGCGGTTATGAAGTTGTTGAAGCGGAAGACGGTGCAAGGGCACTTGAACTTTACGATTCCTGCGACGGCGATTTTGATGTTGTTTTGCTGGATGTTATGATGCCTAATGTTGATGGACTTGAAGTTTGCAGGCAGCTAAGGGAACAAAACAAAAACATCGGAATTATAATGCTTACCGCAAAAACTCAGGAAATGGATAAAATTACGGGGCTTATGACCGGTGCGGATGATTATGTTACAAAACCCTTTTCACCTACGGAGCTTGTGGCAAGAGTTGATGCCATATACAGACGTGTGGCAATGAATACGGTCCGTAAGCCTGAAAAAGACGATATAATTGAGCTTGGCGAATTCAAGCTTAATCTGAGAAGCAGAACACTGACCAAAAACGGCAGATTCATTGAGCTTACTCAGGTTGAATTTCAGATGATGGAATATTTCTTCACTAACCACGGTGCGGCACTCAGCCGAACGGATATACTCAACAGAGTGTGGGGAGCCGAGTATTTCGGAGAAGAAAAAATTGTTGACGTAAATATAAGACGTTTGCGAATGAAGATTGAGGATGAACCCTCCGTACCAAAGCACCTGATAACAATATGGGGTGTGGGCTATAAGTGGCTTATCTGATTAATATAGGTTGAAAGGAGCATTGAGGTTGAAATTTCTGGGAATAACAAAACGATGGTTTCTTACTGTTGCGTCGATTATAGTTGTTATCCTTGTTGTTGCATCAACCATTCTGTTTCTTTCACTCAGAAGTTATTATTACGGCGTTGCGGATATGGCGCTTGATGCTCATTCTGCCGATGAGGTTGCAACGCAGTTTAATCTCTATATCGATTCTTCAGCCGGCGGGTTTGAAGATGCAGGCAGAAACTATATTGACAGTTTCCCAGATAAGGATATTATGGCTGTCTGGATTATCGACAGCGGCGGTAACATTGTTCTTTCAACAAGCGGGTTTGAAATTGATGAAAAGGTTGATATGCCCGATTTTGTTTCAGCCGTCAGCGGCGAAGGTACTTCAAAATGGGTTGGCAGACTTCCTTCGGGAGAAAAGATAATGTCCTCGACCTGTGCTTACAATCATTCAGGCGGAAAAATCAGCGGAGCTGTAAGGTTTATGATTTCGCTTGAAGCTGTTGATTCGCAGCTTGGCAGAATTGCGGTTCTTATTGCTGCAGTTTGTATCATTATGTTTGCGCTTGTTGTTGTTTCGGGTAGTGTGTTTATCCGTTCAATTGTTACTCCCGTTAAGGATATCGGCGAAACGGCAAAGAGAATTGCAGGCGGTGACCTTGAAGCGAGAATTGACCATTATCCCTATAGCGACGAAATCGGTGAACTTTGTGCCACGATAAACGATATGGCAACCAAGCTTTCAGAATCGGACAGAATGAAAAATGATTTCATTTCAACCGTTTCTCACGAGCTCAGAACTCCGCTTACCGCTATCAAGGGCTGGGGTGAAACACTTTTACAGATTGATGATACAGACCCTGCAATGACCAAAAGAGGTATGGGTGTAATCATAAACGAAGCCTCGAGACTTAATGATATGGTTGAAGAACTGCTTGACTTCTCGCGTATGAGCAGCGGCAGAATGAAGCTGAATTTTGAAAAAATAGATGTTCTTGCAGAACTTGATGAAGTTGTGTTTGCATTCAGAGAACGCTCTGTTAAAGAGGGTGTTGAGGTTATCTATAATGTTCCTGATCTTCCTGCGCCTGCAAATGCGGATGCATCAAGAATAAAGCAAGTGTTCATAAATGTGCTTGACAATGCTCTGAAATACACGGAGCAGGGCGGCAAAATCGTGATTTATGCCGAAATGCCCAATCCCGTAACTCTTATTGTTACACTCAGCGATACGGGTAAGGGAATACCGCCCGAGGATCTGCCTCACGTTAAAGAAAAATTCTATAAAGCCAATACAACGGTCAGAGGTTCGGGAATCGGTCTTGCCGTTGCGGACGAAATTATCAGGCTTCACAGCGGTGAACTTGATGTTGACAGTGTTCTGGGTGAAGGTACAACGGTAAGAGTGACTATTCCCATTGAGCCTGTTGAATATGATTTGCCCGAAAGGGAAGGAGATACAGTCAATGAGCAAAAAGAAATGTAGTTATGTTGCCGTAGGCGGTCAGGCGCTTATGGAAGGCATAATGATGAAAGGTCCCGAAGGCACAGCAATGTCGCTCCGCCTTCCCGACGGTTCAATAGAAACAACAATGAAGGATTTTGTTTCTGTCAGAAAAAAATATAAATTTCTTAATATCCCTGTTGTCAGAGGTGTTGTTTCATTTGTTGAGTCGATGATTTTCGGATATAAGCTCCTTATGGAATCTGCCGAAAAGACATCGCTTGATATGCAAGAAGAAAGCGAATCAAAGCTTGATAAATGGATTACCGAGCATTTCGGTTCCAAGATGATGGCTGTTATAGGCGGCATATCCGCAGTGCTTGGTGTGGGTCTTGCCTTTCTTCTGTTTATGTGGCTTCCTAGCTTTGTTTTTGACCTTGTGAACGATAAGCTTGCAGGCGGAGCAATATCCGATTTCAGAGCAATTTTTGAAGGTCTTATCCGTGTTGTGATTTTCGTTGTTTATATGGCTCTTGTTGCAAGGATGAAAGAAATTCACAGAGTGTATATGTATCACGGTGCAGAGCATAAAACAATCTTTGCCTTTGAACACGGCAAAGAGCTTACGGTTGAAAACATAAGGGATGAAAAGCGCTGTCATCCCAGATGCGGTACAAGCTTTATTTTTGTTACTATTCTTCTCAGCATAATTATTTCTTCAGTTGTTTCGGTTGCGTTTCCTTCTCTTACCGAAATCAGAGCTTTATGGATAGCAGTAAAACTTCTTATGATGCCTTTGATTATGGGCATCGGGTTTGAATTCATTCAGCTTGCAGGTAAATATCCAAATAAGTTTACACAGCTTCTTTCAGCACCCGGACTTCTGATGCAGAGAATTACCACCGCCGAGCCCGATGATGCGATTATTGAAGTTGCTATTGAAGCAATGAAGGCGGCACTTACAGGCAAGGTTCCCGAAGAAACACAGCCCGAAACCGAAGCGGAGAACGAAGAATGAGAATATCCGAGCTTTACGGTAACGGATGCCGTATTCTTGAAGATGCAGGTATCGAAAACTTTAAAAACGAAGCACGTTGGATTTTTGAAGCAGTGTTTGAATGCGGCAGAGCGTATCTTGTATTAAATTCTTCCGTTGAAGCGGATTTTGAAAAATCTGAAATTTATCTCAATAAAGTAAAACTTCGTGCAGACGGAGTGCCTGTGCAGTATGTCATAGGTTCATGGGATTTCTACGGCGAGAGTTATGCTGTAGGTGAGGGCGTGCTTATCCCGAGACCCGAAACCGAGCTTCTGGTTGACTTCGCACTTGATTTTCTTAAAGACAAAACAAACCCCGTAGTTTTTGATTTATGTTCGGGTACGGGCTGTATCGGTCTGAGCGTTGCAAAGAACAAGCCTGATGCACAGGTTATACTTATTGAAAAATCGCCGGATGCACTCGGATATCTGAAAAAGAATGTTTCGGATTCAGGTTGCGGCAATGTCCGTGTTGTAAACGGAGATGTGCTGCATGGCTATGATTTGTTTGATTTGCCGAAACCCGATTTGATTCTTTCCAATCCGCCCTATATTGAAAGTGAGGATATCAATTCCCTTCAATCCGAGGTTCTTTATGAACCGGTTATGGCACTTGACGGCGGCAGTGACGGAATGATTTTCTATAATGCGATATCAGAAAAATGGCTTGATGAATGTTCTGCTGTTGCCGTTGAATGCGGTGAAGGTCAGGCAGGAAGAATTAAAATACTTTTTTCAAATAAATTTGCCGATGTTTATTCCGTGAAAGATTTTAACGGAATTGAAAGAGTTGTTATCGGCAGGGAAAGGAAATAAAAATGCTTTTTGATTTATTCAAATACGGATTTTCGCTTGAAGTTGTAATCAGCCTTATGGCAAGCATATTTGTTGTCTTTTGTACATTGCCCGTTCACGAATATGCCCATGCACTTATTGCTACAAAGCTTGGTGATAATACGGCAAGGCTTAAAGGCAGACTTACTCTGGCACCCCTTGCACATATTGACCCCATCGGTGCGCTGATGATTCTTCTTGTGGGATTCGGATATGCAAAGCCGGTACCCGTAAATCCGAGGAACTTCAGAAATCCTAAAGGCGGGATGGCGCTTACAGCACTTGCGGGTCCCGTTTCCAACATTATTATGGCGATTATTTTTATGATTCTTGCAAACGGGCTCAGCATTGTTTATGCATATACAGGTGCGGTTTTTGCCAATGCGGCGGTAACATTCTTTGTAGCGGCGGCAGGAATAAATGCAAGCCTTGCGGTTTTCAATCTTCTTCCCATACCGCCTCTTGACGGTTCAAGAATCGTGAATCTGATTATCCCTTCGAAGTATTATTTCAAAATAATGAAATATGAGAGATATATTATCCTCGGAATTTTTGCCTTGATTTTCATAGGTGTTCTCGATGTTCCTCTCAGCTTTCTTACAGGTCTTCTAATGAAGTTTGTCAACTTTGTTGCAAGACTTCCGTTTATGATGTTTTATTGATTAACCGAAAGGGGTTAAACTCTTGGAAAAATTACAGTATAAGCTTGAAGTTTTTGAAGGTCCCATGGATTTGCTGCTTCAGCTTATTGCAAAAAAGAAGGTAAGCATAAATGATGTTCCCATAATGGAAATCATTGAGCAGTATCTTGAATTTGTCCGTCAGATGCAGGAAGATAATCTTGATGTTTCAAGCGAGTTTCTTGAAATGGCGGCAAGACTTTTATATATCAAAACAGTTTCGCTTCTGCCCGTTCACGAGGAGGCTGAAAAGCTTGTTGAAGAACTCCGAGGCGAACTTACCGAATATCAGGATTGTAAACTCGTTGCCGGTAAGCTTCAGAATCAGGCAAAGGGCTTTGATTTTTATTCAAGACCGCCTGAAGAAATTGAAGTTGATATGACTTACACAAGAATTCACGAGCCGGCAGAAATTTTTAAAGCGTATATTGCGGCTGTGGGTAAAGGTAAGCGTAAGCTTCCGCCGCCCATTGAGGCTTTCAGAGGAATCGTTGCACATAAGATTGTTTCCGTAGCTTCAAGAATCAGCTTTATTGTGGATAAATTCAGGCAGAAAAAGAATCACAGATTTCTCTCTTTCTTTGAGGGGTCTGAATCCCGATCTGAAATGGTTGCTACCTTCCTTGCACTTCTTGCAATGGCAAAGGCAAAGCGTATTCAGATTGACGGTCATGGTGAAGATGTAAGTATAACACTGCTTGAAGGCGGAGAGGAGAAGATAGAAATTGACGAATGAACAAATACGTGCCGCCTGCGAAGCAATACTCTTTGCTTCGGGCGAGCCGGTTGAAGTTTCACGAATAGCTCAGGCATTGGAGCTTGAACCCGACGTTGTGTCAGGTGCGCTCTGGGAGCTTTCAAGAAGTCTTGATGACAGAGGCAGCGGCGTGTGTCTGCTCAGGCTCGGAAGTAAATATCAGCTTTGTTCCCGTGTTGAGTATGCACAGCAGGTCAGAAATGTTCTTGATATAAAGAAGAATGCTCCTCTTTCTCCTGCCGCTTTTGAGGTGCTTGCGGTTGTTGCTTATAATCAGCCCGTAACGAAAGCGTATATTGAGCAGATAAGAGGCGTTGATTGCTCAGGTGTAGTTGCAACTCTTTGTCAGAAAGGTCTGCTTGAAGAAAAGGGCAGGCTCGACCTACCCGGCAGACCCTTGCTTTACGGCACAACCCCCGATTTCCTCAGATGTTTCTGTCTGTCATCTCTTTCGGATTTGCCCGAGCTTCCCGAAAGAACAGAAGCGGATATCGAAACCGATGATGAAATCGATAATGAACAGGGCGAGCAGATAAGGGATTTCTTCCAGGCTGAAAGTGAAGAATAGGAGGCGGTAGCTTGACGGCGCTTTACATAATTCTCGGAATTATTGCATTCTTTGTGATTTTGCTTTCTGTCAAGGTTGCGGTGACTGTTCACTATGAAGATGATGTTGCCCTATCCGTTAAGTGGCTTTTCCTTAAATTCAATATCCTTCCGAAACCCGAAAAAGAAGACAAGCCCGAAAAGAAAAAGAAGGAAAAGAAGAAAAAAGAAGAAAAGCCCAAGGAAGAAAGCGAAGTTATTCCCGAACCCAAGAAAAAGAAAAAAGATAATATGTTTGTCCGTTTCTACCGCAACAGAGGTGTTGAGGGTGTTGTTCAGCTTCTCAAAGATACGGCAAACGCCGTAGGCGGTATGTTCAGAAGAATCGGCAGAGCGTTTCTCTTTGAAGAGCTTATAATCTCACTTACAGTCGGTGCGGGAGATTCGGCAGAAACCGCAATCAAATACGGTAAAACCTGTTCTGTTGCCTTCCCAGCAATGGGACTTATTGTGGACACAATGCGTGTCAAAAAATATAACATAGAAATCAACCCCGATTTCATATACGGAAAGAATGTTGCAAAGCTTCATACCTGCATTTCCGTGAGACCCATTAAGCTTATAAATGCTGTTATTATAGTTGCATTTGAGCTTTTGTTCAAAGTTGTATTAAAACTGCTTAAGCACAGTAAAGCTCCGAAGGCTGATGTGGAAAAGCAGATTAATAAATAATTCTTAAATAACTGAAAGGTGGAAAACAAAATGAAAGAACAGTCAGCATCAGGTATTCTCGGCACTTCAATTGAAAAGATCAAGGACCTCGTTGATGTAAGCACAATTATCGGTGATCCCATCAAAATCAGCGAAACCCTTCAGATTATCCCTGTTTCAAAGGTTACATACGGCTTTGCATCAGGCGGTACTGATTTTCCTTCAAAGAATAATCAGGAGCTTTTCGGCGGCGGCGGCGGAGCAGGTATCACAATTTCTCCCGTTGCTTTCCTCGTTGTAAATAACGGCAGTGTTTCCGTTAAGTATATCAATGCAGCAGAAGGCTCTGTTGAAAGAGTAATCGGTATGGTACCCGATCTTGTTGACAAGGCAACAGATGTTATCAGCCAGCTCAAAAACAAAGACAACACTGTTGATAACGCAATCAATGATTATATGTCATCAACAGAACCCACAGCATAATTATTAAAACCTCCTCATCCGCATATATTTAACCATCAATGTTATGTGGGGATGAGATGTTTGGTTAAGAAAATAATAATATTTCTTTCGGTGTTACTTACGGCGGTTTCGTTTGAGTTTTCAGCATATGCATCGGAGTTGAATTTATCGGCACAGGCGGCAGTGCTGATTTGCGTCAATAACGGTGAAGTTCTGTATTCAAAAAACAGCGATAAGCAGCTTTCTATGGCAAGCACAACAAAGATAATGACTTCTTTGCTTGCACTTGAATATCCCGAGCCGGATAAAGAAATTACCGTTACGGACGAAATGGTCAGGGTTGAGGGCACATCGATGGGGCTTACGGCAGGTGACAGTGTGTCACTGCGTGAGCTTGTTTACGGAATGCTCCTTCAATCGGGAAACGATGCCGCAAATACCGTTGCATATGTTATCGGAGGCAGTAAAGAAAATTTTGCCGCAATGATGAATGCCCGTGCAAAGCAGATTGGTATGAACAATACCAATTTTGTTACTCCGTCGGGTCTTGACGATGAAAACCATTACTCAACGGCATACGATATGGCTTTACTTGCCTGCGAATGCATGAAAAACCCGGAGTTTGCATTCATCTGCTCTCAGAAGCGTGCAAGCCTTACCTACGGTAATCCGCCGTATCTCCGCACACTTACAAACCACAACAAACTTCTTGGGATGTATAAATATTCCGTGGGAATTAAAACGGGGTTTACAAAGAAAAGCGGCAGATGTCTTGTGAGTGCGGCAGAAAAAGACGGCGTTACCCTTGTGGCGGTCACATTGAGAGCACCCGATGACTGGAACGATCATATTGCACTTTTTGAATACGGTTTTTCCAGGTGCAAAGGTGCAGAGTATACTTGCGATTTAAGCAGTGTCAGGCTCAATGTGGCGGGAGGAGTAAAGCAACAGATTCCCGTTACTGTTTCGGATACGGTTCACTGGCTGTCGGATGACCGTGTTACCGTGAGCGTACGACTAAGACCCATGGTTTATGCACCGGTAAGAGCCGGTGATATTGTGGGCAAGGCTGTGTTCAGTTCAGACAGAAGAATTATATCGGAAGTTTTTATTCATGCGGCTGAAAATGTGGATATAAAACACGCTCCCGTGATTAACAGTAAAACCGAAAAGAATTTATTCAAAAAAGTAATTGACGGATTAAAAGATTTTTTCAATGTTTCAGAGGTGAAATAATTGGCCGATAATAAAATCAGGCTCCAGAAGTTTCTGTCAGAGGCAGGTGTTGCGTCAAGACGCAAGGCTGAAGAAATGATAAGAAACGGTTCGGTTAAGGTTAACGGAGTTACCGCACAGATCGGTGACAGCGTTGACCCTAAAAGAGATACAGTTACGGTTAAGGGTAAAAAGGTCAGAAAAGAGAGCAATATGCGCTATATTCTGCTCAATAAGCCCAGAGGCTACGTAACCACAACAGACGATGAATTAGGCAGAAAATGCGTGCTTGAACTTGTTAAGGATGTCAAAGAGCGTGTCTACCCCGTAGGCAGACTTGACAGAGTATCCGAAGGTGCGCTTATTCTTACAAATGACGGTGCCTTTGCCAATGCAATGATGCATCCTTCACGCCATGTTCCCAAGACTTACAAGGTTACGGTAAGACCTGATATTACAGCCGAAAAGATTGATTTGCTTTCGACGGGAATTGAGCTTGACGGCAGAATGACTGCTCCCGCAGATGTGAGAATTGTATCAAGAGAAGAAGGCAGAGCCGTTCTTGAAATCGTTCTTTACGAGGGCAGGAACAGACAGATTCGCCGTATGTGCGAAGCTGTTGAGCTTGAAGTTGCAAGGCTTCGCCGTGTTTCAATCGGTTCGGTTAAGCTGGGAATGCTTCAGACCGGTGAATGGCGTGACCTTACGCCAACCGAGGTTGAAAGTCTTTTCAAGGCGGCAGGCATTAGAACGGGCGGAGGTAAAAAATGATAAAATTTATACCTTTTGACCGTGAAGATGTAACAGGTATTACCGCACTTGACGGTGACAATGCAATCGGAAGCTGCACTTTTACCATAGACGGGTATTTTATGTCGTTCAATTCGGTTGAATGTGATGACGACATAATTACCGAAGGTCTTGCGAGGTCAGCAATGAATTATGCCGCAAACAGAAATGCATATATAGCAAAAATCAGAAGAGATATATCATCAGCCGCATTCATAAGGCTTGGCTTCAGCGGTGATGATATGCTCAGCGTTGAAATACCCGAGGCACTTGCATCAGGTTGCACTTGCGGCGGAATATAAAACAGGAGATGTTAATCCAATGATAAAAAGTATGACAGGCTACGGCAGAAGCCAGCAGCTTGCAGACGGAATGAATATCACGGTTGAAATTAAAAGCGTTAACCACAGATATTTTGAATTTTCCTCAAAGCTTCCCAGAAGCTACGGTTTTCTTGATGAAAAGCTCAAAAGTTTCTTTAACGGTAAGCTGACCAGAGGTAAAATGGAATGCTACGTTCAGATTGAGGCGGTTGAAGAACCCGATACCGTAATAAGTCTTAACCATTCACTTGTCAAAGGCTATCTTGATGCATACAAAGAGCTTGCCGAAACATACGGAATTGAAAATGATGTCAAGGTTTCCGATATATCAAGAGTCAGTGATATATTTGCCGTACGTAAGCAGGCGGCAGATGAAGACAGAATCTGGGCGGCCGTGCAGACTGTTGCTCAGGAAGCACTTAATGGCTTTATCGCAATGAGAGAGCGTGAGGGCGAAAGACTCAAAGCAGATGTTCTTTACAGACTTGATGAAATTATAAGCAATGTTGAGTTTATTGAGGTGCGTTCACCTCAGACTGTTGCCGAATATAATGAAAAACTTCTCGGCAGACTTAAAGAACTTCTGGGTGAAACTCATATCGATGAACAGAGAATACTTACCGAAGCCGCAATTTTTGCTGATAAAATTGCAGTTGCTGAAGAAACGGTAAGACTTCGCAGCCATATTTCTCAGCTTCGTTCATTCCTTGAACAGAGTGATGCAGTAGGTAAAAAGATGGACTTCCTTGTTCAGGAACTTAACAGAGAAGCAAATACAATCGGATCAAAAGCTCAGGATGTTGAAATTGCACGCCGTGTAGTATCAATCAAGGCTGAAATTGAAAAAATCCGTGAGCAGATTCAGAATATTGAATAACGGAGGACAATATGAAACTGATAAATATTGGTTTCGGTAATATGATTAATGCGAGCCGTCTTGTTGCCATTGTCAGCCCTGAATCTGCACCTATAAAGCGCATTATTCAGGAGTGTAAAGAAAAGGGTACCCTTATTGATGCTACCCACGGCAGACGCACAAGAGCTGTTATTATTACCGACAGTGACCACGTTATCCTTACTTATCTGCAAAGTGAAACCGTTGCCAACAGGCTTAATGATGAAATGGACGAGCTTGAAGATGAGGAGGATGAAAATGATTGATAAAGGAATGCTTATAACCGTATCGGGACCTTCAGGTTCGGGAAAAGGAACGGTTCTGGGTGAACTTATCAAAAAACGTGACGATGTAAAAATTTCTGTATCTATGACAACTCGCCAAAAAAGAAACGGCGAAATAGACGGAACTAACTATTATTTCGTTACAAAGGATTACTTTGAGAAAAAAATTAATGAAAACAGTATGCTGGAATATGCCCAGTATGCAGGCAATTATTACGGCACGCCCAAAGAGCCTGTTGACGAAATGCTCAAAGCAGGCAAAGCCGTTATTCTCGAAATCGATGTTCAGGGTGCGGATAAAATCAAAGAGATTTATCCCAATGTAATCCGAATTTTTATTATGCCGCCTTCAGTAAGTGTGCTTGAAAGAAGGCTCAGAGGCAGAAACACCGAGGATGAAGAAACCATTAACCACAGACTTGTTATTGCCAAAGGCGAAATGAAAATGGCAAGTGAATATGACTTTATCGTTATCAACGATAAGCTTGATTCTGCGGTTAAGGATATTGAAACAATCATTGATGCTGAAAGACTTAAAGCATCACGAAATAAAATATTTTTAAGTGAGGTAATAAACAATGTTTAATCCCGATTTAAGAGGCGTACTCAAAAACCATCTCAGCCGTTATTCACTTGTAACCGCAACCGCAAAAAGAGCAAGAGAAATTGCTGAGGATGCAGAAGAAAATAAGGTTATCATTACTGAAAAACCCGTAAGCCTTGCACTTGAAGAAATTCTTGCAGGTGATTACGTTATCGTTGAGCCCGAAGAAATCAGAAACATCTGATTAATCAATATTTAACCGACAGGGGAGTGAAATCAAATGAAATATGCAAAGGTTGCTGTTGAAACGGCTGTCTATACCTTTGATAAAGCCTTTGATTACGCTATCCCCGAAGAAATGGAAGCATCAGCACAGAGAGGTTGCAGGGTCACAGTGCCCTTCGGAAGGTCAAATAAAAAATGTGTGGGTATAATTTTTGATATATCCGACACAACCGAAAGTGCACGACCCAAAAAAATCCTTGATGTGCTTGATGAAGGTCCGCTTCTTAACGATGAAATGCTTGAGCTTGCCGTGTGGATTAAAGAGAGAACATTCTGTACTCTTTATGAAGCAGCAAAAGCCATGTTGCCTACGGGTATAAATCACCGTATAGTAGCTTCTTATGCGGTTGATTCCGAATGTACCGAAAATATCATTGATAAGCTTGATGAAACCGAGAAGGAGATTTATGAATATCTTCTGAAACGTTCCGTGTTTGTAAAAGTAGATACGATTTTTAATTCTCTCAGCTTGAAAAATTCATCATCGGTACTTGACGGAATGGTGAAAAAGGGAGTTCTTCTGTGCAGTTATGATGCGGTGCGTAATCTTGGTGATATAACTGTAAAGATGCTCCGACCCACATCTGAATTGCCTGCGAAAAAGCTTACAAAAAAGCAGCAGGAAATGTATGATGTTCTGCTTGATATCGGAGTTGCAAGCGTAAAAGAACTCTGCTATTTTACCGGTCTTACTCCTGCCGTCGCTAACGCACTTGTTGCAAACGGTGCTGCGGAATTTTATGAGCAGGAAATTGTAAAGCTGCCAGATTTTGCGGATAAAAAAGGCGAAAAGACCCGTATTGAGCTTACGGATGAACAACAGTCTGCTTACAGAAGACTTACAGAACTTTCTCTTTCGGGGAAACCATCCGTTTCACTTCTTTATGGTGTTACAGGCAGCGGAAAAACTTCTGTTTATATGAGTGTAATCGATAAGGTGCTTGAAGAAGGTAAATCCGTAATCGTTATGGTGCCTGAAATCGGTCTTACACCTCAGACCATATCGCTTTTCTGCAAAAGATACGGCGGAGATATTGCCGTTTTTCACAGTGCACTTTCCATAAGGGAGCGTCTTGAACAGTGGAAAAGGGTAAAAAAAGGTCAGGCTAAAATTATTATCGGTACCCGAAGCGCAGTTTTTGCTCCTGTTGAGAATATCGGTCTCATTATTATTGATGAGGAGCAGGAGCATACATACAAATCCGAGCAGACTCCCAGATATAATGCTATTGATGTTGCAAAGTTCAGGGCGGCTTATAATAAATGCCTTCTTTTGCTTGCGTCGGCGACACCGAGTGTTGAAAGCTATGCCGCCGCACAAAGCGGTAAATATGAACTTTGCACACTTTCCAGACGCTACGGTAATGCGGTTTTACCTGAGGTGATTACCGTTGATATGCGTACCGCGGAAAAAGCGCAGGGGAGCAAGGCGTTAAGTCTTACTCTGTTTGAAGCGCTTAAAGAAAATTTCGAAAACGGCAGGCAGTCCATACTTCTCATAAACAGAAGAGGTTTCCACACGTTTGCTGCCTGCAATGCGTGCAGTGAGGTTATATGCTGCCCTCATTGCAGCATTTCAATGACTTATCACAACGCAAATAATCGTCTTATGTGCCATTATTGCGGCTATTCAGTTCCTTTTTCAAGCATTTGTCCCGAATGCGGTGAAAATGCCGTCAGATATTCGGGTTTCGGAACGCAGAAAATCGAAGACGAGCTTGCCGCACTTTTACCTGATGCAAAAATTGTGAGAATGGATACTGATTCCACATCGGGTAAGAATTCACACGAAACGCTTCTGGATAGCTTTTCAAAAGGTGAATATGATATAATGATCGGCACTCAGATGGTTGCAAAAGGGCTTAATTTCCCAAATGTAACTTTAGTCGGTGTGGTATCTGTTGACCAACAGCTTTACAACGACGATTTCAGAAGTCTCGAAAAAACCTTTTCTCTGCTTACTCAGGTTGTGGGCAGGTCGGGCAGAGGCGAGCTTGAAGGACGTGCAATTATCCAGACCCTTACCCCTGAGAATGAAATAATACGTCTTGCGGCAAAGCAGGATTATGATGAATTTTTCAGTACGGAAATCAGGCTTCGCAAAGGGTTGATTTATCCGCCTTACTGTGACCTTTGTGTAATCGGTTTTGTGGGCGAAAACGAAACAGTTGTTAAATCCGCTGCAAGAGAGACTCTTGATTTACTTAAAGACTATGTGTCAGATGAATTTAAGGGTGAAAAAATCATTGTTCTTGGTCCTATGCCTGCAAGAGTTGCAAAAATCAGTGAAAAATTCAGATACAGAATTATTATCAAATGTCGTAATACTTCCAGATTCAGACAGATGATTTCAAAAATTCTTGTTAAAGCGGGAACAGATTCCCGTTTTTCAAAAGTTACTGTTTATGCCGATATCAACCCCGATACGGCAATGTAAACAACATAATTTCCCATCGAAAGGATTGACATTTATGGCAATCAGAAACATAGTCAAAATCGGTGATCCGATTCTGGCTAAAACATCACGAAAAGTAGAAAATTTTGATGCACGCCTCTGGCAGCTTCTTGACGATATGAAAGAAACTATGTATGCGGCAAACGGCGTAGGTCTTGCAGCTGTTCAGGTAGGCATTTTGAGAAGAGTTGTCGTAATTGATTGCGGCGACGGATATATCGAACTTATAAATCCCGAAATTATCAGCAGTGAAGGCTCTCAGTTTGCGGAAGAAGGATGCCTTTCACTTCCCGGTGAAGTAGGTGTGACCTGCAGACCTGCTGTTGTCAGAGTCAAGGCTCAGGACAGAAACGGCAAGTGGTGTATATATAAGGGAGAAGAACTGAAAGCCCGTTGCTTCTGCCACGAGCTTGATCACCTTGACGGTGTCGTATTTACTCAGAGAGTTGTTAAAAAGGAGATTTCCGAATGAGAGTAGTTTTTATGGGCACACCCGAATTTGCGGTGCCTTGCCTTCAAAAGCTTATTGATTGCGGTCACGAAGTGACGGGTGTTTTTACTCAGCCCGATAAGCCTCAGGGCAGAAAAATGATTTTGACTCCTCCGCCTGTAAAAGTACTTGCAACAGAAAACGGAATTAAAGTTTACCAGCCCGTAAAAATGCGTGACGGCACTGCTCTTGAAATGCTTAAAGAAGCTGACCCCGAGCTTGTGATTGTTGTTGCTTACGGTAAAATTCTTCCCAAAGAAATTCTGGAATATCCCAGATACGGATGCATCAATATTCACGCATCGCTTCTTCCTAAGCTCAGAGGTGCGGCACCTATTCAGTGGTCGATTATAAACGGTTTTGAAAAAACAGGTGTAACCTCAATGCAGATGGATGAAGGACTTGATACCGGAGATATGCTCATCAAGGGTGAAATCGAAATCGGCGCAAACGAAACTGCAGGTGAGCTTCACGACAGACTTTCTGTTCTGGGTGCGGATATTCTTGAAAAAACCATTGATGCACTTCTGAAAGGTGAGCTTAAACCCGAAAAACAAAACCACGATGAATTTACTTATGCGTCAATGCTTTCCAAGGAACTTTCACCCATTGATTGGACTATGACAGCAAAGGATGTTCATAATAAAATCAGAGGACTTTCACCCTGGCCGTCGGCTAACGCAAAGCTTTGCGGTAAAACAGTGAAGATTCACAAAAGCATTCTCGCAGATGAAAAAGGCAGTAATGCAGGCGAGATTGTTGTTTGCGATAAACGTCTTGTTGTCTGTTGCGGTGATAATAACTGCATTGAAATCCTCAACATTCAGGCAGAAGGCAAAAAAGCAATGTCTGCCGCAGATTTTCTGAGAGGAAATTCATTGGAAAAAGGCAGTTTTTTTGAATAATAAAGGAGAATGGTTATGCCTTATTATTATGGTATGTTTTTTGATTATTGGTATATAATTCTTGTTATTCCTGCAATGATTCTGGCAGGTTGGGCACAGTATAAGGTCAAATCCACTTACAGTAAGTATTCCAAGGTTCTTAATGCCAGAGGTATTACCGGTGCTTATGCAGCCCAGGCGGTACTTAATCACTACGGAATAACTGATGTAAGGATTGAGCAGACCTCAGGTAAGCTTACAGACCATTTTGACCCCAAGTCAAAGGTTATACGCCTTTCCGATGGTGTATATAATGCAACATCTGTTGCTGCGGTGGGTATTGCCTGTCACGAAGCAGGTCACGCTGCCCAGCACGCGCAGGACTATGTCCCCATAAAAATCAGAACGGCACTTGTGCCCGTTTGCAATATCGGCTCCACAATAGGTATTCCTCTTGCGTTAATCGGTCTTTTTATAGGCTTTGAGCCGCTTATTACAATCGGCCTTGTGCTCTACGGTGCAATATTTGCATTTCAGCTTGTAACTCTTCCCGTTGAGTTCAATGCAAGCCGCAGAGCCCTGAAGGTTATTGAAGACACACATCTTCTATATGAAGATGAAGTCGGCAGTGCAAGAAAAGTGCTTTCAGCCGCTGCAATGACCTATGTTGCATCAATGATTGTTGCACTTGCAAACCTTTTAAGACTTGTTCTGAGGTTCAGTAACAGAAGAAGATGATTTTCCGAAAGGATGTTTGATTTATGAAAAGTGCGAGGCAGGTCGCATTTGAAGCGTTGCTTAAAATACACCGTGACGGTGCATATTCAAACCTTGTTGTTGACAGTTTGCTGAAAGAAAATCCCGATATGGATGAAAGGGATAAAGCTTTTGTGTGCAATATTGTTTACGGCACGCTTGACAGGCTTATTCTTATCGATTATAATCTGGGGCTTTATCTCAATCAGCCTGTCAAAAAGCTGAAGCCCGAGCTTCACACCATTCTCAGAATGGGTACATACCAGCTTTTGTTTATGGATAAAGTGCCTTCAAGAGCCGCTGTAAACGAAAGTGTAAACCTTGCAAAAGTGAATAAATCCGCATTTGCGGCATCGCTTGTAAATGCTGTTCTTCGCAGAGTGTCGGATAACGGTGTGCAGCTGCCCGAAGGCGGGGAGAATAACCCCGAATATCTTGCGGTTAAATATTCCTGCCCCGAGTGGATAATCAGACTTTGGACAGAAGCTTACGGCGTTGAAAATGCCATAGCCCTTGCCGAGAAAGCGCTTGAAGCGGCACCTGTTGTTATCCGTGTAAACACAACAAAAACAACTCCAGATGAGCTTATAAATAAGCTTGCGGAGGAAGGCGTTTCAGCCGAAAAATCGGATGTTATTCCGAACGCACTTGTCATCAGCAATACGGGTTCGGTTGAAGAGCTCGAAGCATATAAAGAAGGTCTGTTCCACGCTCAGGATATTGCCTCTCAGCTTTGTTGTATGGCACTCGATGCAAAAGAGGGTGAAACCGTTTTTGACCTCTGTGCCGCACCGGGCGGAAA
>JAZSHU010000018.1:0-2134 GCA_045533455.1 Acutalibacteraceae bacterium | reverse complement strand
CACTTTGGCGGAAATAAAAAACAGCGGTCTTTCTATGAAAAGAAGACTTGCTGTGTATATTGCTGTGCTTTTGATGCTGTTCCTTGTTGTTATCGGGATTGCACTGAATTTTTTAGGCATTCTCAATATTACGCCGTTTCGTCTGAGAGAAACCTTTCATCGGGAGCTTAAAGAAACGAACTACCGTGCAGAAACCTCTATTGATACAAATGCTGCTCATGCAATTCTGTTTGCAGAGCATCTTTCTAAGGAAACAGAGCATTATCTTGCCGCAAAAAACATAAGCTTTGAAGCTTTGGAAAACAATGCGGCGCTGATTGACGGGCTTGAGGCAGAGGTTTACAATATTGTAGCTGCAAATATGCAGTATGCCGATTGCAGCGGTGCATTCTTTATGCTTAATACGACAGTAAACAGTAAGCTTCCCGAAAAATACCACAGCGGCATTTACCTGAAGTTTTCCTATCTTCACTCAAACAGTATGATAAACCACAAAACATCAATGCTCTACGGCTCATCTGCCGTTGCAAAGGAATATGGTGCGGATTATTACAACGAATGGCACTTAGAGATGCCGGAGGGCATTTATCACGAGCTTGATGATGTGTTTCATGTTTCAAAGGCAGACTTTAATGACAGCTATGTGCTGACGGGTGTATATCAGATTCCCGGCACATGGGAAAATGTAAGATTTTTATGTGTTCCCGTGTTTGACTCGGGGGACAAGCTTATCGGTGTATGCGGCTTTGAAATATCAAGCCTTTATTTCAGCCTGACCTACGAAACCCATAATGACGAGCTTGACAACATCATTCACGGTTTATTTACAGAGAGTGAGAAGGATTCATATACCGGGCAGATGTCCGTCAATCATTCGGGGTATTCTCCGTCCGACACAGGCGTAATGACAATAAAGAAGGGCAAAAATCTTGACACCTTTACATACGGAAACGAAACCTTTATCGGTAAGTACGGAGAGATTACACTGGGCAACAGCAAGCATATTTTAACCGTTATGGTTCCCGAAAAGGAATATCAGTCCTTGCTTTCCGAATCGTATATCAGAATGCTTGCGGTGCTCATCATTGTTCTTATGCTGATGGTTTTGATTTGCCTTTATTTCAGCCACAAGTATATGAAGCCGATTCTTAAAAGCTTTGAGCATATAAAGACAAATTCCGTTCCCGTAGATCAGGTTAAAATTCCTGAAATCAACGACCTTTTCCGTTTCCTTGCAGATAAGGATAAAGGTCACGAGGACGAAATAACCGAGCTTACACGCCTCCGCAACGAGGCAAAGGATGAATACACAAAGATTCAGACGCAGCTTGACAAGGTGGTAGAACGACATAAATCCGGTGCCGATCCTGAATTTTATGAGATATTCAAGTCAAATGTATCCAAGCTCACTCAAAAGGAAGCACAGATATTCAGGCTCTATCTTGAGGGAAAAACTGCAAAGGAAATTCAGGAGATAACGGAAATCAATCAGAACACACTCAAGTATCATAACAAAAACTTATATTCAAAACTCGGTGTTACGAGCAGAAAAGAGCTTTTGCTTTATGCTGCTATGCTTAAAAAAGAAGGAGGAGTTTTATGACACTTGCAGACAGACTGAATAAAATCATTGATGAACAGGGACTTACCAAAAGAGCGTTTGCAAAAACCTTGGGTGTCAGCGAAAACTACATCTATCAGCTCACAGGAAGCCAAGAAAAGCTGACCACCATATCCGAAACTCTTGCAAAGCTCATCGCCCTTGAATTTGGATATGATAAAGATTGGATTATATACGGCGATAAAAACTAAAATATATGATGAAAGCCTCCGAGGATTTCTCCACGGAGGCTCGTTTTGTTTTTATAGATTATTTTACTAAATCTTTGAAAGCTTTGCCTGCCTTGAATGCAGGAACCTTGCCGTCAACAATTTTTCTCGGCATATTATTATCGACATAGACGATATGTTCATAGCTGATATTTTCTAATCGCTTACGAACAATTTCACGGGGAATGATTTCGCCGCCAACCGAAATTGATTCCGAATTAAACATAATCTCAATAGCCGATTCATAATTCTGTTTTGTCAGACCTACGAGTTTATATGTTTCCGCTCGATCCATCAAATCTTC
>JAZSHU010000061.1:0-11047 GCA_045533455.1 Acutalibacteraceae bacterium | reverse complement strand
GCAAAGAGATATATCGCAAAGAACAATGTTCAGCTTTACACTGTTAACGCTATTGACCTTGCTGCTCAGATCGGTCTCGGCAAGAGAACAAACACCGTTCTTCAGTCTGCATTCTTCTCACTTTCAAAGGTTCTTCCCGCTGAGGAAGCAATCGGCTACATGAAGGAAAAGGCTCAGAAGTTCATGAAGAAGGGTAAGGAAATCGTTGAAATGAACGAAAAGGCTATTGACGCAGGTGCAACAGCTTACGTTAAGATCAACGTTCCCGCAGAATGGGCAAACGCAACAGACGATGCAGCTCCCGAAGCTTCAAAGGGTGCAGCAAAGCTTGTTAAGATGGTTGACGGCATCATGAAGCCCGTTGCTCTTATGGACGGTGACTCACTTCCCGTTTCAGCTTTCGTTGACCACGCTGACGGTACATTCGAGCATGGCGCTTCAGCTTACGAAAAGAGAGGCGTTGCTGTTCTCGTTCCCGAATGGGACGGCGCAACCTGTGCTCAGTGTAACAAGTGCTCATATGTATGTCCCCACGCAACAATCAGACCCTACTGCCTCACAGCTGAAGAAGCTGCTGCTGCTCCCGAAAACGCAATCATCGTTGACAAGAAGGCAGGTAAAGGCAAGGGTGTTTACAAGTACACACTCGCTGTTTCTCCCCTTGATTGTATGGGTTGCGGCGTTTGCGTAGGCGTATGTCCCACAAATTCACTTAAAATGGTTTCAAGAGAGAGCCAGGATGCTATGCAGCCCGTATTCGACTATATGGTTGAAAACGTAACCGTTAAGGAAGACGTTGTTGACAATACAGTTATCGGCAGCCAGTACAAGACTCCTCTCCTTGAGTTCTCAGGCTCATGCGCAGGCTGTGCTGAAACAGCTTATGCTCGCCTTATCACTCAGATGTTCGGCGACAGAATGTACATCTCAAACGCAACAGGCTGTTCATCAATCTGGGGCGGTCCCGCAGCTACATCACCCTACACCGTTAACAAGAAGGGCTACGGTCCTGCTTGGGCAAACTCACTCTTCGAAGATAACGCTGAGCACGGCTACGGTATGTACCTTGGCCAGAACGCTATCCGCAACAGCCTTATCGCTAAGGTTGAAGAAGTTGCAGCAGCAGAATGTGCTACCGACGAAATCAAGGCAGCAGCTAAGGCTTACCTTGACACAATCAACGACGGTGCAAAGAACAGCGCAGCAACAGATGCTCTTGTAGCAGCTCTCGAAGGTTGCGATTGCGCAACCTGCAAGGAAATTCTTGCAAGCAAGGAATACCTTGCCAAGAAGTCAATATGGATCTTCGGCGGCGACGGTTGGGCATATGACATCGGCTTCGGCGGTGTTGACCACGTTCTTGCAGCAGGTGAAGATGTAAACATCATGGTATTCGATACCGAAGTTTACTCAAACACCGGCGGCCAGGCATCAAAGGCTTCAAACATCGGTCAGGTTGCACAGTTTGCAGCAGCAGGTAAGGGCATCGCTAAGAAGTCACTTGCTGAAATCGCAATGAGCTACGGCTATGTTTACGTTGCACAGATCGCTATGGGTGCTGACCAGAACCAGACAATCAAGGCAATTGCAGAAGCAGAAGCTTACAACGGTCCTTCAATCATCATTGCATACGCACCTTGCGAAATGCACTCAATCAAGGGCGGCATGGTTAACTGCCAGGCTGAAATGAAGAAGGCTGTTGACTGCGGTTACTGGAATATGTTCCGTTACAACCCCGCACTCAAGGCAGAAGGCAAGAATCCCTTCACCATCGACAGCAAGCCCGCAACAGGCAGCTACAGAGAATTCCTTCTTAACGAAGCTCGTTACTCATCACTCACACGCTCATTCCCCGAAAGAGCAGAAGAACTCTTCGCTCTTGCTGAGAAGACAGCAGTTGAGAGATACGATCACCTTCTTCGTCTTAAGGACCTCTATGCTCCCAAGGCTGACTAATCCTAAATAAATTAACGGCTCGGTTCTTCGGAACCGGGCCGTTTTCTTATACTTTTTGAAGCAGCAATCGATAAGGATAGGCTCTGCCTATAAAAAAACAGACGGTTCAAACCGTCTGTTAAAAATCAAATTCATTCCAGGGATATTCGCTTTTATCGGGTTTTACGGTAAAAATCATTTTTTCACCGCTGACAGGATGCTCAAATTCAAGGGTATGAGCAAAAAGCGCAAGCTTGCCGCTTCCGCCGCCGTATTTTCCGTCACCGTAAAGGGGCATTTTTCTGCTTGCAAACTGAACTCTTATCTGATGAGTTCTTCCCGTATGGAGAAGAATATCAACGAGGCTCAGTTCACCGTTATCCCCTATTACATTATATTCAAGGGATGCTTCACGGACTCCCTTTCTTATTTTTTTGACCGTATAGGTCTTATTTTTTTGCTTGTCTCTGAAAAGAAAATCTTTAAGCACACCGCATTTTTCATCGGAAACACCGCGGATAACCGCATAATAATGTTTTTTTATGGTGTTCTGCTCCGCCTGTTTTGAAAGGACCGCCGCCGATTTTGAATTTTTGGCGTACACCATAACACCTGCGGTTTCTCTGTCAAGACGGTGAACGGGATAAGCCTTGGCATTTTCACCGTTCTTTTCAAACGCTTCATTCAGAAGCGAAATCATATTCTCGCCGCCGTCTGTACTCTGGCTAATAATCCCTGCGGGCTTGAAGCACACGGCAATATTTTTATCCTGATATAGAATCTCCATTTTCAATCCTGTTCTTTGCTCTTTTCTCGCTTTTTCTCAGTGCGTATCTTATATGGTCCGATACAAGCCATATCTGGGTGGCAAGCTTCAATGGGTCTTCACGCATACCTGTTCTGAACCAATCGGAAACAATACCAAAATATGCATACTCATAGAAGGATGCTATAAACTCTATATCCTCATCGGGAACAAGCATGCCCTCCGCCATAGACTGAACCGTATCAATAACGATATATTTACAGGCCTTATACATATAGCTTTCCATATAGTTATAACTTCGTGACGAACATATATTGTTTATGAGCTTTTTATGTCTGTAAGCAGTGTTTGCAATTTTTATAAAGGCTTCAACCCAGGATTTGCCTTCTTTATGAGCCTCTGAAATCTCGTTAAGCTCTTTTAAAAACATTTCTTCAAGCAAATCGTAGATATCTCTGTAATAATAATAGAATGTATTGCGGTTTATTTGACAGGTTTCAACAATATCTTTAACAGTAATCTTGTCAAACGGCTTCTTTTCAAGTAATTCTACAAATGTATGGAAGATAAGGCTTTTTGTATCCTTTTGCATTTTTAACCCCTCCGTTTTTTCTTGCTTCCTATACAATAAGTGTCGAAATAATTCAAAATTGTTGCATTCACGCCGAAATTGTAACATCTTTTTTAAAAATTTAATACAGATAATGTTTAACATTTGTTTAATTCTGTACCGAAGAAGTGACTTCAACCACGCTCAAAGGCTGTGCAGTGGTCTGCGGTACAGTATTTTCGGGCATTTCAAAACAGTGTATAAATCCGCCGGATTCAAGTGAGCATATATCTCCGCCGATAACCCTGCCCTCAAAAACAAGCAGATTAGCCTGAACAATGCCGTTCATATTTTCAAAACCGGGGTAATTGAGCACATCATATGTCCATCTTTTTGCACGCATAGCTTTATAGGGTTCAAGGTCAAAGCCAATAGCTTTGTTCATGGAAGCATACTCGGAATAACCCGCATCAAAATCCTCGGGAATAATAACCTCGCTTACCTCAACAGGGTCTGCGGACACCTTCCAACCGTATTGAGAAAGAAACGCTGTTCTTTCGGCAGAATTTTCCGCCTTGACATTAACCGTGCCTTCGTTTACAGCAGGAGTTTTACCTCCCGTCAGTGTCATTGCAACCGCAATCGCCACTGCACCGATGGCAAGAAGCAGGGCACCAATTTTTGCTTTTGAAGTTTTAACAGAATAAACAAACATAATATCACCGCCTGAAAAAAATATATTCAGAGCAGCGATTTAATATTACACATCCGCCTGCAAAAGCATAATGCCCGACGGCGTTATGTCAATCATTCCGTATTCTCCGCCTCTTATGCTGCCGGGATTCATAACATAAAGTCCGTCATCATACCAAGTAACAGTCTGATGAGTATGACCATATAATGCAACAGAAGCATTCAGGCTTTTTGCTTTCTCAACAAGGTGTTCCGTGCCGTGTTTGACAAGCTCGGTATGACCGTGCGTGCAGAATATTCTTACACCTGCAATATCCGCAATTTCATTGGCAGGCAGAAAAGAATATAAATCACAGTTGCCGCAAACCTGAATGATTTTTTTGCCTTCGGTCAGACAACTCAGCTTTTCAAGGTCTTTTTCTCCGTCACCGAGATGAATAATTACATCCGCCTCAGGGTGGTCAAGCAAAGCAGCCTGCATACATCCCGTTGAACCGTGGGAATCCGAAAAAACAATAATTCTCATAAAATTCTCCTTCACATCATATTATGATTATATACCTGAAAGGCGATGATTGCAATAAGTAAAGAAAACCTCTCCTTTGAAGAACTGATGCGTATGGCTCAGGCATCTGAAAGCAATAACCCCCGGGATATTCTGGGTGCTGTACAAAACAAGATTTCTGCCGATAAGATGAACGAAATCAAAAAGGTGTTGGGTGATAAAAAAGCGCTTGAAGAACTTCTTAAAAGTGAGCAGGCTCAGCAGCTTTTACGCAGGTTCAAAAAATAAATTATACGGGTGACGAGTATGGACAGCATAAATGATATTTTATCTTCACTTTCCGCTGAGGATATGGAAAACCTGAGAGCTGCCGCAGACTCGCTGTTTTCCTCCGATGAAGGCAGCGAAAAAAGCGGCGGCGGTATGCCTGATTTTACCGATATCCTCGGCAATGCCCGTATGATTGCAAAAATAAGCTCCATTATGGGCGCAATGAATAAAAATGATGACCGCACCCGTCTGATTGAAGCACTGAAACCTCTGCTCAGCGAAAAAAGAAAGAAACGGGCAGATGAAGCTATGCAAATGATGAAGCTTTTTGAAATTCTGCCTGCTTTAAGCGGATTTATGGGCGGTGATAACAGCAAATGAAAAACGATTCCGATTTTTCGCTGATTTTCCCCATCGTAATTTTACTTGTGGCTGAAAAATGCGATTTTTTTCTTATTTTTTCACTGTTATATATTCTTATGTAACTTGAAATAGTTGAAAAAATAGTGTAAAATATAGGACAATAGGAGTGATTGATATGAAACATCAGTATAAAACAAGCGGCACTTGCTCCCGCTCGATTGATTTTGAAATCGAAAACGGCAAAGTGAAAAATGTGCGTTTCCACGGCGGATGCGACGGCAACCTTAAAGGTATGAGTGCAATGGTCGAAGGAATGGACGCAAATGAAGTTATTACAAGACTGGAAGGTATCCGTTGCGGATTCAAAAGCACATCCTGCCCCGACCAGCTTGCAAAAGCATTAAGAAAGGCTGTTGAAAATGGATAAGAAAAATTTAAGGCTCACATTTTATGTTGTGTGCGGTCTGATTCTCGGAGCACCCTACATAATCAAGCTCATCAAACTCGTTCCTGAAATTCTCAAAACAATCCCCAATGCTGCTGAAATTTTGGCGGCTTCGGGCTATGCGGTTCTTGTAATCGCATCCATAGCAGTTGCATTCAAGCTTGGTGAAGCACTCTGGATAAGAATAGTCAGCATTTATTCCGCCGCAGGTCTTGCGGTAGCTGTTCTCACAATGATGACCTCCGCACTGGGCGCAACGGAAATTTTTGATGTTCTTTTCGAGCTTATCTGCGCACCCTTCTACGGAATCAATTCCCCCATTTCCGTCACGGTGCTTATGCTTGTGCTCGTTATTATTTCAAATCTTTTCCTTAACAGAATGCACCCGCAGGCAAAAAACAATACATAAAAAAATCAAGGGACTTCGTAAGAAGTCCCTTTCATTATATTCAATCAGCTGAGTTCGGGAATGAATGCTTCGTGGATTGCTGCAACAGCCTTATCAGCATCCTTTGCATCAATAAGAACAGAAATTTTGATTTCGCTTGTAGCAATCATCTGAATGTTGATATCGCTCTCAAAGAGTGCTTCAAACATCTTTGCAGCAATACCGGGATGTGATTCCATACCTGCACCTACAACTGAAACCTTGGCAACATCTGTGTCTGTAAGGATTTCAAGACCTGCAACAAGGTCAAGCTCGCTGAGAACTTCAAGAGTGTCGTTGAGATGTGACTTTGCGGTTGTGAAGGTGATATCCTTTGTATCTCCTCTGCCAACAGACTGAAGAATGATATCAACGTTAACGTTTCTTGCGGCAAGCTTGCCGAAAATCTTATAAGCGATTCCGGGAACATTGGGAACACCTACTATTGAAACACGGGCAACATCCGTATCCTTTGTTACACCTCTAACAAGCATTTTTTCCATATCTGCTACCTCCTTGACAATGGTACCGGGTGCACGCACAAGGCTTGAAAGCACCTCAAGCTTAACATTATATTTTTTTGCCATTTCTACTGAACGGTTATTGAGAACCTGTGCGCCGAGAGTTGCAAGTTCAAGCATCTCATCGTATGTGATTTCGTTGAGCTTAACCGCACCCTTTACTTTTCTGGGGTCTGCGGTATAAACGCCTTCAACATCGGTATAAATCTGGCAACGGTCTGCGTGCATTGAAGCGGCAATTGCAACTGCGCTTGTATCCGAACCGCCTCTGCCGAGAGTTGTTATATCGTCGTATTTGTTAAGACCCTGGAAGCCTGCAACAACAACGATGTTTTTCTTTGCGATTTCCATTTTGATGCGCTCTGCGGAAACCTTCTTGATTCTTGCTGAGCCGTAAACGGAATTTGTTGAAAATCCTGCCTGCCAGCCGAGAAGGGAGCAAACGGGATAACCAAGGCTTTCAATAGCCATTGCAAGCAGTGCGATTGAAATCTGCTCGCCTGATGCAAGAAGCATATCCATTTCTCTCTTTGATGCCTTGGGATTGATTTCCTGAGCCTTTTCAATAAGGTCATCGGTTGTATCACCCTGAGCAGAAACAACAACCACAACATCGTTGCCCGCCTTGTAGGTATCGGTGACGATTCTTGCAACATTCATTACTCTTTCAGCATTGGCAACTGAGCTGCCGCCGAACTTCTGAACAATTAAAGACATATTATCCTCCTAATAAACTGCGAATCAATAATTTGTAATGCGGATTACCGATTCAATATTTGCCTCGTCAATAAGAGCAAGCTTTTCGTTAAGCTCCTTTTCTGATACAGGAGCGGTCACAAAAGCAATTTCACCTTCGGGAGCATCCTGACGGGCAAGCGTGGTTACTCCTCTGAAAAGACCGTTTATTTTTGCAACGGCAGCCGCTGCATTTTCAGTGGTTGCTCTTATGTAAAATGCTGTAACATTTTCAAGATAATCGGCAACATAGCCGTCTGTGCAATCCTGCCAAGCAATAAAACGCTTACGGTTCATATTTCTTGCACAGTCGATAACGTCAGCCACAACTGCACTTGCGGTAGGCATCTTGCCTGCGCCTCTGCCGTAGAATACAACATCACCGATAGCATCGCCTCTTACAAGGATTGCGTTGAACACATCGTCAACGGATGCAAGCTGACTGTGATTCTGGATGAATGCCGGTGAAACCAGAACGGAAACTCTGCCGTCTTCAAGCTTCTTTGCCTTTGCAATAAGCTTGATTACACCGCCCCATGCACGGGCATATTCAACATCGGAAAGTGAAATTTTGCGGATACCTTCCGTATGAACAAAATCGGGATATACATGCTTGCCGAAGCAAAGTGCGGCAAGAATACAGATTTTTCTGCAAGCGTCGTGACCGTCAACATCGGCCGAAGGGTCTCTCTCCGCATAGCCGTTTTTCTGAGCAAGAAGAAGAGCCTCTTCAAAGGTCATACCGTCTGTAATCATTTTTGTAAGGATGAAGTTTGTTGTGCCGTTAAGAATACCTGCAATTTCATCAATATCATTTGCGGCAAGACACTGGCTGATGGGTCTGATAATGGGAATGCCGCCGCCTACACTTGCCTCAAAGAGGAAGTTAACATTATTCTCATCGGCTATCTGAAGCAGCTCACAACCCTTTGCTGCAACAAGCTCTTTGTTTGAAGTAACAACGTGCTTGCCGGCTTTAAGGCAGGCTACAACATAGTCATAAGCAGGGTGAAGACCACCCATAGTTTCAACAACTATCTTAACCTCATCATCTTCAACGATTTTTGAAAAATCTGAGATTACAAGATTTTCATAGGGGTCGCCGGGGAATGTACGGCGGTCAAGAATGTATCTGAGCTCCATTTCGCTCTGCATACTTTTTTTAAGGATATGCTCGTGGTTTTTATTGAGCAGGCTTGCAACGCCTGAGCCAACCACACCATAGCCCATTATAGCAACATACATACAAAGCGCTCCTTTCGGGAAGGTTATTTTACTTAATAGTTACTGTATATGATATCATATATTTTTAAAATAATAAAGTCTTATTTTCAAATTTATTAAATTTTTATGTATTTTTTTCCTCATTCATTGCTATTGTGAGGAAAATAGTGTAAAATATTTTTGCAATCGGACTTAACACACCGTTTGCAGGAGGATAAAAGATGAACATTGTTGAAAAAAGGCGCTCAATGCTGATTAATTTTACTTTTTACGCATTGCTGATTGCCGGCTACTACCTCTTTATGAAATTTGCCTTCTGGCTGGTGGCACCCTTCGGAGCCGCATTCCTTATTGCAATGTTTCTGCAAAAACCCGTCAGGGCAATTTCAAAAAAGACAAAAATCAAAAAGAATATTGTCGCTGCTGTTGCTCTGCTGCTGATAATAGCCGTTCTTGCAAGCCTTGTTGTGCTTGTGGGTTACAGAATTTTCGTTGAATTCCGCGGTCTGGGGCAATACCTTATGGCGAAGCTCAACGATTTGCCCAATCTCATCCAGACCGTTGAAGCCTGGCTCATAGGTCACCTTAAATTTTTGCCTGACTCCGTTGAAACAACAGCCGTTGAGGCAATAAACGACTTTGCAGACAGACTTCTTCTGCTTGTTGTAGAGCAAAAAAACACCTTCGGTCAGCCGGATGCCGGCAGCCTTAATCTTTCTGTCCTGGCAACTCCCCTGGGCGGTCTTCTTTCGACAGCAAAGCAAATCCCTGTTTTCTTCACCGCCGTGTTTATAAGCATCATTGCCTGCTTCTTCCTTACCTGCGATTACGACAATTTTACCAAAATGATAAAATCTTCCGTTTCGGAATCCCATGAAGCGGCACTTGTCAAAACAAAAAGACTTTTCGGTGACATTCTGGGCAAAATGGTTAAGTCCTATGCAACCATTATACTCATAACCTTCTGTGAAGTTGCCATCGGACTCAACGTTCTGAAATTTATCGGTGTTTATGACGGCGGATATATTATTGCAATCTCCATAGTCACTGCATTTGTTGATATTTTCCCTGTTCTCGGCACAGGAACAGTAATGGTACCCTGGGCGATAATCAGCTTTTTCTCAGGTAATTTCGGTCTGGGCATCGGACTTCTTGTGCTTTATGCCACAGTCACCGTTATCCGTCAGATACTCGAACCCAAGCTTGTTTCGATGAATGTGGGTATGCATCCTGTTATTACACTCATGGGAATGTATCTGGGCGTTCAGCTTTTCGGAGTTATGGGAATCTTCACCCTGCCCATCACTTTCTTCCTTGTGAAAGCCCTCAACGACGAAGGCATTGTTCACCTCTGGGGTCGGAACAAATCATAAACTCTGCAAATTATAGCCTCGCTCTCTGAGCGGGGCTTTTTGTATATTGTCACAAAAAACTGCATTGTTTTTCGTTAAATACGATGAACCGCTATTGCAAAGCAACAAAAACTTGAGAAATTTTTCTTATTTATTCATAAAAAACAACAAAAAAATCATTGAAATGGGAAAACTTTTGTGATATAATCCTATACAATACGGTGCGAAATTTTATTTTTAGCAAAATAAGATTTTCCTGCTGCATAATTGTGCAGTATGCAAATAAAGGAGGATATATCGTGAAATCTTACAGCGCAAAAGACATCAGAAACATCGTTCTCGCCGGTCACGGCGGCAGAGGTAAAACCACTCTCGCAGAGGCTATGCTCTACGTATCAAACGCAACTGACAGACTTGGCAGAGTTGCAGACGGCAACACTGTTATGGACTTTGATGCAGAAGAAAAAAGACGTAAGTGTTCAATAGCTTCAGCTATTGCCTCATATGAATGGAAAAACACAAAAATTAACATAATCGACACTCCGGGTCTTTTTGACTTCGCAGGCGGTATGAGTGAAGGTATCCGTGCAGCAGGTGCAGTGCTTATCGTTCTCGCTTCAGGCCATCTCCTTGACGTAGGTGCAGAGAAGGCTTTTAACGCCGCTACCGAAAGAGGCATCAACAAGATGTTCGCTATCACAAAGTGTGACGGTGAAAATGCTCACTTCTACAAGACTTTTGATTCACTTAAAGAAGAATACGGCAACAAAATCTGCCCCGTTGTTGTTCCTTATGTTGAAGGCGACAAGGTTATTTCATACGTTGACTTCTCACGTAACGAAGCTTTCTCATACAAAGACGGCAAGCGCTCAGACGCTCCCATGCCCGAAAACGATGAGAGAACCAACAGAATGAGAGAAGCATTCATCGAAGCTGTTGCAAGTGCTGACGAAGAGCTTATGATGAAGTTCTTTGACGGCGAACCCCTTACCGATGAAGAAATCGACAGAGGCCTCAAGACCGGTATCCTTGCCGGCGATATCTGCCCCGTTTATGCTTGCTCCGGTTATCAGCTTGAAGCTGTTGACCTTATCAATAACAGCATCGTTCAGTCCGCTCCTGACGCAGCTTCAGTTGCTTCTGAGGGTGACCTTACCTGTGATGAAAACGGCGACCTTGCAGCTATCTGCTTCAAGACCGTTGCTGACCCCTTCGTTGGTAAGA
This sequence comes from Acutalibacteraceae bacterium, assembly GCA_045533455.1. Lineage (GTDB taxonomy): Bacteria > Bacillota > Clostridia > Oscillospirales > Acutalibacteraceae > CAG-177. The sequence goes on along the minus strand of JAZSHU010000061.1, from coordinate 37 downwards.
TGTCATATTTCAAGGTTATTTCGGGGAAAATCACATC
>JAZSHU010000071.1:0-17809 GCA_045533455.1 Acutalibacteraceae bacterium | reverse complement strand
ACATGGCGGATCAGCAGGTAAGCGCAGTTGTCCGCTCAAAGATTTCAAAACGCAAAATTGCGGCACGCAATGAAATATCTCCCGAAACGGAGGTGTACTCGTTATGATAGTGCCCATGAAAAAAGTTTCTCTCATAATTATGGGAGATAAAAAATCCGAAACGCTCAAAAAACTCCGCAAGCTCGGAATTCTTCATATCGAATCGCTTGAAGGCTCGGGCAAAAAGCTTGAAGAACTCAAGGAAAGAGTATCTTTGCTTGAAAGTGCGCTTTTCAGCGTGTCGGAGAAGAAAAACAAAAAGATAAAGCAGGAAAATATCGATATCGCAAAGGCGATTTCCGTATCAAAAGAAATCGTTGCTCTCGAGGAAGAAAAAAAGCTTTGTTCGGCTGAAAAAATTACCCTCGCTACAGAGCTTGACCGACTTGCGGACTGGGGTGAGATTGACCCCGAAAAACTCAATGTTTTATCCGAAAAAGGCGTTGATATCTCGCTTTTTGAAATGCCGATAAAAGAATATGAAAATATCGGCGAAAGCGTAAAAACCCTGCCTCTTGAAAAAACAAAATCTTCCGTAAAATTCCTGTTAATCAAATCGGGTATTGAAGGCGAAGATGAGGTTATTGAATCCTTGAAGTCTTACCGGCTTGAAATGCCCTCGGTATCAACAACTGAATTGAAGCAAAAAGCTGAAAATCTGAACAACCGCATCAAAGAGATTGATGAAAAAATTGCTTCTTTCGCAGACTGTGCCGACAGCATAAAGAAAGCAATCAAATCCTGCGAAAAAGAAATTGAATTCGAGGTTTATGCGACGGGCATGGCAAACGAAAATCTTTCCGATGTAACCGTTTCATATTTCACGGGTTATGTTGAGGAAGAAAATCTTGAATGTCTCAAGCAGACCGCAAAGGAAAATTCATGGGGACTCCTCGTTGAAGAACCCACCGAAGAAGATAACGTTCCCACCAAGCTGAAAAATAACAAGTTCGTCAGCCTTATTTATCCGCTGACCGACTTTCTCGGCACGGTTCCCGGATATTTTGAATATGATATTTCCGGTTGGTTTCTCGGATTTATCCTCATTTTCTTCGGAATTATCTTCGGTGACGGCGGTTACGGACTGCTTATCTCTGCCGTTACGGGAATTTTGATTGCAAAAACACTTGCGTCAAAGAAAAAAGTTCCCCCTGCATTTTTGCTTATCGGACTATTCGGACTTTCCACAATTCTCTGGGGCACTCTGACCTGCACATGGTTCGGTCTTTCTCCCGAACAGCTGCCCGAATGGCTTCAGAAATTGTCGATACCCGTTATTTCGAATGTTTATACCGACAAAATCTGGTATCCTCCTTGGACAAACGGCGAATACGGTCTCACAACTGCACAGAACCTGCAGATATTCTGCTTCTCGCTGGCTCTTGTTCAGCTCACCGTGGCGCACATCAAGGTTGCCGCAAGGAACAGAAAATCGGTTAAAATTCTCGGCGATATCGGTTCAATCATGCAGCTTATCGGCATCTTTTATGTGGTGCTGAGTTTCGTTGTAAACGCTGAAGTGTTCAGCTTCGGGCTTGTTTTAGGCGGCATTCCCGTCGGTACGGCTGCCCTTGTTCTTGTAATAGCAGGCTTCGTGATGAGCTTCGTGTTCTCAAACTATGAAGGGAACATCGTCAAATCAATTCTTGCAAGTCTCAAGAACATCGTTTCCGTTTTGCTCGGAGTTGTCAATGTTTTCTCGGATATTGTTTCATACATCCGTCTCTGGGCGGTCGGTCTTGCAGGTGCGGCAATATCCGCAACGGTCAACGAGCTTGCAGGTCCCCTGCTCGGTAATTTCCTGTTTATGATAATTGCGATAGTGCTTCTTGTGTTCGGTCACGGACTTAACATGATACTGAATGTTCTCTCTGTTATTGTTCACGGCATAAGACTCAACACATTGGAATTCTCATCGCATCTTGATATGTCCTGGAGCGGACATAAATTCAGCCCCTTTAAAGAACAAATTGAAAATTAAGGAGAATCATTATGAATTTAGGTTTATTAGCAACAGCTCTGGCAATGGGTATTGCCGCAACAGGCTCTGCAATCGGTATCGGCATTGCAGGTCAGGCATCAATCGGCGCATGGAAAAAGTGCTATATGAGCAACAAAGCTGCTCCGTTCATTCTTACCGTTTTTGCAGGTGCACCTCTCACACAGACTATCTACGGCTTCCTTCTTATGCAGCAGATGAGCTCGGCAGATGCAGACCCCGCATTCCTTTTCGGTCTCGGCATCGCATCGGGCATTGCAATGGCAGTTTCGGCTGTTGTTCAGGGTAAAGCAGGCGCCGCAGGTGCAGACGCTCTTGCAGAAACAGGCAAAGGCTTCTCACAGTACATCACCGTTGTCGGTCTTTGCGAAACAGTTGCTCTTTTCGCACTCGTTTTCAGCATGGTCGCCCTCGGATAATCTTAATAATCACCAAAGCCGACGGATTTCAACCCGTCGGCTTTATCTTATACTATATACTATATTTATGAGCTTATGAACCGCATATGGTATGAAGAAGGTATTTATAAATCATATTAAACAAACCAAGGAGCCGTTCTCACTGTACCGAATCTCAATTTTTCACTTATATTTTAACCCTTTTTATTGTCTGACTTTCAATTTATGTTATAAAGCCGTGCTGCGGTAATCACAAAATAAAGGTAAACATACTTTTTCTGTATACAATCAAATTATTTTATGATAGAATTATTCCATCAAGTTTAAGGAGGTGCTGTATGAATTACAGAAAGGATAAATACGGCAATGATCTGTCTGTTCTGGGCTTCGGATGTATGAGATTTCCAAAAAAGAAGGGCAAGATTGATATGGAAGAAACCGAGCGGCAGGTAATGTCGGCGGTCAATAACGGCATCAACTATTTTGATACAGCCTATATATATCCCGGCAGCGAAGCCGCTTTGGGTGAAATATTCAGCAAAAACGGCATTCGTGACAAGGTTTATATTGCGACGAAGCTTCCGAATTATCTTATAAGAAGCACGGAAATGCTGGATAAGTTTTTTAACGAGCAATTAAAACGCCTTCAGACCGACCATATTGATTATTATCTGATGCATATGCTCCCCGATACAAAAACATGGAACAGACTGAAGGGTATCGGTATTGAGGATTGGATTGCTGAGAAGAAGGCAAGCGGAGCAATCAGACAAATAGGGTTTTCTTACCACGGAAATTCCGACATGTTCTGCCAATTGCTGGATGCATATGACTGGGATATGTGCCTGATACAGTATAACTATATGGATGAGAATTCTCAGGCGGGAAGACGGGGTCTTAAGTATGCAAACGAAAAAGGAATCCCGGTTATGATTATGGAGCCGCTCCGCGGCGGAAAACTTGTCAATAATCTTCCCGAAGAAGCAAAACAGATTTTTGATAATTATAAAATCAAGCGTACTCCTGCACAGTGGGCATTCCGCTGGCTCTGGAATCAGCCTGAGGTTACGGTTGTGCTCTCGGGCATGAATTCCGACGAGATGGTAGCGGATAACATTCATACGGCTTCAGCCGTTGAAATCGGTGAGCTGGGTCCCGAAGAGGAAGCAATGCTTCAGGAGGTTGTAAAATCCATCAGTGCAAAGATGAAGGTCGGTTGCACCGGCTGCGGATATTGCATGTCATGTCCCGAGAATATTAACATTGTCAGGATTTTTGAGGCGTATAACCGACGCTTTGCCGAGAAAAAATTCAATGCATTTACGGATTACATTATGTGCACAGCAATGAGTGAAAATTCGTCTCCCGCATCCGCATGCATAGGATGCGGCAAATGCGAAAAGCACTGCCCTCAGAGCATCGAAATCCGCAAGCATCTCAAAGATATCGAAAAAGAGTTTGAAGGACCTGTTTATAAGATTGCACGCAAGGTTTTGTCGCTTGTTTCAAAATCCTGATGATGTTATAAAAACGGCAAGTATCATTTTTGTATGCATTAACAAATCAAAATCTCCCTCAAACACAAAAAATTAACATTAATAAACCCCGAACGGATTGCAAAAATAATAGAGCAAACGCAAATTGAATTCAAAGGGGTGTAATGAAAATGTCAAAGAATAATTCAGTTGTTCCTCAGGCAAGAGCTGCTCTTGACCAGTTCAAGATGGAAGCTGCAAGAGAAGATGGCGTTAACCTTAAGCAGGACTACAACGGCGACCTCACTTCCAAGGAAGCAGGCAGCGTAGGCGGTCAGATGGTTAAGAAAATGATTGAAGCTTACGAAAACGGTATGAAATAAATCCGCTCGGCAAAAGGGGGGCTTCCGCATAGGCGGAGGCTCCTTTTTTATATATCATCGAATAAATCTGAAGAAATGAAGCAAAATATTACAGATATGAACGGAGTGATTTTATGAAAATAACCGGTGGAGAATACGGCAAAATGGCAAAGAAGGCATCACCGCCTACAAACAAGCTGAAAAACGGAATTTTTGCCTTTGTCATCGGCGGATTGGTGTGTGCATCGGGCGAAGGCATCGGTATGCTTTATGAAAAGCTTGGTGCGGATGCGGATGAGGTGAAGATGCTCATTCCCGTAACCCTTATCGTTATTGCCGCGTTGCTGACGGCACTGGGCGTATTCGATAAAATCGCGTATTACGCAGGTGCAGGGACTATTGTGCCCATAACAGGCTTTGCAAATTCAATTGTTTCGCCTGCAATGGAGCATCAGAGCGAGGGCAAAATCCTGGGTACGGGTGCCAATATGTTCAAAATTGCAGGTCCCGTTATTGTTTACGGCACACTCGCTGCCGTGATTTACGGGGTTGTGTATTATATGATGAACAGGTAACACCTCAAAATTTCAATTTAATATTGATAAAAGCACGGAATACTTGTATAATATCTCTGTATAGGTTGGAAAATAATTTATTAACGGAGAGATGTTATGAAAAGTATTCTGTCTTTTTTTGCGTCAATAATCATACTTATCTGCACTTCCCTTGATATTCCCTGTTTTCCTATGGGTGAAAAGGTTGATATGGAGAAATTTGAGGTTATGTTTACCGAGGATTTCAGCGGCGAGCTTGACCGCAGCGTGTGGTCGGGTCATTATCAGTACGGCAACACAACCGAGGCGAGAAAGGGCAGCTACTGGAATCAGTATCTTGCCGAAACGAAAGACGGCAACCTTGTTATTCCCGTTGTTTACCTTGAAGACGGTATGGGCGGCAAGGGTGCAGGCTGGTACACCGCAGGCATTGATACGGATTCGGATGCGAAAAACGGTTTCAGTCAGAAATTCGGTTACTTTGAGTGCAGATGCATTCTGCCGAAGGGTGCGGATATCTGGAGTGCCTTCTGGCTTATGAATGAAGGCGTTTACAATGCGGACGGCAGCGGCAGAGACGGCACGGAAATTGATGTTTTTGAAAGTGACGGCTACGAAAGGCTGTTTAAATATAATGTTTCCACCAATCTTCATTATGACGGCTACGGCGACGAACATCAGATGTTGGGTGCAACACGCTTTCTTCTGAAAAACAATCCATATGAAGAATTCAATACATACGGCCTTGAATGGAACGAAAATGAATATATTTTCTATATCAACGGTGTTGAAACCTTCCGCACGGATTTCGGCGGAGTAAGTCAGAATGAAGAATACATCATCCTTTCGGTTGAAATGCGCGGCGAAAACGGAATTCCTTCCGAAAGAGAGAATGCTCCCGCAGAGGGCGCGGAGTTTATTGTTGACTATGTGAAGGTCTATCAGTATAAAGACCTGATTAAATAAGGAAACGGGTGTTAATGTGAAAAAGAAAACAAGCAAAAAGAAAATATTTCTTATATGCCTCCTGATATTCTTTGTGATTATCGCAGGAACCCTTGCAGGCATCGCACTGCCGCTTATCATAAGCTATAACAAAAACGCTTATGAGGAGGTTGATATTGTAGAGAGAAGCGATGAATATGTTATGCCTGAAACTGACCCTCAGCCCGAGGAATGGGCAGATGTTACCATCGGTGCAGATGAAGTGGGCAGGGATTATGAAACACTTCCCCACGATGTTAATGGCGGCGGCGGAAACATAAAGGGTGACAGCTATGACAGAAACGCTTCCTTCGGCAGAAACGAAAATGCAAAAAGCGTTTACGGCAAAACACCGATTTATAAAGTCGAAAAGAAAGACCCCAACATCGAAAACATTCTTGTTCTGGGCACGGATTCAAGAGATGTTACCCGTGAGCGCGGCAGAAGCGATGCCATGATAGTTTTGTCCTATAACAAAAAAACAGGCGAAATCAAAATGGTTTCAATTCTCCGAGATTCGCTTGTCCCCATTGAAGGCAGAGGATGGAACAGAATCAACGCCGCCTATTCCTTTGACGGCGTAGGTCTTGCGGTAAATACGGTAAATCAGCTTTTTAACCTTGATATCCAGCGTTTTGTGGTTATTGATTTCAACGGCGTTACCGATTTTATTGATAAGGCAGGCGGTATAACAATCAGTCTTACTCAGGCTGAAGCGGATTATCTTACCAACTATAACGGCGGTAAGGTTAAATTCAGCGCAGGCCCCAATCAGTTTAACGGTGACAGATCACTGGCTTATATGAGAATCAGAAAGATTGACAGTGACTTCAAGAGAACCGCAAGGCAGAGAAATGTTATCGAAACCCTTGCAAAGAAAATCATTACCGAAAAGAGCCTTTCTGAAATTTATGATTTAACCAATTTCGCATTCGGTCTTGTTAAAACAAATATAAGCCTTGGTGAGCTTACATCTATTGTTTCAGAGGTTGCAACAGATGCATTGAGCAGCGGACTTAAGATGGAATCCCATCACGTTCCCTTCAGCGATGCTTATGTTTACAAGCGTTACAACGGTATGGCAATCGTTTCGTTTGATATAAACGATGCCGCAAGAAGAGTAAACAAAATAATTTACGGATGAGGAAAAATATATGTTAACACAGAATGTTAATCTTAACGGCAAAACCGTGCTTATAACAGGTGCGGCGGGATTTATCGGCGCAAATCTTGTAACGGAGCTTATGAAAACCGTTGACAATATTAAAATTGTCGGCATAGACAATATGAATGACTATTACGATGTATCCATCAAGGAATACAGACTTCGTGAAATTGAAAAGCTTGCCGCTGAAAAAACAGCTTGCCGATGGGTTTTTATAAAGGGTAATATAGCAGATAAGCCCCTTATTGACGAATGCTTTGAAAAATACGGCTTTGATGTTGTTGTTAACCTTGCGGCGCAGGCAGGTGTACGCTATTCAATCACCAACCCCGATGTTTATATTGAGAGCAATGTTATCGGTTTCTACAACATCCTTGAAGCCTGCCGCAATCATCCCGTTGAGCATCTTGTTTACGCATCTTCCTCAAGCGTTTACGGCTCAAACAAAAAAATCCCTTACAGCACTGACGATAAGGTGGATAACCCCGTAAGCCTTTATGCGGCAACCAAAAAGAGCAACGAGCTTATGGCACACGCTTATTCAAAGCTTTATAATATCCCTTCAACGGGGCTTCGTTTCTTCACGGTTTACGGACCTGCAGGCAGACCCGATATGGCTTATTTCGGCTTTACAAACAAGCTCAGGGCAGGGGATAACATTCAGATTTTCAACTACGGCAACTGCAAAAGAGATTTTACATACGTTGACGATATTGTTGAGGGCATCAAACGCATTATGCAGTGTGCCCCCGAAAAGGAAAACGGCGAGGACGGTCTCCCCGTGCCCCCCTACAGAGTTTATAACATAGGCAACAACAGCCCCGAAAATCTGCTTGATTTTGTTGATATTCTTCAGCAGGAGCTTATCCGTGCAGGGGTTTTGCCCGAGGATTATGATTTTGAAGCCCACAAACAGCTTGTGCCTATGCAGGCAGGTGATGTGCCCGTAACCTATGCGGATACCTCCGCACTCGAAAGGGATTTCGGTTTCAAGCCCTCAACCTCCCTGCGTGCAGGACTTCGTAAATTCGCACAGTGGTATAAAGAGTTTTATATGTGAGGTAACTTTATATGGAAAACAAAAGATACAGCGTAAAGCAAGGGTTTATTGTCAGAGAAATCGCAGGTGAATTTATTGCCGTGCCTGTTGATTCTTCATGCGGAACCAATATAGTCGGTCTCAATCCTGTCAGCAAATTTCTTTGGGATGAGCTGCAGAACGAAAAAACCTTTGAAGAACTTCTTGATGCAATGCTTAAGAATTATGATGTGCCAAGGGAAGAAGCAGAGGCGGATTTAGAGGATTTCTTAAAGCAACTCGCAGAAGGCAGTTTGCTCAATTAACAGCAAAGGCTTGTATGGTTGATGCCATACAAGCCTTTTTCATTATAATCTTATACTTTTTGAAACAGTGAATAGTGAATAATGAAAAGTGAATAGTTAAGGAATAATCGGTCATAGGCGGAGCCTATCCTTAATGTTGCAACGCAACACATCATATTCCGAAGGAATATATCATTCATCATATGCGTAAGCATACATCATTTCAAAAAGTATATTCTTTGAATTACCGTTCTGTTGAGTCTGAAAAGATTCTTGAAAAATGAAATAAGCTTCTGAAAGAATCCGGATCTGACCGAAACCGTCTGGGAATCGCATATCTCATTGCCGATAGTATTTTTGATAACAATTCCGTCGGAATCAACAAGCTTTGCACTTACTTCGACACTGCCGCTTTCGGGAGAAACCTCAAAGGTTTTACCTTCGCCGCTTTTAACTCCGTCAACATACCACCAAACGGAGGAATTATTGATTTCGTTTGCAATTTCAGCGGTAAGACGAAGGGTTTCGCCGTAGCTGATTGTTTTTGTTCCCGTGTTGTTTTTAATTTTCAGCTTAGGGGTTATCAGATTTCCGAGTCTGACCATACCGCTGCCGTAATAAACATCTTTTCCCGCTTCACCCAGATCCTGTGCATTTGAAGTCAGCACGGATGTTACCTGTTCAGCGGTGCAGCCCGGATTATCGAGAATAAACATAGCTGCCGCTGCGGAAACAAAAGCTGCCGACATTGATGTGCCGCTCATAGCAATTGTTTCACCCAAAGCATTGTATCCCACAATGTTTTCACCCGGTGCGGCAAGATCAATTTTGTTACCGAAATTCGAAAAGCTTTCGGAAAAAATCAGATCCTCATTAACGGAAGATACGGTGAGTGCATTTTCGCAGTGAGAAGGGCAGAAATTCTTAACATCACTTGCAGCATTTCCCGCACACACAACAACAGTTACGCCTTTTTCCTGAGCATAATCAAGCGCATCCTCAAGGGGTTTGCAATAATTATACAGAATCGCACACAGACTCAGGGTAACAACATCGGCACCGTTATCAACTGCATATATTATTCCGTTAACAACATTTATCAGCGAGCCTGATTTGGAGTTAAGAACTCTTACGGGCATAATCTTAACGGGAAGACTGCCCACGCAATCCGTAACTATGCTTGCAAGGAATGTTCCGTGGCTGTCAACGCTTTCATCCTGAAAAGCATCTTTATCATTCTCAAAAAAATCATAGCCGTCTACCAGTTTATCCTTGATAAAATCAATATCCTCGCAGCCGCTGTCAACTATTGCAACGGTTACGGAGTCACCTGAGGACGGAGTTATTGATTGAGAATAAATATGGGCGTCTATAGCCTCAATGCCCCAGGAGAGAAATTCCGACGATTTCTCAACCGCTCCCGTATAAACAGGCATATCCCGTTCGGCATAGATAATGCGGGGATTGTTGTTCAGCTTGTCAAGGCAGGCAAGAAGGTCTTTTTCTTCCGAAAACTGCAAAACAAATCTGCCGTCATCCGAAATTACAGATTCCTTTGCAAGAGAAAAAACATCATCGGAAGGCATTTCACTGAACTTTCCCATAATTCTGAGCATTGCATCGGCAGCATTTTCGCTTTTGATTATCTCAGCGGTTTTTATTGCAAACTCCGTGTTGCTTTCCGCAGTGTAGTCATCAGAGCTTTTTTCTTCAAACGCAAAAGTGAAGGGTAAATATACCGAAAGCATAAGAAGAGCAAGAATTAATGCTGTAATTTTTTTTGCGAATTTCATAGATTTCACCTGAGTTTTTATTTTACATAGGCAGATATTCTTCAAAAATCAGCTCTCTGATTTCTGCAAGGTCGGGGACAAGCACTGCCATTCCACGTATCATTTCATTTTTATAAGTACCCTCTGCGGGAACAGTAAAGCTTTCTGTTTCAAGGCTTTGGAAGGAAGATGCAAAGGTCAGGGCAAGTGACATTATTTCATCCTCTGTCATATCCGTTGCCATAAGGGGCAGGATTTCGCCGAAGAACATTGCAAGCTCCGTGAGTGAATATCCTTTTGCTTTTTCAAATACGGCACCCATAATTTTTCTCTGCCTTGAGGTACGCTGAAAATCGCTGTCTATTTTTCTGATTCTTGCGTAGGTGAGTGCTTGCTTTCCGTTAAGCGTGCAAAGACCTTCGCTTGCACCAACAATATCCGCTTCCTCGGCGGTAAGCTCAATATCAACACCGCCTACGGTATCGATAATTTTTTCAAAGCCCTCAAAATCCGATTCAAAGCAGCCGTCAACGGTTATGCCGAAATTTAGTTCAAGGGTTTCTTTAAGAAGGTCAAAGCCGCCGTAGGCATATGCCGCGTTAAGGCGGTTATCCTCATAGCCGGGAATCTGAACATAAAGGTCGCGAAGGAACGAAATCATTGCCATTTTATTGGTCTGAGGGTTGAAAGAGCAGAGAATCATAGCATCGGAACGCTGCCTGCCTTCGCCTTCACGTTTGTCCTGACCGATAAGCAGGATGTTGATAAGCCCCGTGTTGTCTGCAGGCTCATATTTTTCACCGTTCCACTGAACATCCTCAGGATTAAGCGTATTACCGTCGGCTGCAGAGGTGTTCTGATTCTCGGTTGCCGAGGTTGTATTTTCCGTGGGCTTATCTGAAGGCTGACAGCCTGCAAAAGCCGCAACCAGTAAAGCGGCAATAAGCACAAGGGCTGTTAATTTAAAAATCTTTTTCATAATTATCACCGTGTTTATTAAGGCGCCCAATAGCATCCGCCCTCAACTTTTTCAAAGCCTGCAGGTTTTTCTGTTTCTGATGGATAAACCCATGCATCGTTATACATATTACCATATTGCTGATCCCAGCGACTACCTTTGATTCCAAACAGAGTTTGCAAAGAACCACCCATATGTATTGCTGTTTTACCCATTTTTTTGATGCGGGATGCTAATGGAAAACCGTAAGCTCCGCAACCAAGCAGTGCAACCTGAAAGTCCTGCTTGAGTATTTCTTCTGTCATATAATCCAACGCTTCAAACCAATCGGAGAAGCGATTGTCTGTTGCATCAGCTATGGTTTGAACAGCTTTTACGCATTTTAAATCGAATAATGGCAGTGCGTTTGTACCTGGGAAAATTTTTTCTCGATTATTATTATATTGGGACTGAATTGTTTCGGTAAACGGGTGCACAACAAGAACCTTTTTATCTTCAAGAATCCAGGCCCAACCTTTGGAGGCAGAAGCAAGACCTCCCGCAGGCATAAGTTTTGCATTGGCACAAAACGTCTTATAAATCCACTCTTCTCCTACAAAATTCATACAGCCAAGCAAATCCAGATCTGAGCAAGCAGCAGTCTCTAATTCCGCCCAATCATAAAGCTTTTCTAAATTATTCGGAAAGAATCCGGACAATGTGCAGATCTGATCTAAAAATTTAACTGAATACTCTCCGTTAAATAGTTTTTTCTTCCAATATTCATAAAGAGCAGCTCCCTCAGATGTTCCGAAACGTGCTGCCATAAAAGGTTTTTCAGAATTTACAGCATCAATCAACAGCTTTCTTCCGTTTTCTGTTGTCATAATCGGTTCTTCACCATAATGTTTTGCGCTTCCAAAAGAATTTAATTTCGGAATATGTCTCATAATCTGCATTCTTCTTGCTCTTAATTCACATAAGAATAGAGTTCTTTTGTCTCTTTCTGTCATCCGAATAACCCCCAAAGGAAATTTTTGCAATTATAGATATATTATTTAGATTGGTTTATTTTTGAAAAACTAGCTATATTTGCAGTGTACTGTTTTAAATTTGCTCTCCGTCCTTACCGAAAAGTTTAAGATCCGAGTAGATATCTATTCTTTCGGATGCTTCTTTTGCAACCTTACCGGGGCGGATTTTGGGACGTTTGCCCAGAATTGAGCGGATGACATACCTTCCGCCGAAGAAAACCCAGCCCAGGGGTAACAAAAACTTAAGCTTTCGTGTAATTTTCCAGTTGTGATATACAATACTGTTGGCGGAGATGAAAAACTGCTTCAGCATTGAAACCTCTTTTTCGTTTTTGCTTGAAATGAGCAGGCTTTCGTGGCTTCTGTCTGCACTTTTCTGACCGAAATTACCGCCGATAATGATATCAATGAGAATGTAATCCGCCAGCTTTTTATTTGTATCTTTTGCCCAATCCATACCCGGCAGACCAAGATATTCGCAGGAGATGAAGGTCATTGTTTTTGCGAATTCCCAAAGACCGATATCCTTAAGCACCTTTTCAGACATTTCAAGGAATTCAGCCTCACCTACAGTGTGAAGGTATACCGCCCAATCACACAGATGGCGGAGCCCCAGACCGTCACCCGTCAGGTGGTGGCACATATGAAGCAGAATAATCAGCCCGTGGTGGAAGGCTGAGGGTACGGCTATTTCACCAAGCTCTGTCTGTACCGTCTGAGATTTTTCAAAAATATCCCTGAGATATTTTCTTACCTTTACACCTGCCTTGCCTTTGGGTATGCCTGAGGGCTGAAAGTGCATTTCGCAGCGGCAGACCCTGCCCAGAAATATATCGTGAACATCATGGTTTTTGCCTGTTGTTTCATAGCCGTTTTCAATCAGTGCTTTGCTTGCCCGCTCAAAATCATCCGTATCAACAAGAAAATCCACATCTCCCATTGAACGCATAAGAGGGTCGGGATAATAAAGCGATGAGCTGAAGCCTTTGAGAATTATGCAGGGAACACCTGCTTTTTTCATAATATCGCAGATGTGAACGTGTTCATAGTCGATTTTTGCATTGTTGGCAAGGTTACTGTTCAGCTTTTGGCGGATGTATCCGCATTTTTCGTTTTTGAGAATGTTTTCGCCTGAGTTGTGAAATGCCATGAGAGTGACTGCCTGAGCGTATGCTTCGCACCAGACCGCATTCAGGTTTTCCTCGTTAAGGTCAACCCTGCGCCCTGCACCGAAAAGACCGTTGGCAAGAATATCCAACAGTATTTTTTCATATTCTCTCAGTCCGGCATTTTTTATACCCATTTAAAATTACACCACTTCAAAAAAAGTATCGGGCTTACAGGGGTCAAACTGCTCGTTTGCCCACATAAGCGTTACAAGATTTTCCGTTTCGGAAAGATTGATAATATTGTGAGTAAAGCCCGGAAGCATATGCACCGCCTCGGGTTTATCGCCCGAAACACGGAATTCAAGCACCTTATCCGTGCCGATTTCCCTTTGCTGAATAAGCGCCGTGCCTGAAACAACAATAAAGAATTCCCACTTTGTGTTGTGCCAGTGCTGACCCTTTGTTATTCCGGGTTTGCTTACGTTAACGGAAAACTGACCGCAGTTTACGGTCTTTAATATTTCTGTAAAACTGCCTCTGTCGTCGCAGTTCATTTTCAAAGGAATACTTACCTTTTCTTCGGGAAGGTAGGAAAGATAGGTTGAATAAAGCTTTTTGGCAAATGAATTATACGGGATTTCGGGCATAACAAGAGTTTCCCTCTGTGACCTGAAGCTTTCAAGAAGCTCAACGATTTCACCCAGAGTTACCTTGTGAGTAATCCCGAATGCACAGAAATCGCCTGCCTTTGTTTCTTTGCCCTCAAGTGCATTGAGCATTTCGTCAACAAAATCGTCAATGTAGAGAAGCTCAAGCTCAACAGAAGGGTCATTTACGGTTATGGGCAAATCCTTTGCAATGTTGTTGCAGAAGGTTGCAACGGCGGAGTTATAGTTGGGTCTGCACCATTTGCCGAAAAGATTGGGCAGACGGTAAACAAGCACCTTTGCACCCGTTTCTTTTCCGTATTCGAAAAGCATATTTTCCGCTTCCAGCTTGCTTTTGCCGTATTCCGAGCCTGCAAACCTGCCTTCAAGGGTAGCCTGCACCGATGATGAAAGCATAACGGGTGCTTTGTTTGAGCAGGCTTTCAGCTCGCCCAGAACAACGCCCAGAATACCGTAGTTTCCCGAAAACTCGCTTGCTTCTTTGGGTCTGTTTATGCCTGCAAGGTGGAATACAAAATCCGCCTTTTGGCAGTATTCGTGAAGCTCTTCGGGTGTGGAATCAATATCATACTCAAAGATTTCGTCAATCTGAATTTGGGGTCTTGTTTTGTTTTTGCCCTCTTTTATGTTGCGGAGATTTGCGGCAAGATTTCTGCCTGCAAAGCCCTTGGCACCTGTAATAAGAATATTCATCAGAATTTTCTCCAAACCATTTTATTGACTATTCCCGTATAACTCTGAATAAGTCTTACAATTTTATCGGAAACGTTTTTATCGGTATAATCGGGCACGGGAGTTGCGCACTCTCGGCTGCCCGTACGTTCAACACCGGTTTCAACCGCCTGAAGCAGACCCTTTTCGTCAATACCTGCAAGCACGAAGCAGCCCTTGTCAAGTGCTTCGGGTCGCTCGGTTGATGTTCTTATGCATACTGCAGGGAAGGGCTTGCCTATGCTGAGATAAAAGCTGCTTTCCTCAGGGAGAGTGCCGCTGTCGGATACAATGGCAAATGCACCCGTCTGCAAACGGTTGTAATCCGAAAAGCCCAGAGGCTCGTGCATAACAATTCTTTCATCAAGCACAATATCCGAATTTTCAAGCTTTTTTCTTGAACGGGGATGGCAGGAATAAAGAATGGGCATATTGTATTTTTCTGCAAGTGCATTAAGTGCATTGAACAGCGAAAGGAAGTTTTTATCGGTATCGATATTCTCTTCTCTGTGTGCGGAGAGGAGAATATATTTTTTTTCTTCAAGACCAAGCTTTTCAAGAATGTCACTGCCCATAATCTTATCAATATTTGCATTAAGCACTTCTGCCATGGGTGAACCCGAAACATAGGTTCTTTCCTTGGGCAGACCGCATTCCGCAAGGTAACGCCTTGCGTGCTCGGAGTATGCAATATTCACATCGGAAATAATATCAACGATTCTTCTGTTTGTTTCTTCGGGCAGGCATTCATCCTTGCAGCGGTTGCCTGCTTCCATATGGAAAATGGGGATGTGAAGCCTTTTTGCGCTTATTGCGGAAAGGCAGCTGTTGGTATCGCCCAGAATAAGCAGAGCATCGGGCTTTGTTTCTTCCATAAGCTCATATGAAGATGCAATGATGTTGCCCACCGTCTGACCAAGATTTTCACCTACACAGTCAAGATAAACCTCAGGTGCATCAAGGCTCAGGTCCTCAAAGAAAATGCCGTTGAGTGTGTAGTCGTAATTCTGACCTGTGTGAGCAAGAATGCAATCAAAATGCTTGCGGCATTTCTTTATTACTTCCGAAAGACGGATAATTTCGGGTCTTGTGCCAACGACAATGAGAAGCTTAAGCTTGCCGTTGTTTTTAAAACTGACATTATACTTCATAAAATTCACCTTATGAATTGAATTCTTCAAGTCTTTCTCTGATGTAAGGAAGCTCAAGAAGCTTTTCTTTAACTTCTTCAACATTCAGAAGTCTGGTGTTGCTGCTGTTGAATTCGGTAAGCTCGGCACGCTTTACATTGCCGTCGGAGAAATATTTATCGTAGTTAAGGCTTCTGTTGTCGGCATGAACACGGAAGAAATCTCCCATATCCTCAGCCTTTGCACATTCTTCGTTGGTGAGAAGTGTTTCATACATCTTTTCGCCGTGGCGGATACCGATGATTTTGATATCTTCCTTTTTGCCGCCGAAAAGCTCGCATACTGCCTCAGCCTGAACCTGAATTGTGCAGGCAGGTGCCTTGCGCACGAATATATCGCCGCTTTCACATTCCTTGAATGCGAAAAGAACAAGGTCAACTGCTTCTTCAAGTGACATAATGAAGCGTGTCATATCGGGATTTGTGATTGTAATGGGCTGACCGTTTTTAATCTGGTCAATCCAGAGGGGAACAACTGAACCGCGGCTGCAAAGAACATTGCCGTAACGTGTGCAGCAGATTTTTGTTTTATCGGGGTCAACGTTTCTTGCCTTTGCGGTTGCAACTCTTTCTTCAAGCGCTTTGGTGATACCCATAGCGTTGATGGGGTATGCGGCTTTGTCCGTTGAAAGGCAGATGATTGATTTTACGCCTGCATCAACTGCGGCGGTGAGTACGTTATCCGTTCCGATAACATTGGTTCTGACTGCTTCCATAGGGAAGAATTCGCAGGAGGGAACCTGCTTGAGTGCCGCTGCGTGAAAAACGTAGTCAACCCCCACCATAGCACCTCTCAGTGAGTCAATATTACGCACATCGCCTATGTAGAACTTGATTTTATCCGCAACCTCGGGCATCTTAGCCTGAAATTCGTGACGCATATCATCCTGCTTTTTCTCGTCACGGGAGAATACACGGATTTCCTTTATATCTGTTCTGAGAAAGCGGTTAAGCACGGCATTGCCGAAGGAACCTGTTCCGCCTGTTATAAGTAAGGTTTCATCTTTAAAATTATACATTTTCATTATCTCCGTTAATTTTTTCTATGCAGGGTAAAACAGCGTTGCCCCAGTTTTTGAACCAATGCTTTAACTTGATTGATTTATCGTTGTGTTCTATATTGAATCTCAGCGCTGTTGCACGGTCATAAAACATAATGTTGCCTGATTTATCTTCGTCGTAAAGAATAATATCAACTGTATATTTTCCGGGAACAAGATAAGATGTATCAAAAGCGAATTCGGCAGAATTTTCACCTGTATTCTGATTGAGTTCACCGCCGAAAATAACGCCTACGGGTGTTGCGTCAATACCGTTTATGACCATTTTCATAAGCACTCTTTCGGTATCATTTTCGCTTTTCCAGGTTATGCGGAAGGGGAAGACATCGCCGTATCCGATGTTGCTCGATTTTGATTCATACATATGAAGATTCTGAAGCAGATGCCTCTGATTACATTTGTCGTGGCGTTTTGCGTTTGCCACATCAAAGAAGGTTGTGTTATCAAGGTTTTCATCCTGCATATAAACCGAAATAGCTTCGTCGGTTTCGCCTTCAAATGCAACCTGACCGTGAGAAAGAACAACACATCGGTTGCAAAGGCTTTTAACCGTCTGCATATTGTGGCTTACATAAAGAATGGTTCTGCCTTCTTCTTCCGCAACCTTTTTCATGCGGTCAATGCATTTATTCTGGAATGCAACGTCACCGACGGCAAGCACCTCGTCCATAATCATAATTTCACTGTCAAGATGAGATGCAACTGCGAATGCAAGCTTGACCTTCATGCCGCTGGAATATCTTTTAACGGGTGTGTCAATGAACTGACCGACCTCGGAAAATTCAACGATTTCATCGAATTTCTTGTCGATTTCGGCTTTATTCATGCCGAGAATTGCACCGTTGAGATAAACGTTCTCTCTGCCTGTCAGTTCGGGGTGGAAGCCCGTTCCGACTTCAAGCATAGAAGTTATTCTGCCGTTAAGGTAAATGTTGCCCTTTGTGGGGGGGGTAACACGGCAGATCAGTTTGAGAATAGTGGATTTGCCTGCACCGTTTCTGCCGATAATTCCGACAGTTTCGCCTTTTT